>JANXSZ010000050.1 GCA_025356445.1 Betaproteobacteria bacterium | reverse complement strand
TGCTGGCCCGCACGCCTGAAGAAAAAGCAGTCCAGCCCGCCCTGTTTGCCGCGCCCTTGGCCGCGCACCTTGCCCAAGCCATCACCCCGCTGGTGGCAGGCACTGGCCAGCGTAACGAACTGCTGGACATTGCCACCGACGGCAAGCGCATCGACAGCCACGCCTACCCACTGCCGCTGGCCTCTGTCGGTCAGCCCTGCGCTTGGCCGTTACCGCCGCAGGGTCACGCGTTGCACCATGCACTGGCCCGCCTACAGCGCGAAAGCAGCCAATTGCTGGGTAATTTTTTGGCCGAAGTGGCACAAAACGACCGGCATGAAAACTGGCGCAGCCTGTACCGCTTGGCACCCGCCCGCATCGCCAGCCTGCGTGCCACCCCCCTGGGTCCGCAGCACGCGGATGGGCTGACTGTCTTGCCAAAAGCCGATCTGCACCGCCACCTGGGCGGCTGCCTCAGCGTGGCCGAGCAGCAAACAGTGGCCCAGGCGGTATGGGATAGCCTTAGTGGTGAAATAAAGCTCCAGCGCTTATCTGATGTGCGTGAGAAGCTATTAAAAAAGGAGTGGCCGTGGGATTGGCCAACCCACCTGCACGGCCCCCAGCGCAGTGCCCTCACCGCCGCACTGCTGCTGCATGCCAGCGACGCGCAACTCCAGCACAACCTCTATGGCACCACCGCACCGCGCGTGGCCTTGAAAAAATCTGCGCACGGATTTGCCGCCTACGAGCGGCCCGGCGAACTCAGCGGATCGGCGCTGCTGGCACACCCCGTAGCGGTCGCGCCCTATGCCCAGGCCATCGTGGCGCAAGCCCGTGCCGAAGGGCTGGCTTATCTGGAGCTGCGCGGCAGCCCGCACAAATACCGTCCGCAGGACCCGGTCGGTTTTCTGCACGACCTGCGTGATGCGCTGCAGGCTGCCGGGGCCCAGGTGCATGCGCCGGAGGGACCGCACTGCGCAACGGCACCCCGTATCGGCTTTGTCTGGATACTGGACCGCCGCCAGCGCGACACCCTGGCCGCTACCGTGCGCAACGCAGTAGCGGCCAAAGCCCAACTGCCCGGCTTTGTGCTGGGCATGGATCTGGCCGGTGATGAGGGAACCCACAACCCGGCCGATATAGCCCCCAGCTTTGTGCCCGCATTTGCCGACTGCATACCGGTCACCATCCATGCAGGGGAAGGCGAAAGCGCTGAAAACATCTGGCAGGCAGCCTACCACCTGCATGCCGACCGCATCGGCCACGGCCTCACCCTGGCGCAGCATCCGCAACTGGCGGCGCGCTTTCGCGACCGGGGTATCTGCCTGGAGCTGTGCCCCAGTTCCAACCGCGAAGTCGTGGGCTTTCACGACCCAGCCTACCCCGCCACCGCCGGGTATCCGCGCTACCCGCTGCGCGACTTTATCGACAGCGGGCTCCCGGTCACCCTGTGCACCGACAACCCCGGCATCTCGCGCACCACCCTGGCAGGGGAGTACCTGGCTGCCGCCCGCATGGCCGACGGTGGCCTCACGCTGTGGGAGGCGCTGGCCCTGCTGCGCCAAGCCTTTGTGCATGCATTCCTGCCCAGTGGCGAGCGCGAAAGCCTGCTCAAAACGGTGGACCAGCGCATTTTCAGCCAGCTCATTGCCAGCTCTTCAGCCAGCCCCTTTTTATGACCCTCGCGCCCCCTGTCTCTCTGGCCCGCTACCGTTTCACCGCCCGCATGCACGACCCGGTGCGCCTGCCCGACTACGCCGGATCGTTGCTGCGCGGCCAGTTCGGTGCCGCCCTGCGCGGCGTGGCCTGCATGACGCGCCAGCCCACCTGCGGCGGCTGCCCCTTGCAGGTGACCTGCCCGTACACCCGTATTTTTGAAGCACTGCCGCCGCCCGCGCACGCGCTGCAAAAGTTCAGCGCCATCCCCAACGCCTACGTCATCGAGCCGCCCGCCATCCACCAGCCAGACCACCCTGCTGCCCAACGGCCCGATCTGCAAGCGGGCGACCCGCTGGAGTTCCATATGGTGCTGGCGGGCGACGCGCTGGGGCAACTGGCACTGGTCGTGTTTGCTTGGCAGCGTGCCTTGGCCCAGGGCTTGACCAAAAGCCGCAGCCGCGCCGAGCTACAGAGCGTGGACTGGATCGACGCGCAGGGCATAGCTCACCCTATTTGGCAGCACACCGCCCCGGTGCTGGTGGAACACCCCGCCCACCTGACCCTCGCCGCTACCCAGCCGATACAGGCCATCAGCTTGCAGATCCACACCCCCATGCGCCTGCAGCACCAGGGTAGCCCGCTGCGGCCCCTGCAACTCAGCCCGCGCGCCCTGGTGGCCGCAGTGGCCCGCCGGGTAGCGCTGGTGCTCGAATTCCACGCCCGGCAAACCGACTGGGGCCAGGCCGTGCCCGAGGCCGTGCGCCACACCGAAGTCGTCACCGACCAGCGCCAACTGCACTGGTTTGACTGGGTACGCTACTCCAGCCGCCAGCAGCAAGAGATGACGCTGGGCGGCGTGCTCGGCCAGTGGACGCTGCACGGCCCCAGCGAAGCCCTCACCGCGATTTGGCCCTGGTTGTGGCTAGGCCAGTGGCTGCATGTGGGCAAAAACGCCAGCATGGGCATGGGTGGCTACACCTTGCAGGCCCAAGTAACCCCCTCTTTCAACCTGAAAACCCAGCCATGAAAAACAGTCTCCACATCCTGCTGGTCTCCGCCCAGGCCGCCCCAAACTTGTTGCCAGCCCTTGACCCGGCACTCAAGCCGCAGGCTGTCGTGTTGCTTGTCACCCAAAAAATGCAGCGCCAAGCCGATACCCTGCAAGCCGTGTTGACCGAGTCGGGCATTAAAACCAGCCGCCTCGCATTGGCCGACGAGCATGACTTCGCCAGCATGGAGCTGCGCCTGCAAGACATCGCCAGCCTGCATGACGGTGCGGACATCGCCCTCAACCTCACGGGGGGCACCAAACTCATGGCACTGGCCGCCCAGTCGGTGGCCGATGCCTATGGCTGGAAGATGTTTTACGTTGACCTAGACACCGACGAAGTCATTTGGCTCGGCAAAGGAGCCGCACCCCGACAAAAACTCACCGCCTACCTGCGCCTGACCCATTACCTGCGCGGCTACGGCTACACCCCTCTCGCCGGAGTCGAACGTCCTCAGCCCAGCGCCAAACACACGGCACTGCTGGAGTCGTTAATCAGTCAAATGGGCTCAATCACCCAGCCGCTGGGTCAACTGAACTACCTGGCCCAGCAAGCCGAAGACCGGCGCAGCTTGGCGACCAAACTCACACCGCAGCAGCAAGACAGCCGGGGGTTGGACTACCTGCTTGGCCTGTTTGAGCAAGCTGGTGCCCTCCAGGTCAGTGGCGATCTGGTTCAATTCAGCAACACTGCTGACCTCCGCTTTGTCAAAGGCGGGTGGCTAGAACACCACGTGTACCGCACCGTGACCGCACTGCATGGCGAACTTACCCTTCGCGACAAAGCCGCCAACTTGGCTGTCACCGACCCCAGCGGTCTGAAAAACGAAATGGACGTAGCCTTTATGGCCCGCAATCGACTCTACGTCATCGAATGTAAAACCGCCCGGATGGACAACGAATTGCACCCCAAAGCCAACGACACCCTGTTCAAGCTATCCGAAATTTGCCGCCGTGTCGGTGGACTGGGTACGCGCGGCATGCTAGCCAGCTACCGCCCGGTGCGTGATTCAGAACGCAAACTGGCAGCCGCCTTGAATATTGAATTGGTGTGCGGCCCCGACTTACAACGCCTGCGTGAGCGCGTTGCAACGTGGGTCAAGGGCAGCCCACAAACCGCATAGCCACCCACGCGGCAAGCTTGCCGCACCAAGGTCTTGCCCCCGGGCATCCGCACAATCTGCCCATGCCCGCCCGCGACCTCTACCTCGCCGCCTACGACGTGGCGGAACACCGCCGCCTTAGCGCCATGTTGAAGCTGGTGCGTACCTACGCCACCGGGGGACAAAAATCCGTTCACGAGCTCTACCTAACACCGTCTGAGCGCACCGGTTTGCTGGAAGACGTGTGCCACGTGCTGGACATGGACACCGACCGCTTCATGCTGTTGCGGCTTGACCCACGCAGCCGCGTTCACACCCTGGGCCTGGCCACGGCACCCGCTGATCCGGACTACTTTTACGTCGGCTGAGACCAAGGCAACATCCCTCGCGGCAAGCTTGCCGCAACCCTGATTGGGCGCAACAGCTTGGACACTGGGAGCACCGTACCGTAACCCCTGGACTGGAAGACCCCTCATGGCCCTGCTGCACCTAGACCGCGCCCACCTCGAAGTCAAAACCGAAGGCAACACCCTGGCCCTGTACGAATCGGGCCAGCGCCGAGGCACCGTGCCCATCGCCTTGATTGACCGCTGCGTCATCCACGGCAGCCATACCCGGCTCGATACCGGCGTGCTGCAAAAGTTGGCAGAGGCTGGGGCCACCACCGTGCTTATGAGCCCACGCAGCCAGCGCCGCTACGCCATCGTGCTCGGCCCCCAGCACAACGACGCCGCCGTCCGGCTGGCCCAAGCCACCCGCGTACTCGACGATCCCTGGTGCCGCGCTTGGGCGCTGGCCACAGTCACCGCCAAACTGGCACGCCAATGCCGCACCCTGCACACCCTGATGGTGCAACGCCCCGATGCCCGCAAACCCCTGTTTGACGCGCTCGCCACGCTCACCCCCCAGCTCGCTGAGTTGCGCGCCCATTTGGACGCCGATGTGCGCACCGGCCTCCCCACAACGCCCAGCTTGGACAGCTTGCGCGGACACGAAGGTGCAGCCGCACGGGCCTACTTTGGCGGGCTGATGGGGGTGTTTGCGCCAACCTTGGCATTCACCGGGCGCAACCGCAGGCCACCGCGTGACCCGGTGAATGCCGTCCTGTCCCTGGGCTACACCCTGCTTCACGCGCAAGCTGTGCAGGCTTGCGTGGCGGCAGGGCTAGACCCGCTGCTGGGCTTCTACCACCGGCCCAGCTTCGGGCGCGAAAGCCTCGCCAGTGACCTGATAGAGCCGCTGCGTCCCACTGTGGATTTGTGGGTATGGCAATGCTTCAAAGACCAAACCCTTCGGGCCGACCATTTCAGCCAAGACAAAGGTGCCTGCCTGATGGGCAAAGCAGGTCGCCAAGGCTTCTATACCGCCTGGGAGCAACAACAAGCCCCCTGGCAACGCTGGTTACGCCGCCAGGCCCGCCAACTCACCAGCCAGTTGCGCGCACAAGGCCAAGCCTGGGTGGCCAACCCCACCGATGAGGACGAACCATGCTGAGCGCTGCCGATACGGCTATCCGCCGCATCGCCACCTACATCCGGCCGCCTGGCGCACGCACGCTCTACCTCGCCCATGGCATACGTAAGCGAGTCAGCGTCAGCGACCAAAGCTTGGTACTGACCACGGTGTTGGCGCAGCAGCAGCGCTTTCCGTTGCAGCGCGTGGCCCGCATCGTCAGCAGCACCACCGTAGACTGGAGCGGTGCCGCCTTGCAAGCCTGCCAACAAGCGAGCATCGCCATCACGTGGATTGATGCGCAAGGCACCGCCCTGGGCACACTGTGCCCGCACCACCGCCAAAACAGCGACTTTGGCACTGCGCTGGACTTGCTGCTGGAGCAACCCGAAGGACTGCAACGCTACCGCCATTGGCAAAAAGCGCGGCGCTTGTCCGTACTGCGCCAATGGCACGCCACCAGCACCTCGCCTCTACAGCCGCAAGTATGGGCGCAGCTTAAGCGCGACTGGGTCTACCAGAGCCACGTGGATGTGCGGCTGCCCGCTGAGATGCATGCCCAATGCCTCGCCTTGGTGGCGCAGCAACTCGCCGCAGCTCACGTCCCTTTCGAATGCTACGGCCCGCAGGCCCAACCTATCGCCATCGACCATGACCTGTGTGATTTGCTGTGGGGCGAGATGAACCTGCGCTGCGGCAGCCTAGCCGTGCATGCACAAGACCCCGCCACTCGGATTACGCTGTTCGAGCGCTGGCAACAGTGCAACATGGCCTCCTTACTGTTACATCTCCAAAGTCTGAACCAGCTGGCCCACCAAGCGCTGCGCCCCGGACTGTTGACCTGAACCATGGCCCAAAACACACCCGCCCGCTGGATCATCGCCTACGACATAGGCCACCGCAAACGCTGGGCACCCATCTACAAACTGCTGAAAAAGCAAGGCATTCCCCTGCAATACTCGGTGTTTCAGATAGACGCTAGCGCCGCCCAACTCGCCGCCCTGATGGCCCAACTCAGCCAACTGATAGACCACAAAGCAGACGACATCCGCGCCTACCGCGTGCCACAATCAGTGTGTTTGGTTCTTTTAGGAAAGTCGATGCTGCCAGAAGGCGTATGGCTCACGGCTGAAACGCCCCGAAAAGGTTAGCTCCCCATGCCCCCCAAACCTTCCGCAACCCCTCTCACAAGTCCTTGTTTTGCAAGTGTTTTTCGGACTATGCTAAGAAAATATCTGCCCTGAATTCAA
>JANXSZ010000034.1 GCA_025356445.1 Betaproteobacteria bacterium | reverse complement strand
GCTCTGGCCGGAACTGGCCAATGCCTCGGGCGCTTTACCCGATCAGTCTAGACGATTGGGATATGCGCTCTGGCCGGAACTTGTCAATACCGGTCGCGTGACTGGCGAGGAGTCTAGACGATTGGGATATGCGCTCTGGCCGGAACGGTGCCAGCGATGTGCGCTTGGCCGTGGCAAGTCTAGACGATTGGGATATGCGCTCTGGCCGGAACGACATTGACGAACTGGCATTAGCTGTACGCGAGTCTAGACGATTGGGATATGCGCTCTGGCCGGAACTCGCGCATCGTTTTGATCGCTGCAAGGTTCAGTCTAGACGATTGGGATTTATGCTCTATCAAATCAAAGCATAAATGATCTAAAACCTCGCCCTCAAGACGAGCCCGTAGCCGTGCTCTGCGCCACATTGCGCAGCGCTGATTCGCACGCCACGCTGTAAATTTTGGCCACATGCTGCAAATTGGCCAACTCAACTTGCGGGTATTCCATGCGGAAATAGCACTTGCCGCGCAGCAACATCAAAATAAAAGGCACCTCAGACGATGGTCCGCTGGGTGGCCAACTCATCAGTGCCTGGGCCACATCGGCATTGAGCCATGAAACAGCGTGCTCACGTTTGCTCGCCAGCACGGCATAGCGGTCTAAAAACATATTTGGCAGGCTGGCCCAACCCACCTCTTGGTACACCGCCAGCCAGCGCATTTCCTCAGGCAATTGTGGGTCAACCATGGTTTGCAAGGAATCGGTGTAGAGCGAGTAGGCGCGCTTTTCAAGCGCCACTTTGAGGGGCCGGTTCATCAGCACCACGGACACCGCATCCAGCACACCCAAGTCGCAACGGCCCCGCAGCTCTTGGCCCTGGATGAAGTCCCGGCTGGGCAGACCGCACTCCATTTGCCAGGGCTTGCCTTGTGTGCGGCCTTTGACCACAAAACCCTCTCCAGCGGGTTTGCCTTTGGCATCTTGCATCGGCTGATCGGTATAAGCAAAGCCCTGCTGCTGTGCCCAATCGGCCAGCAGTTGGCTGTCTTGCCGCGTCAGCGCAGATGCAGAGTTGGAGACGCCAGACGGGGCTGCACTGAAGATCTTTTTAAGGCGTTCAAACATTCCAAACTACCCTTGCAGTTACGTCAACGGTGCATTATTCAACCAAACAGAAAGCACGGACGGGTCATACTGACTTTAAGCAAAAGCCTCCAGGCCCTGCGCCAACGCCATCACCTCATGCGCGGGCCGTGTTTTAAGGCGGTGGTCGCTCCAGACCTGACGCCAACGGCGTGCGCCAGGCAGGCCATTGCGCAAGCCCAGCATATGACGAGCGATCATGCTCCATGGCGTACCGTGCAGCGCGGCTTCACGTTCCATGTAATCGACCATCCGGATTTCAATGTCGTCCCGGCTTAACCCATGGGGTGCATCGCCAAAGAAGATCTCATCCCAATCGGCCATGAACCAGGGGTTATGGTAGGCCTCGCGCCCCACCATGACGCCATCTACCAGAGGCAACTGTTCATGCAACTGTGCTGTGGTGTTGATACCCCCATTGAGCAAAAACTTCAACCGTGGGAAATCGGCCTTCAAGCGGTGCACGAATTCATAGCGCAACGGCGGCACTTCACGGTTTTCTTTGGGCGAAAGGCCCTTGAGCCATGCATTGCGCGCATGGACAATGAAAACGCCGCAACCCGCCTCACTCACCTGTCCGACGAAATCACGCACGAAACCGTAGTTTTCGTCTTTGTCGATGCCAATGCGGTGCTTCACCGTGACCGGGATTTGCACGGCATCGCACATGGCTTTGACGCCATCGGCCACCAGCTGCGGCTCGGCCATCAAGCAGGCACCAAACGCGCCACGCTGCACACGTTCTGATGGACAACCGCAGTTCAGGTTGATCTCGTCATAGCCCCATTGCTCGCCCAGCTTCGCACAATGGGCCAAGTCAGCAGGCTCACTCCCCCCCAGTTGCAAGGCAACGGGGTGCTCTTCAGCGTTGAAGCGCAAATGCCGCGCCACATCGCCATGCACCAAGGCACCGGTCGTGACCATCTCGGTATAAAGCAGGGTGTTGCGCGTGAGCAGACGGTGGAAATAACGGCAATGCCTGTCAGTCCAGTCCATCATGGGTGCAACGCTCAGGCGGTGCATATCGTAAGCGTAAGGCGTTGATTTCATGGGTAAGCGGTGATTGAACTGCATTTTAACTTTCACCGTTTTTACGGCTGCTGCCTACGCCAAAAGGAAATGAATCACACAGGCAATGCTTAGGCCAATGGTAAAATCCGTTGATCCGGTTTGTTGTCAACATGGAAGCCGACCACAGAGAGGTCGCCAAGCCCACAACGCTAAGCCCTCTCGTACACCCCTGACTTGCAGACAAGCAATCAGACTCCACTTCAAACTGAATGAATCTCTTTACCTCTACCGCCATGCACGCCGTCCCAGCCAGCATTCGCGCACCAGCCCTGCAACTCCCCACGGAAAGTTCTGTCCATGTCTAAGCCCGAGGTCAAAACAGCCGTACTGGCTGATGGTTTGCGTTACAAATCCAAGCCGTCTGGCTCGCCTTTCAAAGCTGGCGCTTCGCTTGGCAGCGCCACCATGTCCTGCTTCCTGTGTGGTAAACACCGTACACGTTCGCTGATGAAAACCCGCAATGTGCTGGGCAAAGCCCAAGCCGTGTGCGCACCCAATTGCAAGGCCATGGACGAGGCCTTGGCTGCTCAAAACTGATTTCGACAGCGCACAGCCGCATTCACCAGCAGCGCGCTCGTGCTTCAGGTGAATGCCTTCCTTGAGGCCACCAGCCCGCCACCCTTTATCCTCGTGGTATGTACGCTGAATTCTTTGGCCTGAAACAAAGCCCCTTTTCCATCGCCCCCGATCCGCGCTACCTTTTCATGAGCGAGCGCCACCGGGAGGCTTTGGCGCATCTGCTCTACGGACTGAATGCGGGAGGCGGTTTTGTGCTGCTGACAGGTGAAATCGGTGCGGGTAAAACCACGGTGTGCCGCTGCTTCCTGGAGCAAATTCCAGCGAACTGCAACATCGCCTACATCCTCAACCCCAAGCTCAATGCCATCGAACTGTTGCAAACCATCTGCGACGAGTTCCAGCTGCCGCATCCAGCACACCAATCGGGCCCCGAAACCGCAAAAGACTGCCTCGACCCGCTCAACGCCTATTTGCTGGACAGCCATGCAGCCGGGCAGAACAACGTGCTCATCATCGACGAGGCGCAAAACCTGTCGCCCGATGTGCTGGAACAGCTTCGGTTGCTGACCAACCTGGAAACCAGCGAGCGCAAGTTACTGCAAATCATCTTGATCGGCCAGCCTGAACTGCGCCGCATGATCGCTCAGCCGGCGCTGGAACAACTGGCCCAGCGCATCATCGCCCGCTTTCATCTGGGGGCGTTGACCGAGGCAGAAACTGCAGGCTACATCGCCCACCGGCTGGGCGTGGCCGGTCTTGCCAGTGCCAACCCGTTCAAGAAAAACGCCATGCACCGCGTGCATCTGCTCGCACAAGGCATACCCAGGCGTATCAATTTGCTCTGCGACCGCGCCCTGCTGGGGGCTTACGTCAACAGCAGCAGCACGGTAGAGCGCCGCATGGTGGATCAAGCTGCCGCAGAGGTTTTTGACGATGGCGGCCCGCCTTCAGCCACGCCCAGCCAGGGTGCGACCACATGGCTACAGCGCAAGTCAGGTGCGGGTGCTGGCTTGGTTGGGACGGCTGTAGCCGCTCTGGCCGCTGCAATCGCCTTGCTGGGATGGACGCTGTGGCCCCGCCCAGACAACACCGTAGGTACAGCAACAGCGGTAAGTATGTCCACCCAGCCGGTGACAAACGCATCAAAAACCATAGCACCTGTTGCCCAATCCACGGTCGCTACAAGCCAATCGGCACCTAAAGGAACGCCTGTAGCACCTCTGCCGACAGCACCCACGGCACTGTCGGCCCCTGTTGCAGCCACAACACCACCAGTGTCCGCCAGCAAACTTAGCGCGGCTGACCTCACGACGCGCTTCCCTCGCCCTACGCGGGACGTGACCGACGCCTGGCGCGCCTTGGCACCCGCCTGGAAGCTCCCCGCCAGCACTGGCGACACCTGCCAAGCCGCTGAGCGCAGCCAAATCCACTGCTTTCGTATCAAAAACATCAGCCTGCCGCTGATTCAGCAACTCAACAGGCCCGGCATCATCACGCTGATGGACGACCACAAAAAACCGGTGTACGCCGTGCTCACTGGCTTGAACGACCAAGGCGCCAGCCTGCAAATGGGCACAGTCACACAAACCGTACCGTTGGAATCCTTCACCCAACTCTGGCAGGGCGATTTCGCCACCTTCTGGCGCGTGCCTCCTGGCTATGCCACCAAAAACACCACCCAGCCCAAAGGCAAAACCACCGCCAAAACGCCCCCAGCCCCCCGTGACAACGCGGTGCCCGGCCTGGACTGGATAGCCGTCAAGCTGGCCCAACTCAACAGCGACCCCAAACCTACGGGCAAAGCCACATTGGACGCGGCGCTGGTCGCCAAAATCAGAGCCTTCCAACTGGCACACGGTCTGAAACCCGACGGCGTGGTGGGAGCGACCACCTTCATGCAAATCAACCGCGCAACCGGCGTGGCTGAGCCGCGTTTGCAACCACGCTAACGCGACAAAGGTCGTCACCCGCTTATGTCGTACATCCTGGATGCCCTGAGAAAGTCCGCTGCTGAGCGCGAACGCGGCATGACGCCGGGCTTGAACACCCCAGCCATCGGGCCTGCCCCCGAGGCCTTGGCCGCAGCACGGCACACCAAAATGGCGTTTTACGGGGCTGTCGCCTTCGCACTGCTGTTGCTGGGGGCCATCGTTTGGCTGCTGTTGACCCGCCCTGTGCCTGCGCCCGATGCACGTCCTGCACCACCGAGCCCACACCCGATTGCTGCCCTGCCGCAACCCGCACCAGCACTGGCGGCATTGACGCCATCCCAACCGCCGACGCCTTCGCCAGAACCTGAACAGCCCCCTGCAAGCGTTCCTGATACAACGCCCAAAGCGACAGTGACGGCCAAAGCCAAACCACCGCGTGCCAAAGAAACCCCGACGCCAATACCTCTTGTGGTGGCACTGCCCACCGCTAGCGAACCCCGCATCTACGCCGTCAGCGAACTCCCTGACAACATCCGAGCCACACTGCCCCAGCTCACCATCAGTGGCGCGGTGTACGCGCAGACCCCTGCCAACCGCATGTTGATCGTCAGCGGGCAGATTTACCACGAAAGTGACGAGCCGACACCTGGCCTGCAAGTTGAGCACATCCGCCCCAAAGAAGCCATTTTGAAATACCAAGGCTACCGCTACCGCCAAAGCTACCCGTGACAGCACCACGTTAACGTGGCAAGCCACCTTGGCTGCAATCAGGTATGCAAAAAAGAAGGAGACAAACCATGACCACATCCCCATCCACGCCCTTGCTCTCGCGCCGCAATGTCGCTGCCCAGCTCGCAGCACTGGCATTGTCCAGTGCTGTACTGCCCCTGCAAGCGCAGGCACAAACGCCCACGGCCCTGCGTATCTCATCGCCAGCCCTGCCTGACGACTGGCATGGCAAGATGTGGACGGTCTTCAAAGAACAGCTGGACAAAACCGCCCCCGGCGAGTTCGATGTGCGCATCAACCTCAATGGAACGCTCTTCAAACAAGGCACCGAACCCACCGCCATGGCGCGCGGCAACCTGGAATTGGCCACCGTCTCGGCTTTCGACCTCGCCAAACTGCTGCCTGCGTTCTCCATCTTCACCGCCGGGTACATCCTGCGTGACCCGCAGCATCTGCAGAAAGTGCTGGGTGGCCCCATTGGTGACGAGCTGTACAAGAGCGTGGCAGACAAACTCGACATCACCATCCTCAGCCCGCTGTATCTGGGCACACGGCAAGTCAACCTGCGCGAAGCCCGCAGTGTCAAAACCCCGGCAGACCTCAAGGGCCTGAAGCTGCGGATGCCAGGTTCCAAAGAATGGCTGTTCCTGGGTGAAGCTCTGGGAGCCACGCCCACCCCGCTGGCATTTGGCGAGGTCTATCTGGGCCTCAAAACAGGCACCATCGACGGCCAAGATAACCCCTTGCCTACCCTGCGTGCCGCCAAGTTTTACGAAGTCACCAAGCAAATCGTGCTGACCAGCCATTTGGTGGACAGCCTGTTCATCTCTGTCGCCAACAAAACCTGGAATGCGCTGAGTACCCCCCAAAAGCAAAAACTCAAAGCCGCCGCCGTGGCTGCTGCACAGTACAACAACGAAAACCGTCTGAAAGAAGAAAGCCAGCTTGTGGACTACTTCAAGCAACAGGGTCTGAGTGTCACCACACCCGATCTGGATGCGTTCCACCGCAGCGTGCAGCAGGCGTATCTGAAATCAGAGTACGCCAAACAATGGCCCCCAGGTTTGCTGGAACGCATCAACGCCACGAAGTGAATTCATCTGCAATGAAAAAGCTTGCTGATGCCATCGGCCTCGTCCTGTTTGCCAGTCTGTTCAGCGTCTTCGTGCTGCAAATCGCGGCCCGCTTCGCCTTTAACCGCCCGCTACCCTGGACGGACGAGCTGGCCGTGGTGCTCTACCTCTGGGTCATCCTGTGGGCTGCAGCCATCATGGTCCCCGAGCGCGAACATGTGGCCTTTGATTTGCTGACCAACCTGCTCAGCCCCCACGCACAACGTATCACCACGGCGCTGGGCACCCTCACCGTAGGCGCGCTGGCCGCCTGGGCCTTGCCCGCAACATGGGATTACGTGCGCTTCATGGCCCGCGAAGGCACGCCAGTGCTGGGTTTGCCATTCATGGCGGTGTTCATGCCGTTTGTCTTTTTGATGCTGGTGCTGGTGTGGCGTGGCCTCAAAGCGGTGCGGGTGCTGTTTGAGGAAATCACGCGATGAACACAGCCCTGTCGCTTTCCCTCAGCCCGGCCTTGGGCGTGATGCTTGCCGCCCTGGTCGGCCTGATGCTGGTGCGCGTGCCTATCGCGTTCGCCATGCTCGCCTCCGGCTTCGCCTACCTGATCGTCAAGCAGCAGGATTTGGCACTGGTGGTGGAACAGGTGGGCAACGGCTTGTACAACAGCTACGTGCTGCTCGCCGTGCCCCTGTTCGTGCTGGCAGCTAACCTGATGAACGCGGGTACCGTGAGCGAGCGCATTTTCGATTTCTGCCGTATTCTGGTGGGCCGGTGGCGCGGTGGTCTGGCTCAGGTGGACGTGCTGGTCAGCGTGATTTTCTCGGGTATGAGCGGCAGCGCCATCGCCGACGCCGCAGGCCCCGGCCTCGTCACCATCCAGCAAATGCTGAAAAAGCCCGAATACAGCCCCGGCTTTGCGGGCGCGATTGTGGTCGCCAGCGCCACCATCGGCCCCATCATCCCGCCCTCCATACCCATGGTGATTTACGCCCTGGTGTCCGGCTCGTCGGTGGGGGCGCTGTTCCTGGCCGGTGTCGTGCCTGGCTTGCTGATGGCCGTGGTGCTGATGGTGGCCGTTCACATCATCGCTGTACGCAAAAACATGCCGCGTGAAGCCCCCGTCCCCCGCGCTGAATGGCCTAACATCCTGCTGCGCGGTGCCATGCCCTTGTCCCTGCCTATCGTCCTGCTGACCGGCATTTACTCTGGTGCTTTTACCCCCACAGAAGCCGCTGCCGTCGCCGCCTTGCACGCACTGGTGCTAGCTGGCGTGGTGTACCGCGCCTTGAGTTGGCGCAGTCTGGCAGCCGTGTTTCTTGAATCCACCCGCGCCAGCGCCATCATCACGATGGTGATTGCAGGCTCGTTCATCCTCAACTACGCCTTCACCTCGGAAGGTGTCCCGCAAGCGCTCGCCACCTGGGTCAGCGCACAGCAGTTGTCACCGTTGCAGTTTTTGCTGCTGGTGAACGCGGTATTTTTGGTGCTGGGCTGCTTCTTGGACACCTCGGTGATGCTGCTGGTTTTCGTACCCATGCTGCTGCCCACCGCCAAAGCGCTGGGTATCGATCTGGTTCATTTCGGCGTGGTCGTCATCGTGAACATGATGATCGGCCTCATCACCCCACCGTTCGGCATGCTGCTGTTCGTCACCAACGCACTGACCGGCATCCCGATCAAGGCGATGCTGCGCGAGGGCTGGCTGTTTTTGGTGATGCTGCTGCTGTTGCTGCTGGCGATGACGCTATTCCCGCAGCTGGTGTTGTGGCTGCCGCAGACGATGGGGTATGGGGTGCGGTGAGGCAATTCACCAAATGAGAGATTTTTATGGAAACGGACTAAGCCGAGCTCGTTCAGAAAAGCATCGTGCCGACGGAACTGGCAGGTCTCCAGCAAGCCACCGACACGCGAACTTCAAACCCAACAAGCAGAAGCTGTGAGTCAGGCAGGGCAACGCAATGTGACACCGTTGGAAACACCACCAGGGGCGTTGACGCTGGTTGCGCGCGACACCCCTGTGATGGGCCGGAGAACGGAAGCTGCGGTGACGCAGAACAGGCTTCCTTCGGAGTTCGGTAAAACGCCGGCGATGGCGGCGTTCAGCGTGACGATTCTGGCGTGAGCGACGACGGCGCCACCTAAGAGTACGCTGCCGGCGATAAAACCAGCGGCGAAGATCGCAATGGGGGATGACTTCATGATCGATTCTTTCATTGAAGCCAAAATGGTACTACGGATAGGAAATTCAACCGCATAAAGCCAAGACGACATGACGTTTTTCTCAAAACCATGGAGGCCATCATTTCCTGGTCAGCGCTGTGCCCGGTGATTGAGCTGCATTACCCAAAAATTACCCAAAAGTTAGAAATGGGCGTCCACCCATTAGATTTGAGTGCATGCTGTGTATTCTCTTCATTCGCGGCTCCACTATTCAAGGTCTGCAAAGAGTCAAGTACACAGCCCTGGCGTGTTGGAATGCCCCATACCGTGCCATACTGGGTTTCATGCGATTGAAATTCCCGTCTGTAGAACGCATACAGGGGCCTAGCCCAGCAAAAGGATTTGCCTAGATGACTCGTCTGAGCACCGTCACCGTCGTAGCCGCCGCTACGATGATCACCGCCTTCGCCAACCTCGCCACCGCGCAGGGGCTGCCGAAGTTCTGCAACTCCAACGTACTCGCAACGAACGCGCTCTACAGCAACGTGCTGTCAAACGGTACGACCTCAGAGGTGGCGTATCACGGCCAGTTCCAGAACCAAGATTTCCAAAGCCGCCGCACGATCACAGCGACGATGTCGCTAGTCGTCGCCCGGTTTGGCCGCTGGGAGATCATCCGCCCGCTCGCCCGCTTCACCCTCGCGCCCAACCAGCAGAACGACGTGGTCCTGATGGTTCTACGGACCACCAACGCGAGCGGTCAGAGCGCCCCGACGCCCGCCCAGGTCGGTGCGCAGATCCGCTTTACCTGCGCCTTCGCATCCGCGTCGTAGCGACAGCTGCAGGTCAAATACCGCCCGGCTAGAGCCATTCGTGCGGGTGCCCAAGCAGGCGGACAGCAAAAAGCCCGAACCGTTACCGGTTCGGGCTTTTTGCATTCAAGTCTCAGGCAGGCTTACTTGCGAGCTGGCGGCAAATCCGTACAACTGCCATGCGCCACTTCCGCAGCCATGCCAATACTCTCCCCCAGCGTCGGGTGCGGGTGAATCGTCTTGCCAATATCCACCACATCAGCACCCATCTCAATCGCCAGAGCGATCTCGCCGATCATGTCGCCCGCGTGGGTGCCGACGATGCCGCCGCCCAGGATTTTGCCGTGGCCGTGGGCTTCGGGGCTGTCGTCAAACAGCAACTTGGTGAAGCCTTCATCGCGGCCATTCGCGATGGCGCGGCCTGAAGCGGTCCACGGGAACAGGCCCTTCTTGACCTTGATGCCTTGCGCTTTGGCCTGGTCTTCGGTGAGGCCGACCCAGGCGACTTCGGGGTCGGTGTAGGCCACGCTGGGGATGACGCGGGCGTTGAAGGCGGCGCTGGCCAGCTCTTTGTTGCCTTGGATTTCACCGGCGATGACTTCGGCCGCCACATGCGCTTCGTGCACGGCTTTGTGGGCCGGCATGGGCTGGCCGACGATGTCGCCGATGGCGAAAATGTGGGGCACGTTGGTGCGCATCTGGATGTTGACGGGCACAAAGCCACGGTCGGTGACAGTGACACCGGCTTTGTCAGCGGCGATCTTTTTGCCGTTGGGCGTGCGGCCTACGGCTTGCAAGACCAGATCGTAGGTTTGCGGTGCGGGGCAGGTGCCGCCTTCTGCCGCTGGGGCGAAGGTGACTTCGATGCCTTCCGGGGTGGCTTTGGCGCCGACCGTTTTGGTGTTCAACATGATGTTGTCGAAACGGTAAGCGTTCATTTTTTGCCAGACTTTGACCAGATCGCGGTCAGCGCCTTGCATCAGGCCATCCATCATTTCGACCACGTCCAGGCGGGCGCCCAGGGTGCTGTAGACGGTGCCCATCTCCAGGCCGATGATGCCGCCGCCCAGGATCAGCATGCGCTTGGGGGCCGTGCCCATCGCCAGTGCGCCGGTGGAGTCCACCACGCGCGGGTCATTCGGCATGAAGGGCAGGCGCACGGCTTGGCTGCCTGCGGCGATGATGCAGTTTTTAAACTTGATGGTTTGGGATTTGCCAGTCTTCTCTTGCGCAGTTCCGGTGGTTTCTTCCACCTGAACATGGAAGGCATCGAGGAATGCGCCGTAGCCACGAACAACGGTGACTTTGCGCATTTTGGCCATGGCGCTGAGGCCACCGGTCAATTTGCTGACGACTTTGTTTTTATGGCCGAGCAGCTTGGCACGGTCAATGTCTGGCGCAGCAAAGGTCACGCCAAGCGCTTCAAAGTGCTTGACCTCGTCCATGACGGACGCGACGTGCAGCAGGGCTTTGGACGGGATGCAGCCGACGTTCAAACACACACCGCCGAGGGTGGCGTAGCGCTCGACGATGACAACTTTGAGGCCCAAATCGGCCGCACGGAAAGCAGCACTGTAGCCACCGGGGCCTGCGCCCAGCACCAGCAGATCGCAGTCGAGATCAGCAGCGCCAGCGTAGGTGGACGCTACGGAAGTGATAGCTGCTGGCGCTGATGTAGCTTGCACAGGCGCAAGAGTGGCTGGTGCAGAAACAGGGGCAGATACGGGAGCAGGCGCAGCAGCGGCCTCGCCTGCGGCTTCCAGCATCAGCACCACGGTGCCTTCGGCGACTTTATCGCCCAGCTTGACGCGTAACTCCTTGACCACACCGGCATGGCTACAGGGGATTTCCATAGAGGCTTTATCGCTCTCCACGGTCAACAGCGACTGGTCTACCTTGACGGTATCGCCGGGTTTAACCATCAGTTCGATGACGGTGACTTCGGCGAAATCGCCAATGTCGGGGACTTTGATTTCAATCAGTGCCATGAGAGGTTCTCCACGCAAAAACGTGATGTGATGTCAATTTAAGATTTTTAAGCTTTGAGCTTGATGGTGAACACGTCCACCGGCAGGCAAGAGCTTTTGTCGAATTCGCTTCCAGCGGTGATGCCCGCGACGGCTACTTCTTTGGCGGTTTTGGCTTTGGCCCATACCGCCTGCATGGCACCGAGTGCGAAGCTGCGGCCTGAGCCTATGCCCCAGAATTCTTTGAACTCAAAGACTTCGCGGTAGCTGTACAGGCCATAGATACCGGTGGCGTTGGCCACCAGCACGCTGAACTGGCTGGACTCGTAGGGGTCGTTGTCGTCTTCTTTGGTTTGCAAAAAGAAATTTTCTTTGAGCAAGGGGTGCAGCCGGGTGAAGGTGTCAAACACCTCGTCCTTGCTGCCCAGCAAGCGCTGCTCAAGGGACAAGCTGTTCAAGGCCCGGCGCAGCACAGGAAAGTGCGCCACCGTGCCTGCCGCGCCGATATAGGTGGGCCCGACCAGCGTATCCACCATGACAATCTTGCTGTTGGCCTCAAAGCGCGGCCCCAGCATGGTGTCGCCAAACGTCACCAACGAATCGGCGGCGATGGCGACTTGGCCGTTCTTTTTGACAACAACAACGGTGGTCATTACAGCAATACGCGACGGAAGTCCGTCAAGACTTGGCCAAAGAACGCATTGAAACGAGCGGCTGCGGCACCGTCAATGACGCGGTGATCCCACGACAACGACAGCGGCAACATCAAACGCGGCTGGAAGGCTTTACCGTCCCACTTGGGTTCGATCGCGCTCTTGCAGACACCCATGATGGCGACTTCGGGGGCGTTGATGATGGGAGTGAAGTACCGTCCACCAATGCCACCCAGCGACGATATAGTGAAGCAGGCACCGCTCATGTCAGCGGGGCCGAGCTTGCCGTCACGCGCCTTCTTGGCGAGTTCACCCATTTCGGTGGAGATTTGCATCACGCCTTTTTTGTCCGCGTCTTTGATGACGGGGACGACCAAGCCGTTCGGCGTGTCTGCCGCAAAACCGATGTTGAAGTACTGCTTCAAGACCAGCTGGTCGCCATCGAGCGAGCTGTTGAACTCGGGGAACTTCTTCAAAGCCGCCACGCTGGCTTTGATCATGAAGGCCAGCATCGTGAGTTTGATGCCAGACTTCTCGTTCTCTTTGTTCATGCTGACGCGGAAGGCTTCCAGGTCGGTGATGTCGCAATCGTCATGGTTCGTGACGTGCGGGATGATGACCCAGTTGCGGTGCAGGTTAGCGCCGCTGATCTTCTTGATGCGTGACAGGTCTTTGCGTTCGACTAGCCCGAATTTGGTGAAGTCAACTTTGGGCCAGGCCAACAGACCCAAACCACCGCCGTCACTGGCACCACCCGCTGCAGGCTTGGGCGCATTGACCGCCTGGGCTTTGGTTTGCACCGCACCAGCCATGACGGACTTGGTGAAGCCTTGCACGTCGCTTTCAGTGATACGGCCCTTGTGGCCCGTGCCTTTGAGCTCTTCCAGTGGCACGCCGAGTTCGCGGGCGAACTTGCGCACGGAGGGGCTGGCGTGGGGCAGGTGCAGCGCGCTGGCGGTAGGGTCGTGAGCGGGAATGCTGGCCGCTGGGGCAGGCGCCGCGACCGCTACAGAAGTTATAGCTGCTGGAGCCGATGCAGCTTGCACAGCAGCAGGAACAGACGCCGCCGCAGGTGCTGGAGAGGCCACCGCAGCCACGGCACCTTCCAGAATCACCACCAAGTCGCCAATGTTGACCTTGTCGCCCAGCTTGACCCGGAGTTCTTTGATCACGCCCGCTGACGATGAGGGGATTTCCATCGCAGCTTTGTCGGATTCCACCGTCATCAGCGATTGCTCAGCCTTGATGGTGTCGCCCACTTTGACCAGCAGCTCAATCACAGCCACATCTTTGAAGTCACCGATATCGGGTATGCGAACTTCGATCAAGCCCACGCTGGCAGCTACAGCGACAGGCGCTACAACAACAGGAGCAACAGGAACCGATGCAGCCTGCGCTGGCGCTGGTGCAGGTGCTGAAACAGGCGCAGGCGCAGCAGCGGCAGCGCCCTCGGTTTCCAGCACGAGCACGATGGAGCCTTGTTTGACTTTATCGCCCAGCTTGATGCGCAACTCTTTCACCACGCCAGCGTGGCTGGAGGGGATCTCCATCGACGCCTTGTCAGATTCGACAGTGATGAGCGACTGATCGGCCTTGACCGTATCACCGGGTTTCACCATCAACTCAATCACGGTGACTTCATCGAAGTCGCCAATGTCGGGAACTTGAATTTCTACGTTGGCCATGTTTTATCTCCTGGCGTTTAGGCGTACAGCGGGTTGATCTTGTCGGTCTTGATACCGTACTTGGTGATAGCTTCCAGCACGCGGCTGGTGGGTACGCTGCCGCCTTCGCTCAAGGCTTTGAGAGCAGCTACCACGATGTAGTGGCGGTTGATCTCGAAGTGTTCGCGCAGTTTCGAGCGGAAATCACTGCGACCAAAGCCGTCGGTGCCCAGCACTTTGTAGGTGCGATTTTTGGGGATAAACGGACGAATTTGCTCGGCGTAAGCCTTCATGTAGTCGGTTGATGCCACCACGGGGCCGGTGCTGCCAGAGAGCTGCTGGGCAACGAAGGAGACACGCGGTGTTTCCATCGGGTGCAACAGGTTGAAACGCTCAGCATCCTGACCTTCACGGGTCAGTTCGTTGAAGCTTGGGCAGCTCCACACGTCAGCGGAAATGCCCCAGTCGTTTTCCAGCAGCTCTTGTGCGGCAATGGATTCGCGCAGGATGGTGCCGGAACCCAGCAGTTGAACACGGGTAGCGTGGTTGCCACCTTTTTTACATTCGTACATGCCTTTGATGATCTGCTCTTCCGTGCCAGCGGTGAGGCCGGGCATGGGGTAGTTTTCATTCAACAGGGTCAGGTAGTAGTAAACGTTGTCTTGCTTCTCGACCATGCGCTTGAGGCCATGGTGCAAGATCACGCCAACTTCGTGGGCAAAGGTGGGGTCGTAGCTGATGCAGTTGGGGATGGTGCCCGCCATGATGTGGCTGTGGCCATCTTCGTGCTGCAAGCCTTCGCCATTCAGTGTGGTACGGCCCGAGGTGCCGCCCAACAAGAAGCCACGCGCTTGCATGTCGCCCGCCGCCCAGGCCAGATCGCCAATGCGCTGGAAGCCGAACATCGAGTAGTACACGTAGAACGGGATCATGATCCGGTTGCTGGTGCTGTAGCTGGTGGCCGCTGCAATCCAGCTGGACATACCACCGGCTTCGTTGATGCCTTCTTGCAGAATTTGACCCGCTTTGTCTTCGCGGTAGTACATCACCTGGTCTTTATCGACCGGGGTGTACTGCTGACCTGCGGGGTTGTAAATGCCGATTTGACGGAACAGACCTTCCATACCGAAGGTACGGGCTTCGTCCACCAGAATAGGCACCACACGGGGACCCAGGGCTTGGTCGCGCAGCAGCGTGGTCAAGAAACGCACATAGGCTTGCGTTGTGGAGATTTCACGGCCTTCGGCTGTGGGCTCGATCACGCTCTTAAAGGTTTCCAGCGCGGGCACGGTGAACTGCTCATCCGCCTTGACACGACGGTGTGGCAAGTAGCCACCCAGTGCAGCACGGCGCTCGTGCAGGTAACGCATTTCGGGCGTATCGTCAGCGGGCTTGTAGAACGGGATTTCGGCCAGCTGGCTGTCAGGGATAGGGATGTTAAAACGATCACGGAAGATTTTAATGTCTTCGTCGGTGAGCTTTTTGGTCTGGTGAACGTTGTTCTTGCCTTCGCCGCTCTTGCCCATGCCAAAACCTTTGACGGTCTTGATGAGCAGCACGGTAGGCTGGTTTTTGTGGTTCACGGCTGCGTCGTAGGCCGCATAGACCTTTTTCGCGTCATGACCGCCACGCTTCAAGGCAAAAATTTCGTCGTCGGTCATGTGGGCGACCATCTCTAGCGTGCGGGGGTCGCGGCCAAAGAAGTGTTTGCGCACATAAGCTCCGTCGTTCGCTTTGAAGGCCTGGTAATCACCGTCCAGCGTTTCCATCATCAGCTTTTTGAGCGCGCCATCCTTATCGCGGGCCAAGAGCGGATCCCACTCACTGCCCCAGAGCAGCTTGATGACGTTCCAGCCCGCACCCCGAAATTCGCCTTCCAGCTCTTGCACGATCTTGCCGTTGCCACGCACCGGGCCGTCCAGACGTTGCAAGTTGCAGTTGATAACGAAGATCAGGTTGTCGAGGTTTTCACGTGCGGCCAAGCCGATCGCGCCCAACGATTCGACTTCGTCCATCTCACCGTCGCCACAGAACACCCACACTTTGCGGTTTTCGGTGTTGGCAATGCCACGGGCATGCAGGTATTTCAAAAAGCGGGCTTGGTAGATCGCCATCAAAGGGCCAAGGCCCATGGAGACGGTGGGGAACTGCCAGAACTCAGGCATCAGCTTGGGGTGAGGGTAGCTGGAGAGGCCCTTGCCGTCCACTTCCTGGCGAAAGTTGAGCAACTGCTCTTCGCTCAAACGGCCTTCCAGGTAAGCGCGGGCGTAAACGCCGGGCGACACGTGGCCCTGGATGTAGAGGCAGTCGCCGCCATGGTTTTCACTCTCGGCGTGCCAAAAGTGGTTGAAGCCCGCGCCAAACATGTGGGCGAGCGAGGCGAAGGAGCCGATGTGGCCACCCAGATCACCGCCGTCAACCGGGTGGTGGCGGTTGGCCTTGACCACCATCGCCATCGCGTTCCAGCGCATGTAGGAGCGCAGACGCTCTTCGATTTCGATGTTGCCTGTGCAACGCGCTTCTTGGGCTGGCTCAATGGTGTTGACATAGCCGGTGTTGGCAGAAAACGGCATGTCGATGCTGCTTTGGCGCGCGTGCTCCAGAAGCTGCTCCAACAGATAGTGGGCACGTTCTGGGCCTTCCGCTTCAATGACGGCGGACAAGGCGTCCATCCATTCGCGGGTTTCTTGGCTGTCTGCGTCATTGGCAGACGCGCCAGACAGGTTCTGGGGCATAGCTGACATGCTTGTCTCCTAAAAAAGTGAGTTCGTGATTTAGTGGTGTAAGTCTATTCTCTCATGATTTTCAAAAATTTCAAATAGTGATTAATGATCTCACTATGTGAAATTACTTACGTAAAACTGCGTATTCAAGCTCAAAAGAGTGGTAAATACTTGTAAGGCACGGGTAAGTACCGAGCGATTTATGAACACTCGCCTACACTCCCGCGAATGCAAGCCCGACCCCCTTCATTCAAGCCGTTTCCTGGGCCTGAGCGCCGAAAACCCGTCAACCGTTGGTGGCGGCTGTGGTGGATCAGCCAACCTGCGACACGGCAAGACCGTTTGGCCCTGCTGGCCCCGATTGCCGCCGTGCTGCTGTTCCTGGCCGCGATCGTGGCGTCGTTCAGTTACCTGCGGCTGGAAGAGATGGAACGCGAGCATGAAGCGCTCAAGCGGGATGTGGAATACGCCCAGCAGCAAATCCGCCTGCGCCTGCTGGAGCGCCAAGACCAACTGGTACGCCTGGCCCGTGAAACCGCCAACAGCGAAATCGACACCGAAGAATTCATGGCGCGCGCCGAATCACTGATGGACCAGTACCCCGAGCTGCACATCCTGAGCTGGATAGACCGCACAGGCCGCATCAAGGCCAGCTACGCCGTGCCCAGCATGAACAACCAGCAGTTGCGCCTGACAGACGAACTGCTGGCACCGGGAGACACCCAGAAAAGCTTTGTTTTGGCAGGCGAAATGCAGCAACCGATCTACGCCCAGCCCATGGCCCGCCAGGAGAGGCCGGCCATTCTGGAGCTGCACCTGCCCTTCCCCAAGCAAGCCCGGGTGACCGGTGAGCTGCTGGCGGAATACTCGGTCGAGAGCATCTTGCAGCTGGGGGTGCTGGCCGATGTGTGGACCAAATACGCCGTGGCCCTGCTTGATGCCCAGGGCCACGTGCTGGCAGGCACCAGCATCCCGGTTCGGCCCAAAGCCGCACAGCTGCTGCCCTGGTCAGCCCCTGGCAGTACGTATGAGATTCCCATCGCGCCCGTTGGCAGTGGCTTGGTGATACGCGCGCAGGCTTGGCGCACATCGCTGGGCATGGTGGGCAGCAGTTTGTTCTGGCTGGTCGGGGCCTTGAGCGTGCTGACCGTGTGGATGCTTATCGTCACGTGGCGGCACACCCGCCGCCGCCTGCACGCCCAGCAGGCCTTGATGACTGAAACCAACTTTCGCCGTGCCATGGAAAACTCCATGCCCACAGGCATGCGGGCGATGGATATGCAAGGCCGCATCACCTACATCAACGCAGCGTTCTGCCAGATGACCGGCTGGAGCGAAAGCGAAATTGTGGGCCGCACCGCCCCCTACCCTTACTGGCCTGAAGCGGACCGTGACGTTCTGGCCGCCCGCCTGGATGACGAATTGGGAGGCCGTACACCGGCAGCAGGCTTTCAGGTGCGCGTGAAGCGCCGCAACAACAGCCTGTTTGATGCCAGGCTCTATGTGTCCCCACTGGTGGACGCTTACGGTGTGCAAACCGGCTGGATGACCTCGATCACCGACATCACCGAACCCAACCGCATCCGCGAGCAGCTTTCCGCCTCGTACGAGCGCTTCACCACGGTGCTGGAGGCCTTGGACGCCGCCGTGTCCGTCGCCCCGCTGGGCAACAAGGAACTGCTGTACGCCAACAAACTCTACCAACAGTGGTTTGGCCAGGACACGGAAGGTCATTCACAACTGGTGCGGCAAGCGGGAACACTGGAGCGCCATGCCAACTATGAGCCAACCGACGATGTGGACTCGATGATGGGCTTGCCCATTGATACCCTGACCGATGTGCAGGCCCAGAGCACCGAGATTTTTGTCCCCACACTGGGCTTATGGCTGGAAGTGCGCGCCCGCTACCTGACTTGGGTAGATGGCCGTCTGGCGCAGATGGTGATTGCCACCAACATCACGCCACGCCGTGTGGCCGAAGACTCGTCTGCCGCGCAAGCCGAACGGGCCCAGTCTGCCAGCCGCCTGATCACCATGGGTGAGATGGTGTCCAGCGTGGCGCATGAGCTGAACCAGCCGCTGACCGCCATCAACAACTATTGCAACGGCATGGTGTCGCGCATCAAGGGCAAGCAAATCGCTGAAATTGACCTGCTGGCCGCGTTGGAGAAAACCGCCAAGCAAGCCCAGCGCGCCGGGCAAATCATCCAGCGCATCCGCTCGTTTGTGAAGCGCAGTGAGCCCAACCGCACACCGTCAGACGTGACCACCATGGTGAACGAAGCGGTGGAGCTGGCCGGGTTCGAGCTGCGCCGCCGCAATGTACGCCTGAACCACTACATCGCCGCGCGCCTGCCATTACTGCATGTAGACCCGATCTTGATTGAGCAGGTGCTGGTGAATTTGCTCAAAAACGCAGCAGAATCGGTAGATAACGCCCAGCGAACCACCGGGGGACGCAGCGTCGAACTGCGGGTGGTGCCCAAGCAGGTGGACAAGCAGTCGGTGGTCGAGTTTTCGGTGATGGACACAGGCCAAGGCTTATCGCCTGAAGTGATGGAGCGGCTCTACGAAGCCTTCTTCTCCACCAAGGCCGAGGGCATGGGCATCGGCCTCAATTTATGCCGCACCATCATCGAGTCACACCAGGGGCGGGTACAGGCGGAGAACCTCTACAATGGCGCAGAAATTTCGGGCTGCCGATTCGCCTTCTGGTTACCAATGGTTTGACCCTCAAACGATTGCTGACCCATCCCCGCCAGCCCTCTTCAAAACCCTTGAGACGACCCCAGGATTACTGCATGAGTTTGATTCCCAAAAAAGGCACTGTGTATGTCGTAGATGACGACGAGGCCGTGCGCGACTCCTTGCAATGGCTGCTGGAGGGCAAAGACTACCGGGTGTGCTGCTACGACTCGGCAGAATCCTTTCTCTCGCGTTACGACGCACGCGAAGTCGCCTGCCTGATCGTGGACATCCGCATGGGTGGCATGACCGGTCTGGAGCTGCAAGACCGCCTGATCGAACGCCGCTCCCCCCTGCCCATCGTGTTCATCACTGGCCACGGCGACGTGCCCATGGCGGTGGACACCATGAAAAAGGGAGCGATGGACTTCATCCAGAAGCCCTTCAAGGAAGAAGAACTCGTGAGCTTGGTCGAGCGCATGCTGGAAACCGCCAAGAGCGCCTTCGCAGACTTCCAGCAAGCTGCCAGCCGGGGCGCACTGCTGTCCAAACTCACCAGCCGCGAAGCACAGGTGCTGGAGCGCATCGTCGCTGGCCGCCTGAACAAGCAAATCGCTGACGACCTGGGCATCAGTATCAAGACCGTGGAAGCGCACCGAGCCAACATCATGGAAAAGCTCAATGCCAACACCGTGGCCGATTTGCTGAAGATCGCTCTGGGGCAGAACGCACCTAAAACTTAACGCTCTGCTATTCATAGCACACTACGCCCGTATGTCTTGTACAACGGGCGTTTTTCATTTCAGAAATACCCTTAAAAGCACACCCCATGACAGCCCAACTCATCGACGGCAATGCCCTCTCCAAGCAACTGCGCACGCAAGCCGCCGAACGTGCTGCGGTGCTCAAAGCCCGTGGCATCACGCCCGGCTTGGCTGTGATTTTGGTGGGCGACAACGCCGCATCACAGGTTTACGTGCGCAACAAAGTCAAAGCCTGCGAAGACAACGGCTTGTATTCGCTGCTGGAAAAGCACGAAGCCACCCTCACCGAAGCCGCCCTGCTCGCCCGCGTGGAAGCCCTGAACAACGACCCCAGTATCCACGGCATTCTGGTGCAACTGCCCCTGCCTGCCCATATTGACGCGCAAAAAGTGATTGAGGCGATCTCGCCGCTGAAAGACGTGGACGGCTTCCACATCGCCAGCGCCGGGGCTTTGGTGACCGGCATGCCTGGCTTCTGGCCTTGCACACCCTACGGCTGCATGAAGATGCTGGAAAGCATAGGCTACGACCTCAAAGGCAAGCACGCTGTGGTGATTGGCCGCTCGAACATCGTCGGCAAACCCATGGCCCTGATGCTGCTGCAAAAGAACGCCACCGTCACCATCTGCCACAGCGGCACCCCAGACCTGAAAGCGATGACGCTGCAAGCCGACGTGATCGTCGCTGCCGTGGGCAAGCGCAACGTGCTGACTGCCGACATGGTGAAACCCGGTGCCGTGGTGCTGGATGTCGGCATGAACCGCAATGACGAAGGCAAACTGTGCGGTGACGTGGACTTCGCAGGCGTGAAAGAAGTCGCCAGCTTTATCACCCCTGTGCCCGGCGGTGTGGGACCGATGACCATCACCATGCTGCTGGTGAACACGCTGGAAGCGGCGGAACGGGCCTGACGCTTAAAGCCACGGGTGTACGCTGATTTCAATCTATAACGGTATTGAAACGGTATTGAACGCAAAACAACATAGGCACACTTCGTAACAAGTTGCCTCATATTGGTGTTTTCACTCCACACGAAACCGGCCTACTGCTGTTATATTGCACTGCAACATTTTTGCTGAAACCGGATTTCCCCATGCTGTACCAAATTTATGAATCCCAGCGCTCCCTGATGGAGCCCTTTGCTGATTTTTCTCAAGCGACAGCCAAAATGCTGGGCAATCCGCTGAGCATGTTTGGCCAAAACCCTTATTCGCAGCGCATGTCTGCGGGCTTTGATCTGGTTTACCGCTTGGGCAAAGACTACGAAAAACCCACATTTGACATCCGCACGGTGGACGTGGACGGGGTAGAAATCGCCATCCATGAACGCATCGAGCTGAACAAGCCCTTTTGCGAACTGCGCCGCTTCAAGCGTTTTTCTGACAACACGGAAACCCTGACCAAACTCAAGGGCCAGCCCCCCGTGCTGATCGTGGCCCCCCTGTCAGGCCACTACGCCACGCTGTTGCGCGACACCGTAGGCACCATGCTCAAAGACCACAAGGTGTATGTGACCGACTGGCGCAACGCCCGCTTGGTACCTATGTCTGAAGGTGAATTCCATCTGGACGACTACGTCAACTATGTGCAAGAGTTCATCCGCCACCTGCAAGGCATTTACGGCAACTGCCACGTGGTGAGCGTGTGCCAGCCTACCGTGCCGGTACTGGCTGCGGTGTCCCTGATGGCTTCACGCGGTGAAACCACCCCCCTGAGCATGACCATGATGGGTGGCCCGATCGACGCCAGCAAGTCACCCACCGCCGTGAACAACCTCGCGATGAACAAACCGTACTCCTGGTTTGAAAACAACGTGATCTACACCGTGCCGAAGAACTTCCCCGGTGCCGGTCGCCGCGTCTACCCTGGCTTTTTGCAGCACACCGGCTTTGTGGCGATGAACCCAGACCGCCACGCCACCAGCCATTACGACTACTTCAAAGACCTGATCAAGGGTGATGACGCCAGCGTAGAAGCACACCGCAAGTTCTACGACGAATACAACGCCGTGCTCGACATGGACGCTGATTACTACCTGGAAACCATCCACACCGTGTTCCAGGATTTCAGCCTGGTCAAAGGCACTTGGGACGTGAAGGGCGTGGATGGCCAAGTGGCGCACGTTCGCCCGTCCGACATCACCACCACCGCGTTGCTCACCGTAGAAGGCGAGCTGGACGATATCTCCGGCTCTGGCCAGACCCAAGCAGCGCACAGCCTGTGCAGCGGTATCCCCGCTGACCAGCACCAGCACCTGGAAGCCGCAGGCGCAGGCCATTACGGCATCTTCGCAGGACGGCGTTGGCGCGAAGTGGTGTACCCCGTGGTGAAGCAATTCATTTTGAAGCACCATGTTGCAACGGCAAATAAGGTGCCAGTGCAAGCTGCATCGGCTACAGCCGCTATCACTACCGTAGCAGATGCCAAACCCACAACGCCGACCACATCCCCATCGGCACCTGCCGTCAGTGCCAAGCACAACGGCAAATCGGGCAACAAGCGCTGATAGCGTGTTCGCCAGTCTGGATCAGGAACAGGGGCGCAATGGCGCGTTGTTCATAACGTGATCTCGCCGCTGGCCCATCAGCTGCTGGGTGCCCTGCCACAAACGCAATGCACCCGCTGCGGCTACCCGGACTGTGCAACCTACGCCCAAGCCATAGCGGCTGAGGGCGTGGCCATCAACCAGTGCCCACCCGGTGGCGCAGAGGGCATTGCGCGGCTGGCGGCGATCACCGGTCGGCCCGTGCTGCCGCTGAACCCAGCACACGGCCTGGAAACGCCCCGCAGCGTCGCATTCATTGACGAAAACTGGTGCATAGGCTGCACGCTGTGCATTGCAGCTTGCCCGACCGATGCCATCATCGGCACCAACAAGGTGATGCACACGGTACAAGAAGCCCATTGCACGGGCTGCGAACTCTGCTTGCCTGTCTGCCCGGTGGACTGCATCGTGTTGGAAAATGCCAGCGGTACGCACACTGGTTGGGCAGCCTGGTCAGGTGCTCAAGCACGGCAGGCACAAAATCGCTATGAATTTCGCAGCATCAGATTAAAGCAGGATGCGCATAAATCGACCTTACACGGTTTAATGGCCCCTGAAATGCCCGCTCTGGCACAAGGCGTTGGTGCCGATACCGGCAAAACCCCAAGCCCCGCACAAGACGTGAAACAGGCCCTCATCGCCTCGGCCTTGGCCCGCGCCCGCGAGCGCCGCCAAACGGGCACTCACACCAAGGTTTTGTAGACACCGCAGCCCACGTAGACATCATCAATGCGGCGCACAAACGACATTTTGGTCTGCACATTGCCGGTGGTGGGGTTGGTAATGTCGTAAAGCACCCAGCCCGGCTGCTCGTCTGCTTGCGCCACGATAGCGCGAATCAGGCCGTCCCCATCAATGCCAGGCACGTCTTGCACGCGAGTGTTGACCTTGGCTGGGTTGCCCGCAAAGGCCAGGTAAGTGCCATTGGCATTAAGCGCAAACACATACATATCACGCTCAAAAAAGCCATTATTGGGGTCGGTCAGGCCACGCAGATACGCATCTTTGCTGCATGTGCCCCGGTAAGCGGTGGCTTTGTCCATCAGCGCACTGGCCTCATACGCCGTGCCTTGCAGCAGCTTGAACTCCACGGCCATCTCAGTCAACGTGGACGCCCGTTGCTCCAGGCTGTGGGATTGGCGTACCGCGCGCTCCACCATTTCGCCATTGCGCTGGGTGATTTCATCAAGCTGGGACACCGCCTGTGAAATTTCTTTGAGGCCCGCACTTTGTTCTGCGCTGGCTGTAGAGATGTGTGACAGGGTGGTCGCCACATCACGAATGCCAGTCACAATTTGCGCAATGCGCTCGCCAGCAACACGAATTTGCCCCACGCTGGCCTCTACTTGTGCAGACGATGCCTGTATCAACTGGCGAATTTCTTTGGCACTTTCAGCTGAGCGCTTGGCCAGCAGGCGCACTTCGCTGGCCACCACCGCAAAGCCCCTGCCCTGCTCGCCAGCCCGTGCCGCCTCTACAGCGGCGTTCAGCGCCAGGATGTTGGTCTGAAAGGCCAGGCTGTCGATCACACTGATGATGTCGCTCATGCGCTGGGCGCTTTGCTGAATTGCCTCGACAGAGATGATGGCTGCTGTCATCGACTGGGCGCCCTCATCCGCTAGCGTGCGAACTTGCAATGCCTGCAAATCTACCGCTTTGGCCGATTCAGCGTTTTGCTGCACCGTAGACGCCAGTTCTTGCACGCTGGCCGCCGTTTGCTCCAGGTTGGCCGCCTGCTGCTCAGTGCGGTTGGCGAGGTCTTGGTTACCTTCACTCAGGTTGCGGCCCGCATGCGCAACCAAGGCGGAATCGCTGCCCACGGCGGCCACCATGCTCGACACATTGCGGATCATCACCCTTAACAAGTTAGCCAAATCACCAATCTCATCCTGACTGCGTACGGTCGCCGTCACGCGCAAATTGCCTTCTGCCATTTGCGCCAGCGCATAACTGAGTCGCCCCAAATCAACGCTGAAGGCTCGGTAAAAGCTAATCATCAAATAACCCAGCAGGGTGATACCGGCGATCAGACCAACGGCCAGCAGCGTGCGCTCTTGCTGGAGTTTGCCAGCCCGGGCCAGCAACAAAAACTCCAACCGGTCTTGTAACTTGGCATTGACCCCCAGCAAAGCATCAATAGCCAGAGTACCCGCTGCGAAATAGGCAGCGCTGTCACCGGGAGGTGCATCCACACCAAAAGCGACCCGAGAAGCAGCGGTGAACGCCAGCGAGCTTTCCAGTGCCTCGGCCACGCCCAAAGGGGCGTTGTCATACGGCGTCAGCAACGACAAGATGAACTTGTTGTCAGTCGCTGTTTGGGTCAAGCGGTCAGCCCTGGCCAACAACCCTGAACGCGCCATCACATCAGGGGTTGCCGACACCAGATGGGCCGCACCGGCCCCCCGAAGCTGGCCAATTTGCTCAGACCACGGGCCGGTGCGTGACACCAACGCATCCATCAGCATGTAAGGCGCTGGCTCGGGGTCAAACAACAAGGTGGAACGGTCAGCCAACAAGTAAATGAAATGCTGCAACGCTTGCACGGCATCCGTGTGCTGCTTGAAGCTCTCTGCGGCCTTGGCACCTGGCTGATCGGTGGTCAGGGCCTGGGCACGCTCGCGCAAAGGGCTCCAGTCAGCGTCCAGCTTCAAGTCTGGCACAGCCTTCACAGCGGCATCCACACTGGCCAAGGCAGCCAGCGCCAAACGCCTGGTTTCATCGCGTGCGGGCACAACAGCCGCATTACCGGCCAACACCAAGTTGTTTTGTCCTCGGTGTTTTTGCAGCTGCGTCACCAGTGCGATCGTGGGCTTGATCACTTGCAGGCCATCTATCTCGGCATTGGTGGAGGCCACTGCATCGGCTTGGCTCATGAACAGGCGAAGCGCCACCACGATCATGGGGAGAAGAATGATGACAGCCAGCAAGCCCAGCTTGACAGGGAACCGCACGCGCCGCAAAAACCACATCCCAGGCGACCAGAGGCCTAGTTTTTCCCCACTGTCCAGGGTGCTTTTTACGCTTGCCATCGTCGTCCTTCTGAGTGCTTCGGAAAGCTTCTACTATAGGGGACAAGCAGTAGCCCGAACAGTCAGGGGGTTGCTATTCCCCTACCGTTCAACATGCCACCGTGGTGGTCGTTTTGAACACGTTTTTGCAGCGCTCAGTTGAGGTGCGCAGCGGCCAATGCGGCAAAGGCATTCACAACCTCCGCAGGGGCCTGTACCAGTTCAATCAACACACCTTCACCGCCAATGGGCAACTCGTCATTGCCCTTGGGGTGCACAAAGCAAATATCAAAACCTGCTGCACCTTGCCGGATACCGCCAGGGGCAAAACGCAGGCCTTGAGCACTTAGCCATGTCACCGCTGCGGGCAAATCATCAATCCACAGCCCCACATGGTTCAGTGGCGTGGTGTGGACGGCAGGTTTTTTGTCAATGTTCAGTGGCTGCATCAAATCCACCTCCACCTTGAACGGGCCAACACCCAGCGAACAGATATCTTCATCCACGTTCTCACGCTCGCTCTTGAAAGTACCGGTCACTTCCAGACCCAACAGATCAACCCAGAGCTTTTGCAAGCGCATTTTGTCGGTACCACCGATAGCGATTTGCTGGATACCCAGCACTTTGAAGGGGCGCGTGGCAGGGTGAGTCAGGGCAACCATCACGCAAACTCCACAATCGGCTGGTCAACCGTGAGCGATTCGCCTTTGTTGGCCATCACTTTAGCGACCACACCGTCAGCGGAGGCAAACAGCACGTTTTCCATCTTCATCGCCTCAATCACGGCCACCCGCTCACCCGCCTGCACTTTTTGACCTGGCTGTACAGAAACCTCCACCAACAAACCAGGCATAGGGGACAACACAAAGCGGCTCATGTCAGGCGGGGCTTTGTGCGGCATCAGCGCGTGCAGTTCGGCGGCACGAGGCGACAGCACCATCGCGTCCAGCTGCGTACCGTTGTGCGCCACGCGAATCGCCAGCGGATTCTTCAGGGCGGCACCAGGGCCACCGCGCTCGACTTGCGCAGTGAAGCTTTGGCCATTCACCGTGCCACGGATACGCACGCTGCCCAAATGCCAATTGCTACAAATATCATAGCGGCGACTGCCCACCTGAATTGCACTGGAACCCGATACCGCTTGAAAATCCGTCACAGACACCGGCTGAGGCTGGTTCTGCCCCCCCGCGCCCAAGGCAATCACCACAAAGTCGTCACCCACCTTGACGCCGTGCCCAGCCAATTGGCCGCTCAGGCCTGAGGCCCGCGCCAGCACACGGCGCTGCACATACGCCGCCAACGCTGTCAGCAGTTGCGGATCGTCGTGCGGCACATCCGCAGCAGAGAAGCCTTTGCCGTAGTTCTCAGCGATAAAGCCGGTGTTGAAATCGCCCGCTACGAACTTGGGGTGCGCCAGCAACGCAGCCTGAAACGGGATGTTGCTGCTGATGCCGCGAATCACAAAACCATTCAAGGCTTCACGCATCTTGGCAATCGCATCCAAGCGGTCTTTGCCGTGGACGATGAGTTTGGCGATCATCGAGTCGTAAAACATCGGTATTTCGCCGCCGTCTTGCACACCTGTATCGACACGAACACCTTGCCACTGCGAGGTATCCGATGCAAACATCGTCTCTTTGGGCGGCTGAAAGCGCACCAAGCGCCCGGTGGACGGCAAGAAGTTGCGGAACGGGTCTTCCGCGTTGATGCGGCACTCGATAGCCCAGCCTTCGCGCTTCACCTCAGCCTGCGTCAGCGGCAGCGCTTCGCCCGCCGCCACGCGGATCATCAGCTCCACCAAATCCAACCCAGTGATGCATTCGGTGACAGGATGCTCCACCTGCAAGCGGGTGTTCATTTCCAGAAAGTAAAAACTCTGGTCTTTGCCAACAACGAACTCCACCGTGCCTGCGCTTTGGTACTTCACCGCCCGGGCCAACTGCACCGCCTGCTCACCCATGGCTTTGCGGGTCGCGTCGGTAATGAAAGGCGACGGTGCTTCCTCAATCACCTTTTGGTGACGGCGCTGGATGGAGCATTCGCGCTCATTAAGGTAAATCACATTGCCCTGACTGTCACCGATCAGCTGGATTTCAATGTGACGAGGTTCTTCCACAAACTTCTCAATGAACACGCGGTCATCGCCAAAGCTGTTACGCGCTTCGTTACGGCACGAGGTGAAGCCTTCAAACGCCTCTTTGTCGTTGAACGCCACCCGCAAACCTTTGCCACCACCGCCCGCGCTGGCTTTGATCATCACCGGGTAGCCGATGCTTTTGGCGATTTCCACAGCGGCTTCAGCTGTTTCTATGGCATCGTTTACGCCAGGAATGCAGTTCACACCGGCTTTACCGGCCAGCTTCTTAGATTCAATCTTGTCGCCCATGGCGGCGATGGAGTAGTGCTTGGGGCCGATGAAGACAATGCCCTCTTCTTCCACACGCTTGGCGAAACCAGCGTTCTCACTCAGGAAGCCGTAGCCAGGATGCACCGCCTGCGCACCCGTCGCCTTGCATGCAGCAATGATTTTGTCGGCCACCAGGTAGCTTTCGCGGCTGGGTGCCGGGCCGATATTGACAGCCTCGTCCGCCAGCGCCACATGGCGGGCGTCTTTGTCGGCGTCCGAGTACACAGCGACAGTTTGGATACCCATTTTGCGGGCTGTGAGAATGACGCGGCAGGCGATCTCGCCCCGGTTGGCGATGAGGATTTTGGTAAACATGGTCTTGGTCTCCTAGGTCTTTACAGCGGAATATTCCCATGCTTGCGCCAAGGGTTGTCCAGCTTCTTGTCGCGCAACATCACCAGCGAGCGGCAGATGCGTTTGCGGGTCTCAGACGGCAAGATCACATCGTCAATGAAGCCACGGGCACCGGCGACGAAGGGGTTGGCGAAGCGGGCTTTGTATTCGGCTTCTTTCGCGGCGAGTTTGGCGGGGTCGCCTTTGTCTTCGCGGAAGATGATTTCCACCGCGCCTTTGGCCCCCATCACGGCGATTTCGGCGTTGGGCCAAGCGAAGTTCACGTCGCCGCGCAGGTGCTTGGAACTCATCACGTCATACGCACCGCCATAAGCCTTGCGGGTGATAACGGTGATTTTCGGCACGGTGCATTCAGCGTAGGCGTAGAGCAGCTTGGCACCGTGCTTGATGATGCCACCGTACTCTTGGCTCGTGCCGGGCATGAAGCCGGGTACGTCCACAAAGGTGATGACGGGTATATTGAAGCAGTCGCAAAAGCGCACAAAACGGGCCGCTTTGATGGACGATTTGATGTCCAGGCAACCGGCCAGCACCAGCGGCTGGTTGGCGACGATGCCCACCGTTTGGCCTTCCATGCGGGCAAAGCCGATAACGATGTTTTTAGCGTATTCAGGCTGAATTTCAAAAAAGTCGCCATCGTCTACGGTTTTGACGATCAGCTCCTTCATGTCGTAGGGCTTGTTCGGGTTTTCTGGCACCAGGGTGTCCAGCGACAAATCCATGCGATCGGCTGGGTCGTTGCTGGGGCGCACGGGGGCTTTTTCGCGGTTATTCAGCGGCAGGTAGCTGTAGAGGCGGCGCAGCATCAGCAGGGCTTCCACATCGTTCTCGAACGCCAAATCGGCCACACCGCTCTGGGTGGTATGGGTAATGGCGCCACCCAATTGCTCTGCCGTCACCTCTTCGTGCGTCACGGTTTTGACGACCTCGGGGCCGGTGACGAACATGTAGGAGCTGTCTTTCACCATGAAGATGAAGTCCGTCATGGCGGGTGAATACACCGCGCCACCGGCACACGGCCCCATCACCATGCTGATTTGCGGGATGACGCCGCTGGCCATCACGTTGCGCTGGAACACATCGGCATAGCCGCCCAAGCTGGCCACGCCTTCCTGGATGCGGGCACCACCGGAGTCGTTCAGGCCAATGACAGGCGCGCCGACTTTCATCGCTTGGTCCATCACCTTGCAGATTTTTTCGGCATGGGCTTCGCTCAAAGCGCCGCCAAAGACAGTGAAGTCTTGGCTGAAGACAAACACCAAGCGGCCAGAGATCATGCCGTAGCCCGTGACCACACCGTCACCAGGGATCTTCTGGTCCTGCATACCGAAGTCGGCGCAGCGGTGCTCGACGAACATGTCCCACTCTTCAAAGGTACCTTTGTCGAGTAGCAGTTCCAGGCGTTCGCGGGCGGTCAATTTACCTTTGCTGTGCTGGGCAGCAACGCGCTTGGGGCCGCCGCCGGCACGGGCTTGTTCGCGCTTGGCTTCAAGTTGTTCGAGGATGTCTTGCATGGTTGTGGTGCTCCGGTACGTTCAGAAAATCAGTTACTCATCAATTGATAGCTGCTCAAGCACATCCAGCTTGCGCTAAAAGCATATTTCGTGCTGCGGTAGAGGCTGCAATGCGGCCTTCGGTCACGTCCCGCACCATCTGGGGCAGCAGTTCGCGCACAGCGGCGTGCTGGCGGAAAGCCTGCTTCAGGCCCGTGTCGATGCGTTCCCACATCCACGCCAGGGATTGCTGCTGGCGGCGTGCCGCCCATTGGCCATTGGCGGTTTGCAGGGTTTTAAATTGGGTAACAGCGGCCCAGAAAGCATCTACGCCTTGGCCCTTGAGTGCACTAAGTTGGATAACTTGCGGGTGCCAAAACTGGTCGTAAGTCGCCGCTTGGCTGCTGCCCATCGCATTGTTGACCAAGCCAAAGAGGCGCATCGCGGAGCTGATCTGTGCCTGCGCACGCATGGCGGCGTTGGCATCAATATCGGCTTTATTGATCACAACCAGATCCGCCAGCTCCATCACGCCCTTTTTGATGGCTTGCAAGTCATCGCCTGCGTTGGGGAGCTGCATCAGCACGAACATGTCGGTCATGTTGGCCACAGCCGTCTCGGATTGGCCCACGCCCACGGTCTCCACAATCACCACGTCATAGCCTGCGGCTTCGCATACCAGCATGGCTTCGCGGGTTTTCTCGGCCACCCCCCCCAAGGTGCCACTGCTGGGGCTGGGGCGGATGTAGGCATATTCATGAACGGAAAGCATTTCCATGCGGGTTTTATCGCCCAGGATGGAGCCGCCTGATACGGTAGACGAGGGGTCAATCGTCAGCACGGCCACCCGGTGGCCCAACGCGATAAGGTGCAAACCCAGGACTTCGATGAAAGTAGATTTACCGACACCGGGGACACCACTGATGCCAAGACGCAATGATTGGCCAGTGTGGGGCAGCAAGGCGGTGAGCAGCTCGTCGGCCTGCGCACGGTGGTCGCCACGGGTGGACTCCAAAAGCGTGATGGTTTTGGCAATGGCGCGACGCCTAGGCATGGCCGCACCGTGGAGCAGCGTGTCAAGCATTTGAAAGTACGGCAACGCGGCAACCCCTCAAACCATCAGTGCTTTTTTAATCTGTTCCAGCACATCCTTGGCACTCGCTGGAATCGGTGTGCCCGGCCCGTAGATGCCCTTCACGCCTGCGTCGTACAGCATCTCGTAATCTTGCCGAGGAATCACACCACCAACAAACACAATGATGTCGTCCGCACCCTGTTTGCGCAACTCGGCAATGATGGCTGGCACCAGCGTTTTGTGGCCTGCGGCCAAGGTGGAGACACCTACAGCGTGAACGTCGTTTTCAATCGCCTGGCGGGCACATTCTTCGGGGGTTTGGAAAAGTGGGCCCATGTCCACGTCAAAGCCCAAATCGGCGAAGGCGGTGGCAACGACTTTGGCGCCCCGGTCGTGGCCGTCTTGGCCGAGCTTGGAAATCATCACGCGGGGACGACGACCTTCGGCTTCTCCGAACGCTGCGATTTCAGATTTAAGGGTTTCCCAGCCCTCAGCGGAATCGTAAGCAGCGGCGTAGACACCGGTGACTTTTTGAGTGTCGGCACGGTGGCGACCGTAGACGGTTTCCAGCGCGTCGCTGATTTCACCCACCGTGGCGCGGGCGCGGATAGCATCTACGCTCAGGGCCAGCAGGTTCCCGGTGTTGCTTTCGGCTGCAAAAGTGATAGCTGCTAATGCCCGTTGGACTTGCTCTGGGTCACGTTTTTGCTTGATACTTTGCAAACGGGCGATCTGGCCATCGCGCACGGCCACGTTGTCGATGTCGCGGGTCTCGATAGCGTCTTCGGTTTTGAGTTTGTACTTGTTGACGCCGACGATCACGTCTTTGCCGCTGTCGATGCGGGCCTGCTTCTCAGCCGCTGCCGCTTCGATTTTGAGCTTGGCCCAGCCGCTGTCCACGGCCTGCGTCATGCCACCCATGGCTTCGACCTCTTCGATGATCTTCCACGCAGCATCAGCCATGTCTTGTGTGAGCTTCTCCATCATGTAGCTGCCGGCCCAGGGGTCGATCACGCTGGTGATGTGGGTTTCTTCCTGGATGATGAGCTGGGTATTGCGAGCGATGCGGGCACTGAACTCGGTAGGCAGGGCGATGGCTTCGTCAAAGCTGTTGGTGTGCAGGCTTTGCGTACCACCGAAAACGGCCGCCATCGCTTCCACCGTAGTGCGCACGATGTTGTTGTACGGGTCTTGCTCGGTCAGGCTCCAGCCGCTGGTCTGGCAGTGGGTGCGCAGCATCAGGCTCTTGGGCGATTTGGCGTTGAAGCCTTTCATGATGCGGCACCACAGCAAGCGGGCAGCGCGCATTTTGGCGACCTCTAAATAGAAGTTCATGCCGATGGCCCAGAAGAAGCTGAGGCGCCCAGCGAATTCGTCCACGTCCATGCCTTTGGCAATGGCTGTTTTGACGTATTCACTGCCATCGGCCAGGGTAAAGGCCAACTCCAGGGCTTGGTTGGCACCGGCTTCTTGCATGTGGTAGCCGCTGATGCTGATCGAGTTGAACTTCGGCATGTTTTTCGCCGTGTACTCGATGATGTCGCCAATGATGCGCATGGAAGGCGCGGGCGGGTAAATGTAGGTGTTGCGCACCATGAACTCTTTCAGAATATCGTTCTGAATGGTGCCGGAGAGTTTGTCTTGGCTCACGCCCTGCTCTTCAGCAGCAACGATGTAACCGGCCAGCACGGGTAACACCGCACCGTTCATGGTCATGGAAACGCTGACTTTATCGAGCGGGATTTGGTCAAAGAGGATCTTCATGTCCTCTACGCTGTCAATGGCGACACCGGCTTTGCCTACGTCGCCGGTCACGCGCGGATGGTCACTGTCGTAGCCCCGGTGGGTCGCCAAGTCGAACGCAACGCTGACGCCCTGCCCACCTGCGGCCAGCGCTTTGCGGTAGAACGCGTTGGATTCTTCAGCGGTGGAAAAACCTGCGTACTGGCGAATCGTCCAGGGGCGTACAGCGTACATGGTGGCTTGAGGGCCGCGCAGGTAAGGTTCGAAGCCTGGCAAGGTGTTGGCGTAAGGCAGGTCTTGCGTGTCGGCGGCGGTGTACAACGGCTTGACAGTGATGCCGTCAGGCGTTTGCCAATTGAGCGCGTTCACATCGCCACCAGGGGCCGATTTGGCGGCGGCGCGTTGCCAAGCCTCAGGAGTGCCGGGTGTGAAGTCAGGCCACTCAGCAGAACGGGCAGACGAGGATGAAGGCGTAGCAGTTAGGACTGTGGTCATGTCGGAATACCGTTCACGTGAATCTGGGGTGACTGAGGCCTGAAGTCCAAGGCTAATACGGCTTGGATACAGCCTATTTTGCGGGGTTTGGTATACGCAAGCACGGCAAGCATCAGGCAGGTTGCATTGGGTTTACCCGCAGTTTACACCATCATTCATAATTATTGATTCAAAATTTCCCATGATTTACAATCAACAGTATGTCTGCACGCCCCCTCACCTTGACGCCCAGAGCCCTTTACGAAGAGGTGGCTGAGTTACTGCGTCAGCGCATCTTCAAGCGCGAGTTGCCTCCGGGTGGCTGGATTGATGAGCTGAAGATTGCAGAGGAATACGGTATCAGCCGCACGCCCTTGCGCGAGGCGCTGAAAGTGCTGGCAGCCGAAGGGCTGATCACGATGAAAGTGCGGCGCGGGGCATATGTGACCGAGGTGTCCGAGAAAGACTTGGCCGATGTTTACCACCTGCTGGCACTGCTGGAATCGGATGCAGCGGGGGTGGTGGCCACACAGGCGACCGATATAGAGTTACAAGAATTAACCAACCTGCATCAAACACTTGAATCAGCAGAACCTGATCGAGAGCAGTTTTTTGAAGTGAATGAGCAGTTTCACATGCGACTGCTGGAACTGGCCAATAACAAGTGGCGCGACCAAATGGTGGCAGATTTGCGCAAGGTGATGAAGCTGAACCGCCATAACTCCCTGCTGAAGTCGGGACGGGTACATGAATCACTGCAAGAGCACCGTGATTTAGTACAAGCACTGGTACAGCGCGATGCAGCAGGCGCCATAGCCTGCATGAAGACACATTTTCAGAATGGACTGGATGCTGCGATTTAAAGCGGCATAAGAATACCCAAAAGCCGAGGGGCTGCATAACATGAAGTTATGCAGCCCCTCGGCTTGTTGCTTAATGAAGAATTAAGCGATCAAATAAGCCTCACGCTCTTGGTCTTGAATCCACTTTGGTGGCTTGCCACGACCCGTCCAGGTATCGCCCGTTGCCGGGTTACGGTACTTGGGAGCGACTTTGCCCGAAGGACGCTTCACACCCTTGGTCTTAGCGCTGAAGCTGGGAAACAAGTCTTCTTGCGTCAATTCAAAATCAGCCATGATGGCGTGGATCTGGGAAATAGCACCAGAGATTTCGTTCTCACGGACTTGGGTAATTTGAGCTTCCAGTGCTTCACGCTGGAGCAGGAGTTCTTTATAACTGGACATGATAACCTTTGGATACTGGAGGTAAAAATTAAAAGATAAGTTGCGGTAAATATAATTATTTGTACCCTGTGCCATAAGGATAGCACACCTTCAATTGAATTTTTAAATAGGATTTAAACGTCAGTTAACTTTGGAGCCAGAATTCAGTAACAATTTCAACTTGGGAAGTGCAGCTTGCATAGCCACGCGACCGGCATCTATAGCTGCTTTGCGAGAACCAAAATCGGCACCCCTCATATTCCCCAATGCAGGCTTCACAACAATTTCAGCATCCTTGAGTTCGTAACCATTAATAGTTTTCCCCATAATCGCAAAAGTTTGCAACAAGATTTGCAGTGTGTCATTAGCGGAATTGTTTTCAGGAGAACTGGAGATATCGACCGCAACCACGACATCCGCCCCCATTTGACGCGCAAAGCGCACGGGCACCGGGGACACCAAACCACCATCGACATAATCTTGACGCCCAATTTTGACAGGCTGGAACACAGCAGGCACAGCGCTTGAGGCCCTGACTGCGGTGCCCGTGTCACCACGCTGAAACAAAACACCTTGCCCTGTGCCCAAATCGGTTGCGACCACACCCAATGGCATGGGCATGGCCTCCAACAACCGCCCGCCCACCTGCGTATTCACATAGCGTGCTAATGCCTCACCGCGCAACATGCCTCGGTTAAAGAGTGGCAGCGTCCAGTCGGTGAAGGCGGCTTCTTCCATGGTTTCGGCAACCTGCTGCAATTGCATACCCGTCTTGCCGCTGGCGTAAAGAGCTGCCACCAAACTGCCAGCGGACGTGCCCACTACCAGATCAGGGTGAATACCATTTTCTTCCAGCACCTGGATCACACCCACATGGGCAAAACCGCGTGCAGCACCGCCGCCTAAGGCAAGCCCCAGTTTGGGAGGAGGTTTGGGCAGTGCCGTCGGTGGCGGCGCAACGCCAGGCGCACTGGCACACCCAGCGATAAGCAAAGAGGCGCTCAACAAAAGCGCAGCCAGGGAAATTCGGGTTTGTATCAGCATAGGACCAAGTTCAGGGTATGTGCTTTTCAGTTAATAATTGACGTTTACGTTAACGTCAATCTATAAAAGAGCATCCCATGGACATTCAAGGCAAAGTATTCATTGTCACAGGTGGCGCGTCAGGCCTAGGTGAAGGCACCGCACGCATGCTCGCGGCAAACGGTGCCACGGTCGTCATCGCAGACATGCAGGCAGAAAAAGGGGGAGCCGTGGCACAAAGCCTGGGCGGTCGTTTTGTGAAATGCGATGTGAGTAACGAGGCCGATGGACTGGCCGTGGTGACGCTTGCGCAGTCACTGGGCAAGCTGATGGGCTTGGTGAATTGCGCAGGCGTGGCACCTGCCGAAAAAACCGTGGGAAAAAATGGCCCTCATGCCTTGGCGGTCTACACCAAAACCATCATGGTCAATCTGATCGGCACTTTCAACATGATTCGGCTGGCCGCCGACGCCATGTGCAAAAACGAACCCGAATCCACCGGCGAGCGTGGCGTGCTGATCTCCACAGCGTCGGTCGCCGCCTATGACGGACAAATCGGTCAAGCAGCCTATAGCGCGTCCAAGGGCGGTATTGTCGGCATGACACTGCCCATTGCACGGGATTTGGCCCGCAATGGCATTCGGAACATGACCATTGCACCCGGCATCTTTGGCACCCCCATGTTGTTCGGTATGCCACAAGAAGTTCAGGACGCTCTGGCAGCAGGTGTTCCCTTCCCTTCGCGACTGGGCACGCCTGAGGATTACGCCAAATTGGCCAAGCATATTATTGAGAACGAGATGTTGAATGGTGAAGTCATCCGTCTGGATGGCGCGATTCGTTTGGCACCGCGCTAATCTTCGCGGCAAGTTGAGCTGCCGTGAACCCTGGCCCCGTCGCGCAGGTACCACAACATACCGTGCACAGGGGCTTCCATGCTATATTTCCGCTCGCTTCGCTGAAGTGCGATGCATGGTTCATATTCTCTCTGGCAGATGTTTGCCAAGGGCCTGTCAACCAAGTGCAAACCTGACCCGTTTCGAGAGTACCTCCTGCCCATTGGAGGGATTTTTGAAACTCCAAGCTGTTATACAAAGGATACCCAATGAAATTCAAACTCGCTCTGATTGCCATGCTCGCCGGTGCTTCCTTGTTCGCTCAAGCACAAGACGCAACCAAGGTTGAGCCTCCAAAGTCCACCGCCAAGCGCGCTGATGTGAAAGCAGAAACGAAGGCTGCGGCCAAGGCTGGCGAAATCAAAGAAGGCGAAGCCGGCGCTGAAGCCAGCACCAAGCCAAAGTCCACCAAAAAGCGCGCAGACGTGAAAGCTGAAACCGCTGCAGCCAACAAAGCTGGCGCGCTCAAGGGCGGCGAAACAGCCAAGTAATTCTTGACTGCCACATGAAAAAGGGACCTTCGGGTCCCTTTTTCATGGCGAGCAGAATGAACAAACCTGCGCTACAGCAGCTCTTCGGGCACCAAAGGCGACAGCAACCACGATTTAAAGCGCAACCACGGGGAAGAATCGGGCTCCGTGTCCAAAACGACCTCACCCTCATCATCCAGGCTGACCCACTGGATACCACGGCCATTTTTGGCCAGCTGCACCCGATAAGCGCTTTGCAAGCGGTCAATGTCAATGATCCGAATCAGCTCGCGTGCCACCTCAGGGCTGTCAATCACCACGCCCAACTCGGTGTTGATCGTGGCGGAGCGAGGATCCAGGTTCATGGAGCCCACGAATGAGGTTTTCCGGTCAATCACAAACAACTTGGCATGCAAACGCCCGAGTGACGAACCAAACAGAAAAGGCCGCTCGTTGCCCTTGAGGCGGGTCGAGCTCAACTCATACAAATCCACCCCCATGTGCAACAGGGCTTCACGGTAACGGCTATAACCCGTGTGAACGACGGGCTCATCGGTAGATGCCAATGAATTCGTCATCACCGTGACTTTGACGCCACGGTCGCGCAAATGTTGTAAGAACGCCATGCCTTTGAGGCCTGGTACAAAGTACGGAGACGAAGCCACCACTTCTTTTTCAGCCTTGGCAACGGCCTCCAGTACGTTGTAGGTCACACTGGTTTCAAGCAACTCACCTCCCACACCACCCTCAAAAGGCTTGTCCGGGTGATCGGCAAACACATACGCAGATCCCCAGTTCAGCCCCAAACGCCCCCCATCCAAATCATCGGCAATAGGGGGATAGCCCAAAATATCGTTGGATGGCAGTGGCGGTGGCGGTGGCGTGGTTTTAGGGCCTGTATCCACATCAAACTTGGCACGCAGCATTTCAGCAGTCATGGTGGTTTTGGCAACCGACGCCAAGGGGTAAATAGCCAAGCCATTCCAATAGCGGTCGAACAGACCTTGCATGGCGGGCACCACGTTGCCTACGGCAAACGCATCCACGTCAATGAAGTTTTCAGAAGCTCCCCGTAAATAGTATTCATTGGCCACATTGCGCCCACCGATGATGGCCATGGCCCCATCCGCCACGAAGAGCTTGTTATGCATGCGGTGGTTCACCCTCCCCCAGTCGTTGATGGAAGCCAGAAAGCGGGCCGTTTGGTCTTTGCTACGGGCACAGCAAAAGGGGTTGAAAACGCGCACTTGCACGTTTTTATGGGCAGCCAGTCCCAAAAACAAAAGATCATGGCCCCCGGTGTACAAATCATCAATCAGCAAACGCACCCGCACACCGCGCAGGGCTGCGTCCCGCAAGGCACGCAGCACATAGCGCCCGGTCTCATCGTTGGCAATGTGGTAATACTGCACGTCAAGGCTGGCCTCTGCCCGCCGCGCCAGTTGAATCCGGGTGTCCAGCGAAAACGTACCCAGCGGCATCAGGCGAAAACCAGAAAGACCAGGCTCGGGCAATGACTCTTTGGCAATGCGCCCCAGCGTGGTTTTATCGGACGCCTCAATCGCTTCACTGGCGATGGCCTCGCGATCAATCAGAGGTAAACGGGTAGCACAGCCTGTAAACGCCCCAACCAAGCAGACCCAAAGAATCAAACGCGCCAGCGCCAGCACGGTCTTTGGAACCAACGGCAAAAAGCACCGTCCAAAGAACAAGGGTGACATGCGGCTGACGGTTAAAAAACCACTTCCGCTATACTGAAACGGGTACTTTAATGGGGCAAAAAAACGTGATGAACAGTGCGATAAATGCATGGGCTAAGAGTTTTTTGGCTCTGGTATTGGGCATGTCCGGCGGCTGCGCGATGGCCGCTCTGGACATTGGGGAATCGGCCCCCAAGTTTACGGCACAGGCGGCGCTAGGAGGTAATGTCCTCAAATACACTCTGGCCGACGAGCTGAGCAAGGGTCCGGTGGTACTGTATTTCTTCCCTTCTGCGTTCTCTGCCGGGTGCTCCATGGAAGCCCATGACTTCGCTGAAGCGCTGGACGATTACAAAGCCCTGGGGGCAACAGTCATTGGCATTTCACGCGACGATATTGAGACACAAAAGAAGTTTTCCATTCAAGAATGCCGAGGCAAATTCCCTGTGGCTTCCGATGCAGACCAAAGCATCATGAAAGCCTACGATGCAGTGCTGTTCTTCAGGTCTGATTACGCCAACCGCGTGTCCTACGTCATCGCGCCCAACGGCAAAATCATTTATCAGTATTCCAGCTTGAACCCTGTCAAGCATGTGGCGAACACGCTCACAGCCTTGAAATCATGGCTGAAGAATGGTGTTGTCAACAAATGAAAACCCTGAACGGTGCCCTGCAACGCCGTTCCATCGGCACTTTAGATTTTACGGTAAGTTTGTGGGCACATCTTTGCCTGCCATCGGCATGGGCCGGCGGCGAGCCCACCGTAACGACCACGGAAATCAACCAACTGATGCACTTCATCAGAGCCTCAGGGTGTGAATTCAAGCGCAACAGCACTTGGCACACACCTGCGCAAGCCGTTGAGTTGCTGCAAAAGAAACGGGATTACATGCTGATGTGGGGCAAGATACCAAACACCGAGTACTTTATCGACGAAGCCGCTACGCGCAGCAGCACCAGTGGGGATGCGTACCATGTGCGCTGCCAAGGCACACAGCAGCAAGAAAGTCGCCTGTGGCTGAGTGAAGAACTGACCCGCTTTCGCAAAACGAAGCATTGAACCGAGCATGGATACATGGCAGACAGAACACCTTTTGACATTGCACGCGAGGCATTCAAGCTGCTGACGGCCCGCAAGCTGCAACCCACGCCAGACAACTACCAAACGCTCTACCACGAAATTGCGGGCACCAAGCGGTTGCACCCTTTCCCCGAAGAACAACTGCACGCCATTGCCAAAGCGCTGCCGATCCAAACACCTGGACAGCAACGGCTTCAAGCCCAGGTGGACCATGCGGTGCGTCACCACAACTGGACAGGATTGCAGCAAGCGCTGGTCGGCTATACGCAGCTCAGCCCCACGCCCCGCCCAACCGCTGATCTTGCTGCTACTGCCACAGCGGCACTGACAACGCCAACCCATCATGGCGAGCAACAGGCATCCGCGTTGATGTTGACGCCCGAGTTCAAGGAACAGCTGGCTCGGCTGATTGAGCACACCCTGCCATCCATCGGTGTCGAGGACGCGCAGTTAGCAGAGCAAACCAAGCAGCTGCTGCTGTACTTTCGGCAGGCAGAACCCAATCTGACGCTGCTGAAAACCATGCTGTCCAACTTCAACTTCAAGCTCACCTTTGTGGCCGAAGAGCACGGCGCGATCAAAAACACATTGCTGGAGTTGCTGCACCTGGTTTTTGTCAACATTGGGGAATTAAGCCTTGATGAGCGTTGGCTCAAAGGCCAAATGGATGCCTTGATAACGGCAGCCACACCGCCCTTGACATTGCGCCGCCTCGAAGACGTTCGTATCCGCCTCAAGGATGTGATCTACAAACAAATGGAAGCCAAAGCGCAATCCATGGCCGCTCGCGATGAGATGAAACGCGTTCTCGCCGCTTTCATCGACCGGCTGGCAAGCATGAGCGATTCCACCGGAAGTTTTCGCGACAAAATTGAGCTATGCGCCAAGCAAATCGAAGGCGCAACCAGCATTGCCGACATTGCCCCTGTGCTGCAAGAAGCGATCACCGCCGCCCGCACCATGTCGTTGGACACCCAACGCGCGGGAGACGAGTTGCGCGCCATGCGCGAGCAAACGGCGCAGACCGAAGCCCGCATCGCGCAACTTCAAATGGACCTGGACCGCGCCAGCGCCCAAGCTCGCCACGACCCCTTAACGGGTGCGCTGAACCGCAAAGGGCTGGACGAAGCCATGGAGCGTGAAATCGCGAATGCCAAACGCAAAGGCGTGATGCTGTGCGTATCACTGCTGGACATCGACAATTTCAAGAAACTCAACGACGTTCACGGCCACCAGACCGGTGATGCCGCGCTCGTCCACTTGACCCAAGTTACCCGCGACTGCATACGCCCGCAAGACACCCTGGGTCGCTACGGTGGCGAAGAGTTTGTGGTGCTGATGCCTGATACAGCGATGGAACAAGGCATCGAGGTAATGACCCGCTTGCAGCGCGAGCTGACCAAGCGCTTCTTTTTGGCTGGCAGTGACAAACTGCTGATCACCTTCAGCGCTGGCGTCGCAGAATTGGGAGCGGATGAAAGTGGCGCAGCTGCGGTGGTACGGGCAGATCAGGCCATGTACCTCGCCAAACGCACCGGTAAAAACCGGGTTCTTGGCGCTTAGCCACGAACCGCCGGATCGTCCCGTGAATCCGGGACAATAGCCCCGTGGCTATTCCCTCAACCTTCATCCAAGAACTGATCGCCCGTGCCGACGTAGTGGAAATAGTCGGTCGCTACGTGCCGCTCAAAAAAGGCGGCGCAAACTTCATGGGCCTGTGCCCTTTCCACGGCGAAAAGTCCCCCTCTTTTTCGGTCAGCCCGACCAAACAGTTCTACCACTGTTTCGGCTGCGGTAAAAGTGGCAACGCCATCGGCTTTTTGATGGAGCACGTCGGCATGACCTTCATCGAAGCCGTCAAAGACTTAGCCCAGCAGTACGGCCTGCAAGTGCCTGAAGACGATGTCAGCCCCCAAGATCGCCAGCGCGCCGCCGACCAACGCCAAAAACAGGCCACGCTCACCGATGTGCTGGAAAAGGCTGGTGAAGCCTATCGCCAGCAACTCAAGATAGCCCCCACCGCTATCGACTACTTCAAAGGCCGGGGCGTCAGCGGCCAAGTCGCGAAGGACTTCGGCTTAGGCTATGCGCCCACCGGCTGGAACTCCCTCGCCAGCGTGTTCCCCGACTACACCGACGCGTTGCTGGTGGAATCGGGCCTGGTCATCCTGAACACCGACAGCGGCGAAGAAAAGCGCTGGGATCGTTTCCGTGACCGCGTGATGTTTCCTATCCGCAACATCAAAGGCGAATGCATCGGCTTTGGTGGCCGCGTGCTCAGCGACGAAAAGCCCAAATACCTCAACTCCCCCGAAACCCCCGTCTTCAGCAAAGGCCGCGAACTGTACGGCCTGTTTGAAGCCCGCTCCGCCCTGCGCGACCAAGGCTACGCGCTGGTCACAGAGGGCTACATGGACGTGGTGGCACTGGCACAACTGGGCTTCCCTAACGCGGTAGCCACATTAGGTACCGCTTGCACCAACGACCATGTGCAAAAGCTGTTCCGCTTCACTGATGCCGTGGTCTTCAGCTTTGACGGCGACGCCGCTGGCCGCCGTGCCGCCCGCAAAGCGCTGGACGCCGCCCTGCCCTTTGCCAACGATGTGCGCAGCGTCAAATTCCTGTTCCTGCCCGCCGAGCATGACCCCGACAGCTTCATCCGCGCACTTGGTCGTGAAGCCTTTGCCAAACTCGTCAGTGATGCCGTACCGCTGAGTCGCTTTCTGCTCGATGCCGCGTGCGAAAGCTGCGAAATGCTGACCTCCGAGGGACGCGCCAAGATGGCCAGTCAAGCTAAGCCCCTGTGGACAGCTCTGCCCGATGGCGCACTGAAGCGCCAACTGTTGACCAAAATCGCCGAATCAGTCGAACTATCGGGCCGTGAGCTGATGGACTTGTGGCAAGTCCATCCCCAAGCTGGGCGCAGAGCACAGCACAACCCAGCAAAAGACTATGCGCAAGAACCATCACGCGGCCTGCCCAGTGACACATCGCAAAACTATCCCGACGCTGACTATGGCTACGGCCATGCCGACATGCCGCCACCATCAGACAGTTACTATGAAAACAGTAGCGGCCAACGGCCATCCAGCCTGCACAAAAAACCTTACTCATCCCAATATCCCTCTAAATACCCCTCAAAGTACCCGTCCAAATACCCTTCCAAGTTCGGGCGACCGTATGCGGGGTTTGGCGGATCAGAAAACGGCCCGAGCCTGAGTCTCCGCATGCGCCCTGCCAGCCGCTCGGACCACGCCGCCCGGCTGCTGCTCTCCAATATGCAGCTGTGGGAGCACCTGACCCATGAAGACCACGCCATGCTGTGCGCACTGCCAGCACCGCATGGCCCGCTGTTCACCTGGCTCGACACCCAGGTGCACGAGCACGGCGTACAGCCCTGGGCGGCGTTACGTGAAGGCTTGCGCGAACACGAGGCGCAAGCCACGGCATTGAAACTCATGTCTGCCGATTTCACGCAGGAAAAGCCTGAAGAAGACGAAGGCTCCATCAAAGCCCCCCAGGACGGCACGGAGTTGCGCGGGTTGGTCAATTTGATGCTTGATGACTGGCTCAAACCCCAAGAAACAGCTGCGCTGCTCGCCTCGGGCACCGACCCGTCAATGCGCCAAAAGTACTACGATATCAACGCCCGGCGCAAGGCCTTGATGCTGGAAATACAGAACACCAAGCTGCAAAATTCAAACTGAACACGACCACGAACGCTGATGTGAACGCTGATAGCGTCATGTGATTTTTGAATTTTCAGCAGTCAAAAAAAGGTATAATCCGAAATTGCTCTCGGCAAGAGCGACAGCAGCACCTCCGGGACTGGCCAAACGATGCACCAGCGGCACAAATCGGCCTCCTTAACCGCAAGGACTGCACACCAAATGTTCGCCCCACCATCTTGCCTCTGGAAGACCTGTCACCACCTAACCCTGTAACCCAGGTGCCATGGTGGATTTGACAGCGCTCTCAAACCCCTCCGCCACCGCGCCGGTCTGCTTCGGCGCTTGTACTGTTGCCTGATTTTTTTGATTCACGAGGATGCCTCATGCCCGCTCAAAAGCCCAGCCAGACTGTCAAGCCTGTTGCCACCACCAGCGCGAAAACTGCACCCAAAAGCGCTGCGAAGGCCGCCCCCAAAGCCATGCCTGTAGCCGCCGTTGAAGCCCCTGCCCCCAAGAAGACCATGCCCACATCCAAGTCCACTGCGAAAACTGACAAATCTGCTGCCTTGCTAGACCCCAAAGTAACCGCTGCGGCGGTCGCTGCAGCCCCGGCCAAAAAGAAAGCGGGTCGCCCCGCCAAAGCAGCTGAAACCGACAGCGACAAGCCTGCTGGCGCCAAGCGCGGCCGCAAGCCCAAGGGCGCGGACAAAAGCGACAGCGCTGACGATGCCGATTTGTCTGATATCGAAGCGGAATTTGCCGAAGAGCCTGTAGCAGAAACAGCCGCTACGGCCACGACCGAAAAAGTCAAACCCCTGCGCATGAAAATCAGCAAGGCGAAAGAACGCGCCTTGATGAAAGAGTTCGGCCTGGATGAGACCGTGCTGTCGGAAGAAGACATGGCCAAGCGCCGCCAGCGCCTCAAAGCGCTGATCAAGCTGGGCAAGACTCGGGGTTACCTGACGCATGGCGAAATTTCCGATCACTTGCCCGACAAGCTGATCGACGCAGAAACCATGGAAGCCGTCATCACCACCTTGAATGACCTGGGTGTGGCGGTCTATGAGCAAACGCCTGACGCAGAATCCATGATTCTTACCAACAGTGCGCCAGCCGGTTCTACTGAAGAAGAGGCTGAAGAAGCTGCCGAAGCCGCGCTCTCCACGGTGGACAGTGAATTTGGCCGCACTACCGACCCCGTTCGCATGTACATGCGCGAAATGGGCACCGTCGAGCTGCTGACCCGCGAAGGCGAAATTGAAATCGCCAAGCGTATCGAAGGCGGCTTGATGGCCATGATGGAGGCGATTTCAGCCTCCCCCGCCACCATCGCTGAAGTGATGCGCATGGGCGACGACATCCGTGACGGCAAGGTCGTGATCTCCACCATCGTAGATGGCTTCTCCAACCCCAATGAAGCTGACGATTACGTGGCTGAAGAAGACTTTGACGAATTCGACGCCGACGACGACGACGACGGCAAGGGCGGCTCCAAAGCACTGACCAAAAAGCTGGAAGAGCTCAAGCGTGAAGCCCTGATCCGCTTTGACCGCCTGCGCGAATACTTTGAACAAATCCACACGATTTATGACAAGGAAGGCTACGGTACACCGGCCTACCTGAAGACGCAGCACGCCTTGAGTGAAGAGCTGATGACCATCCGCTTCACGGCCAAGTCAATTGAAAAGTTGTGTGACATGGTGCGTGCCCAAGTGGACGATGTGCGCAAGAAAGAGCGCGAGCTGCGCCGCATCATTGTGGACAAGTGCGGTTACTCGCAAGAAGACTTCATCAAAGACTTCGCTGGTGTGGACAAGATGGGCAACAAAGTGCCATCCAACCTGCTGAACCTGAAGTGGGTGGAAAAGCACGCGGCCACCGGCAAGCCCTGGTCAGCCATCCTGGCGCGCAACATCCCACCGATTCAAGAACTGCAACAAAAGCTCGCTGACCTGCAAGCCCGCGTGGTTGTGCCTTTGCCTGAACTCAAAGGCATCAACAAGCGCATGAACGAAGGTGAAGCGGCTTCGCGCGATGCGAAGAAAGAAATGATCGAGGCCAATTTGCGTCTTGTGATTTCGATTGCCAAAAAGTACACCAACCGGGGCTTGCAGTTCCTTGACTTGATCCAGGAAGGCAACATCGGTCTGATGAAAGCCGTCGACAAGTTTGAATACCGTCGCGGCTACAAGTTTTCGACCTACGCGACATGGTGGATTCGCCAAGCGATCACCCGCTCGATTGCTGACCAGGCGCGTACGATTCGCATCCCGGTTCACATGATCGAGACGATCAACAAAATGAACCGCATCAGCCGACAGCACTTGCAAGAGTTTGGTTTTGAACCTGATGCCAGTGTGCTCGCCGAGCGCATGGAGATCCCGGAAGACAAGATCCGCAAGATCATGAAAATCGCCAAAGAGCCGATTTCAATGGAAACCCCGATTGGCGACGATGACGACAGCCATTTGGGTGACTTCATCGAAGACGGTGCCAACACCGCCCCTATCGAAGCGGCCATGCAAGCCGGTCTGCGCGATGTGGTGAAAGACATCCTCGACAGCCTGACCCCACGCGAAGCCAAGGTGCTGCGCATGCGTTTTGGTATCGAAATGACCAGCGACCACACGCTGGAAGAAGTGGGCAAGCAATTTGACGTGACCCGCGAACGCATCCGTCAGATCGAAGCCAAGGCGCTGCGCAAGCTCAAGCACCCCAGCCGCTCGGACAAGCTGCGCAGCTTTATCGACACACTGTAATTTTTGAATCAAATGAGCACCTTGCGCACACTGGGTGGGCACAAGGTGCTATTTTTTTGAGAGTACGAATAACGGTGCAAAGACCGTAACGCTGTAGCCAACGATGCAAGACCACTACGTCACCCTGGGCCTCGCCAGCGATGCCACCCTGGCCGATATTAAAAAATCGTTCCGGCAAAAAGCGTCTCTTTACCACCCGGACAAGAACCCATCGAAAGACGCGGCTTCTCTGTTCCGTGCGGTACAAGAAGCATATGAAATATTGTCTGACGAATCCAAGCGCGCGGCCTACGATGACAACCGCAGGCGCAGCCTGCTTGACAGCCCGCTAGAAACCGCCCAAAAGCTTTGGCAACATTACCTGCAAGAGGTGCTGAAATGAAACTGTCCCGCTACTTCCGTGACCACAGCGAGTCTTACCACGCTGAAATCGACGACCTGACTTCCGATTCCGAAGGTCACTACGTACTGGCCAAGCGCTTGGCTGAAAAACGCAGCCAAATCAACTTTCTGGTGATGATGATGGAAGAAAGTCCGGAAATGCTCGCCGCAGCGTTCCACCAGGGCTTCAGCTTCCCCAACACCAAAGTCATGGACGCGTTGGTGGGCAAAGAAATGGAAGACCTGCCCGATTGGGATGTGCTCAGCCAGCACCTCAAGATCACACCCTGGGCCGCCAAGCTGGCAGATCGCGTGCTGCAAGAGCCTATGGGTGAAATCATCATGGCCGTGATTGTGGGCTTGGAGTATTTGCACAGCCATTTCAACGGCACTGTGGCCCCTGTAGAGGCCAGTGATGAGGATGATGAAGACGCAGAAGACCGCGATGACGGCAACGAAGACGAAGACGGCAACCGCGATGAAACCGGCGATGGCCGCAACCTGGACGAAGCCGGTGGCGACTGGATGGAAGAGCAAGGCTTTGACCGTAAGGGTTGATGATCCTCGAAACGATTCCATCCGATCTACAGCGCCCCACAACACACAGCCCAAGAGAGAGCAACGATCAACATGCATTACCCCGCGTTAATCAAAGCCCAGCACCTGATCCAGTCCGGCGACATTGCCGGGGCCGAAGCCGCGCTGGTCGCCCTGGCTGACGAAGAAGGCGACCAGGCGCTGGTGCTGGCGCTGGACAGTTTCCCGTCCAAAGACCTGCTGACCGTTATCCGCGAGTACGACACGTCCAAAGAGTCGGTGCTGAACCTGCTCATCACGCCCGAGCAGTTCGCCCGTGCCGTGGTGATCGAAAAGCAGTACAAAGACCTCAGCCACACGCACCTGCGCGGCATGATGAACTCGGTGCTGTTCCGTGAAGATGCCAATACCGTTGAGTTTCTGGCCGCCATCGGTGAGCTGGACGGCGGCTGCGATGCGCTGGCCGACTACCTGATCGAGCATTGGGCGCGGGTGGAAAGCTTTGTGCGTACCGGCACTTTCGATCCTTCGGAAGACGACGGTACGCTGATGCCAGAAGCCAGCATGATCCACATGGCCGGTAACAAGCCCCGGGTGGATCTGGACGAAGTAACGGACAACGACTGGATGCAGTTCACCTACCTGCTGCGTACCGAATGCCCGGATTTGTTCATTGAAGTGCTCATTACCCTGCGCGCCCGCTACGCCGCTTACCACGCTGAACTGGCCGCTGAAGACGACGAAGATGACAGCCCCGTGCTGCACGATATCGAAAGCGAGAGCGAGCGCATGGAGAAAAAGTCCAACGCGGTGGACCTGGACGAAGAGTCTGCGATTTGAGCCGCAACATTCCCCACACCGAGATGCCAACCGCTATGCAAGATGCCACCACGGCCTCGTCCAACATTTCATTGTTTGAGGCCCGGCCCTTTTTTGAAAAAGCGCTGCGCTACGGCATTTCCACCGGCATCATCCCCGCAGAGAAACTTGCCAGTTTTCAAACCGATGGCCCCAAAGGCATGGTGCAGATTGCCCGCTACTTTGGTACTGAATTTTTGCAGCCTGAGCTGGACAAAGCCCGCGAGCGCATGGTGGGCCTCATCAGCCTCTACCTGGAAGACAGCTCCGACGGTGATTTGGCCCAAGCTGCTACCTCGTTGCGCGACCATTCCCTGCTGTCACGCTCCAAGGCAGGCTCGGACATGCTCAAAAGTCTGCTGGCGATGGCTGACAGCACACACTTTGGTCTGAGCGAAGGTGAAGACTTCCACGATGACCAAATTCCGCTGCTGGGCAAATGGACACAAAAGACACTGACGGAATACCGCAGCGAGCTGGCCTACCGCTTGGAAATCAAACAAAAAATGGATGCAGCGTTTTGGTTCGCCCAAAGCTTGGGAATGCCACGCAAAGAGCTGAAGGCGGCGTGTACCGAGGCTTCAGTCGATTGCGAGGCGATCATCCGTACTTGCTTACTGATGCAGGCAGCAGGCCTGAGCCGCATCCCCACCTGGGCACAGTTTGAGGCGGCGGTGCTGCTATTGCGCAAGAAAAGTACAGCAGCCAAAGCAAGCAGTATCAAGCTGACATTACCCAAAGACCTGCCTGTGGCCTTCAAGGCTCTGGCTACCACCCTCTTAAAGGCCATAGTCCATGACGATATACCCAAAATTTTGGATGCGTCGGTCAAACCCCAGAAGCTATTTTTTCAAAATTTAACGCTTTTGGGCCGCTACTTTTGGCTAGAGGATGGGTTGGATGAAATCACCGAGTTTGAGCGTACCGTCTCCGACCAATGGGCCAAGCTGACCCAAGGCCATACCGATGACAGCTCCCTGCTGACCCTGTTCCTGACGATTGCAGCAGACGCGACACCCAAGACCTTGCTAACAGCCACGGGTGCGGCAGCCTTGCTCAGAAAGCTGCGTAAAACCGGTCTGGACTCTGATGCCGTCACAGGCTTCATCCGTGACGCAGCACCGCATGAGAGCCAAAGCGACTACCGCCATTTGTGGCTTGAATTCTTGGGCGAGGCCCAGCGCAATCTGCTGGACGAACGAGATACACGCCTGACTGAAGGCATGACTGCACTGCATTTGCACTGCAACGTCTCAGTAAGCCAAAAAACTCAACGCCAAAAGTAGCACCGACGATTCCAGCAACGCCACGGCCACAAGCCGGTTGATTAAAGTTTACGCGGGTCTGTGGCCAGCAAACGCTCAACCAAGGAACGCAGATGCCATTTAAGCGCATCAAAACCAGCATGTGGTGCCAACGTAGTCTCATTCATATACAGCTTTCGGTTAATTTCCACTTGAATGCTGTGTCGGTGTTGTGATGGATTGCCGTAGCGGCGGACCAGTTCGACACCTTTATAGGGGTGGTTGTAGGCCACGCTATAGCCCATTGCAGAGAAGTGCTCACAAATTAGAATCGCTAAAGCTTTGCTGGATGTACTCTCGTCACGGTTTCCGATTACAAAATCAGCATGAACCAACCCTGGAAAATCCGTCGCATGGCTGGCGGATACGGCGGGCATGGAATGGCAATTAAGGTGAATGCTGTAGCCATGTTGGCTGTGCGCAGCATCAATAGCCTGTGCCACAGCAGCATGGTAAGGTTGCCAACAGGTGGCAATGCGATGCTGTACTTCAGCAACGCTCAGCAGGCGCTCGTACAAAGGCAGGCCTTGGTCTGTGAAACGCCAAATCAACCCTTTGCCAAGCCGCACTTTAGACAACACCTGAGGATCCGTCTCCAGCACACCAGGCCAAGGGGCATCCAGCATGGACGTGTCCACCTCTGTCACGTTGCGGTTGGCATCCAGGTAGCTGCGGGGGAAATGTGCCTCTACCCAAGCAGCACCCAGTTCGGGGCAAAAATCGTACAGCTTCTCCACATGAGTATCTTCAGCCTGCCGAAGCGCCGCATGCGGGCAAGCAAACCGAAAATCGTCCGGGTAGCGGGTACCACTGTGCGGAGAATCCAGCACCAGTGCGCGGTGCCCAGTGATAGAGCTGACACTTGTCTCAGGCGCAAAGTTGAAAGTCATGCACCTATTGTCGCTGACCTGAAAATTCGACAAAGAAGAGGTTTCATCTGAAAAAGTACGTACTTATAGCTTATATAATGTGGGGCTGTACAGCATAACTTGTCATATAACGAGTTGCTCAACATCATTTGGGGTTCTTAGCTCAGTTGGTAGAGCAGCGGACTCTTAATCCGTAGGTCGACAGTTCGAATCTGTCAGGACCCACCAGAAATTAAGAATGAAATCAAAGACTTAGGCAAGAAATTGTCTAGGTCTTTTTTCTTTTCACTTTCCGTGATTTCGCCATGTAGGCGTCATGTAGGCAGACTCGATCAGCACTGATCTATGCTGATCCATGTCCTTTTTGGGCGTTGGGTCTGGTTTTCCGCGACAGTCGACGTCCAATTAAGCCTCGACCAGAATTGTGCCGTCCTGGCCATGTGTGTATTTACCGTAATCTGCCGAACGAACCGGCGGCGACCTGTGCAGCCAGGCCTGCGCCGATGGCGATTGGCGCAACAAATTGAGAGTTAGGTGCATGGTCTATGCAGCCCAGCCATGGTTTGGCCGTCAGCTTACCCAACATTTACCTCAGCCGAGCCAAATTGATGGCACTGGTGCGTCCATGAGGATGACAAGCAGGTCGAGAGGCCCAACAGTCCGGCCCAAAGGGCCACCGCAGATGTCCATCGGCTATCCGTATGAGTCAAATCGCTCTGTCGTCAGCACAGGCGAATGCTTTGACGGAGCTTATTCAGCGTAGCGTTAAGCTTTAATATGGCTTTACTGGAGGCGAGCCGTGCAAATTCGGGACGATGTGCCTGCCGAATAGACCTGTTGAGCTACTTGAACTTCATTGGGAGTGGGGGGATTTTCTAGAGTTACCGCCATGGTCGTGAGAAAGTCATTGAACACGGAGAACGGTAGAACATCGACCAATTCACGTTCCTGTTTCTGGAGTTTTTCGCGGCCGATAGACGATGGCCCTCCCTCCAATTCACATGCCCATTTCTCAAAAGTTTGGCGACGCAATGCGCTGTCCGATGATTCCCTGTCAAGCGATGCATAAAGCGCAAACAAATAATCACGATAGCGGCTCATATTGTCATCATTGATTACGTCGGGGTCTTTTCCAGAAAGGGTGGCAAACGCGTGCCCATAGAGTTCGTTGAAGGCATGCACCTCACCATTCTTGACATAGGTGTGTGCAAAACTGTCGCCAAGGGCATGAACTAGCAGTCCGGCTTTCCACAACTCTTCCTCATTGGTGAAATCCAATGCTTTCAATTGCGTGGCTAGACGGCTGCGACGAATTGCAACAGCGTCGGCGTCGCCACCGTGGAGTGAATGAAGGGTGTTGACGATGCGGTGACGGTAGGGTGGCCAAAAGATGCCCCAGAAAGAAACTGGAACCGCTGAATACAGAAAAACGACATCGTCAGGCGCTTGACTGAACACAGTCACCACCCACTCCGCCAATTCATTCATGCCTGCTCTCCGGGCAACAGAGTTAGTTGTGATGTAGTGACCATCAAACGTATATTCGCGATCCCGAGGCTCTCGCTGTTCGCCGACTGATTCACGTTGGAACGTCTGAGAAAAAGTGAACCCTACAGTCGCCAAGCACAGTCCGGCTATCAATCCCGATCTTAAAATTTTCACCGCTACTCCTATCCCAAGGATGCACTGCACAAACCACCTCTTAAACCTCAATGCAGACCGACCAGTGGCGAAAGCATCAAGATTTTCAACCAGCTCCCTTCAGATCTTTTAACCTAGCGTCGTTTATCTCCAGAAGTGCCTTCGTAATGACGCTGTCATTGGTGGTTTCCACGCGTTCCGCGCTGGCTTGCTTGGCTGTTCTATCAAATGGACGAAACCCACTGCTGCAACATCAAAGCTATCGGAATCGAGTTAGCTCGTCACGCCAATGGCACGCAAAAGCCGAGTGCATTCGGCAGTTAGGTACAAAAGGTCGTCGCGGGATAGAACCCGACTATGAGCTTTCCTGCAGAAACCCAGTTGACCGCTTCAGTTCAGCCTCTAGTACTCTTTGAGCCCCAATAGCTTGTTCGTATGCGCTGCTGGCAGAGTTCACTGCAACATAGGGGGCAATGCTTTTTGCGAGCTTCTCCGCCTCAAGATCATACATCGCGCTGGCGGCAGAATGATAGTCACTTGAAGCTTGGGCTTTGAGCCGCGTCATTGCTTCCGACGACGTCCTCCCACTTATCTGGTCGAGCGCGTGCAGCAACTCGCCCAATTGCTCATGCTGTCCGCCAACCGTTGGCATCGCAGATTTATTCTTCGCTAACGCCGCCGCTTCGCTAACTGAAAGATGCGGCAATGAATTGAATTTTTCGCTCACTGGAACCTTCCTTAAGGCATAGAAAGGCGCAAGCCTTCCGATGATTCAGAATCGTAACCCAGCCTTGTGTCCGGGAAAATCCGTTCACGCCTTCGTAGGCTGATCGTTGGTCATTCGTAGGGACGGCGTGATTGCCAGCGCGCAGCATATTTCAAGTTGGGATGGCTGGCCGCTTACGGATGCCCTGTACGAGTGGATGTTGCTGAACCGCTAGAAGATCACTGAACCGGATCGACTGCGCTCCATCAGCACACCGCGACGCATTGTGCAGACCTCACTTAGCTAAACATCCGTGATCCTCCCCAATTTATGGGATGGAAGACAGTCCCTGTTGGCACAGAATGCTTTGTCCTTAAACACTCAACAGGAGAAGCAAAATGCTCAGACGGATTGCCACGGTGTTGGCTTTGCTGATAGGAAATCTGTCTGTACCCGCGCTTGCGGCCTCCGACGAATTGACAACGAACGTGTTTGTCCTGCCTACTTGTCCCAGCTCTCCAACTACCACCGGGAACACCAAGCTTTTAGCTGCAGCCGTTTTGAGTGCCGTTGCTAAACCCTTGGTGGATGGATTCATTGGCGCGGGCATTAACGCAATTCACAAAGCTGCGGCAGACTCTGATGAGACGCTGCCGTCCAACGAGCCGGTAACACGCGCATTTTATGCCATGGGTTCGGGTGGCGATCTTTCATTGCATCCGGCAATCCGTTGTGTTGTAGTGGTGGTTGGTAGATGGGGAAAGGCCCCGCAGAACCTTCCTGCGCAGATTCCCGAATGGTTATCCGTGGCAATAAAACAGATGCCGACAAAGGAGGGTCCAGCCTCGCGGGGAAATCAACTGATGTGGCCACCCGCTCTATATCTGGAGGCCAATGTGGTCACGTTGGATTCTCTGGACCGCTTTGCACTCAAGCCACATGCTGGAGTTGGAGCTGACTCGCCGCAACATACCGTTCGTTAAGTTCGGTGGCCTCAAATTCCTGGAGGCTGGGCATGTGAAGGATCTGCTGGCCATTCTGCGTTTCGCGCAAAACCCGCGTGGCCGCCTGGCGGGTTTCCGGGTTGTACAGCTGATTCCCGGCATCGGCCAAGCCACGGCGACGCGCCTGCTGGATGCCATGAGTGAAGCCGCCGATCCCCAGGAAGTTGTGGAACACTTTGACCCACCTGCAGCTGCTGCAACCGAATGGCGGGACTTCGCCGCACTCTACCGAGCACTGCGCAGCACTTCATCCACCTGGCCTGCAGACATCGGCTTGGCCAAGCGCTGGTATGTACCCCATCTGGAACGCGTCCATGATGACGCCGAAGCACGCAAGGCCGATTTAGACAATCTTGAGCGGATGGCCAGTGGCTACGCAAGCCGGGAGCGGTTTTTGACAGAACTCACGTTGGACCCGCCGGAGGCAACCAGTGATCAGTCCGGTATTCCATCGCTGGACGAGGACTATGTGACCCTCTCCACCATCCATTCAGCAAAAGGGCAGGAATGGAAAGCTGTCTACGTTCTGCGCGCAGTCGATGGCTGCATTCCCTCGGACATGGCCACAGGCACCACAGCGGACATTGATGAGGAACGCCGCTTGTTTTATGTGGCCTTGTCGAGGG
>JANXSZ010000033.1 GCA_025356445.1 Betaproteobacteria bacterium | reverse complement strand
AAGCCAAAACACAAGGCAGAAATACTGGGTCGGATCAAAAACAAAGGCAGTGAGCTTGGGATGCTGGCTGAGTCAGCAAAACAGGCTGCTGATCGATCCATTGCGTCAATCGATGACGCGATGGACTGTAAGCGCTCCACAAACCCCAGAGAATCAACGCGCTATTTTGTCCACTAAATCTGTTAAGCGCAGGTTCCAAGGCAGCAGCGCCTCAACCGCCTCGACGGTCTGAGCGCCAGGCAAATCACGCAACACCCGACGCAGCCAGATATAGGGCTCCAGCCCATTGGCTTTTGCGGTCTGCACCAACGAGTAGATGACGGCACTGGCATGGGCGCCAGCCGGGGTATCACTAAACAGCCAAGCCTTGCGCCCAATCACAAAGGGGCGAATCGCATTCTCACAGCGGTTGTTGTCAATCGGTAAATCACCGCGCTCGGTGTAGCGCGTAAGTTGCGCCCACAAATTACCCATGTAAGCCAAGGCCGTGCCCAGCGCACTCTTGGGCGTCACCAACGGCGCATGCTTGAGCATCCAGGCGTGCAACTCCGCCAAAACCGGCACACTGCAGCTCTGGCGCGCCAGATGACGATCCTCTAACGTGGCATTCTTGTGCTCGCGCTCGATGCGGTACAACTTGCCAATCAGACTCACCGCCTCATCGGCTTTGCCGCGTTTACCTTTGGGCTGCACCCGCACCGCCTCCACAAAACGTCGGCGCACGTGCGCCCAGCAAGCCAGGCGCTCAATACCGTCGGCGCGGGCAATCGCGTTATAGCCGTCATAGCCATCGGTCATCAGATAACCCTGAAACCCCTCCAACAGGCGAGTGGGCACCGCGGCACTGCGGCTTGCATCGTAGTCATACAAAACCACTGGTTTATCCGGTGGGCCGCCGGTCTGCACCCACATGTAGCTGTTGGAGGTGGGTGAGCGGTCTTGCTCCTTGAGCACCTGCACCACCGTCTCATCCATGTGAATCAGGGCGCCATCGAGCAAGATGTCACGCATTAGGTTGTGCAGAGGTTGCAGCACACCAGCGCTGCCAATGACCCAACGCGCCAGAGTCTGGCGGGGCACCACCGCGTCATGGCGCGCCAGCACGTTCTCAAAGCGCGCCAGGGGCAGGCCATCAACGAACTTGACCGCCAGCAGCATGGCCAGGAAATCGGCACTGGCATTGCTCTTGGGCAGTGGTTGTGCGGGCAAGGCTGCCGTAACGGGGGCGTGCTGGCTGGTTGGGCAGCCATAGCGCTTCCTGATGTGGCGCAGCACGCGCACTTGCATCGGCACGATGTCGAGTTGTTCGCTGACGTCTTGGCCGATTTCCACCATCGGAGTGCCGCAGGCGCAGGTGCGATCCGCCTGCGCAACATCATGAATGACGTCCACCCGTGGCAAGCCTGCAGCCAGGGGCGCGCGTTTGCCACGGGCAGGCTTTTTAGTATCGGCAGCGGGTGCTGTCACCTCGGGCGTTTGTGGGGCAATATCTTGTGCCTCGGTGCTGGTTTGCGCCAGGGCCTCGGCCTCGTCAAACAACCGGCTCTGGGCGGACAGCTGTTCGGAGCTGGCGCCGAACATGCGCTGACGGGCCAGTACGGCTTGCTCCAACATGCGAATGACGTAATCGTGGGCTTCTTGGCGAATGGCCTGCACGGCCGCGAGGTGTGCATTTTGTTGGGCCAGCAAGAGGGTCTTGAGGGCATCGATATCGGGTGGCAAAACGTTCGGCAAAGTGAACGTTTGCACGATCTCTTCAAACGTCTTCTTCACAGGAGAAAGAGGGGTTTGAAGCGATGCAAAAGACATGCGCAATTTTACCAAACCTTCCTATGAAACCGCCCCAAAACTCAGCGTTTGATGGGGTTTATTTTTCCACAAATCAAAGCCCTCAAGCAGCCATCCAAATTCCTGCAAGCTGATGGTTTTGGTGGCCTCTCTTTCATCGCGCGGCCAGGCGAATTTATCGCGCTCCAGACGCTTTTGCCAAAGGCAAAATCCGTTGCGATGCCAGTACAGCGCCTTGATTTTGTTGCGCGATCGGTTGGTGAAGACGTACAGCGCGTTGGCAAATGGGCTTAAGCCCAGTTCGAGCTCCACCAGCACGCTCAGGCCGTCAATGGCTTTTCGAAAATCAATCGGTTCGCGGTACAGGTAGACCTGATCGATGGTGCAGCCTGGGTGCATCAGTAGGCTCCTTGGGCGCTAAGCCCAACGGCGGCGAGCCACTGCGGATCGGGTAGTGCTGACATTTCAAGGCGCATGCCGCCAGCGAAAACCAAGGTGCAGGGCCAAGCCGTCTGCGCCATGTCCGGCACTGGGTCCCTGACACGCAGAGACACAAATTTGCTTGAAATCTTGGGCGTTGTCACTGGCTCAGACGCGCTCAGAGCGGTTGGCGCCAGTTGCAGTTTACGTTTCCAGTAGTACAGGCTTGTCAGCGCAAGGTCGTGTCGCCTTGCATAGTCACTGGCGGTGACTCCTTGGGACTTGATTGCCGTAATGTGGATTGACCAATAGTGCCGCGCGTTTTTCATGCTTATTTCCCCATCTGAATTTAGATGGGTCCAGCATGTCTATTTCAAAATCCGACGACAAGTCTGGGGTTTGTGGAGCGCTTACAAAAAGGTGATCACCATGGAAATGTTAGGCAAGATACGGCGCATGCATGTACGCGACAAGATGTCGGTACGCGCAATATCAAAGCGCACGGGGCTGTCG
>JANXSZ010000038.1 GCA_025356445.1 Betaproteobacteria bacterium | reverse complement strand
GCTCCAGGCCCTGGGCGATGTTGGCGAGGCCACGGGTGATTTTGCGGGTGACGAAGGTTTCGCCACGGCGTGGGCTTTCGTGGTTGAACAAGACGCCGTTGCAGGCGTACATGCCGTAGGCCTCGCGGTAGTTCACGGTGATCCAGTAGGCGTAGAGCTTGGCCACGGCGTAGGGGCTGCGGGGGTAAAACGGGGTGGTTTCGCGCTGGGGGATTTCTTGCACCAGGCCATAGAGTTCGCTGGTGGAGGCTTGGTAAAAGCGGGTTTTGTGTTGCAGGCCGAGCAGGCGTATGGCTTCGAGCAGGCGCAGGGTGCCCATGCCGTCCACATCGGCGGTGTATTCGGGGGATTCGAAGGACACGGCCACGTGGCTTTGCGCGCCGAGGTTGTAGACCTCATCGGGCTGCACCAGCGCCATGATGCGGGTGAGGTTGCTGGTGTCGCTCAGGTCACCGTAGTGGAGCTTCAGGCTGGCACCGTCTACTTGGGGGGCTTGGTAGATGTGGTTGATGCGGTCGGTGTTGAACGAGCTGGCCCGGCGCTTGATGCCGTGGACTTCGTAGCCTTTTTCGAGCAGCAGCTCGGCGAGGTAAGAGCCGTCTTGGCCGGTGATGCCGGTGATGAGGGCCTTTTTAGGGGTGTTGTTCATTTGTTCTCCGATAGAAATTCTGCATACGCTTTGGCAAGACCGTCTTTCAGGTTGGTCTGTGCTTGCCAGCCCAGGGCGTTGAGCCGGCGGCTGTCCATCCATTTGCGGGGGGCACCGTCGGGCTTGCTGGTGTCGAAGGTGATCTGGCCGGGGTAGCCGGTGGCCTGGGCCACGGCATGGGCCAGCTCGGCGATGGTGACATCGCTGCCGTAGCCCACGTTGATGTGGCTCAGCATGGGCTGGGTGTGGGCCTGGTAGGTGGCAAGGGGCAGCTGCATCACGAACACGCTGGCGGCGGCCATGTCGTCTACGTACAAGAATTCGCGCTTGGGGGTGCCGGTGCCCCAGATGGCGACCTGGGGGGCGTGGGCCAGCTTGGCTTCGTGGAAGCGGCGAATCAGCGCGGGGATGACGTGGCTGTTTTCGGGGTGGTAGTTGTCACCGGGGCCATAGAGGTTGGTGGGCATCACGCTGCGGTAGTCGGTGCCGTGGGTGGCGGCGTATTGGCGGTTGTAGCTTTCGCAGAGCTTGATGCCGGCTATTTTGGCAATGGCATAGGGCTCGTTGGTGGGCTCCAGGGTGCCGGTGAGCAAGGCGTCTTCGGCCATGGGCTGGGGGGCTAGCCTGGGGTAGATGCAGCTGCTGCCCAAAAACAAGAGCTTGCGCACGCCGTGGGTGTGGGCCGCGTGGATGACGTTGGCCTGCATCATCAGGTTTTGGTAGATGAAATCGGCAGGGTAGGTGTTGTTGGCATGGATGCCGCCGACCTTGGCTGCGGCCAGATAGACCTGGGTGGGCTTTTCGGTGGCAAAAAAGTCCTGCACTGCCTGCTGGTTGCACAGGTCAAGCTCGGCATGGGTGCGGGTGACGATGGCTGTGGCGGGCGTGCCTTGCGCACGCAAGGTGGCGGCGATGGCGCTGCCCACCATGCCACGGTGACCAGCTACGTAGATTTTTTCAGGTAATGCAGATGAAGCAGGTGATACCACGGTGTGATTTGGGTTAAGGGTTTATGCGGGGTAACCGATATGAACGATTGTGCACGCTGGTAAGGTAAGTATTTGTAATTGGTAATAATTCACAAACTCAAGCCCTGAATCAAAACCAGGGGCTTGACAGCTTGTTTTTGCAGTACTGCATCAGCAATACACCGGATGTAGCGCCCAAGAAATCAGCCACCAAATCGTTGATATCGGCGCTGCGCCCGGGCAAAAAATGCTGGTGCAGTTCGTCCAGGGCACCCACACCGGAAGCCAACAAGACACTGGCCACCAGCCAGCGCCAAGTGCCTTGCTTTCGGCTCAGCGCGAGCAAGATGGCAATCACCGCGAACAGGCTGGCGTGCACGACTTTGTCCCACGGCTCTGCAAGCAGCCCTACGGCGATGGGTAAGCGCCCGAGGTAAAAAAGCCCACCGATAAGCAACAGCACCAGCGCCATGGCCATTTGTGACCGCCACAGGACGGCATGACGAACCAGTTCACGCATGAAAGCCATCTTTGTACGGGGTTTTAGGGCCATTGCTGCACCGGGGGTACGCAGGCTTCATAGAATGCCTCTGACAGGGAGCAACCGCCGTGCCACGATGCAGGTTACGGGCAAGGCGGTGTGACCCTGGTGTGGTTTGTGGGGCCGGGTACATATGGGAAGCGTGAGAAGCGTGTTGCTGGGGTTGATGGTCGCACTTGCCGCTGCGTGCTCTGCCTTGGCGGGTCTGACCGACTTTTCGGCGGGCTTGCTGAACTGGGCAAGCTCGCGCTATGGGCGTGAGGCCCCGGGGCGGCTGCAAATATGGCAGCGCCTGGTGCGCGACACGAAAGAAACCAAAGACGCCAAAGACACCAAACCTGGTGATGGCCGGGCTGACCCGGGGCCACAGCTGCGCCGGACGAATGATTTTTTCAACCAGATCCCCTACTTCAACGACATCAAGCACTGGGGCATGGAAGACTACTGGGCCACGCCGGTGGAGATGCTGGCCTCGTTTGGCGGGGATTGCGAAGACTATTCGATTGGCAAGTACCTGACGCTGAAGGATTTGGGCGTGCCAGTGGAGCGGCTGCGCATCACCTATGTGCGGGCGCTGAAGCTGAACGAATCGCACATGGTGCTGGCCTACTACCCGCAGCCAGACGCTGACCCGCTGATTTTGGACAACATGTTCAGTGACATTCGCCCCGCATCGCAGCGCACCGATCTGGAACCGGTGTACAGCTTTAACGACGATGATTTGTGGCTGCCAAGTGGCGTGGCGCGCAAAGGGGGGGCCAGCCAAGTCCGCTTGTGGCGTGACTTGCTGGACAAGCTGGCCAAAGAGCAAAAGATGTAGCTTAGGGGGATTATCAGGGGGTGCCATCGGCTTCTGCCCTGCCGTGGGCGTGGGCTATGGTGAGCAGCACAGGGCGATCAGGGGGCCAGGCACCGGCCACCATGGCGAGCAACTGGCTGCGGCGCACGGGCGAGAGCTGTGCCCAGCGGGCAAATCCGATCTCTGCGGTGGTGCGCTGCACAGAGGGCTCGCGCTGGCCGTAGAGCAAGGCGCGGTCAAAGGCATCCCACAGGAGGGTTTGCTGGTTTGGCTGGTTTGGCTGGTTTTGTTGATTGGGCTGACTCGGCTGTGCAGGCGCGCTGCTGACAGGTGCCAGCAAATGGCTGGCCAGGGCCACGTTGGCCCAGGTGGCACCGGACATGGGCCGCAAGCGCGCAGCGTTGCGGTAGCTGTCTTGGGCTTGACGCATCAGGGGCTGAAACAAGGCGGGGAGTTTGGCGGCACTTTGGGCCCGTATGGCGTACAGGTAGCCCAGGGATTCATGGATTTGCGGATCGTCAGGGGCGGTAGCCAAGGCGCCAGAGAGGGTGTTTCTGGCAGCGCCCCAATCGACGATATGGGGCAAAGGGGCACTGCCACTGCGCCACTGGCCGATTTGCCAGCGCACCTGCATCAGCTGCACATCGCTAACAGCAGCCCGACCGGCTACCCACAGTGCAGAGGCTGCTACACCAACCACCACCGCCAGCAAAACAGCTCGCCGTGCCGTGCGGACAGCGTTGGTAGCGGTTGTCGTGGTGGCGGCTGGCGCACTCATACGCCTGGTTTGAGGGTCAAGCCCAGAATGCTGGCGGCCCGGTCACGCACCAGGAGCTGGGTGGCAGCAGCGCCGTAGCGCTTGGTGAGTGCGGTGCGCGCAAGGCCCATGGAGGGCGCACGGGCACCCAGATTGTGTGCATCGCTGGCAATGAGATGAACCTGGTCGTTGTCCATCAACTGCAGGGCTACTTTTTTGGCGGTTTCGCCAAAATCACCCACAATGGCACCGGCGGTGACCTGCAACCAGCAACCGGCATCCAAAAAGGGCTGCACGCGCCTGGGGTCAGCCATGACGGCCTTGTTGCGCTCGGGGTGGGCGATGAGGGGGCGGATGTTCAGGCTGAGCAGCTTGTTGATGAACTGCATGCTGCCCAGGGGCAAGGTTTGGTGCGGGAACTCCAGCAGCATGATGTGGCAACCGCCCACGCGCCCCAGAAAGGGCACCTCACCACTGAGCACCTGCTCCAGCGATTCGATGGAAAGCCGGACTTCGGCACCCAGCGTGATGCGCAGGGGAATGTTGTGGTGCTTGAGCGCGGCGCGGAAAGCTTCGACCTGCAGGCTGAGGCGGGATTTGAAGTTTTCAAACCTGCCAGGGTGGATGTGTGGCGTCATGGCGCAGACCGTAACGCCATCGGCCACAGAGGCACGGGCTAAGCCGAGCGACTCTTCCAGCGTCTGGGCACCGTCATCAATGCCGTGCAGAAAGTGCGTGTGAAGGTCGATCATGGCGCTGGTGCATCGGTTTGCTGCGGGGTGAGCGTCAAGGTGATCGTCAAGGTGTGCGCGAAGCTCAAGCGGCCTTGGCGACCACGGCCAATTCAGGCGCAGCTTCTGGCTGGCTGCCATAGGGCTGCTGGCCATAACCACCTTGGTAGCCTTTTTTGCCATAGCCGTATTTGCTGTAGCCCGAATACTCGCCGTAGTATTTTTCTGCCTTGGCAAAATCCAACTGGTTGAGCACCACACCCAAAATTTGCGCATTGGCGCGGCGCAAACGCTGCAAGCCCTTGCGCGACAACTGGTAAGGGGTTTCCATGGCTTTCACGACATACAAAACACCGGTGGTCATGCCACCGATCACCAGCGCATCACTGACCAGCTCTACGGGTGGCGAGTCGATGATGACGATATCGAAGTAGCCGGACAGCTGCTGCAACGCCTCTTTGAATTTTTGCGACAGCAGCAACTCAAGCGGGTTAGGCGGGATGGTGCCTGCGGGCAGGATGCTGAGGTGAGAGCCTTCAATGGTATGGATGCATTCGGCCAGCGTGCCGGTGCCTGAAACCAGGTTGGACAAGCCCTTGGCACCGGGCGGCAAACCCAGGCCTTTGGAAATTGCCGGGCGGCGCATGTCGGCATCAATCAGCAGGGTGCGCTTGGTTTGCGAATGGGCAATGGCCAAATTGATAGAGAAGGTGGTTTTGCCCTCGCCCGGCAAGCTCGATGTGACGAGCAGCATGCGCTTGGGGGCATCGATGGCCGAGAGCAAAACACCGGTACGCGCCGTGCGGATGGCCTCGGAATACAGTGAGGTGGGGTTGTCCAGGAACAAGCGGGCTGAAGAGGTGCGGTTGATCTCGGTCTTGGAGAGCAAAGGCAGGGTGGTGAGCAGCGGCTGCTTGAGTTTGCCTTCCACGTCTTCGGTGGTTTTGACGGTGTTGTCCAAGCGGTCCAGCAGCAGCGAAGTCAGCATGCCGAGGAACAAACCCAGCACCAGTGCAATCGAGATGATTTGCACTTTTTGGGGTTTAACAGGGGTGTGAGGCTGCACAGCCAAATCCACCACCCGTGCAATAGCGCTTTGCAAATCGCCCGAAACGTTGGTTTCTTTGGCGCGCTTCATGAACATTTCGTACATCTGGCGGTTGGAATCGGCCTCACGCTCCAGAATACCGAGCTGGAATTCTTTGCGGTTGAGGCCTTGCACAGCACCTTTGGCTACGCTCAGTGTGCCTTCCAGCGCACGCTCGGTGCCACGGGCTACTTCGTATTCGCGGGTCACGCTGGAAACCACGGTGTCCACTTGGCGGCGCACGTTTTCTTTGGCGGCCTTGACTTCGGCTTCGGCAGCGACATAGCGGGGATGCTCGTAGCCGTAGCGCTGGGAAACCTCGGAAAGCTTGCGCTCAGCCTCGGCTTCTTGTTTCTTGGCATCTGCGACAGTGGTGTTGCGCACCACCGCTGGCAAGGAACTCAGGTCTTCGCCTTTGCCGGCATTTTTAATCTGGTTGAACGCGTTTTCTGCTTCGGCACGGCGCAGCTTGGTTTCAATCAGGCGCTGCGTGACTTCTTCAATTTGCTTGCCTGCACCAGCTTGGGAAGCGCCCTTCAGGTCAATGATGCCGGCTTTTTCGCGGTAGCCTTGCAAGCCACGCTCGGAATCGTCCAGTTTGCCCTTCAATGAAGACAAGCGGTCTTGCAGCCATGTGCTGGCCTGCTTGGTCATTTTGTAGCGGGCTTCGAGGTCGTTTTCGATGTAGGTGTTGGCCAGGGTATTGGCGACCGAGGCAGCCAATTCGGGGCTGGTCGATTCAAAGCTGATTTTGGCCAACTGGCTCAAGCGCACAGGCTCAATAGACAGCTGCTTGGAAAATTTGGTGTAAGCAGATTCCGCCAAGGCGGCTTCTGTCCACTCTTTGGGCACAATTTCATCCGCAAAACCTGTGGCGGCAATCAACTCCTGGATTTTGCTCGCCTTTTTAAGGCGAGGATCAAATTCTGGATTTTCCCAAAGCTTCAACGCAATGATGGTTTTCATGGTCACTTCACGTGACTTGATGATTTCAACCTGGGTTTGAAAGTATTCACGGTTGGAGGAGATACCGGAATACACGTCCTCAATGGACAACACTTTGGATTTGTTGGATTCAATCAATACCGTGGTGGTGGCACGGTAAACAGGTGTCATGGCGAAAACGATGACCCCGACCAAAAGAGCAACCAGCAATCCGAAAAAGATGATCGCCCATTTGCGCTTGGTGATACTCCGCCAGTATTCCACCAGATCCAGTTTGACTTCGTGGTCATCAGGATCGTGCAGGAATATTTGCTTCGTTTTTTGGGATGGGTCGATGACCGCTTCCGCAACTGCTTGCATGGGTAATTAGATCGGTTGGTAAAGCAAAAAATACTTTACGCGGGTTGTGAATGGGATAAATTAGAAAAAATCAGAAGAAGCTTTCTTCTACCGTGACGATGTCACCAGGGCCCACAATAGAATTCAAATCTACTTTTTGAGGTGTCTGCGAAGCATCGTTTTCCCGGATGATGAAAATCTTGCTGAGGGACGCACGTTCTTTAAAACCACCGGCCAGGGACGCTGCTTTACGGATGGTTAAGCCAGGCTGAAAAGGATAACCACCGGGTTTATCGACCATGCCGTTCACATAAAAGGGCCGGTATTCTTCAATCTGCACAGACACACGGGGGTTGACCAGTATCCGCCCCTTTAAACCGGCGGTGATGATGGCTTCCAAATCACCGATGGTTTTGCCCAGCACCTTGATTTCCCCAATGGCGGGAAACGAAACGGTGCCTGCATCGTTCAGCCTGATTTTTTCTTTGGTGAAATCATCTTCGCCAAACACACGGATGGAGATGACATCACCCGCCGACAGCTGGTAAGACGATACGGCAGAAGATCGGCTTTCAAAGGAAGGTGGCGCACGCAGCGCAGAGCCTAAAGAGTCGAGAGAGTTTTGACTGAATCCACAGACAGGTAAAAGCACCAAGCTGCATGTGAGCCAGATTTTTTTACAACGGTGCCTCTGTCTCAAACTGATGTTTATCATTCAAAAATCTCTGACTGCATAGCAAGTTCTGCTAAAAGATTACAAACTGCCTTCAACAGACAAGAACACGGTGTTGCGCTTGAAATCGTAAATACTTTGGTTGGAGCTGCGATCGACACGCGTCAATTCAACGCCACCGCGAAGGCTACGGCCTACGTCATAGAACAAGCCTGCGCCCAGATTGTTGGTGTTGTCTACACGCCCAGCACCGGCAAACTCGGACTTCACGGTGCCCAGGCTGACGCGTGATGTCATCTGGCTTGACCAACGGTGGTTCCACTGGGAAGTGGCAGCTGTGTTGGTGATAAAGGCACCCAAACCGGTGGAATCAGCAGCGGATCTTGAAGCCAGAACATCCACGGTTGAATAGGTCAAGGGTGACCAGCGTGCACTGCCTTCAAACGTGAAGCCCGATGCATTTTGGTGCCCGGTAGCCGAGTATTTTTTGTACAAATAACCGGCTTTGACGGAGCCAGAGGTCTTGGCAGTTGCATCCCAAGTGACACCGGTCAGAACGCGGGTGTCTACGTTGTCGTTGCTGGAGGTGTCAAGGATGTAATCGTTGCGTGTTTGGCGAAGCTCAAAAACCAGCGACGTGCGAGGCATGACGCGGTAGAAGAAGCGGCCTGACACACCCACCTGATCCAAATCAGAAGCGATGGTGGTGGTTCTGTTGTTTTCGTAGCGCTTTCTGGTGAGGCCGCCTTCAACTTCAACGCGCCCTGCGGCACCCGGTGTGCCATAGATGTAAATACCGCGTGCCGACTGGGAATTCCAGCGGTCAGGTTCGGTAGAAATAGCACGGTCTGTGGAGCCACGGGGGTCTGTGCGGTTGATGTAACCAGCGCTCCAGCCCACACGTGAGCGGCTGTCGAGGTAGTTGTCACCGGCCAAACCGATGTCGTGGTGGTTGAAATTGTCATCACCGCTGGAAGCGTAGCGGGTGTAGTTACCACGGTAAGCCAGGGTGTAACGGTCGCCCCTGTTTTTCAGCTCGGCAACCACGCCGGGCTGCAACGAGACCAGACTGGAAGAAACTTGGTTGGTGTTGGTGCCCAACACGTTGCTGTTGCGGCCAAAACCGACCACAGCAGAGGGGTAGACAAACACACCGTTGTCGAACCGCAGTGGCAGCCCTTGTGCAGGTGCCGTCAAAATATTGGATTCTGCTGGACCCGTACGGCGTCCGATACCACCTAACTCATAGCCAGGGGTCAGGGAGAGCTGACCGGCGGCGCTGGAGGGGTTGTTGTCCCCGAAAGTGCGGTCAAGGAAACTGGCATCCGAAGGGCTTCTCAAGGAAGGCACAGGGGCTTCAGCAGGGTTTGCATTAACACTACCCGCATCAGTGCTTGGCAGGGTGGCTGTTTGCGCAGCGGCCATTTGCGATAGAGTGAGCATCGCAGCAGCAGCGACTAGCTTTGGCTGAGGAAAAATGTATTTCATGAGATCCCTTTCTAGATAAATCTTGCGCTGGGTTTCGCGCTGTGCCTGCTTGCTGGGGTAGCTCTGCATGATGGTGCGCGTCTTAGGCACTTACGCACAAACCCTTAGTTAAAGTATACCCAGCAAGGTCTGTCTGGTGAATCACAATTTATGTAACTATTACCCAGAAAAAAATTGCAGGGTGACTGACTTATTCCTGACTTTATATGGTAAGCCTGGAAAAATCACAAGCAACATCCGTGCGCGCTAGAGCACAAAAAAGAGGCGAAAACGATCCCCTGCAAGGGTTGTTTCACACACTGTCCAAGGCCTGCATGTAGCGTGCATCCGTCATCAGCGCCTCCCAGCTGAGCGGCAAAGTCTGTGGCAGCAGGCTTAAACGGCGGGTTTCGCTCAGCTCGCTGGGGCTGAACCGGCCTTCGGTTTGGGCTTGAGCCAGGCCCGCGATGAGGGCATCTACCCCTGCCCCACCGTCCAGACTCTGGTTGCACAACAGCACCATGTCGCAACCGGCATTCAGCGCGGCCAATGCGGCTTCGGTGTAGCTCAGGTTGCGGCCATCGAGTTGCCGGGCACCCGCCATGGAGAGGTCATCACTGAAGACAGCACCGGTAAAGCCCAGCTGGCCGCGCAGGATGCTGTTCAGCCATGCAGAGGAAAAACCAGCGGGTCGGGCGTCCACTTTGGGGTAGATCACGTGGGCGGGCATCACAGCCATCAAACTGCCGGACAACCAGCGGTAGGGCGCAGCGTCATCGGCCAAAATGGCTTTGAGGCTGCGTTTGTCCACGGGAATATCGGTGTGCGAATCGGCCTTGACAAAGCCATGACCCGGGAAATGCTTGCCGCAGTGGGCCATGCCTGCTTGCAACAAGCCATGCATCAGGCTTTTGGCCAGCAGGCTGACGACGCGCGGGTCGTGCGAAAACGCACGGTCACCGATCACGCCGCTGTCGCCCCAGTCCAGGTCCAGCACGGGCGTGAAGCTCAAATCCACACCGCAGGCACGCAGCTCGGATGCCAGCACAAAGCCGCATTCAGTGGCTGCATGGACAGCGGCGAGCGCACCGCTGCCATCCCCTGGTTTTTTGTCTTGCGCCCAGCGCGCACCCAGGCTGCGCATGGAAGGCAGGTGGGTAAAACCGTCGGTTTTAAAGCGCTGTACGCGGCCCCCTTCGTGGTCCACGCAAATCAGCAGGTCGTCCCGCACGGCTTTGATGTCGGCGTTCAACGCCACAAGCTGGTCGCGGCTGTGCCAGTTGCGGGCAAAGTGAATCACACCGCCCACCAGCGGATTTTGCAGGCGCTGCCGGTCGGCGGCGGTGAGTGTGGTGCCCGCTACGTCAATGATGAGGGGGGCGTGGACAGGAGTTCCGGAGCTTGGCATGGCGTGACTTTCAATTCGGGTGTTCAGGTGTTGAGGTGTCGAAATACTTTTTCAGTATTATTTTGATAACTGCTCACGCCCACTGGATATGCTTCCAAGGCCAATTCCTCTGTAATTTCTTTATTGTCGCTCAACAACCACAAAGCTGGCGGCGTAGTCCGTCTCGTCCGTGACGCTGACGTGGGCGACCAGGTTTTCTGCTTCAAACCAGGTCTTCAAAGCCCCGTGCAGCACCAAATGGGGCTTGCCGCTGGGCAGAGAGGCCACTTCGCAGCTGCGCCATGTCATGGGCATGCGCATGCCCAGACCGATCGCTTTGCTGAACGCTTCTTTGGCAGAAAACCGCGTGGCAACAAAGCTGACGCCTCGCTCAGCAGAGCGGGCCTGGCGCGCGAGATAGGTGGCGTATTCGGCTTGCGACAAAATGCGCTGCGCAAAGCGTGGCCCAAAGCGGGTCAGCGAGGCACGGATGCGGCGCACGTCGCAAATGTCGGTGCCTATGCCGTAAATCATGCGTGAGCTGCCGCTATGCAGCGCAAGTAGCCCTCAACCGTGGCGGTGTACCCCAGCTCCAGCGCGTTGGCAATCAGCGCATGGCCGATGGACACCTCTTGGATGCCATGCACCGCACGCAGGAAATCAGTGAGGTTGTCACGGCTCAGGTCATGGCCGGCGTTCAGGCCCAGCCCGGCTTCACGGGCCGCGAGCGCCGTGGCCACAAACTGCGCCAGCACGTCGGCCTGCGCCGCCGTGCCGTGTGCGCTGGCGTAGCTTTCGGTGTACAGCTCGACGCGGCTTGCGCCCAGCGCTTTGACCGCGGCCATGACGCTGGGGACAGGATCCATGAACAGGCTGACGCGCACGCCCAGGGCGTTGGCTTCTTGAATCAACGGTGCGAGGCGCGCAGCATCGTCAGGGAACGTCCAGCCGTGGTCGCTGGTGGACTGGCCTTCGCTGTCCGGCACAAACGTGGCTTGGTGAAGGGGCAAACCCAGGCGCCGCAGCTCGCGCACAAAGTCCATCAGGTTGTGAAAGGGGTTGCCCTCGACGTTGAATTCACGGTCTGGCCATTGCTGCATCAGCGTAGCGAGGTCATACACATCATGCGCACGGATGTGACGCTCGTCAGGGCGAGGATGCACGGTGATACCTTGCGCACCAGCCTGCAGGCACAGCGTGGCGGCACGGGTGACGCTGGGGATGCCCAGGTGGCGGGTGTTGCGCACCAGGGCCACTTTGTTCAGGTTGACAGAGAGCGCGGTGTGGGGCATCTTGGGCTGAGGCTTGGGGGCTGTGGAAGTCATGTTAGTTCTTGCAAATCCATCATCATCTGCTGGGTACGCAGGGTATTGACGCCGCAATGGTAGTGCAGCAAACCGCGTAATTGGCGCTTGAGGGCGTTCGCCACAGGGGCGCAGGCACGTAAAGTGGGCATGAAAGGGGATGGCGCATCCAGCGCTTGCTGCAAATCCAGCCATTGCGCCCCCGTGAGCCCCCGCTCTTTGCCCCCGACTTCACGCAGGCCGCCTTCGGGGACGACACAGTAGCTGCGGTCAGCATCCAGCGCGGCCAAGGTCAGGGTTTGCATGTCCAGCGCGGGCAAAAAACCGGTGTCGCGCAACAGCAGCAACTCAAAACAGCGCAGCGTGGTTTGCAACACCTCGCCGGCCTCGGAGGCCAGCACCTGCACCACTTTGGCATAGAGGTCAAACAGGCTTTCATGCGCATCTTCGCGGGCGAGCAGGCGGATCAGCAGCTCGTTCAGGTAATAGCCCGACAGCAGCGCGTCACCCGTTGGCATCACATGCCCGCCTACCCATTCAGCGCTTTTAAGGGTGCGGATTTCGGCGTCGCCACCGAACGCCAAAGACAGGGGCTGCAGGGGCAACAGCACCGGGCGAAAGCTGGAGGTGGGCCGCTTCGCACCTTTGGCCACCAGCGCAACACGGCCGTGGTGGCGGGTGAACACGTCCAGAATCAGGCTGGACTCGCTCCAGTTGTAATGGTGGAGGACGTAAGCGGGCTCGTGGGTGATGCGAGGAGATGGCGAAGAGGCGTGCCGTGGGCTACGGTTAACGACCATGTCCGCGAGCCGGTCAGATCAAAGCGCTTACTGGTAGCCGAAGGAGCGCACCCGGGCTTCGTCATCGGCCCAGCCTGAGCGCACTTTGACCCAGATTTCAATGAACACCTTGGCGTCCATCAGTTTTTCCAGCTCTTTGCGGGTTTCAGAACCGATGCGTTTGAGGCGCTCGCCCTTGTCACCGATCACCATGGCCTTGTGCGTATCGCGCTCAACGACGATGCTGGCGGCCACTTTCACGAAGCGTTTGTGGGCTTTGCTGGGTTCTTCTTCAAACTTGTCGATGATGACGGTGGAGGTATAGGGCAGCTCGTCACCCGTCAGGCGGAACAGCTTTTCACGCACCATTTCGCTGACGAGGAAACGCTCACTGCGGTCGGTGAGTTCGTCGTCACCGTACATGAAGTTTTGCTCAGGCAGGTACTTTTCGCAGATGCCGAACAGGCGGTCTACATCCTTGCTGTTTTTGGCCGACATGGGGACAAATTCGGCAAAGGCGTGGCGCTCTTGCATGGATTGAAGCCACGGGGCGACGTCCCCTCGGCGATGGATCAGGTCAAACTTGTTACCAATCAGGATGGCGGGTACGTCTTTGCTGAGAAGCGACAGCACTTTGGCGTCGGCTTGCGTGAAGTGACCGGCTTCGACCACCATCAGCACCAAGTCCACATCACCCACCGCACCGAGCACGGTTTTGTTCAGCGAGCGGTTCAGCGCGTTGTTATGCACCGTTTGGAAGCCTGGGGTATCGACAAACACAAACTGCGTCAGGCCCTTGGTGTGCATGCCGGTGATGCGGTGGCGCGTGGTTTGGGCTTTGGCGGAGGTGATGCTGATTTTTTGCCCGACCAGTGCATTCAGCAGGGTGGATTTACCCACGTTGGGGCGACCGACGATGGCGATCAAGCCGCAACGCTGGCCCGCCACGGGCGCAGAGATGCGTCTGGGGGCTAGCTTGAGCATGGCCTCGATGTCGGGCATGGGTTCAGAAGAACTTGCTTCGTTTTCAATAGCACCTGACGCCGAACTGGCTTGCACAGCAGCAGGTTTTGGCAATTTTTCAGCCTTGGGTGTCTTGGAGGTCTGGGTGGACGCTTTGGCAGGTTTTGGAGTTGTCATTATTTAGCCTTGGCTCTGAGGGTTGTCAACATGGCAGTCGCAGCGACCTGCTCACCGGCTCGGCGCGATCCACCTATGCCACGTTCGGTGATGCCGTATTCGGGGACTTCGCATTCCACGTCAAAGGTTTGCTGGTGCGCGGCGCCCAAGGTGGCGACCACACGGTAGTTGGGTAGACGCATTTTGCGCCCTTGTAGCCACTCTTGCAGCTCGGTCTTGGGGTCTTTGGCGATGGCCTGCATCTGGGGCTGGAAATCTACCGCCTTGAACAGACGGCCCACCAGCGCATCGGCGGCGGCAAATCCAGCATCCAAATAGACAGCACCGATCACGGCTTCCAGCGCATCCGCCAGAATGGACGGACGCTTGTACCCACCCGAACGCGCTTCGCCGTCCCCCAAGCGTAGCACCTCAGAGAGCCGCAGATCCTGCGCCAACTGATGCAAAGTGTCTTGCTTGACCAGATTGGCCCTGACCCGTGACAAATCACCTTCGGGCTGGTTTTGAAGGCGGGTGTACAGCAAAGTGGACACCGACAGGTTCAAAACCGAATCGCCCAAAAACTCCAACCGCTCGTTATGGTCGGCAGAAAAGCTGCGGTGCGTCAGCGCCTGACCCAGCAGCTGCGGGGTAGCGAACTCGTGGTGAATGCGGCTTTGCAGAGAAAGCAGGCCTTCACTTAAAACAAACTTGGCAGACTTGGAAATGGAGGAAATGGGGGCCACCTATTTGCTGCGTCCCTGGTATTTCAACAGCAGGTAAGCGGGGCCTGCCAGATGAATTTCGCGCTGATAGGCGAAATTGACCACAATTTTGTCACCCTCTTTGGTGACATCCAGGTCTCTGCCTGCAATGGATGACATGTTGTCAATCGCGGCAGCACGGTCATAAATAGTCCGCACTTCAACCACAGAATTGCCCTCGCGAGCGGCTTTGCTGGTGGCTTTCACAATGGCCTGGTATTCGATCACGGTGGGCGCCACTTGCGCTCCCACCAGAAAGAGGCAGGCAGCGATGCCACCGAAAAAAAGCATGCCCAGGAGCGAAAAACCACGCTGGGGTTGTTGGAAAGGGGTACCGGTCAAAGTTCTGCCCATCACTGTGCTCCTAATCAAACGAACCAATGCGGCCCAGATGGCCAAAGTTCATCCAGACGAAAAACGCTTTGCCGACAATGTTTTTGTCAGGGACAAAACCCCAGTAGCGTGAATCCAGAGAGTTGTCGCGGTTGTCCCCCATCATGAAGTACATGCCTTCAGGGACTTTGCAGCTTACGCCTTCAACGGTGTAGTTGCAGTTTTGCTTGAAAGCAAAATCTTCGACGCCCGGCACAAACGCAGGACGGTCATCGTCATTGAGCAAACCATGGGTTTTGCCACCCAGCGTTTCCTGAAATTGCTTGAAGTAGCGCATGGCGTCTTCTTCGAAGAAATCAGGCTGTGCGTCTTTGCTGATGGCTTGGCCGTTGATGGTCAATTTTTTGTTCAGGTAGGCAACCTGATCGCCGGGCACACCCACCACGCGCTTGATGTAGTCCAGACTGGGCTTGGGTGGGTAGCGGAACACCATCACGTCACCACGCTGGGGTGGGCTGCCTTCGGTGATTTTGGTGTTGAGCACGGGCAGACGCAGACCATAGTGGAATTTGTTCACCAGAATCAAGTCACCCACCCACAGCGTTGGGATCATGGAGCCCGAGGGGATTTTGAAAGGCTCGAACAAAAATGAGCGCAGCACAAATACCGCCAAGATCACAGGGAACAGCCCGGCGGTCCAGTCCAACCACCAGGGCTGCATGAACAATCGCTCGTGTTCAGGCACAACAGCGGTGCTTTCTTCGACTTTTTTAATGCCCATTTTGTCAAGCGCTTCGCGGCGGCGGGCCTGCTCGGCCACCGTCAGTGCCAAGGCTTTTTCACGCTGGGGCAAGAAAATGAAGCGCTCTGCGAGCCAGTACAGGCCCGTCACGAAAGTCGCCAAGAACAGCAGCAGGGCAAAGTTGCCCTCCACCATCCCAAAATACCAGGAACCGGCATAACCGACGAAAGCCGCGAGCACGCAAGCGGTGAGGGCAGGCATGAAGGCGAGCATCAGTCTTCCACCTGCAAAATCGCCAGAAAGGCTTCCTGGGGTACTTCAACGGAACCGATTTGTTTCATGCGTTTTTTACCTGCTTTTTGTTTCTCAAGGAGTTTGCGCTTGCGGCTGATGTCGCCGCCATAGCATTTGGCCAGCACGTTTTTGCGCAAGGCTTTGATGCTTTCGCGGGCAATGATGGTGCTGCCGATGGCCGCCTGGATCGCCACGTCATACATCTGGCGGCTGATGATTTCGCGCATTTTGCTGACCACAGCACGGCCCCGGTACTGGCTTTGGCTGCGGTGGACGATGATGGAAAGCGCATCGACTTTTTCGCCATTGAGCAAAATATCAACCTTCACCACGTCGGCCGTGCGGTATTCCTTGAACTCGTAGTCCATGGACGCGTAGCCCCGGCTCACCGATTTAAGCTTGTCAAAGAAGTCCAGCACGATCTCGCCCAGCGGCATCTCGTAGGTTAACATCACTTGCCGCCCGTGGTAGGCCATGTTCATTTGCACGCCGCGCTTTTGGTTGGCCAGCGTCATCACTGCACCCACATACTCTTGCGGCATGTAGAGGTGCACGGTGACGATGGGTTCGCGCACTTCTTCGGTGCGGCCCTGGTCGGGCATTTTGGAGGGGTTTTCGATCAAGACCACTTCACCATCGCCGCGCACCACCTGGTACACCACGCTGGGGGCGGTGGTGATGAGGTCTTGGTCAAATTCACGCTCCAGGCGCTCTTGCACGATTTCCATGTGCAGCAGGCCCAAAAACCCGCAGCGAAAGCCAAAACCCAGCGCTTGTGAGACTTCCGGCTCGTAGTGCAGTGAGGCGTCGTTCAATTTGAGCTTTTCCAGCGCGTCACGCAACGATTCATACTCGCTGGCTTCGGTGGGGTACAGCCCTGCGAACACCTGGGGTTGGATTTCTTTGAAGCCGGGCAAGGCCTCGGTTGCCGTGGCTGCCGCGCCGCCAGAACCCAGTTTGATGAGGGTGACGGTATCGCCCACTTTGGCGGCTTGCAGCTCTTTGATACCGGCAATGATGAAGCCCACTTCACCGGCTTCCAGGGAGTTACGCGGCTGTGTGGAAGGCGTGAACACGCCCAGATTGTCGGCGTTGTACATCGCGCCAGATGCCATCATTTTGATGCGCTCACCCTTGGCCAAGCGGCCATCGACCACGCGCACCAGCATCACGACACCGACGTAAGGGTCGAACCAGCTGTCAATGATCATGGCCCGTAAAGCGGCATTGGGGTTGCCTTTGGGCGCGGGCACCTGGGCCACGATGGCTTCCAGAATCTCGTCAATACCCAAGCCGGTTTTGGCGGAACAGGGAATCGCGTCGGTGGCGTCAATGCCGATCACGTCTTCGATTTCGCTGCGCGCGTTGTCAGGATCGGCGTTGGGCAAATCCATTTTGTTCAACACGGGCACCACCGTTACGCCCAACTCCAGCGCGGTGTAACAGTTGGCCACCGTTTGCGCTTCCACGCCCTGGCTGGCGTCCACCACCAGCAACGCGCCTTCGCAGGCGGAGAGCGAGCGGCTGACTTCGTAGGAAAAGTCCACATGACCAGGAGTGTCGATCAAGTTCAGGTTGTAAACCTGCCCGTCCAGCGCCTTGTATTGCAAGGCGGCGGTTTGGGCTTTGATGGTGATGCCACGCTCTTTCTCGATGTCCATCGAGTCCAGCACCTGCGCTGACATTTCGCGCGCTTCCAAGCCACCACAGCGTTGAATCAAGCGGTCCGCCAAGGTCGATTTACCGTGGTCAATGTGCGCAATGATCGAGAAATTTCTGATGTGATTCATCAATGAAGAGCGTCAAATGTTGGAGAAGGAATGAGGGAGGTGCTGAGCGGGGGCAGACACAAAAAAAGGCGCGTCAAAGTGGACGCGCCCGGAACCAACCCTGAAGGGCAACTGCGGGTGTTGGTAACCTATTCTAACCTTGCCCCTTTATTTTGCTGGCCGGATCAGCGCGTACTGCGCCCATTCACCCCGACGAAACAGCACGTTGATGGACTTGCTCTTGTCACTTTTGGCGACCACCGCTTCAAATTCCTTGACGCTGGCGACTTCGGTATTCGCAATGGCCACAATCACATCCCCCTCGCGCAGACCCGCACGGGCAGCGGATTCGGTAGCGGTATCGACTTTGACGCCGCCTTTGGTGAGCTTGAGCTCCTTCTTGAGGGCGTCATTCACGTCGCTGACGGTCAGGCCCAGGGTTTGGGCTGCGGTAGAGACTTTGGGTTTCTCTTCTTTTTCCGCTTTTTTAGCGACCACTTTCTCCGCTTCAAATTCACCCACAGTCACAGCCAGCTCTTTCACGCTGCCTCGGCGGAAAATGGTCAGCATACCGCGCGTTCCAGGCTTGATATTGCCCACCAAACGGGGCAAATCAGTGGCTTTTTCAATGGGCTTGCCATCAAACTTGGTGATGATGTCGCCCGCTTCCACACCCGCCTTCTCTGCGGGGGCGCCCGCCTCTACGCCACTGACCAACGCGCCCTGCGCTTTGCCCAGACCAATGGATTCGGCCACTTCTTTGGTGACGGTGGCGATTTGCACGCCAATGCGGCCCCGCGTCACGCGGCCAGTAGCACGCAGCTGGTCGCTCACGCGGGTAGCTTCATCAATCGGGATCGAAAACGAAATACCTGCAAAACTGCCGGTGCGCGAGTAAATCTGGCTGTTGATACCCACCACCTCACCACGCATGTTGATAAGTGGGCCACCCGAGTTACCGGGATTGATCGCCACATCGGTCTGGATGAAGGGCAAATAGTCGCCCGTATCGCGCTGCTTGGCACTGACGATACCGGCGGTGACGGTGTTTTCCAGCCCAAACGGCGAGCCAATCGCCATCACCCATTCGCCCACTTTGAGGCGGCTCACGTCACCGATCTTCACCGCAGGCAGGCCAGTGGCGTCAATTTTGACCACAGCCACATCGGTGCGCTTGTCAAAGCCAATGATCTTGGCCTTGAACTCGCGCTTGTCAGGCAATGTCACCAGCACCTCGTCAGCACCATCGACCACGTGGGCGTTGGTCATCACGTAGCCGTCGGTGGACAAGATGAAGCCAGAACCCACACCGCGTGGCTGCTCTTCGTCAGGCTGCTGGGGTTGTTGCGGGCTGTTGGGGCGAGGCGTCTGGCGCGGTGTGCCCGGCATGGGCTGGCCAAAGAAACGCCGGAAGAACTCTTGCATCTCTTCGTCAGCACCGTTGCCTGGGCTTGAACCCGAGCCAGCGTTAGCGCGACTTTTGACTTTTTCCGACGTGCGGATGTTCACCACGGAAGGGCCTACCTGCTCCACCAAATCGGTGAAATCGGGCAAGGCACGGGCTTGGGCAAAGCTGGGCTGCACGGGCACCAGACTGAGGCCTACCACGGTGGAAAAAGCTCCTAGCAGCAGGGATGAACGGCATTTTTTTAAAACTATTTCAAACATCACAACCTCGGTGAATCACAGATTTAAATAACTTTTAAATGACTTGGTTACTTGGGCATGGCTTACTTTTTACGCTCCAGGCTCTGCGCAAACACCAGCAAAGTCGGCGTGGGTACCTCACCCAGCACCGTCAACCACCAGTCGCCGTCTTTGTCGCGCACATGCCGCGTCAGGGACTGGGTAGCCCCCAGGGCTTGCAGGCCTTCTTGCAGATGGCGTTGCCGGTCGTAAATTTCAAGAAACAGCGACACCGTGGCCAAGCCATCCGAAAAAACCCATTGCATTGCGCTGTTCGCGCTGTCTTTGGCAGAGCCTGGTGCAGCAGATGCAGCGGTGTCCATGGCCCGCTTAAAGCAGCTGATGGATTTGAAACCCGGCACGGCTGCTTTCAAGGCCCAACCTTCGGTAGCGGCAGTGGTTTTGACGACCTCGGTCTTTTCGACGCGGTAGCCCTCGGTATTCGCCATCATCTGGGCCAGCTTGTCCATCTTGACAGAGGCATCGAGCTGCAACTCCGAAAATGCCGATTGCTCAATCACCTGGCCCTCGGTGTCCAGTGTTTGCAGCTTGATCACCAAACCGGTTTTTTTCTCGCTCCACACGCGGTAGCCAAAGCGCAGCTTGTCTTTGGGGGTGATGTTCACAACGTCAGCTTCATGCCCCGCTGCGCGATCGGTAGCGACGGCACGGGCGGCATAGAACTCGGCAATTGACGAATCCCCCGCACGGAACAGGTTGGGAAACATGCCAAACGAATCGCGCTTTTCGGCCCGTGCCAGCTTGAGGGCAGGCACAAACGTGATCACGTCGTCGTTGCGGCGCAACGTGGTGCGAGCAATGCCATTCATGGCGTCCACGCGCTCCATTTGCTGATCGCCATCACACACATGCCAAATGCGTGAAGTGGACAAATTGCCCAGCGCTGACGACACCACAAAGGTACCCACATACGCCCGCCTGCTGGACGCGTTGTGCATGCGCATCAGCCATTCACTGACGCTGCGCTGTACGGGCATGGCCTGCGGTAAAGCAGTGGACGCAGCGGGCGGTACTGCGGATGGTGTTTGGGCTGAAACGGAGAAATTCGCTATTGAAATAATAGCTAGCAATGCCGATCTGTATTGCACTGAACGGCAATAAGACATGAAAGGGATCTGCAAAAGCGCCATCAGCGTCCCGTGACCTCAAAAGTGGCGTTACGCAAGAAACCCGAAGGCGCTTGCAAGGCGGAGGTTCCCCCAAACTGCTTGTGCGCTGCGAGCAAAGCGTCGAGGTGGGCATCGCGGATCATCACCAGGGGCTGGCCATTTTGTGGGCTGCTTGGCGGGGTGTTGACGGTGGCCACTGTCAGCACGGGCACAGCCTGCGTGGCTGCCAGGGTCTGGCCGGTGCCGGCATTCAAGCTGCCCATCAGGTTCCAGCCGATCGCCGCCACAGCCGCCATAGAGGCAAAGCCCGCCACCATTTTCCAGCGGAAGACCGAATGGTTAGCCGCCTCGTCCACCTGGACGGAACGCACCACA
>JANXSZ010000026.1 GCA_025356445.1 Betaproteobacteria bacterium | reverse complement strand
CTATGACTGGCCGCAGGCCACTGACCAAGCACACAGCGCGCAGCGCCTGACTGATGCCACAACGCCACAACAACCAAAAGGGCGCGCAGACGGCGGCGCGTAGGGCGTGCAAGCGACCGGGAAGCGCCGACGGCTGTGCGACCGACTCCAGCGAAGGCCACTTTGCATAACGCCTGTTGCCTTCACCCGAAGGGCGCGAAGCGGTGACCGTCACCAAGTGGAGCTTTAGCGCAGCGACTGGCGGGCACTGAGGGCAATGCGGCGTTATGTAAAAGCGAAGCGGGTGGCCGTAGCGGGCGTGCACCACAACTGCCACGCACATCACGGCATCCAGGCCGAGCCGCAGGCGATGGCTGATCCAGCACGATGCGCCAGCGAGCCGAGGTCATATCTGCGCCACAGCGCACTGACCAACACTTGCGAAGCACTGGCGATGTACCTTCCCCTCCCCGGTGCCTGTGCGGGGCGCAGCAGCGCCGCGCGCACTGACTGACACTACAGTGCTGGCAAACCGAAAGCGGTGATGCTGGGTGGACTGGCACACAGCGCGCAGCGCCGTTCAATCAAAAAACAGGCCGCCCAGCATGACCGCGCTGCCCGCCGAAGCCACGCGACAGCTTCGTGGTGCCAGGCCATTGCGGTACTCCGCATTGGCCACTGAACAAAGCTACAGACTCACGAAAATGGAAAGCGGTGATGTTGGGTGCGCTGCCACCAGCGCAAAGCGCCATTCAGCAGGCAGCGCTCCCGGCATGACCGCGCTGGTGGAGGCAGCAGACACATATCGAGCGCCGAAGGATCGTCAATGCCTGCCGCCTTTGCGGTAGCTGATCAAACCCTTGCGCAGCACGCTTTATATACAAAACAGGCCACTAGCCCTCGTAGAACGTGCGTAAGCAGCTATCAATTACATAGCATATTGCAAATCCGCGTCATCAGATATGAAGGGTTCCCACGCACACTGTCCGCCGCTTCACGCCTACATCTCCCAGCAAACAAGCCAAATCCTGGTGTAATTCCTGTGTAATCAGGCAGAGAAAATTACACAAAACGCCAGAACCGCATGGAATATCCAAAATCACCCAAATAGAAAAAATCTAGGAAAATCAGCAACTTAGGACGTTTCTAGAATCGTATAGAATTCGGCATACGCCTTGATCTGAAGACTGTTAATCCGTAGGTCCCTGGTTCGAGCCCAGGTCGAGGAGCCAAAAATTCAAGGGGTTACGTTCATTCGTAACCCCTTTTGTTTTTTGTGCAAAGGATTTCAGATGCACAGCCCATCACCTCCACCGGCCCAACTGCCCTGGCTTGAGCCTGGCGAAACCTTTCCGCCGATTGACGCCGCTTGGGGCATTGCAGATCCCGTACCGGGATTATTGGCGGCGGGCGGGGCCTTGGATGTGAATTCTCTGCTTCAAGCTTATAGCCACGGCATCTTCCCCTGGTTCAGCGAAGACCAGCCTATTTTGTGGTGGAGCACCGATCCACGCATGGTGCTGCCTCCGGCTGATTTCCGCTTGCACCGCTCGTTGGCAAAAACGCTGCATAAATTCATAAACGATCCGACTTGCGAGTTACGCTTTGATACGGCGTTTGGTGAGGTGATTCGCGCCTGTGCCCACAGCCCACGCGATGGAAGCACGGTTGCAAACGGCACCTGGATCGTCCCGGACATGGTGGCGGCCTACGAGGCGCTGCACCGGGCGGGATTTGCCCACAGCATTGAAACCTGGGTGCAAGGGCAGTTGGTGGGTGGACTGTACTGTGTGGCCATCGGCCATGCCGTGTTTGGCGAATCCATGTTCAGCCGCAAAACGGATGCGTCCAAAATCGCTTTGGCAGGCTTGGTCGCATTTTGCCGTGTGCAAGGCGTCGATCTGATCGACTGTCAGCAAAACACGCGCCACCTCGCTTCACTGGGCGCGCGTGAAATCAGCCGCAGCCGTTTTGCCACACACCTGACGCAGGCTTGCACGTTGCCCGATCTGCCTTGGCACTTTGAAAACGTATACTGGAATCGCTTGTTTCAACCTGCAACACCGGCCTGATACACCCCAACACTGCCCGCTACATCCCGTTTTATTGAGGTTTCCTGGTGACGCATCTCAACGATCTCCCCGTTCAGACCTTGCAGTTTTACGCCACAGCCCCCTACGAGTGCAGCTACTTGGCGCAGCGGCAAGCGAGGTCGCAGGTAGCCACGCCCAGCCATTTGATCCACAACAGCGCTTACTCCGATTTGGTGGACAAAGGTTTTCGCCGCAGTGGCATGTTCACCTACCGACCCTACTGCGACAACTGCCAAGCCTGCGTACCTCTGCGCGTGCCGGTAGCGCAGTTCAAGCCCGATCGCAGCCAGCGCCGTGCCGTATCACGACATCAACATTTGCAAGTGCAGGTAGCCCCCCTGCATTTTGTAGCCGAGCATTACGAGCTGTATCTGCGCTACCAGTCCGGGCGGCACTCGGGTGGAGGCATGGACCATGACAGCATCAATCAGTACACCCAGTTTCTGCTGCAAAGCCGGGTAAATTCACGCTTGGTCGAATTCCGCACAGTAACAGACGACGGTAGTCCAGGCCGCTTGGTCATGGTGTCGATACTGGACGTGTTGGATTTGGGGCTGTCAGCGGTCTACACGTTTTACGAACCTGAAGTCGGCACCAGCTACGGCACTTTCAGCGTGATGTGGCAAATCGACCAGGCACGCTCTTTAAGCTTGCCCTACGTTTACCTGGGTTACTGGATTGCGGAGAGCGGCAAGATGAACTACAAAGCCGATTTTTTACCGCATGAAATTTTGCGTGACGGGGTATGGGCAAAGGGTTCAAAGCCAAGTCAACGGTGAAGTCACATTTCACAAGATAAAATTTGGCGCATAATTGAACGCGCCCCCCATGAGAACGTCAGACCCTAATACCCCCGTATCCCCCACCATCCAGGTCATTGAGAGAATTTTTTCAGTGATGGACGTGCTGGCCTCTAAAGAAGAGTCGGTTTCGCTGAAAGAAATCAGCGAAAGAACAGGGTTGCATCCTTCTACGACCCACCGCATCCTGAACGACTTGACCATTGGCCGCTATGTGGACCGGCCCGAAGCTGGCAGCTATCGGCTCGGTATGCGGTTGCTGGAACTGGGTAACTTGGTCAAAGGCCGGTTGAACGTACGCGATGCTGCGTTGACCCCCATGCGCGAACTGCACAAGCTGACGCAGCAGCCCGTCAACCTCAGCATGCGCCAGGGCGATGAGATCGTTTATGTAGAGCGAGCCTACAGCGAACGCTCCGGTATGCAGGTTGTAAGGGCTATTGGTGGACGAGCGCCGCTGCATTTGACCTCAGTAGGTAAATTATTTTTGGCGGTAGATGACTTGCAACGCGTGCGTGCCTACGCTACGCGCACGGGACTCTCCGGCCACACCCGTAACAGCATCACACAACTGGCTGTGCTGGAGCGTGAGCTGTCCAAAGCCCGTCAATATGGCATTGCACGTGACAACGAAGAACTGGAGTTAGGCGTGCGTTGCATGGCTGCAGGCATTTACGACGACCAGTCCCGTTTGGTAGCGGGGTTGTCGATTTCGGCACCAGCAGATCGTTTAGACGAAAACTGGTTGCCTAAGCTACAAACTACAGCGAATGAAATCTCAAATGCACTGGGTTACAAACCTGGTCACACCACAAAAGACTAGACGCAGACCGTGACCTGGTTTTCTGGCCAAGCTTCATCAGGACCTTGATCAAAAGAAACAAAAGGGATCAGTTACCCCCGCTGGCTTGGCGTGCACTGACGGGCATAAACCGGGGACTGGTCTCCACCCAATGACGCACACGCTCAGCATCGCCCAAGCGGCTCAGTTTGCCCGCAGAATCCAAAAACACCATGATGAGCTTGCGTCCGGCAATCTTGGCTTGCATGACCAAGCATTGTCCGGCTTCGGTGATGTAGCCGGTTTTCTGCAAACCAATTTCCCATGATGGGTTTTTCACCAAGCGGTTGGTGTTGTTGTATTGCAGCGTGCGGTTTCCCACTTCGACTTGGTAGCCAGGTGAAGTCGTCAGCTCGCGCAGCACAGGGTCTTGGTAAGCGGCATTCACCAAAGTAGCCAAATCATGGGCACTGGATTGGTTTTGGCTGGACAAGCCGGTAGGCTCGACGTAATGTGTATCTTTCATTCCCAGCATCTGGGCTTTGGCGTTCATCAGAGATGCAAAGACCTGCAAACCACCGGGGTAGGTACGACCCAAAGCATGGGCAGCACGATTTTCGCTGGACATCAGGGCCAAGTGAAGCAATTCACCACGGCTCAAAGTCGCACCGACGCGCAGGCGTGAGCTGCTACCCTTTTCGGTATCCACATCGTCTTGGGTGATGGTGATGAGTTCTTCCATCGGCAGACGGGCTTCGCTGATGACAGTGCCGGTCATCAATTTGGTCAATGAGGCAATCGGCAGCACCGCTTTATCGTTCTTGCTGAAGAGTACCTCGCGGGTGTCCTGGTCAATCACCAGCGCCACGCTGGATTTCAAATCCAGGGCGTCTTGTGCCCCATGCAAACCCGCCATTTGGCCGAAAGACGGTTTGGCAGGCACGAAAACAGCCCGGCTGACAAAGCGCGGACGAGCCGCCGCCACCACGCGCTTGCCTTGCATACGGCTCTTGACCTGCACCGCCGCATGAAGAGAGGGGGAAGCCGGTTTTTTAGCAGCGACCTTGGTCGTTTTAGCAGGTGCCTGCTGCGCTGCGTGGGCAGCGAAAGGCACGACCAAGGCACAACCCATGACAGCGACGCCAAGAGCTGACAGCACCTGTGGCAGCCAACGGGTCAGAAAACGTGATGGGGAAGATTGCGGGAACGTGCTCATTCGGTAGGTCATGAATTCATCTCCGGCAAATGGACAAAAGCCAGAGTGTATAGATATATTGGAAACCACAACGGTATCAATCACTTGCGTTGTTTTTTTAATTTGAAAAGTGATGTTGCATCTGTGCTGTGGTCAGCCACAAAGTGCAACAGCCGATTTTAATCGGCTGTTGCGTCTCCATAGCCTCTGCGCAGCGGCAGAGCACGTAAAGCTACCCCTGTGCAGCGACCCTGTCTGCCTTGCTGTGCAGCTTGTTCAGCGCACTCAAGTAAGCCTTGGCCGATGCCACCACGATATCGGGGTCAGCGCCTACACCGTTGACCACGCGACCACTGTTTTGCAAACGCACCGTCACTTCACCTTGGCTTTCGGTCGAACCACTGATAGCGTTCACCGAGTACAGCACCATTTCGGCACCACTTTTGACGTGCGACTCAATCGCTTTGAGCGATGCGTCCACCGGGCCATTGCCACTGGACTCCGCTTTGAATTCTTTGCCATTGACCGTAATGACGATAGCGGCATGGGGCTGCTCACCGGTTTCGCTGCGCTGCGACAAGGAGATGAAGCCGTACTGCTCCTTCTCATCCGTCACGCTCTCATCGCTGACCAGCGCAAGGATGTCTTCGTCAAAAATCTCGCTCTTGCGGTCAGCCAGTTCTTTAAAACGGGTGAACGCGTGGTTGATGGCGGTTTCACTGTCAAGCTGCACACCTAGCTCAGTCAAACGCTGCTTGAAGGCATTGCGCCCGCTGAGCTTGCCCAACACAATTTTGTTGGCCGACCAACCCACGTCTTCGGCACGCATGATTTCGTAAGTGTCACGGGCCTTAAGCACACCATCTTGGTGAATGCCGCTGGCGTGCGCAAATGCGTTGGCCCCCACTACCGCTTTGTTTGGCTGAACGACAAAACCGGTAGTCTGGCTGACCATGCGGCTGGCGGCCAGAATATGCTGGGTGTCTATGCCCATCGTCAGACCAAAGTAGTCTTTGCGCGTCTTGACCGCCATCACCACTTCTTCGAGTGAACAGTTGCCTGCGCGCTCACCCAGGCCATTGATGGTGCATTCCACTTGGCGCGCGCCACCGATCTTCACCCCGGCTAAGCTGTTGGCTACGGCCATGCCCAAATCGTTATGGCAATGGACTGACCAAATGGCTTTGTCGGAATTGGGAATACGCTCGCGCAAATTCTTGATGAAGTTGCCATACAACTCAGGAATGGCGTAGCCCACGGTGTCAGGCACGTTGATGGTGGTGGCCCCTTCAGCAATCACCGCCTCAATCACACGGCAGAGAAAGTCGGGGTCAGAGCGGTAGCCGTCTTCCGGGCTGAACTCGATGTTGTCCATCAAATTGCGGGCGAAACGGGTGGAAAGCTTGGCCTGCTCAAACACCTGATCGGGCGACATGCGCAGCTTCTTTTCCATGTGCAAGGCGCTGGTGGCCAAGAACAGGTGCAAACGCCCTGAAGCGGCAGGCTTCAGGGCCTCAGCGGCACGCGCAATGTCGCGGTCATTGGCGCGGGCCAAAGAACAAATGGTGGACTCGCGGATAACTTCGGCAATGGCTTTCACGCATTCAAAATCGCCGTTTGAACTGGCTGCAAAGCCCGCTTCAATCACGTCCACCTTCAAGCGCTCCAGCTGGCGAGCGATACGGACTTTCTCGTCCTTGGTCATGGATGCGCCAGGCGACTGCTCGCCATCACGCAAAGTGGTGTCAAAAATAATGAGTTTGTCGGTCATGGAGAATCTCCTGTTCAGGTTGTTTTAAGCAGTCACAAATTCAGTGGTGGGTACAGGCTGAGGTGCTTGTGCACGCTGTACGCCAGACAGTATGGCCTTCAACGAAGCAGACACGATATTGGCGTCCATGCCCACACCGAAGAGCGTCTCGCGGTCATCCACGCGCAATTCGAGGTAGGCAACCGCTTTGGCGTTAGCCCCTGAACCCATCGCGTGCTCATGGTAATCCAGCACCCGCACGCTGTGTCCTGTGGCGGCATTGAGTCCCGCAATAAACGCGTCGATGGGCCCAGTACCTTCGCCATTCAGGTGGTAAGACTTGCCTGCCAGCGCCACCTGGGCAGCCATCTTGACCCAGGCCGTACCGTCAGCCCGCGGCTCTTCGTGCAACTGGTGGTGCGGGGCTGCCACGCTGGCCACACCGTATTCACGCTCAAACAAGTCCCACAAATCTTTCGCGGTCAGCTCCTTGCCGGCAGCGTCCATCACGCCTTGCACCACACGGCTGAATTCAATTTGCAAGCGGCGAGGTAACTCCAGGCCAAATTCGCTTTCCAGCAAATACGCGATACCGCCCTTGCCCGACTGGCTGTTCACGCGAATCACGGCTTCGTAGCTGCGACCCAGGTCTTTGGGGTCAATCGGCAAGTAAGGAATGTCCCAAATATCATCCGCCTTGCGCGCTGAAAACGCTTTCTTGATGGCATCCTGGTGCGACCCTGAGAACGAGGTATAGACCAAATCGCCGGCGTAAGGATGGCGTGGATGAACAGGCAACTGGTTGCAGAACTCCACCGTGCGGCGAATCTCGTCGATATTGGAAAAATCCAAGCCCGGTGAAACACCCTGGGTGTAAAGGTTCAACGCCACGTTGACCAAATCCAAATTACCAGTGCGCTCGCCATTTCCAAACAAGCACCCTTCAATGCGATCAGCCCCCGCCATCAGCGCGAACTCACCTGCCGCCGTACCGGTGCCACGGTCGTTGTGTGGATGGACACACAACACGATGGCTTCGCGCCGTGCCAAGTGGCGGTGCATCCATTCAATCATGTCGGCAAAGATGTTGGGGGTGGAATGCTCTACGGTAGAAGGCAAATTGACAATGCACTTGTGCGCTGGAGTGGGCTGCCAGACAGCAGTCACAGCATCAACCACATGCTTAGAGAATGCCAATTCAGTGCCTGAAAACATCTCTGGAGAGTACTGGAAAGTCCAGTGTGTTTGGGGTTGCTTAGCGGCAAAGTCATTGAACATCTGGGCGTGTGTCACGGCCAAATCGACAATCTCATCTTCGTTCATGCCCAGCACGACGCGGCGCATCACCGGTGCAGTGGCGTTGTAGAGATGGACGATAGCGCGCTTGGCCCCTTGAAGCGACTCAAAAGTGCGGCGAATCAAAGGTTCACGGGCCTGTGTCAGTACCTGAATGGTCACATCGTCAGGAATAAGATTCTCGTCAATCAGTTTGCGCACAAATTCGAATTCGACTTGCGAAGCAGAGGGAAACCCGATTTCAATCTCTTTGAAACCCACCGCCACCAGCGTCTCGAACATGCGCAGTTTGCGTGCGGCATCCATCGGCTCAATCAGCGCTTGGTTACCGTCCCGCAGATCGGTGCTGAGCCATATGGGCGCTTGCGTCAGCACAGCGTCTGGCCACGTGCGGTCGCGCAAGGCGACGGGTTTGAAAGCGGCGTATTTGCTGGCGGGATGGTTCAACATGGTTAGGTTTCACTCAGTTTTCAAAAACCAACAGCCCAATGCAAAACGGCCCGCTGCTGGTGCAAACGGGCCGTTTTGACAGGAATTGCGCGTGCGCTACCGTCTCCGCCCGTAGGGGATTAGCAGTAGCGATAGCGAAATTTGATTCATATGAAGATTTTAGTACAAATTACAGCGACAGGTACCAGCAACTGGCCTACTTGTGCAATCCACGCTCATCCGGCTCGTCCGTAGAGGTGCTAATGACACTGGTTTGCACACCTTTGAACTTGCGCCAGCCATAAATCACATAGCCGCTCAAACCGTAAGCAACAAACACGCTGAACAGCACAATGGGCGGATGAATGTTGACCACGCCAATGCCTAAAGCGAACAGCACAATCACCGTGAACGGTACGCTCTTTTTCATGTGCACATCTTTGAAGCTGTAAAACGGCACATTCGTCACCATGGTGAGGCCTGCGTACAAGGCAAAGGCAAACGTGGGCCATGCCATGGTTGCCCCCTTCACATCCGCATCGGTCATCAACCAGATGAAACCCATCACCAAGGCAGCAGCGGCAGGCGACGGCAGACCCTGGAAATAGCGCTTGTCAACCACACTGGTATTCACATTGAAGCGAGCCAAGCGCAGCGCAGCGCAGGCGCAATAGACGAAGGCGGCGATCCAGCCCCAGCGCCCCAAATCACGCAAGCCCCACTCGTAGGCAATCAGCGCAGGGGCAGCGCCAAAAGACACCATGTCAGCGAGTGAGTCCATTTGTTCACCAAAGGCACTCTGGGTATTGGTCATGCGCGCGACGCGGCCATCCAAACTGTCCAGTACCATGGCTGCGAACACGCCGATCGAGGCCTGGTCAAAACGGCCGTTCATCGCCATCACAACCGCATAAAACCCGCCAAACAACCCGCCTAGCGTAAAAAGGTTAGGCAGGATATAGATGCCTTTGCGCCGTTTGCGCACCACCACCGCGCTGTGAGCGGAGTTGTCTGAATCATTGCCATCATGCATAAATGTGCCTGTAGTGCTTACTTGTAGAGCATTACGCGCTACAAATTTGAGAGTAATCTAATCACAGTGGCCACCGCGTTACCGCCAAGGCTCAGGTGCAAATAGGAAGTGCCAGTGTAAGTCAGCAGGTGTGGCAGCAATGAAAAAGGCCACCGAAGTGGCCTTTGCTGACATCACCCTGAAAGGGCAAAAGCCAGTCCCGGATTAGTTGCGGGTTTGGTCAACCAGCTTGTTCTTGGCAATCCAAGGCATCATGGCGCGCAATTTAGCGCCCACGACTTCAATCTGGTGCTCAGCATTCAAGCGGCGACGGCTGATAAGCGTAGGTGCGCCAGCCTTGTTTTCCAAGATGAAGCTCTTGGCGTATTCGCCGGTTTGGATGTCTTTCAACACTTGCTTCATCACCAGCTTGGTTTCAGCGGTAACGATGCGTGGGCCGGTAACGTATTCACCGTACTCAGCGTTGTTGGAGATCGAGTAGTTCATGTTGGCGATACCGCCTTCATAGATCATATCCACGATCAGCTTCAATTCGTGCAAGCACTCGAAGTAGGCCATTTCAGGCGCGTAACCGGCTTCCACCAGGGTCTCGAAACCGCACTTGATGAGTTCAACCGCACCACCGCACAGCACGGCCTGCTCGCCGAACAAGTCGGTTTCGGTTTCTTCACGGAAGTTGGTTTCAATGATGCCAGCACGGCCACCACCGTTGGCCATCGAGTAAGACAGCGCCATTTGCAGCGACTTGCCCGATTTGTCTTGGTACACAGCGACCAGATGAGGCACGCCGCCACCTTGGGCGTAAGTACCACGCACGGTGTGCCCAGGTGCCTTCGGAGCAACCATCCACACGTCCAGGTCAGCACGGGGGTTAACCAGGCCGTAATGCACGTTAAAACCGTGGGCGAACACCAAAGCAGCGCCTTGTTTGATGTTGGGTTCCACGTCGTTGGCGTAAACCACGCCGATTTGCTCGTCGGGCAACAAGATCATCACCACGTCAGCAGCTTTCACTGCATCAGCAACTTCAGCAACCTTCAGGCCAGCCTTTTCGACTTTAGACCACGAAGCACCACCTTTGCGCAGACCGACGACGACGTTCACGCCGCTGTCGTTCAAGTTCTGTGCATGCGCATGGCCTTGGCTGCCGTAGCCGATGATGGCGACGGTCTTGCCTTTGATGAGGCTCAGGTCGCAGTCTTTGTCGTAATAAACTTTCATGGGGGTCTCTCAGAAAAAGGCTTGTCAGCCGGGGGTTGATTCAAAATATCAGGGTTGATTTACAAATGCAAACTCAACGCAAAAAACTCAAACGCGCAGGATTCTCTCACCTCGGCCAATGCCGCTAGGGCCGGTACGCACAGTTTCCAGAATGGCGGTCTTGTCCACAGCTTCTAAAAACGCGTCGTTTTTATCCTGGGTGCCAGTCAATTCGATGGTGTAGCTCTTCTCGGTGACGTCAATGATGCGGCCACGGAAGATATCGGCCATGCGCTTCATTTCTTCACGCTCTTTGCCCACCGCACGCAGCTTGACCATCATCAGCTCACGCTCGGTGTACGAGCCTTCGGTAAGGTCTACCACTTTGACGACTTCAATCAGACGGTTCAGGTGCTTGGTGATCTGTTCAATCACGTCATCCGAACCCGAGGTTTGAATCGTCATGCGCGACAACGTAGGGTCTTCGGTGGGGGCCACCGTCAAGGACTCAATGTTGTAGCCACGGGCGGAGAACAAGCCAACGACACGGGACAAGGCACCGGGTTCGTTTTCCAGCAAAACGGCAATGATGTGTTTCATAGGGACAGATTCCTCTTTTCGCCGCCCTCCCCTGCCACCGGTAAGTGACAGGCTTGGCGGGCAATAGATTCGTCAAAAAGTTAAAGGTGATTCAAAAAGCGCAAATACCGCGGTACTTGCTATGTATTCAATAGCTGCTCATGCCCATCGGATGGGCATAGGAAGCTTGTCTGATTACAAATCCTCGCTACCGAGCAGCATTTCAGTGATGCCCTTGCCAGCCTTGACCATGGGAAACACGTTCTCAGACGGGTCGGTACGAAAATCCATGAACACGGTGCGATCTTTCAGCTTTCGGGCTTCGCGCAGTGCAGGCTCCACGTCTTTGGCGTGCTCAATCAACATGCCAACGTGACCGTAGGCCTCCGCCAATTTGACGAAATTGGGCAGTGCGTCCATGTAGCTATGGCTGTAACGGCCTTCGTACTCGATCTCTTGCCACTGACGCACCATACCGAGGTAACGGTTGTTCAGCGACACGATTTTGATTGGCGTGTTGTATTGCAAGCAGGTGGACAGCTCTTGCGTACACATCTGCACCGAGCCTTCGCCGGTGATACAGAACACTTCAGCGTCCGGCTTGGCAAGCTTGATACCCATCGCATAGGGAATACCTACACCCATGGTGCCCAGACCACCAGAATTGATCCAGCGGCGGGGTTCGTCAAAGCGGTAGTACTGCGCGGCCCACATTTGGTGCTGGCCCACATCAGACGTGATGTAGGTGTCCACGTCTTTGGTCATGTTCCACAGCGTCTCGACCACGTACTGGGGCTTGATGATGCCGTCGGTGCCCTTGTCGTACTTCAGGCAATCGCGCTTGCGCCACGCTTCAATGGTTTCCCACCAATTAGCCAAGGCATCAGCATCGGGTCTGACGCTGGTTTCGCGGATCATGGCGATAAGCTCCGTCAGCACCTCTTTCACATCACCGACGATGGGGATATCCACCTTGACGCGCTTGGAAATGCTGGACGGATCAATGTCAATGTGAATAATTTTGCGTTCGTTTTGCGCAAAATGCTTGGGGTTGCCGATGACGCGGTCGTCAAAGCGCGCACCGACTGCCAGCAACACGTCGCAGTTTTGCATCGCGTTGTTGGCTTCAATCGTGCCATGCATCCCCAACATGCCCAGGAATTTGCGGTCGCTAGCAGGGTAAGCACCCAAGCCCATCAAGGTGTTGGTGACGGGCACGCCAAGCATGTCAACCAGCGTGCGCAGCTCGGCGGACGCGTTCGACATCAGCACACCGCCACCGGTATAGATGTAAGGACGCTTGGCCGCCAGCAGCAGTTGCAAAGCCTTGCGAATTTGCCCGCCATGGCCTTTGCGCACCGGGTTGTACGAGCGCATTTCTACGCTGTCGGGGTAACCATGGTAAGGCGTCTTGTTGAAGGAAACGTCTTTAGGAATATCAACAACCACCGGGCCTGGACGGCCAGAGCGGGCAATGTGAAAGGCCTTCTTCATCACCATTGCCATATCGCGCACGTCTTTGACCAAGAAGTTGTGCTTCACGATCGGGCGGGTAATGCCCACGGTGTCGCACTCTTGGAACGCATCAAGGCCAATCGCCGCTGTGGGGACCTGCCCGGTAATGATGACCATCGGGATGCTGTCCATGTACGCCGTAGCGATACCGGTCACAGCATTGGTAGCCCCTGGGCCGGATGTGACCAGTGCAACACCTACGTCACCCGTGGCACGGGCGTAGCCGTCTGCAGCGTGGACAGCACCTTGCTCATGGCGCACCAAAATGTGCTGAATGGTGTCTTGCTTGTAGAAGGCGTCGTAGATATGCAGCACAGCGCCACCGGGGTAGCCCCAAACGTATTTGACGTTTTCAGCTTGCAATGCTTTGATAAGGATTTCAGCACCACGAAGTTCTGGGGATGCTGACGGTGCAATGGTGGATTGCACAGAGGCTGCTGATGCAGCAGCTGCCGAAGCGATTTCAGCTTTATTGATTTCCATATTCAACCTTTGTGAATTTCTCTAACGAAAAACCGTGGGTGCCCCTTCGCGGACTCTTGTGGAGCCGTGTCAGGACTTAAAGCCCAGAACATAAGCGTGCTGCTTGCGCCGCCGGATCAGGACTCGTTTGCCTTTTGACTTGCATCAAGGATTATCGCATTGTTACGCTCACCATTATTTTCTAGCCCCCCAATGCCATAATCACACGCTCAGTCGGTTAACCCACCGCCGCAGCGCAAACCCTTTTCCAGCCTCACCCAGAGCGAGCTCTTTTGGCCACAGAACAAGAACTTTCCGACTTCCTGAAAAATGTGGAAAAACGCGCCTTCAAGCGCAGCGTTTACCACGTTCGCGACGCCGAGGCGGCACTGGACATCGTGCAAGACAGCATGATGAAACTCGCCGAACACTACGCTGACAAGCCGCCGGGCGAACTGCCCATGCTGTTTCAACGTATTTTGTCGAACACCACGCTGGACTGGTTTCGCCGCCAAAAAACACGCAAAGCCCTGTTTTCCAACCTGAGCGACTTTGAATCAGCCTCCGACGAGGGGGATTTCAATATTCTGGAAACTTTAGACGCCCTGGGCAACTCAGAGAAAAACGAGAGCGCGGAAGACTCCACCAGCCGGGCGCAGATCTTGCATCAAATTGAAGAGGAGGTTCAGAAACTTCCAGGGCGTCAACGAGAAGCCTTTCTGATGCGTTACTGGGAGGAGATGGATGTAGCCGAAACGGCTACAGCAATGGGTTGCTCAGAAGGCAGCGTCAAAACGCACTGTTCTCGGGCGGTTCTTGCGCTCAGCAAGGCACTGAAGGCAAAGGGAATACAACTATGAACACCAGCACCAACAATCAATTCCGCGAGCAAGCCCTGCAAGACCAGTTTGGCTCAAAAATTGCTGCGCGCTTGTCACAGGCTTCCGCCGAAGTTCCGCACGACATTTCGGAGCGTTTGCGCGTCGCCCGTCAGCAAGCCGTCGCACAGCGCAAAAAACTACAGCCGGTGTTGGCAAGCCACATCAACGTACAAAACGGCACTGCCACATTGAATTTTGGCAACGAACGCATCGGTCTGTGGGCGCGCTTCGCTTCCATCTTGCCCCTGATTGCCCTGCTGGTAGGTTTGGTTGCGATCAACATCATCCAGGACGATGACCGTGCGAACGAATTAGCCGAAGTTGATGCCGCCTTGCTCACAGACGACCTGCCCCCCTCGGCTTACACCGATCCTGGTTTCACCCAGTTTCTGCGCGTGAGCAAGGAGCAAGCGCAGTGAGTGTGATGAACCTCTCAACTCACCCTGCTTGTGCACTCCAGAGCCGGATGGTTTGGCTCGGCGTGCTGCTGTCGGGCTTTATGCTTGAAGCCTCAGCCGCCCCCCCTGCGATAAATCCAGTGGAAGCCGCTGTTGTGGCACCCTTGGTCAAAAAGCCGACACCCGTGGTAGCACCCGCTTTAAAAACGACTGCAAAACCCGAGTGGCATGAACTGACTGCAGCGCAGCAGTTGGCGTTAAAGCCTCTCATGAGCAACTGGGGAAATATCAGCGAAGGCCACAAGCGTAAATGGTTGGCTGTTTCACAAAATTTCGGCACCCTGCCCGTGACGGAACAAAACCGTATGCATGAACGCATGACCGAGTGGGCTGCGCTGAGCCCTTTGGAACGCTCACAGGCACGGCTGAACTACGCTGGTGCGCGAGAGTTGCCTGCGGATGAACGGCTCGCCAAATGGCAAGCCTACCAGGCACTGACACCCGAACAACGCCAACAGCTGGCGGCAACTGGTGGCCCGACGAAGCCTGTAGGCGCAGCAGCTGCAACCAAGCCTGTGGCACCTCAAAAGCTGACACTCATCCCTACGCCAGTCGTGAAGCTTCCCGGGGACACCAGCCCCCGCCGTAGCCCCAAAATTGCGGCGGCGCCACACCAAGTTGACCACAATACACTGCTCCCCCAGCCGGTGCAGGTGTCCGTGCCTCTGCCCGTACCGCAAGCCGTACCGGTCAGTGAGAGCAATACGACCACAGCAAACTAGCCAGTGACTTCGCTGACCTTGACTGCGCCCAGCCTGCGCCGCCGCATGGCATGCTGGCTTTACGAAGGCATGCTGATGTTTGGGGTGGTCTTCATCTCGGGCTATTTGTTTGGTGCGCTCAGCCAAACCCGCAATGCGATGGACAACCGACACGGCCTGCAAGCCTTTTTGTTTGTGATCTTCGGTATTTATTTCACCTGGTTTGGTGCAAAAGGCCAAACCTTAGCGATGAAAACCTGGAATATCCGCCTGGTGGATGCCCTCGGTCAGCCCATTAAACAAACCCGTGCCCTGTGGCGCTACATACTCAGTTGGCTGTGGTTTTTACCGCCTTTGGCAGTGCTCGCACCGTTTCAGGTGTCAGGTGGTGAAACGGCCGTGCTGGTGCTGGGCTGGGTCGCGGTATGGGCAGTACTGAGTCGGTTTCAACCGCAAAAGCAGTTTTGGCACGATGCCTTTGCCGGTACGCGCTTGGTCAGCAGCCTGGATACCGACTGAGCTTGCCGCCATGCCAAAATCTGGCAATGACTTCAACCACTCCCCCCAATTTCTCGCTGTGCGTCTACTGTGCCTCCCGCTTGGGCCATGACGAGGCCTACACCCAAGTCGCACAAACCGTAGGCACCTGGATTGGCGAGCACGGCGGGCAACTCGTCTACGGTGGCGGTAAAAGCGGCTTGATGGGCATCGTCGCCACAGCCACGCTGCAAGCCGGTGGCCGCGTCGTCGGCATCATCCCGAAAGCCCTGGTCGACAAAGAATTTGCCTACAGAGAGTGCACTGAGCTGCACATCGTGGACACCATGCACGAGCGCAAGCACATGATGGCTGAACGCTCCGATGCGTTTATTGCCCTGCCCGGCGGCATTGGCACCTTTGAAGAGTTTTTTGAAGTTTGGACATGGCGGCAACTGGGCTATCACCAAAAACCTGTTGGGCTGCTCAACACCAAAGGCTATTACGACGCGCTGCACCAGTTCCTGCAAGCCTCGGTCGCCTCCAAACTGATGGACGCTTGGCAAATGGACCTGGTTCAGTGGGATAGCACACCCGAAGCCCTGCTGCACGGCTTGGTCAAGGCTGCAGGACTCAGCGCAACGAAGTTGTAGACCGTTGCAAACGCCAAACTTGGTACGCACAGCCAACCGCTATCAAAGCCATAGCTAGAGACGCCCAATAGACATGCACCAAGCCGTAGTTTTTGCTTAAGACTCCGCCCAGCAGACCACCCAGCACACCCGAAAATCCGTAACCGATCACGGAGTACAGCGCCTGCCCCCGCCCCCGCAGTCGCCCAGGGAAATACGCGGTCAGCAGGCTGATGCACACCGCGTGGTGTGCCGCAAAGGTGAGTGCATGCAGCGCTTGCGCCAGCATCAACACCCACAGTACAGAAGCATTGGAAGCCGTCAAGCCCAGCCGCAACGCCATCGCCAACCCGCAAACAATCAACCACACGCTTGGGCTGAGCAGCGGCAGCCAGCGGCTCTGGGTAAAGAACCAGCCGATTTCCACAATCACCGCAACCGCCCACATCAGGCCAATCAGCGTCTTGCTGTAACCCAGGGAGTCCAGGTAGAGTGAAAAGAACACGTAGATGCCGATGTGCGACAGCACATGGAAAAAAATTGCCGCAAAAAACCACTGCACATGCCGTTGTCGCAACACGGGCCACACGGGCAAGCGCTCTTGCTGCGCAGACACGGCCTCTTTCAAATCAGGCATCCACCACACGCTGACCACCACAGCCAGCAACGTCAGCCCCGTCCACGCAGGGAAATGGTGCATACCAAAATGTTCAAACCAAGCACCTGCGGCGAACACTGTCACCAAAAACCCCACAGACCCCCACAGCCGCACCCGCCCGTAGCGCCGCGTATCAAATTGTCCGCCTGTGCTGACCAGATGCGCCATCGCCGCTTCGCTCATCGGCATCATCGAACTGGTGTGGGTGAACATAGCGAAGAGCAGCAGCGCCAGCGCCACCACCTCCATAGGAAACCACAGCCCCAGCGACAGCAGCAGCGCAACGGTAGCGCTGTAGCGCATCAACTTGACGCGTTCGCCAGTATGGTCGCTGAGTGCCCCCCAAGCATACGGTGCGAACAGCCGGGTGGCTGCTTGCACAGACGTCAGCAAGCTGATGGCCACAATGCCATAGCCCAGGTCTTTAAGCCACAGTGGCAAGTAGGGATTGAAAAACCCGATGTGTGCGAAATAGCTGGCCGATAGCGCCGCGAAAGGCCACAGCTGGCGGCTGGCGGCCGGGGGTGGCACTGCTGAAGAGCCCCCTGAAGAAGAGATGGTCACACCGTCACGGTGCTGAAGTGGCCGTTCCTGCAATCTGCGGCGTCGCCACCACCACGTCTGCGCACTGCGCACGGTGGCGCAGCGCGTGCTCCATCACCACCAGCGCCAGCATGGCCTCGGCAATGGGTGCCGCGCGTATGCCCACACAGGGGTCATGACGGCCTTTGGTGATGACTTCAGTGCTGACGCCATGGATGTCAATCGTCTCGCGCGGGCTGGTAATAGAGCTGGTCGGTTTGATAGCGATCGACACCTCCAAATCTTGTCCCGTGCTGATCCCCCCCAGCACACCACCCGCATTGTTGGTGCGAAAGCCTTCTGGTGAAAGCGAATCTCCATGGGTTGTGCCGCGCTGCGCTACGCTGGCAAAACCCGCACCAATCTCGACACCCTTCACCGCGTTGATGCCCATCATGGCAAAGGCGATGTCGGCGTCCAGCTTGTCAAACAGCGGCTCACCCAGGCCCACCGGCATATGGGTTGCCACCACGCGAATCCGCGCACCACAGGAATCCTGAGCATGGCGCAGCTTGTCCATATATGTTTCCAGCGCCGACACATCGGCCACCGGCGCAAAAAACGGGTTGTTCGGCACGTGGCTCCATGACTCAAACGGAATGGCCAGTTCACCAATTTGCGCCATGCAACCGTGAAAACCTATGCCGTGGTGCTCAGCCAGCCATTTTTTAGCCACAGCACCTGCAGCCACCATGGGTGCTGTCAGCCGTGCAGAAGACCGACCACCACCGCGTGGGTCGCGCAAGCCGTATTTGTGCAGGTAGGTGTAATCCGCGTGACCAGGGCGAAAGCTCTGCGCGATGGCGCTGTAATCTTTGGAGCGCTGATCGGTATTTTTAATCAGCAGGCAAATCGGCGTGCCAGTGGTTTTACCCTGATAGACACCGCTCAGGATTTCAACAATATCAGCTTCTGCCCGCTGCGTCACGTGGCGGCTGGTGCCAGGACGGCGGCGATCCAGATCAGGCTGAATGTCCGCCTCTGAAAGCGCCATGCCCGGCGGGCAGCCGTCAATCACGCAGCCGATGGCTGGGCCGTGGGATTCACCGAAGTTGGTGACTGCGAATAGGGTTCCGAAGGTATTGCCGCTCATGGGGCGACATTATCCCCGTCAATTCACCCCGAACTCGCCTCGTCGCCCGCAGGCCAGTCACGAATGTAGGCCTTGAGCATCTTGTTTTCAAAATTTTGACTGTCCACCACCGCCTTGGCCACGTCGTAAAAGCTGATGACGCCCATCAGCATTTTCTTGTCCATCACCGGCAGGTAACGGGCATGCTGCAACAGCATCATGCGGCGCACTTCGTCCAGCTCGGTCTCAGCGGTACAGGTCAGTGGATGGTCGTCCATCGCCGTGCGAACCAAAATCGTGCCAATGGCGTTGCCGTTTTTCACCACGCTTTGAATCACTTCGCGAAACGTCAGCATGCCCACCAAATCGCCATGGTGCATCACCACCAGCGAGCCAATGTCTTTCTCGGCCATCAACTCGACCGCACGGGCCAAAGGCTCATCAGGGGATGCTGTGTACAGCGTATTGCCTTTGACACGCAGGATGTCGCTAACTTTCATGGGTTTCTCCTCAGGTACAGGGGGTTTGAAAGACTATAGCCCAGATAGCGCGCTGTGGCTGTCACGATCCCTCACAATAGCCTTGGTCCGATTCCCCATCGCCCCTACATCCTTTCACTGAGACAACAGGAATACCCATGCCCGGCTACGCTGACCCTGGTTTCGACACACTCGCCCTCCATGCAGGTGCGGCGCCTGACCCCACCACGGGCGCACGCGCCGTGCCCATTCACCTCACGACCTCGTTTGTGTTCGAATCCAGCGACCACGCTGCCGCGCTCTTCAATCTGGAACGCAGCGGCCATGTGTACAGCCGCATCAGCAACCCCACCAACGCCGTGCTGGAGCAACGTGTGTCGGCACTGGAAGGCGGCATTGGGGCCATTGCGACAGCCAGTGGGCAAGCGGCTTTGCACCTGTCGATTGCCACGCTGATGGGGGCAGGCTCGCACATTGTGGCCAGCACGGCGCTGTATGGCGGGTCGCAAAACCTGCTGCACTACACGCTGCGGCGCTTTGGCATTGAGACCACCTTCGTCAAGCCCGGCGACATCGACGGCTGGCGGGCGGCGGTGCAACCCAATACCAAGCTGTTTTTTGGCGAAACCGTGGGCAACCCTGGCCTGGATGTACTCGACATCCCCACCATCAGCGCACTGGCGCATGAACACAGTGTGCCGCTGCTGGTCGACTCCACCCTCACCTCGCCCTGGTTGATGAAACCGTTTGAGCATGGTGCGGACTTGGTCTACCACTCCGCGACCAAATTCCTGAGCGGCCACGGTACGGTGATTGGCGGCATCGTGGTCGATGGTGGCAGTTTTGACTGGGACAAAAGCGGCAAATTCCCCGAGCTGAGTAGCGCCTATGATGGCTTTCACAACATGGTGTTCAGCGAAGAATCCACCGTAGGAGCCTTCCTGCTGCGCGCCCGGCGCGAAGGCCTGCGTGACTTTGGGGCCTGCATGAGTCCACACACCGCATGGCTGATTCTGCAAGGTATTGAAACCCTGCCTTTGCGCATGGCGCGGCACATGAGCAACACGCAAAAAGTGGTGGAATTCCTGGCCAGCCACCCCTTCGTATCGCGCGTCGGCCACCCCATGCTGGAGGGCCACAGCAGCCACGCCCTGGCGCAAAAGCTGCTGCCGCGAGGCGCAGGCTCAGTGTTCAGTTTCGACATCAAAGGCCACCGTGAGCAGGGTAAAAAATTCATTGAAACGCTGAAAGTCTTCAGCCATCTCGCCAACGTGGGCGACTGCCGCAGCTTGGTGATCCACCCCGCCAGTACCACGCATTTCCGTATGAGCGATGACGCGCTGGCCGGTGCAGGGATCAGCGCTGGCACGGTACGGCTGTCGATTGGCCTGGAAGACCCGGACGATTTGATCGACGACCTGAAGCGGGCGCTGAAAGCCGCTGAAAAATCGACCGACCAGAAAGGGGCATGACCATGTACCTCACCGTCAACCACCACACCACCTACTGCTACACAGGGGGCAAAGCCTTCGACCCGGCCAAGCCCACCGTCGTCTTCATCCATGGCGTTCTGAACGACCACAGCGTATGGATTTTGCAAACCCGCTACTTCGCCAACCACGGCTGGAACGTACTGGCACCGGATTTGCCTGGTCACTGCAAAAGCGAGGGCGAGCCGCCCGCCACGGTAGAGGCCGCCGCCAGCTTCATCCTCGCACTGCTGGACGCAGTGGGTGCCCCCCAAGCGGCATTGGTAGGCCACAGTTTTGGCTCACTGATTGCGCTGCACACCGCCGCCGAGGCACCTGACCGGGTGACGCATTTGGCACTGGTGGGCACGGCTTTTCCAATGAAAGTGTCCCCTGCCCTGCTAGACACTGCGTTGTGTGCCCCCCACAAGGCTATTGCCATGGTGAACCAGTTTTCGCACTCGATGCTGGCACCTCCGCCATCATCCCTGGGGCCAGGCACCTGGCTCTATGGCAGCTCACAGGCCCTGATGCGCCGCGTGCTGGCCAGCAACCCGCGTGTCAACGTGTTCCACACGGGTTTCAAGGCCTGTGATGACTACAAAGAGGGTCTGATGCAGGCTGGACGGGTTAAGTGCGCTACACTTTTCATAGTTGGCAACGACGACCAGATGACCCCTCCCAATGCAGCGCAGACATTGGTAGCCCGTGTGAAGCAAACCCGAGTCGTCGCGCTGCAAGCGGGGCATTCGCTAATGTCGGAAGCACCAGACGGGGTGCTGTTTGCACTGCGGGATCTCTTGCAAGCCTAGCCTGGTGCCACAAGGACGTTTGCTCTGTTTTTAAGAGCAACTTTCACCCATCCAGATTGCGCTGCGACCAGATTCAATCCAAAAAAAGCTGTAGCAAAGCCTCACCAGCGACCAGACGGATGCCTTGCGTTTGAGCAAACGCGCGAGCCGTATCGGTCACCTGGCCCAGACCGAGGTAAGCACAGCTGTCTGCACCCCGTTTGTCTTTTTCGGCGACCAAATCACGCAGAGCCTCGATACCGTGGTTCGTTGCTTTCCAGCGCTTGCAGCTCACCACGGTGGTGCTGCCGTTTTTCAGCAAACTGAAATCAGCGGCTGGGCTGTTCAGCGGTGTCACGGCAGAGCCTCGGCGAAGATAAGACTGCTCCAACGCCACTGAGAACTCGCGCCAGGGCATGGCGCTGATTTTGGCTTGCATGTCGGCCAAGCGTGCCGGGCTGGGCGCATGCCACTGCCGCCATGCCGTGATGCAGCCAATCGCCAGAAACGGAAAGGCGCCCATCATGCCAAAAGGCACGTACTGCGCGGGCAGGAGCGCCACCGAAGCGGCAGCAAACACGGCAACCACCGCAAAGCTGATCCAAGAGGGTGAGCGCAGCAAAATCGCGAACAGCGATTTATCGGACATTTTGAATTTCATAGGCTTCCTGCGCCGCTAGGTGCGCTATTGCTATTAAGTGCTTCGTTAAATGCTGTGCCGTCAAGCCGTTTGCTGCATCCGAAGGCGGCGGGCGGCTTCTTCGTCGCGTGCATCACCAATCTCGCGCAGCACGCCACCCATGTCCACGGGGCCGCCCTTGCGCTTGAACTGGCCGCTCAGCACAGTGTCCACGCTCAAAATACCGCGTTGGTACAAATCCCACATCTCAGGGCCGTAATGCGTTTGCAACAGCGCAGGGGCAAAGCCACCAAAGAAATTGCGCAGGTTGTCCACGTCGCGCAGCAGCATCCGCTGAGCATGGTTGTTACCGGCGGCGTCCACAGCCTGGGGCAGATCAATGATGACGGGGCCGTCGGCCGCCAGCGGGATGTTGAACTCGGACAAATCACCGTGGACAACGCCCGCCCCCACCAGCATCCGCACCACTTCTTTAAGCAGCGTGGCGTGATGGGCCATCGCCTGCTCAGGCGTCAGCACCACGTCGTTCAGGCGTGGCGCTGCGTCCCCGTGCTCATCGGTGACAAGCTCCATCAGCAGCACACCATCGCAAAAATTATGCGGTTTGGGCACACGCACCCCGGCGGCGGCAAGGCGGTAGAGGGCATCAACTTCAGCGCTCTGCCATGCGGCCTCTTGGGATTCACGGCCAAATTTGGTGCCTTTGGCCATGGCGCGCGCTTGGCGGCTGTTTTTGACCTTGCGGTTTTCGGTGTAGTCCACCGCTTGGCGAAAGCTGCGGTTGGTCGCCTCTTTGTAAATTTTGGCGCACCGGGTGTCATCACCACAGCGCACCACGTAAACCATGGCTTCTTTGCCGCTCATGAGCTGGCGCACCACGGTGTCGATCAGGCCTTCTTCGATCAGGGCTTGCAGTCTTGGAGGTGGTTTCATAGGGGGGATTTTGCACTGTGCTGAGAGGTGTCTCGCCAATAAGAAAGCCAAGGCACATGGCCTTGGCTTTTTAAGGGTGGTCGCCGCTGGGCTGCAACGCAGGACTTGTTTGCCCTATTTGCTCGCCCGCTTGCGCTGCTGCCAAGCCAGCAGCTCCCCAACGATACCGCGCCGGAACGCAATCACGCAGAACACAAAAATCGCACCGATGATGACGGTCACCCAGGAACCCACGCGGTCGGCCAAGAAGTTTTGCAAGCCAATGATGGTGAAGGCCCCAATCACCGGCCCGGCAAAAGTGCCCATGCCCCCCAACAGCGTCATCAACACCACCTCACCCGAGAGCGACCAATGCACATCGGACAGTGTTGCAAAGCCCAACACCAGCGTTTTCAGCGAACCGGCCAGCCCGGCGAGCGTGGTGGACAGCACAAAGGCCAGCAGCTTGTAGCGGTCTACGTCGTAGCCCAGCGAGATGGCACGGGGTTCGTTTTCACGGATGGCTTTGAGCACTTGGCCGTAGGGGGAATGCACAATGCGCATGATGCCTAGAAAGGTGGCAGCGAACACAGCCAGCACCACGAAGTACATCAGCAAATCGTTGTCCAGCGGAACCAGGCCCAAGAGCTTGCCACGGGGAACGCCTTGCAGACCGTCCTCGCCCCCCGTGAACGGCGCTTGCAGGCAGATGAAGTAGATCATTTGCGCCATGGCCAACGTGACCATCGCAAAGTAAATGCCCTGGCGGCGGATGGCGACCAAGCCCACCAGCAGGCCCAGCACACCGGCACCCAGCGTACCGGCCAACACACCCAACTCGGGTGGCCAGCCTGCACTGCGCACCAGCCAGCCGGTGACGTAAGCCGCAGAGCCCATGAAAGCGGCGTGACCGAACGACAGCAAACCGGTGTAGCCCAACAGCAAATTGAACGCGCAGGCAAAGATGGCAAAGCACAGCGCGTTCATCAGGAACACCGGGTACACGCCCAAAAAAGGGGCCGCGATCAACAGCAGCAGCGCAGCTGCCCAGACAATGTGACCAGAACGGCTCGCCGCATTGGCGGAAGAAGTCGCCGGAGAAGCAGAAGAAGAGGTAGAAGCACTCACGTTTACAGTTCCTTGCCAAACAGGCCGGCGGGCCGCACCATCAGCACAATGACCATGATGACGAACACAACAATGCTCGACGCCTCGGGGTAAAACACCTTGGTCAGGCCTTCCACCAAGCCCAGCACCACACCCGTGATGATGGAACCCAAAATCGAACCCATGCCACCAATCACCACCACGGCAAACACCACGATGATGAGGTTGGCGCCCATCAGCGGTGTGATTTGGATCACAGGCGCAGCCAGCACACCAGCCATCGCGGCCAAGGCGGCCCCTCCCGCGTAGGTCAAGGTGACCATCAATGGCACGTTGATGCCAAAGGCTTGCACCAGCGCGGGATTTTCAGTACCGGCACGCAGCGTGGCACCCAGTTTGGTTTTTTCGATCAAAAACCAGGTTCCAAAGCAAATCGACAACGAAGCAACGACCACCCAGGCGCGGTAATTGGGCAACACCATGAAACCTAAATTGGTCGCCCCTTGCAGCAATTCAGGCACCGGGTATTGCTGACCCGATACGCCAAACTGATCGCGAAAAACACCCTCGGCAATCAACGCTAAACCAAACGTCAGCAACAAGCCGTACAGGGGATCAAGCTTGTAGAGGTGGCGCAGGAAAAGACGCTCGATCACCACCCCTAGCAGGCCAACCACCAGCGGTGAAATCACGAAAGCGGCCCAGTAATTGAGGCCCAGCTTTTCCAGGCTGAACCACGCGACATAAGCCCCCACCATGTACAGCGCACCGTGGGCGAAGTTCACGATGCCCAGCAGGCCAAAAATCACCGCCAGGCCCAGGCTGAGCATGGCGTAAAACGAGCCATTGACCAGACCGAGCAGCAGTTGCCCCAAAAATGCCTGAATCGGTATGCCAAAAATTTCACTCATTGATGTTCCTGAAATGCGCCTGAATTACCTTGACTTTATGCCGTTAGAGCAGTACTGATGGGCAAGAGCCGCTATCACTTCCAGAGCGCACATTTGCTCTCTGCCTTGGTCGTCCAGGCTTCTTCACCCTTGAAGGTTTGCACCACGTTGTAGTAGTCCCAAGGCTCGGTGGACTGCGCGGGGGTCTTCACCTGCATCAAGTACATGTCGTGCACCATGCGGCCATCACCCCGGATGAAGCCACCCTTGGCGAAAATGTCGTTCACTTTGGTTTTCTTGAGCTGTGCGAGCACCTTGTCAGCGTCATCCGTGCCCACGGCTTTGACAGCGTTCAGGTAGTTCAGCGCAACCGAGTAGTCAGCGGCTTGAATGGAGGAAGGCATGCGCTTCATCTTTTCAAAGAATTTGCGGCTCCAAGCACGGGATTCAGCGTCTTTGTTCCAGTACCAGCTGTCAGTGAGGTACATGCCTTGCGAGGCGTTCAGGCCCAGCGAGTGGATGTCGTTGATGAACATCAGCAAACCGGCAAGCTTCATGGTTTTGGTAATGCCGAACTCGTTAGCCGCTTTGATCGAGTTGATGGTGTCGCCGCCAGCATTGGCCAAGCCCAGAATTTGCGCCTTGCTGGACTGCGCTTGCAGCAAGAATGATGAAAAATCGCTGGCAGCCAGCGGGTGCTTGACCGAACCAACGATAGTGCCGCCAGCGGCCTTCACCACTGTAGAGGTATCCGCTTGCAGTTGCGCGCCAAATGCGTAATCAGCTGCCAGGAAATACCAGCTCTTGCCACCGGCCTTCACCACCGCATTGCCCGTGCCCTTGGCCAGCGCCACGGTGTCGTAGGCCCAATGCACGGTGTAAGGCGAGCATTGCTCGTTGGTCAACGCGGAGGTGGCCGCCCCCACCGAGATGAACAATTTTTTCTTTTCCAGAGCCACTTTGGACATCGCCAAGCTGGTGCCCGAGCTGGTGCCACCAATCAGCATGTCTACACCTTGGGTGTCAAACCACTCACGGGCTTTAGCCGCAGCCACATCAGGCTTGTTTTGGTGATCAGCCACCAAAATTTCAATCTTTTTGCCATTCAGCATCCCGCCCATCTCGGCGACCGCCATGCGCATGGCTTCCACGCCACCAGGGCCATCAATGTCGGAATACAGACCCGACATGTCCGTAATGAGGCCGATACGGATCACATCCCCCGAAAATTGGGCCTGGGCGGGTGTGGTGACGGCCATCGTGGCGGTCAAAGCGACAGCACATGCGCTTGCGATTTTGCTCAGTTTCATGGTGAAGTCCTGCTGGTAGTGAAGGAAAAAGAGAGGAGAGGAGAGGAAAAGAAGGAAGGGGTAGAAAAAGGTAAAAGGTGAAGCCGCTTTAAACGCCCAGATACTCGTGCAGCTTCTCCAACCGCTGGGGCAATTCAGCCTGCGTGAAGGTCTGCTGAATCTCGCCATGCTCCATGACCAAAAAGCGATCGGCCAGAGGCGCTGCAAAGCGGAAGTTCTGCTCCACCATCACGATGGTGTAGCCCTTGGCACGCAGCATTTTGACCATCTCGGCCAGTTTTTGCACAATGACGGGGGCAAGGCCTTCAGAGATTTCATCGAGCAAAAGCAAGCGTGCGCCAGTGCGCAGAATACGTGCAACCGCCAGCATTTGCTGCTCACCGCCAGACAAGCGCGTGCCCTGGCTGCTGGCGCGCTCCTTCAAATTAGGAAACAGGGTGTAAATCTCATCCACACTCATGCCGCCTTGCGCCAGTGCAGGGGGCAGCATCAGATTCTCTTCTGCCGACAAGCTGGAAAAAATACCGCGCTCTTCGGGGCAATAACCCACCCCTAAGCGTGCAATTTTGTGGGTGGCGAGGGCAATGCTCTCGGTCCCGTGAATTTTGATGGAACCTTTGCGGCTGCCCGTGAGACCCATGATGGCCCGCATGGTGCTGGTGCGCCCTGCCCCATTACGGCCCAGGAGGGTGACAACTTCACCTTCTTTCACATCGAAATTCACACCGTGCAGCACATGCGATTCACCGTACCAGGCGTGCAAATCACGCACTTCTAAAAACGTAGCGGCCATGTCAGTGGGCTCCTTTCAGCTCGGCATCGGTGCTGCCCATATAGGCCTCGATCACAGCGGGATTTTTAGAGACTGCGGCATACGGCCCTTCGGCCAGCGTGGCACCGCGTTGCAGCACGGTAATGGTGTCGGCAATGCTGGACACCACGCTCATGTTGTGCTCCACCATCAGCACGGTACGGTTGGCTGACACTTTCTTAATCAGCTGGCGGATACGGTCCACGTCTTCCAGGCCCATGCCCTGGGTGGGTTCGTCCAGCAGCATCAGCTCAGGATCCATCGCGAGCGTGGTGGCGATCTCCAGCGCACGCTTGCGGCCATAGCTGAGTTCCACGGTTTCCAGGTTGGCATAGGGCGCCAAATCAACCGCATCGAGCAATTCAAGCGCCCGGCTGTTCAGGCTGTCCAAGCTTTTCTCGGAGCGCCAAAAGTGGAACGATGTGCCCAGCTTGCGTTGCAGCGCGACACGCACGTTTTCCAGCACGGTGAGATGGGGAAACACCGCCGAAATCTGGAACGAGCGAATGATGCCGCGCCGAGCAATGTGCGCGGGTGCGTCTTGCGTGATGTCAGCGCCGTTGAACAAGATATGGCCCGACGTGGGCTTGATGAACTTGGTCAGTAAATTGAAACAGGTGGTTTTACCTGCACCATTCGGGCCAATCAGCGCATGGATGGTGCCCCGGCGCACCTGCAAATCGACCTTGTCCACAGCGGTGAAGCCTTTGAACTCTTTAGTGAGCTTTTGCGTTTGGAGGATGATGTCAGTGGTCATGGGGGTCATCTTGCCGAAGAATGTACGCAATACCAGTGGGATAAACCCAGAGTGCTAGAAAAAATATAGCAAACCATATTGACAGCGCTGTGTCGGTTTGCCGCGTCAGTTCGCCGCATCTACAAACGCTGCCACCCGGTTCAGCTGATCGGGCACATTCAGCGCAGGGGCGTGGCCACACCCTGAAATCTCGACCACCTGCGTCAAGCCTTTGGCCCCTGGGCCGCGCAGCAGCATGTCATCGGTGGTCTCACGCAGCACCAGATCCGACTCTGCACCACGCAGGCACAGCACGGGCACGGTGATCGCGTCGTAATGCTGCCAGATCAGGTAATCGTCTGGGTGGCTGATGAACTGCTGCACCATCGCCGGATCGTAATGCGGGGTAACGCGACCATCGGGCAAGCGGCGGGTGGAAGTCTCTGCCAAGCGCCGCCATTGGGCGTCACTTAAGGCACCAAAAGGTTTGTAAACCTGCCGGTAGAAAGCCTCCAACGCGGTCACGCTTGCAAACGCTGGCGGGTTGCCTGCATACGCACGGATGCGGGCGATGGCAGCGTCTGCCAACTGGGGAGCGTTGTCGTTGAGCGTGAGGCTTTGGATGCGTGGCTTAAGGCCAGGCTGAAACAACCCGGAAGCGCACACTGTGCCTATCGCACCGCCCATCGAAGTGCCTACCCAGTGGGCTTTGGCTATGTTCAATTGATCGAACAGCTCAGCCGCGATGCGGGCGTAAAACGACAGCTGGTAGTCGTTGACCGGGTTGCTGCTCCACTGACTCAAACCACGGCCAATCGTGTCGGGGCAGATGACGCGGTAGCGGGTGCTGAGATGGGACGCGAGTTCGTCAAAGTCACGCCCGGTGCGGGCCAAGCCGTGCCAGGCGATGACGGTGGATGAATGCCCACCACCCCATTCGGTGAAATGGATTTCATGGCCTGCGCAGGTCACGTAATTTGAGGTCATGCTCATCGTTGACCTTTCAGCGCACTGGCGCGCAGCCGCCCCACCACCCCGGTCGGGAAGTAGTACACCGACAGCACAAACAGCACGCCCAACCACAGCAGCCAGCGGTCAGGGGACAACAGCGCTGCCAGCCAAGGCAAGGCGCTGGCAGCATCGCTGGCCAACTTCAGCACATCTTGCAAATAACTTTGCGCCACCACAAACAGCGCGGCACCAATGGCAGAGCCGTAAACCGTGCCCATGCCACCAATCACCACGATCAGCAGCACGTCCATCATCACCTCAAAAGACAGCGACGTGTCTGGCCCGTTGTAGCGCAGCCAGAGCGCCAGCATGGCCCCTGCGACACAGGCGAACAAGGCGGACAGGATGCTGGACAGGGTGCGGTACACCACCACGCGGTAGCCAATAGCCTCCGCACGGAATTCGTTTTCACGGATGGCTTGCAACACGCGGCCAAAGGGGGAGTTAACGATACGCAGCAGCACCAAAAGCGCACTCAGAGCGACCACGAACAGCAGGTAGTAGCAAATCAAACGGCCGTCCAGCGACACACCCATGAAGCTGCCTCCCCACTCAAAAGCGGGTGTCAGCACCTCGGGCGTTTTGAAATTCAGCCCGTCTTCACCGCCCGTCAAATCAGACAATTGGGCCGCAAGCGATTGGAACGCCGAGGCCACTGCCAGCGTGATCATGGCAAAAAAGATAGCACGAACCCGAAGCGAAAAAAGCCCTATAGCCAAAGAAAGCACCAAAGACAAAGCCAGTGCGCCCGCCAGCCCAGCCGCTACAGCGCTCCAAGTTGGCCCCATGTGTGTACAGGCGATGGCGATGCCGTAAGCCCCGATGCCAAAGAACATGGTGTGGGCAAAGCTGACGATGCCGGTGTAACCCAGCAGCAAATCGAAACTGGCTACCAGCACCACAAACACCAACACCTTCGCAGCCACGCTGAGCGCTTTGACGCCGGGAAACAGGAAAGGTGCCAGGGCCAGCACCAACAGCAATGCAACTAGCACAACGGCCAGCACCTTGCTGCGGGGAAAATCGTTAGAGAGAAGTCTGTTGAGCATAGATTTCACCCCTTAACGGTTAGCCACGGGGTACACCCCTTGCGGACGCCACAGCAGCACAGCGACCATCAAACCAATGCTGGAAAACATAGCGGCCTTGGGTAGCAGAAACCCGGTGTAGTTGGACATCAGCCCCACCAACAGTGCCCCGATCAATGCCCCGCCCGTAGAACCCAGCCCTCCAATGATGATGACGATGAAAATCAGCACGTTCACCTGCGCCCCGAGCTGCGGAATCACATTTTGCTGAAACAGGCCCCACATCACACCGCCCAAACCAGCCAAGGCACTGCCCACCACGAACACACCAATGAACAGGCGACGGATGCGGTAGCCCAAGGATTCAACCATCTCGCGGTCTTGCACGCCAGCGCGTATCAGCAGGCCGATTTTGGTGCGCGACAGCACCCAGGCCAGCACGGCGAACACCACCAAGCCCACGGCCACAGCCAGTAAGCGGTATTTGCCAATGGCGGCATCGCCCAGCAGGATGGAACCACGCAGCGCGGTGGGCAATTCCAGCGGGATTTGCTGTGGCCCCCAAACCACTTTAATCAGCTCTTCCCCAATAATCATGCCACCCATGGTGATGAGGATTTGCTTCAAATGCTGGCCGTACACCGGGCGCACGATGAAACGCTCGAACGCCAAACCGATCGCGCCGGTCACGGCCATCGCCACCAGCATCGCGGGCAGCACAGCCAGCAGATTGCGCCAGAGTTGGTCAGACGCCGTCCAGTCACTCATCGCACCCAGCACGCTGGTCGCCACAAAAGCACCGACGGCGATGAACACACCATGGCCGAAATTCAACACATCCATCAGGCCAAATACCAGCGTGAGACCTGAGGCGATGACAAAAATAATCATGCCCATTGCCAACCCTGCGACTGTCAACGTCAACCACGTTGAACCTGAGCCAATCAAAGGCAGCGCAATGAGCGCCAGCACTGGCACCAAGGCCAGCGGCTTCCAATCGAAGTCTTTTTTCAGATTTTTGTCCATCAGCGTGCTCACAGTGCCAACCCCAGCAGCGACTGCTGCAATACCGTGTCTTCGGCCAGCGCCTGCATGGCGCCAGAATGCACCACGCGCCCGTTGTCCATCACTGCCACGCTGTCCCCCAAGCGTTTGGCGAAGTTCAGGTTTTGCTCGACCAGCAGGATGGTGGTGCCGGTGGCTTTGAGTTGGGCGAAAGCATCAATCATGTTGTTGATGATGGCGGGCGCAAGGCCCTTGCTGGGTTCGTCCACAATGAGCAAAGCGCGAGGTTCAACGATGGCGCGCGCCACAGCGACCATCTGCTTTTGCCCCCCTGAGAGCTTGCCTGCGGGGTGGTTCCAAAACTTCTCGACGGCGGGGAACAACGAAAAAATCCACTTCAGGCGCTTCTCGTCCATGTCCGCTGCACGCTTGGCACTGCGGGCCGCGAGCAGCATATTTTCTTTGACGGTGAGATCAGCAAAAATGCCCATCGTTTCGGGCACGTACGCAATCCCCAACTCGGCGATCTCAGGTGTGGAACGGTGAGTTATATCGAGGTCGGTGTCCTGCCCAGCAAACTGCACACGGCCTTGAGAAGCTTGCCACAGGCCCATGATGGTACGCAGCGTGGTGGTTTTACCAGCACCGTTGCGGCCCAGCAGCATGGTCAATTTTCCTTTGGGAATGGCCAAATCCACGCCGTGGAGAATGTGGTACGCGCCAATGTGGGTGTGGACGCCGCTGAGCGTCAACAAGTTGTCGCTCATGCGGCCTCCGTCTCTTTTGTCTCTTTTGTCTCTTTTGTAATGCCAAGGTACGCCTCTTGCACAACCGGCGAGGCAATCACCTCTGCCGGTTCGCCATCGGCGACCAGCGTGCCATTGGTCAGCACAATGATGCGATCAGCGAGTTCGCGCACCACGTCCATCTTGTGCTCGACGAGCAAAATGATTTTGCTTTTGTCGGCTTTGAGTTTGCGAATCAAATTAAGGATGACGGGAGCTTCATCGGCGCTCATGCCTGCGGTGGGTTCATCGAACATGAACACTTGCGGCTCCAGCGCCATCAGTAACGCGACTTCAAGCTTGCGCTGATCGCCGTGCGGCAGGCTGGCCACAGGCGATTCGGCTTTGTCCAGCATGGACACATCGTCCAGGATGGTGCGAGCACGGGCTAAAACGCCGGTGTGGTCACTCCAAATACTGCTCAAACGCAAGCCCAGCCTGTGACTGCCCGTGGCTTGCACGGCGAGTCGTACGTTTTCCAGCACGCTGAGGTTGGGGAACAGGTTGGTCAACTGGAAGGCTCGACCCAGCCCAGCGCGGGTGCGCTCAGAAGCCGATAGCCCAGTCAGCACACGGCCGTTCAAGATGACCGTGCCCGCGCTGGCTTTGATTTGGCCTGAAATCAGGTTGAAATAAGTCGTCTTGCCCGCGCCGTTGGGGCCGACGATGGCGGTGAGCGTGCCTGGTGCGAATGCGCAAGAGACAGCATTCACCGCCACGTGTCCGCCAAAGCGAACCGTGAGTCCGGTGGTTTGCAACATGGTTTGCGGAGAAGTAAACGCTTAACGCTTGTTGCGGATCGGCACGTCCATCTCTTCGGCCTTGATCTCGCGCACCAGCTCAGGCACGCCCCAGGCAAACGCGGGGTCTACCTTGATTTTGAAGTGGTACATGCTTTGCATGGCCTGATGGTCTTCTTTGCGGAAAGTCATCTTACCCTTGGGGGTGTCAAAACTCATACCCTCCATGGTTTTGATGAGCGTGTCGGTGTTCGTCTCGCCCTTGGTATTTTTTAGCGCGGTCACCACGGCCATAGCTGCTGAAAAACCACCGGCGGTGAAGAAGTCTGGCGGTGTCTTGAACTGCTTGTAGTGCTGGGCGACCAGGGCTTCGTTCACGGGGTTTTTGGGGATGCCGAAGTAATAGTACGTCGCACCCTCCATACCGGGGAAGTTTTTGTACGCGGCCATCGCGGGAAGGATGTTGCCGCCGGTGACGATCTCAATGCCATAGCGTTTCAAGTCCATATCAGCGATCTTGAAGGGGTTGCCTGCACCGGCCCAAATGATCCAGATGACTTTCTTGCCGGGCAAGTCTTTGAGCTTGTCAATCAGGCGCTGGGCACCGGCGGTGAAATCGGTGGTGGCCGCTGGCAGGTACTCTTCATGGACGATTTTGGCTTTCTTCACCGCGTCCTTGAAAGCCTTCACACCATCGCGGCCAAAGGCGGTGTCTTGGCCCAAGGTAGCGATACTGACGCCGGCCTTGTCTTGCGCCACAGCATTGGAGATGGCGTCTTGCGAGCTGTTACGGCCGGTGCGAAAGATGTATTTGTTCCACTTGTCACCGGTGATGGCGTCGGCCACTGCAGGCTCTACCAGCAAAATCTTTTTGTATTCCTCAGCCACGGGCAGCATCGCCAGCGCCACGCCAGAGGATGTGGGGCCAACAGCGATATCGGCCTTGTCGTCGGAATACGCCGCCGCGAGCTGGGCTTTGCCCACATCAGGCTTGCCTTGGCTGTCACGCTCAATCACTTTGATCTTTTTGCCAGCGACCTCCATGGTGCCGCCCGTGGCGTAGTCCAGACCCAGCATGAAACCGGTTTGGGTTTGCTTGGCGTAGGCCTCCAGCGCACCGGTCTTGTCATAGACGTGAGCAATACGGATTTCTTTGGATTGGCCGAAGGCGGCGAAGGACGAGAAAGTGGCTACAGCAGTGGTGGCGAGGGCGACCCAGATACGACGATGCATGGTTTTGTCTCCAAACGGTTTTACACGGAACACCATCGTATTGCATGGGACATGCCAGCGTGTAAGCTGTTGATTTAACTGGCATTTATCAAAAAATTAAAATTCAATCGTCTGATATTCAGACAATTACTGTTTAAATATCAGACATATTGTTTAATTTTCAGACAAATTTAAACGGGCATATAACGTTGCACGCGAGATACCCAAGCGTTTAGCAGCAACCCATTTGTTCCCGTTACTGGCCTGCATCGCCGCTTGAATGGCTTGATGCTCTAACTCAGCCACCTGAACGCTCAAAAGACGCAATAAGGCGGTGCTAGCGGAAACACCATCGGTCGCAACGGCTTGCACAGGCACCTGTGCAACGCCTGCATCTTTCAGCACTTGAGCCACCACGTCCGCATCAATCGACGCGCTGTCGCTGCGCATGGCGGCTTGCTCCAGCACGTTGCGCAGCTCGCGGATGTTGCCGCGCCACGTCTGAGCGCACAGCACATCCAAAGCAGCACGGCTAAGTTCGGGCGCTGGTGCATCCGAGTGCAAAGCCAAGTCCTCAGCCAACACCTCCAGCAAGGCCGGAATATCCAGTCGGCGCTCACGCAAGGGCGGCACGCGGATGGGCAGCACATTGAGCCGGTAAAACAAATCTTCACGAAATGCACCCGTGCGCACCAGCGCCGCCAAATCCCGTGAGGTGGCAGCAATGATGCGCACATCAAAAGAGATGATTTTGTTAGACCCCAGCGGCTCAATTTCGCCCTCTTGCAACGCCCGCAAGAGCTTGGACTGGAGCGCCAGCGGCATGTCCCCGATCTCATCCAGAAACAGCGTGCCACCGTCGGCGATCACGAATTTGCCATCGCGCCCTCGGCGGTCTGCACCGGTGTAGGCACCAGGAGCAACGCCAAAGAATTCCGCTTCGAGCAGGGTGTCAGGCACAGCTGCAATGTTGACGCCGACAAAGGGCTTGTCCACCCGCGAAGACGCGGCATGAATCGCGTGTGCCAGCAGCTCCTTGCCCGTGCCCGTCTCGCCCAGCAACAGCACCGGGCTGCTGGACTGAGAGGCCCGGCGTGCCTGGCGCTTGACCTCCACAGCAGCCTCGCTGGCGCCCACAAAGCTGGCAAAGGTGTATTTGCTGCGCCGCGCCCCGCTGTGCTTTTGCCCAGCCAATTCGCGCACCAGCTCACGCTTGAGGGCCTGTTGGCTTTGCCGGGCTTCGTCAAGATCGCGCTGCAAGCGGGCAAACTTGCTGATGAGCGGCTGCAAGGTGGTCTCAGGGTGGTCAAACAACACAATGCCCAAGACACCGATCACCCCGCCCTTGTCGTCCCGCAAGGGAATCCGACTGACCACAAAGGTGCCTGCGCGGTTAGAAAGCAGGTCAATCAGAATGGGCTTGCCTGTCAGCAGCACTTGGTGCATTTGGGTGTTTTGAACCACCTCATCGACTTGATGGCCGACAAAGTCACTCTCTTGCTCAAAGCCCAGGGCAGGGAGAAAACGGCGGTACTGGTCATTGATCCACACCACCCGTCCACTGCGATCCACCAACATCATGCCCTCGCTGGCACTGGCAAACAGATCGAACATGGAACGGGCAGCCAGCTCCAGAATGCTTTGTGCATCACGGGGCAATTCAGGAGAGAAATTCATCGTGGGATGTTACTGTGGGTGCTGTGCACACCGTGACATTCCCAAAATTTGGGCATACTGAGCCATCTTGAAACTCTACGGACAGACACTCGGATGACGCTTGAAAAAATACGCATCGACAAATGGCTGTGGGCTGCACGGTTTTACAAAACCCGCAGTTTGGCAACTGATGAGGTGAACAAAGGCCGTGTCCACCTCAATGGACACGATGCCAAACCCTCCCGCGAAGTCAAGGTAGGTGACTTGATCGCGCTGCGTGGCCGCGATCTGTCGAAAAGCGTCATGGTTCTTGGCCTCAGTGGCGTGCGCGGCCCTGCTCCAACTGCGCAAACGCTGTATGTGGAAACGCCGGAAAGCATCCAAACCCGGCTCGCCGCCACCGAGCAACGGCGTATCGCCCCCGAACCGGCCAACACCATCACCCATGGCCGCCCCAGCAAACGAGACAGACGAGCGCTAGAAGAAAATCAGAACCACGCAAGCCACACTTGGAATGACCGGTGGAGCGCCTCCATCGACGAGTGAATCCGTCATTCCCTCAAAACTTTGGCACACAGGCAAAATTAGCCCCAAGTTCATGCCATAATCTGCCTCGTTGGAGCGATGACCGAGTGGCCGAAGGTGCTCCCCTGCTAAGGGAGTATGGGGTGTAGAGCCTCATCGAGGGTTCGAATCCCTCCGGTTCCGCCAGTACATCAAGCGCCATGCGACTTCCGAGCCGCATGGCGCTTTTTTCTTGCTTTCTACCCCCATTTTCAAAAGTGTCGTACTGCGCCACAATGCGCGGCTTTGCATCGCGCATGTCAATTGGCATACGGATGAAACGCGGAGAAACAACATGGCGACGGTGCGGGCAATCATTCAATATTCCGCTGGCAACGGTTTTGAAATCGTGGAAGAAGACGCGGCGACGCCAGGCCAATTTTCGGCGCCGAAGCGTGACGACATCCGACCCGCACGATGGGCGCATTGGTACCAACGGCAGCTTGCGCGTGTTTGGTATGCCGTCATGCTTTCGATGAACCTCGAGCCCACCATACTGGCGCGTCGCGCTCTCCAGGCGTTTGAGCCGTTACGCTACGACGAATACAAGGATCGGCTTGGGATCGCTTCGACCCTAGCTGGTTGGGAGAACCTGCCCGTTTACGAAGAACATGCGAAAGAGGGCGAACGGGCCAGCGAACGATACGTGTCACTCGTCGATTTCTACGAGTTCGCCAAACCTCTGGGATGGTCCGATCTGGACGCGATGCGCACCGGTCTCAAGATCGGGTCCAAGCCTCCCGTGCTGCCCGGTGTCAGCCCAAAGGAACGGTCATCGCTGCTCTTGCTGTTGCATGAACTGCTTCGTGACCAAGTCAAAGACTTCGATGCCAATCGGCACTACGCGTCGGCTGCGTTGGTAGCTTCGCATTTCATCGAGCATGGGTTGAGCCTTTCCGTCGAAGCGCCGACACTGGCCAAGTAC
>JANXSZ010000076.1 GCA_025356445.1 Betaproteobacteria bacterium | reverse complement strand
GTTGAGGCGCTGGCCTATGCGCAAGGCACCATCACCCAACTGGGCGGGGTATTGCCCAACTTGCTGATCCACGTGGTTCTGGCGGCTGGGTTCATGTACTTTTACGCGGACCGTCGTGGCGCAGGCTTCACTACCGGCTAGCGCGATTTCGTTCAGCGCAAGACCGCTCAACGGGCTTTTATGCGATTTTTACACCGGTAGCTTTACAAACGGGGCCTCAAGACTTTTGGGGATTCCCCTTGGATACGAATTTAGCCCGTGGCACTGCCGCCACAGACGGCACGTCAAGCCCGCTCGGCACCGCAGCTGCACACAGCAAGCAACGCACGGCGGCTCTGGCCCTCGCCGCCCTGGGCGTGGTGTATGGCGACATCGGCACCAGTCCGCTCTACACCATGAAAGAGATCTTTACCGGCTCGGGCGGTGTGCCTGTCACGCCGGAGAACATCATTGGTGCGGTGTCGGTGATTTTCTGGATGCTGATGTTCATCGTCACGCTGAAATACGTGATGCTGGTGCTCAAAGCAGACAACCGGGGTGAGGGCGGCATCATGGCGCTGCTGGCTTTGGCGTCCACCACGGTGGCAGACCGCCCCAAGCTGCGCCACCGTTTGCTGTTGCTGGGTACTTTTGGCGCGTGCCTGTTTTACGGTGACAGCGTGCTGACGCCAGCGATATCGGTGCTCAGTGCGGTGGAGGGCCTGGAAATCGTTACCCCTGCTTTCAAGCCTTGGGTACTGCCGATTTCAGCGGTGATTTTGATCGGGCTGTTTCTGGTGCAACGTGTGGGTACGGCGGTGGTCGGGCGCTGGTTTGGGCCGGTGATGGTGATTTGGTTTCTGTTGCTGGCCGCTGTGGGCGTGTTCCACATCGCCCAAGCCCCGCAAATCTTGCAAGCGCTTGACCCCCGTGTGGCGTTGCAGTTTTTGATAGCACGCGGCTGGGGGCTGTTCCTTGCGATGGGGGCTGTTGTGCTGGCGCTGACCGGTGCGGAAGCGCTCTATGCCGATATGGGGCACTTCGGTAAAAATGCCATCCGCATTGCCTGGATGGGGATGGTGTTGCCTTGCTTGGCACTGAACTACATGGGCCAAGGCGCTTTGCTGTTGACCAACCCTGCTGCCGCATCCAATCCGTTTTACCTGATGTTCCCTGCTGCGGTGTTGCTGCCCGCGGTGGCCGTGGCCACTTTGGCCACCATCATCGCGTCACAAGCGGTGATCTCTGGCGCATATTCGCTGACGCAGCAAGCGATTCAACTGGGCTACTTGCCGCGTATGCACATCGTCCATACCTCGGCACATGAAAAGGGACAGATTTACGTGCCCAGCGTGAACTGGTTTTTGCTGGTGGCAGTGCTTGCAGCGGTGTTTGGCTTTGGCAGCTCCACGGCCATGGCATCCGCCTACGGCATTGCGGTCACGGCTACCATGCTGATTACCACGGTGCTGACGTATTTTGTGGTGCGTCACGCCTGGGGCTACCCCGCTTGGGTATCGGTGGCCTCCACGCTGATTTTTGTCGTTGTGGATGCGCTCTTGGTCGCCTCGTGCTCGATCAAAATCGTTGAAGGCGGCTGGTTCCCGTTGGCCCTGGCAGCGTTGTTTTTACTCATCATGACGACCTGGAAGCATGGTCGCGAACTGTTGTCTGCTGCTTTGCGTGCCGACCAGCCCGAGCTGGCAAGCTTTGCCACAGCCCTGGCGCATGACCCGCACGTCACCCGCGTGGCCCGCACGGCGGTGTATTTGTCGTCCGAGCCCGGTGTGGTGCCCAATGCGTTGCTGCACAACATGAAGCACAATCTGGTGATCCACGAGCGCAACATCATCGTCAATGCGGTGTTCCATGAAGAACCCTGGATTGGCTTTGCCCGCCGTGTCGAGGTCAAACCGCTGGCCCCCAGCTTTTGGCAGGTCACTCTGAATTTTGGCTTCATGAACCAGCCCAACCTTCCCAAGGCGCTGGAGCTGTGCGGCACACATGGTCTGGAGATTGACGCGATGTCCACGTCTTTCTTCCTCAGCCGTGAAACCGTGGTGCCCACGAAAGGCTCTGAGATGGCGTTGTGGCGTGAGAACCTGTTCGAGGCTATGTCACGCAATGCGGGTCAAGCGGTGGACTACTTCAGGATTCCGCACAACGCGGTGATTGAGTTGGGGTCGCGGGTAAGGATTTGAAGGGGGTACATGAAACTCAAGGACGGATCAGCTCTATGGTGATGCCCAAAGTGCCTTGTGGCAAGGCCGTCCAGGCCCTGTCCGCCGTCAACACCATAGCTTGGCGATGCTGGGCCACTACCAGACAAGCCCGGTCGCCTAAAGACAGCCCCAAATGGCGCGTACCGCTGCGCAGCCATGCGGCGTGGTTGGTTTGTCATTTCAACCAAAAGCCTGCCAAAACCAAGGGCAGCATCTGCAACAAAAAACCCCTGCAGCACAAAGCCAACTGGGGTTTTAAGATCAACGAAGTGCTACAAATACTGTAGCTTCTCTAGCTCATCCAATAAGCGGTAAAGCCTAATTGGGTGCTTGGAAAAGCCTTAAAAATCACACCAGCAACGCATTCACCCGCTTCACATACGCAGCAGGGTCAGCGGGGAGGCCGCCTTCGGCCAGCAACGCTTGGTCAAACAGGATATGGGCCAGGTCGTGGAAATGCACGGAGCCTTCGAGCTTTTTCACCAGTGCGTGGTCAGGGTTCACTTCCAGGATAGGCTTGGTCTCAGGCGCGGTTTGACCGGCTTGCTTCAACATGCGGGCCAGTTGCGTGCTCATGCCGTGGTCGGACACCACCAGACAAGCGGGGCTGTCCACCAAGCGGCTGGTGGCGCGCACGTCTTCGGCTTTGTCCTTCAGGGCTTCTTTGAGCTTGGCCAGCAGCGGTTTGAAGGTCTCAGCTGCGGCTTCAGCGGCTTTCTTTTCATCTTCGTCTTGCAGTTTGCCCAGGTCAACCGCACCCTTGGCGACGGATTGCAGCGGGGTACCGTCGAACTCGTTCAGGTAGTTCAGCGCCCATTCGTCCACGCGGTCGGTCATCAACAGGACTTCGATCCCCTTCTTTTTGAAGACTTCGAGCTGAGGGCTGTTCTTGGCGGCTGCCAGGGTGTCGGCGGTGATGTAGTAGATGGCGTCTTGGCCTTCTTTCATACGGGCTTTGTAGTCCGCGAAGCCGACAGACACGGTGTCGCTGGTGGAGCTGGCAAAGCGCAGCAGCTTGGCGATTTTGTCGCGGTTGCTGAAGTCTTCGCCCAGGCCTTCTTTCAGCACCGAGCCGAATTCGGCATAGAAGCTGGAGAACTTGCCGTGCTTGGCGGTGTCTTCGGCGCTCTCGACATCGGTCACGTCACCATCAGCCTTGGGCGCTGCGTCGTGCTTGGCCAAGTCTTCCAGCAGGCTCAGCACGCGGCGGGTGTTGCCTTCGCGGATGGCTTTCACGTCACGGCTTTCTTGCAGCAGTTCGCGCGATACGTTGAGGGGCAAATCGGCCGAGTCGATCACGCCTTTGATGAAGCGCAGGTAGCTGGGCAGCAGGGCTTCGGCGTCGTCCATGATGAAAACGCGCTTCACGTAAAGTTTGACGCCGGCTTTCTTGTCGCGGTTCCACAGGTCTTGCGGCGCTTTGGACGGCACGTACAGCAGCTGCGTGTACTCGGTGCTGCCTTCCACGCGGTTGTGGCTCCACGTCAGCGGGGCTTCAAAGTCGTGGCTGATTTGCTTGTAGAACTCGATGTGCTGCTCTTCGGTCACGTCCTTTTTAGCGCGGCTCCACAGGGCGCTGGCCTTGTTGACGGTTTCCCACTCACCCGTCATGACCATGCCGCCGCCTTGGGTGGCACCGGATTCGTCACCTTCGATTTTTTCGCCTTCTTTCCACTCTTCTTTTTCCATCAGAATAGGCAGGCTGATGTGGTCAGCGTACTTGTTGATGATGCCTTTGAGCTTCCAGGTAGCCGCGAATTCGAGCGCGTCATCACGCAGGTGCAGGGTCACGCTGGTGCCGCGCAACGGGCGGTTGATGCTTTCGGTCTCGAAATCGCCGGTGCCCGTGCTGATCCAGCGCACACCTTCCGAGGCTGCGGTACCCGCGCGGCGGGTTTCCACAGTGATTTTGTCGGCAACGATGAAGCCTGAGTAAAACCCCACGCCGAACTGACCAATCAGCGAGCCTTGGTCTTTGGCGCTGGCTTGGGCGTCGGTGCCCAGCTTGTTCATGAAATCTTTGGTGCCGCTCTTGGCGATGGTGCCAAGGTGGTCAATGGCCTCTTGCTCGCTCATGCCGATGCCGTTGTCGGTGATGGTGAGCGTTTTGGCATCCTTGTCAAAGCTGACGCGCACTTCCAAATTGGGCGCGTCTTCAAACAAAGCGCTGTTGTTCAGGCCTTCAAAACGCAGTTTGTCGCAGGCGTCCGAGGCGTTGGAGATCAGCTCACGGACGAAAATTTCTTTGTTGGAGTACAGCGAGTGCGTGACGAGGTGCAGCAGTTGCGACACTTCGGCTTGGAAGGCATGGGTTTGTTTCGTCATTTTGGAGAATTACGCAGAAAAGGATAGACAAACTGACCTGTACAGCGTCGCAGGCTGAACGCCTGGGCAGTGTGCAAATCAAAAACGGTAGCTGAAATTTGAGGCCAGTGCCTGCAAATTCAAGCGCAAATTATCGTCAATCCACCAGCAGTCGGTAGCCCACTGCGGTTTCGGTCAGTAAATGGCGTGGCTGCGCGGGGTCGTCTTCCAGTTTTTGGCGCAAATGACCCATATAGATGCGCAGGTAATGGCTTTGCTCTGCGTGGGATGGACCCCATACTTCGCGCAACAGCTGGCGGTGCGTCAGCACCCGTCCTGCGTTGCTGACCAGCACCAAGAGCAACCGGTATTCGGTAGGGGTCAGATGGACTTCCACCTCATTCTTGCGCACCAAGCGCGCCAAGCGGTCCAACACCACGTTGCCAAAACGGAATACCGGATCGGTAGTGTCCATGGCACTGTGTGCTTGGCCTGAGACCGTACCAACGTGCTGCCCGCTGTCGGGTACCGCAGCACGCGGGCGGCGCAGGTTGGCACGCACGCGGGCCAACAGCTCGCCCACACCGAAGGGTTTGCCCAGGTAGTCATCGGCTCCGGCATCGAGTGCCGCCACTTTGTCGGCTTCGTTGCTGCGGGCGGACAGCACCACGATGGGTACGCTGGACCAGCCACGCACATCGCGGATCAAGTCCAGCCCATCACCATCGGGCAAGCCCAAATCCAGCACCAGTAAATCGGGCTGGCGTGTGCCCACCTCGGCCAAGCCTTTGCGCAGCGTGTCGGCTTCAAACACCTGCCAGCCTTCGTCCTCCAGCGCGGCACGCACAAAGCGGCGGATTTGGGGTTCGTCTTCAATGAGGATGGCGACGGGGTTGGGCATGGATGTCAGGCGTGGAACGTGAGGCGTGAAATTATTCGACAGAGGGGGGCTCGCGGCGCGGCAAGCTGACGGTGAATTCTGCGCCAGGGGTGGCATTTACGGCTGTGATGTGGCCCCGGTGGGCTTCCACAATGGCTTTCGCAATCGCCAGCCCCAGGCCCATACCAGAGGTCGCAGATTCGGCCTCACCCCTTGTGAATTTGTCAAACAGTGCATGTTCGCGCCCTCGCAGTGCGGGCGGCAAACCGGGGCCGTGGTCGCGCACCGTCAGCAGCAGGGCATCCGGCGTGGTTTTGGCACTGATCTCAATCGGTGGCTGACCGTATTTCACAGCGTTTTCCAGCAGGTTGACCAGCACCCGCTCCATCAACGTGGCATCAAACTCCACCAACGGCAGGTCAGCGGGGAGGTGGGTGCTGACTTTTTGACCCGCCAGTGCGTGCTGGGCTTGCCGAATGGCCGATCCCACAATCTCTTCCAGCGATTGCCATTCACTGCGCAGATTGACGGTGCCACTTTGTAAGCGTGCCATGTCCAGCAGGTTGCTGACCAGGGTGTGTAACTGGCGGGCTTCGGTGGTCAGCGCCTGGGTCATCTCAATTTGGGCCTTGCTTAAAGGTGGGGCTGAGCGCTGCAAGGTTTCAGCCAGACCAATCAAGGCGGTCAGCGGTGTGCGCACATCGTGTGAGATGGCGGCCAACAGAGCGCTGCGCAAGCTTTCAGATTCCATTTGCACGACCGCTTGCTGCGCCACCTCAACGTAGTGCACCCGCTCTTGCGCAATCGCTATTTGCCGTGCCAGCGTGTCGAGCTGCTGCATTTGCTCTGGAATCAGCAGCCAGCGCGGCTGTGCCGGTTGCAGCGCCAGCACACCGCGCACGCGCATGGGGGCTTGCAATGGCGTGTAGTGCCAAGCATTGGCTGACAGGGTGGCTGTGGCCAGTCCTGCGGCTTGTGCGTGGCGAAAAGTCCAGTCGGCTACAGCGGCATCAAAGCCTTCTGGTGGGGTGGCGGGCAACACCAGTCGGTCGCTGGAATCGGTCAGCAGCACCAGCGCTTGCCCGCCAAAATTACGCTGCACGGCAGCTTCGCCCAGTTCAGCCACTTGTGCGCTGAGCAGTGCCGCTGACAAATCCCGCGTCAGTTCGAACAGCGATTGCGCCCGGCGTTCCCGACTGGCGGCAATACGGGCCTGAAAGCGCAGTCCTGCGGTCAACTGGCCCGTCAGCAGGCCCACGACCAGCATCACGACAAAGGTCAGCAGATACTGCACGTCGCTGACGGCAAAAGAAAAGCGAGGGGGGACAAAAAAGAAATCAAAAGCCGCCACGCTCAGTACCGCCGACAGTGCTGCTGGGCCGCGCCCGAACTTCACCGCTACCAGCACAACCCCGAGCAGGAAAAGCATCACGATGTTGGCTAAATCAAAGTAGCCGTGCAGTGGGGTGGCCAGCAGCGTGGTCAGCACGCAGACCAGGGCTGACCAGCCATAGCGGGGCCAGCCTTGCATCCAGGTGGCCTCCATGTCGTCTTCGGTATAGCGCGGCGCGGCGCGAGGTACCACTCGGGATAAATGCCGGGCGCTGGTGGCATGGCCTACTTCCATCAAATCCACACTGGGGGCGAGTGTCGCCAGCTGGCGGGTCAACGTGGGTTTCCACCAGTGGTGCGTGCGAGGGCGACCCACGATCAGTGTGGCGCAGTTCAAGGTGTGGGCATGCGCAACCAATTCGGCCGCAATGTCATGGCCCGCCAGAACGGCGGTGGCAGCGCCCAAATCCTCTGCCAGCTTCAGCACTGCCAGAATGCGATCGCGCTGGGTGATGCTTAGCCGTTGCAGCCGGGGGGTCTCCACGTAGGCGACGTACCAGCGCACATTCAGCTGACCTGCCAAGCGTGCTGTGGTGCGCACAGTTTGCTCTGCGCCTTCATGCTGACCCACACACACCAACAGGGCACCGGATGTCTTCCACACGGGGGATGTGTCCAGCGACTGCGCTACCCGGTAATGGCGCACATCGTCTTCCACCCGCTCAGCGGTGCGGCGCAAGGCGATTTCGCGCAACGCAATCAGATTGCCTTTGCGAAAGAAGTTTTGCGCTGCACGCTCTGCTTGCTGCGGCAGGTAAACCTTGCCTGCTTTGAGGCGCAACAGCAGTTCATCGGGTGTGACATCGACCAGGATGATTTCATCCGCCCTGTCCAGCAGGGTGTCGGGCACGGTTTCATGGATGCGTATGCCGGTGATGGCACCCACCGTGCCGTTCAGGCTTTCCAGGTGCTGCACGTTCAGCGCGGTCCACACGGTGATACCTGCTTCCAGCAGTTCTTCCACATCCTGCCAGCGCTTGGCATGGCGAGAGCCTTCGACATTGGTGTGGGCCAGTTCGTCCACCAGCAGCACAGCGGGGTGGTGTGCCAGGGCGGCATCGAGGTCAAATTCTTTCAAGCTGCGGTTGCGGTAGGGCACGTCGCGCAGGGGCAAGGTGGGCAAATCAACCACCAGTGCGGCGGTTTCGCTGCGGCCATGGGTCTCGATCACACCAACCATTACATCGCAGCCCAGCGTGTGTTCGCGCTGGGCTGCGCTCAGCATGGCGTAGGTTTTGCCCACACCAGCGCTGGCCCCGAAGTAGATACGCAGCTTGCCGCGTGCCGCCCGCGTGGCGTCATCCCGCATTTGCGCGAGCAAGCGGTCAGGGTCTGGGCGGGTATCGGGGAGGCTTTGCACGGTCAGGCAGGGGAGAAGCGATGACGGGTCATGTTACCGAAGTGCGTCCAACGCCAGATTCATGCGCAGCACGTTGACATGTGCTTCACCGATCAGGCCTGCTAATGGTTGTTCTTGCTGCTCGCTCACCAGCCGCTGCACGGCCTCGGGCGCGAGCTTGCGCACTGCCGCCACACGGCCTACTTGGTAGAGGGCTGCAGCGACGCTGATGTGCGGATCGAGTCCGCTGGCCGAAGCCGTGACCAAATCCACGGGCACGGGAGCCTTGTTGTCGGGATCGGCGGCGTGCAGGGCTTCGACACGGCCTTTGATGGCATCGGTCAGTGCTGGGTTCAGCGGGCCTGAATTGGAGCCACTGGAGGCGGCTGCGTTGTAGGCCATGGGGCTGGTGGCGGAGGGGCGGCCCCAAAAATACTTGGGCTCGGAGAAATTTTGCCCGATGAACTCAGAACCTACCGCTTTGCCATCCCGTACCACGAGGCTGCCTGCGGCTTGGTTTGGGAAAAAGACTTTGGACAAGCCCGTCACGGCCAGCGGGTAGGCCACGCCTGTTAGCAGCGTCAGGGTAAAAAAGACAGTAACGACAGGGCGGAAAAGTGTGCTCATGGTATTTCCTTTCGCGGTAAATCAGGGTTCATTCGAGGTTAGGCAAGATGCACAGCCACCAGCACCAGGTCAATTGCCTTGATACCGATAAAGGGGACGATCAGGCCACCCAAGCCGTAAATCAACAGGTTGCGGCGCAGCAGAGCCGCAGCACCCACAGCCCGGTAGCGCACGCCCTTCAAGGCCAGTGGAATCAAAAACACAATCACCAGCGCATTGAAGATCACAGCCGACAAGATGGCCGATTGCGGGCTGGCCAGGCTCATCACGTTCAGCGCACCCAGTTGGGGGTAAGTCACCACAAACATCGCAGGGATGATGGCAAAGAACTTGGCCACGTCGTTGGCGATGGAGAACGTGGTCAGCGATCCGCGCGTCATCAACAAGGCCTTGCCGGTTTCTACAACTTCCAGGAGTTTGGTGGGGTTGGAGTCCAAATCCACCATGTTGGCGGCTTCTTTGGCGGCTTGGGTGCCGGTGCCCATGGCGACGGCCACATCGGCTTGGGCCAGAGCAGGTGCGTCGTTGGTACCGTCGCCTGTCATGGCGACGAGGCGCCCTTCGTTTTGGTACTGGCGAATCAGCTTGAGTTTGGCTTCTGGCGTGGCTTCGGCCAGAAAATCGTCCACACCCGCTTCAGCGGCGATGGCGGCAGCGGTGAGTTTGTTGTCACCGGTAATCATCACCGTCTTGATGCCCATGCGGCGCAACTCGGCAAAGCGCTCTTTGATGCCAGATTTAACGATGTCTTTGAGTTCCACCACGCCTACCACACGGTTGCCATCGGCCACCATCAACGGGGTACTGCCGCGCCGGGCGACTTCTTCAGCGGTACGCAAAAGCTCAGACGGCACGCTGGAACCCATCGCTTCGACATGGCGACGGATGGCATCCATTGCACCTTTGCGCACCATGCGGGCAGTACCGTTTTCCATCACATCCACGCCGCTCATGCGGGTTTGGGCGGTGAACGGGATGAAAGTCGCATTGACGGGGTGGGTGTCCGTCGCTCCTAAGCGTTGAGCCAACGCCACGATGCTGCGACCTTCGGGCGTTTCATCGGCCAGCGAAGCCAACATGGCGGCGCGTGCCACGGGTAATTCGGTCATACCCGGTGCAGGGATAAAGGTGGATGCTTGGCGGTTGCCGAAAGTGATGGTGCCTGTTTTGTCCAGCATCAGCACGTCCACATCACCCGCCGCTTCCACCGCTCTGCCCGAAGTGGCAATCACGTTGGCCTGCATCATCCGACTCATGCCCGCCACACCGATGGCGGACAGCAAGCCTCCGATCGTGGTGGGAATCAGGCACACCAGCAACGCGACCAAGGCCGTGAGGGTGACGGCACCGCCTGATTTGGTGGCCTCTACGCTGAACAGTGAGTAGGGCAGCAGCGTCACGGTAACGACCAAAAACACAATCGTCAGCGCAGCCAGCAGGATATTCAGTGCAATTTCGTTGGGTGTTTTTTGGCGTTTGGCACCTTCCACCATGCTGATCATGCGGTCGATGAAGCTCTCGCCAGGGTTCACGCCGATGCGTACCACCAGCCAGTCTGACAGCACCCTTGTTCCCCCTGTGACGGCTGAAAAATCACCACCCGATTCACGAATGACGGGAGCAGATTCGCCCGTGATGGCTGATTCGTCCACCGAGGCCACGCCTTCGATGACTTCGCCATCCAGCGGAATGGCATCGCCCTTTTCAACCACCACCACATCGCCTTTGCGCAGGTTTTCTGCCTGCTCAGGGAGCCATGTGGTGCCGTATTGAGGCACTTTGAGCTTCTTGGCCCAGGCTGATTTCTTCAGCCCACGCAACGACGCAGCCTGTGCCTTGCTGCGGCCTTCCGCCAGTGCTTCGGCAAAGTTGGCGAACAGCACGGTGAACCACAGCCACACGGCCACGCTGAAGATGAACAGTGGCGAGGCTTCGCCATGCCCCCCCAGCGACTGGATGCCCAGCAGTGTGGTGAGGATGCTGCCCACAAACACCACGAACATGACCGGGTTGCGCCATTGCACACGCGGGTCGAGCTTGGCAAAGGCTTGCAGCACAGCGGGCTTGACCAACACAGGGTCAAGGAGGGAAAAACTTAATTGCGTAGACATAGTGTTCTCCGATGCGTCACGGTTTTTAGATGGGGACTTACTTGGCTGACCAGAGCATCAAATGCTCAACCACGGGTCCAAGTGCCAAGGCGGGTACATAGTTCAGCAGCCCGACCAGCAGTACCGCGCCTATCAACAGCGTCACAAACAAAGGGCCATGCGTGGGCATCGTCCCTGCGCTGACCGCCAGCCGCTTCTTGCGGGCCAGCGCACCGGCAATGGCCAGCACCGGCACGATCACGCCAAACCGGCCCAACCACATGGCCAGCCCCAGCATCACGTTGTAAAACGGTGTGTTGGCTGACAAGCCTGCGAAGGCACTGCCGTTGTTGTTGGCGGCAGAGCTGAAGGCGTAGAGGATTTCCGAGAACCCATGCGCACCGGGGTTCGCAATGCCCACCTTGCCCGCATCGGCCATCACCGCGATGGCGGTGCCCACCAGCACCACGATGGGGGTCACGAGGATGGCGATGGACGTCATCTTCATTTCATACGCCTCGATCTTTTTTCCCAGGTATTCCGGCGTGCGCCCAATCATCAGGCCTGCAATGAACACCGCCAAAATCGCAAAAATCAGCATCCCGTAGAGGCCACTGCCCACGCCACCGAACACCACTTCACCCAGCTGGATCATCACCAGCGGTACCAGGCCACCGAGGGGCGTCAGCGAGTCGTGCATGGCGTTTACTGCACCGCAAGACGCGGCGGTGGTGATGACGGCAAACAGGCTGGACGCATTGATGCCAAAGCGGGTTTCCTTGCCTTCCATATTGCCCCCCGCCTGTGTGCTGCTGGCCATCTGGTCAACGCCGAGTGGGGTCAGCAGCGGGTTGCCGGTTTGTTCTGCCGGGGTGATGACCATGACGGCCACCACGAAAATCAGCGTCATCGCTGCCAATACGGCCCAGCCTTGGCGCAGATCGCCAACCTCGCGGCCAAAGGCGAAACACAATGCAGCGGGAATCAAAAAGATAACCAGCATCTGTAAAAAATTGCTCAGCGCGGTGGGGTTCTCATACGGGTGTGCCGAATTCGCATTGAAAAAGCCACCCCCGTTGGTGCCAATCATCTTGATCGCTTCTTGCGACGCGACGGGCCCCATGGCGAGGGTTTGGGTGGTGGTTTTCAGATCGTCCATCACCGGCGTGCCCTTGTCGTCTTTCAGGGGTTGGCCGTCTTGTCCCAGCTTGGGCTGCTGGTAGCTTTGGGTTTCGAGCGTGGTCACTTGCTGGTAGGTGTCAAAGTTTTGAATCACGCCTTGACCGACAAGGAACACGGCGAACACCAGCGACAAAGGCACCAACAACCAGGCCGTGACGCGGGTAATGTCCACCCAGAAGTTGCCGATGTGGCCGGTAGACCGTGCTGCAAAGCCACGTATCAGCGCAAACACCACAGCCACACCGGTCGCCGCCGAGAAGAAGTTTTGTACGGTCAATGCCAGCATTTGGGTCAGGTAGCTCATCGTGGCTTCGCCCACGTAACCTTGCCAGTTGGTGTTGGTGACAAACGATACGGCGGTATTGAACGCCGAGTCGGGTGACACTGCCGCCATCCCTTGCGGGTTGAGCGGTAGCCAGCCTTGCAGCCGTTGCAGTGCATACACCACCAAGACCCCCAGCGCATTGAAGCCCAGCAGGGCGAGGGCGTACTGCGACCAGTTCATGGGCTTGTCCGCAGACGTGCCCGCCAGCCGGTACAGCCCGGCTTCGGTTTTCAACATCCAGCCGGGCAAACGGCCAGCGCTCAGGGCCGCAAGGAAGCGCCCCAGTGGCCAAGCCGCGAGCAGCAACATAACGAGAAAGAGACCCAATTGGCCCCATGCAGAGGTGCTCATTTAAAACTCCTCCGCGCAAATCAACGCGTAAACCAGGTAGGCCAGCAAGCCCACAGCGCAGATGCCACCTAGGCCGTACATGAGTTCAATGCTGCTCATGGCTGCTCTCCATCGGCGTGTTCCAGCCGTTGAAACCCCCACACCAACAACACCAAAATACCCCAGAGCAAAGCCCCGCAACCTATCCATGCTAAATCCATGATGAACCTCCAGGTTCTGAAAAATCGATGGGTCTAGCGTAAGTTTCAAGGCATAAAAACGGGGTTGAAAGGAGGGTGTAGGGCGTAAAAAAAGCGTAAACGCGGGGTGGCATTTACGCTTTCAATGGCTGTGACGCAAGCCTTACCGTGGCAACGCCTCCACCTCTTTCGTCCATCGCTCAATCAGCCGCCTGCGCTCTGCTGCTTTGCCGTATTTTTCAAAGTCGTATTTGATGAGCCGCACGTTGTCCAGCTTGGGGATGCGTGGGTCGAGCACCGTGGCTTTATGGGCTGGGAACTGCAAGCTGCCTGCTTTGGCGCCCAGCGCTTGGCCTGCGGGGCTCATCAGAAAGTCGTAGTACTTTTGCCCCATTGCCTTGTTGCGAGCGCCTTTGACCAGCGCAATACCGCCGATTTCATAGCTTGCACCCTCACACGGTGCGGTGGATTCCACGGGGTATTTGTTGTGTTTCCACAGGTCAAACCCAAAAATGAAGCTCACACCCACCGCCACCTCACCTTTGGCCACGTTGGGGGCTTGGGCTTGGCCGCTGCGGGTGTAGTTGCTGATGTTTTTGTGCAGCTTCTTCATGTAATCGAAAGCGGCATCTTCGCCCATTTGCTGCACCAGCCCGGCGAGAATGGTGTAGGCCGTGCCGCTGGAGGCGGGGTGGGAGATTTCGATGTCGCCTTTGTATTCGGGTTTGATGAGGTCTGCCCAGCAAGCGGGCGCAGGGAGGTTTTTCTTTTTCAGCAGTTCGGTGTTCCAGCCAAAGCCGATGGCGCTGGTGTAGAAGCCGCCGACCTGGTTTTGCGTCATCGCATACTGGCGCACGCTCCAGGCTTGCAAGTCATTGATGTAGCTGGGGCGGTAAGCGTCCAGCAGGCCGACTTCCGCTGCTTGTAAAAAGGGGTCGCCCGTGCCGCCCCACCAGATATCGGTCTTGGGGTTGTTGGCTTCAGCCCGCAGCTGGGCCAGTGCTTCACCGGTGGCTTTGTGGCTTTGCAGCACTTTGATGCCGGTGGCTTTGGTGAATTCGGCGGCGGCCAGCTCGCACCAGCCTTGATCGGTGCTGCACAAGGCGTTGACGGTGTTGGTCTGGGCATTTACAGCACTGAAAAAGGCTGTTGTGCAAGTCAGTAGGGCATAGATAGCTATTAATTTAGGAGTTTTCATGGCGGGTTACAGCGAGTTGCAAAAAAGAAGTGCTGATCGTCGTCAATCAACTCAAAACCGCTCATGCGCACCCAGATACCGCCACTGCCCAATGGGCAAATTCCCCAGCGTGACGTTGCCAATGCGGATGCGCTTCAAACCCACCACTTTCAGCCCCACTTGCTCACACATGCGGCGAATCTGGCGTTTTTTACCTTCACGCAGCACAAAGCGCAGTTGCTCTTCGTTTTGCCAGCTCACCTGTGCGGGTTTGAGCGGTTTGCCGTCCAGGCTCAGGCCGTGGCGCAGGCGGGCTAGCAATTCGTTGGGGAAAGCGGCTTGCACTTGGGTTGTGATGTCGCCTTGTGCTGTCAGGTAGCTGACGCGCACCAGGTATTCTTTTTCGATGTCCGAGTCTTCGCCAATCAGCTGGCGGGCGACGCGGCCATCTTGCGTCATCACCAAAAGGCCAATCGAATCAATGTCCAGCCGCCCGGCGGGTGCCAGGCCGCGCAGTTGCTGGGGGCCGAAGCGGTAGTGGCTGGTGTCTTCGCGCCAGCGGGTGTGCGCCTGGATTTGGGTGACTGCGGGTTCATGGCCATCTTCCGCTTGCCCGCTGACGAAGCCCATGGGCTTGTTCAACAAAATGGTGACCTGGGTTTGCTGTTGGCCTCTGGCTGCAGAGTCCACCTCGATACGGGCATCGGGGCCAACCTGCAAGCCCATAGGGGCGACCACGCCGTTGACTTTGACCCAGCCTTTGGCGATCCAGTCGTCTGCTTCGCGCCGGGAGCACAGGCCCATCGCGGCCATGCGCTTGTTCAGGCGGTCGGTAGCCGAGGGGGCTGCTGACGCAGGCTGCAAGGGTTTTGCAGCGGGATACGCTGGCCCAGCGGGTGCGCGGCGGAACTGGGGCGGGGGAGGGGCTTTTTGCATTTGCGACCCATTTTAGGGACTCTAAGCCGCAGCGCGTACGTCTCCCGCGTCGGGGAACTTCTTACACGCAGCACATCGTTTTGCCGACTTCAGTCTTTGGGGGCAAAGGCCTACAGTCAAGCCATCGACACAGTTTCCCCAAGGAGTGACCGCCATGCAAACCACCGCCCTCGTTATTGAGCCTACCCTGGCCCCCATCACCACCGTGGAAGCCAACCCCTTTCGCTTGATGATGGAACCCGAGGCCGTGCTGCGCGCCATGGCCCGCTCTACCGATTTGCGCCGTTTGCAGCACCACAAGTACCGCCCCCTTGACCGCCCTTGGATTCCTTTTTCCAGCGCCAAAAAATCGGTGGAAGGGCTGACTTCGCCCAGCAGCGCCCATTGAAACAAGGGTCTGTTAGGGTATGACGATATAACGACACTGTTGAAGCCGCAGGGTCTCCCTGACCACTGATAGTCCAGAATGCGGGGTACGCTTGATCACCCGCTTAACCCCACTCTGGAGTTCCCATGAAAGCTGCTTCGATTCTTGACACCATCGGCAACACGCCCCACATTCGCATCAACCGCCTGTTTGGCCCGCAGGCTCATGTTTGGGTCAAATCAGAACGCTCTAACCCTGGTGGCTCCATCAAAGACCGCATTGCTCTGGCGATGGTGGAAGACGCAGAAAAATCTGGTGCTCTGCAACCTGGCGGCACCATCATTGAGCCTACCTCGGGTAACACCGGCATCGGCCTTGCCGTGGTGGCTGCCGTCAAAGGTTACAAGCTGATTTTGGTGATGCCCGACAGCATGTCCGTGGAGCGCCGCCGCCTGATGCTGGCCTACGGTGCCAGCTTCGATTTAACACCACGTGAAAAAGGCATGAAGGGTTCGATCGCCCGTGCCCAAGAGCTGGTCGCATCCACGCCGAACGCATGGATGCCCCAGCAGTTTGAAAATCCCGCCAACATCGCTGTGCATGTGCGTACCACTGCGCAAGAAATTTTGGCAGATTTCCCGGAAGGTTTGGACGCGCTGATTACTGGCGTAGGCACTGGCGGTCACCTGACAGGTTGCGCCAGGGTCTTGAAAGCCGCATGGCCGCAGCTGAAGGTCTTCGCGGTGGAGCCGACCGCTTCACCTGTTATTTCGGGTGGTCAGCCCGCGCCACACCCGATTCAGGGCATTGGTGCTGGCTTCATCCCTCAAAACCTCGACACCAGCGTGCTCGACGGTGTGATCCAGGTCGATGCCGAACCCGCCCGCGAGATGGCCCGCCGCTGTGCCCGCGAGGAAGGCATTTTGGTGGGCATCTCGTCAGGCGCCACGCTGGCCGCGATCGCCCAAAAGCTACCCGATTTGCCCGCAGGTGCCCGCGTGCTGGGCTTCAACTACGACACGGGTGAGCGCTATTTATCGATTGAAGGCTTTTTGCCTGCTTGATTAAGCGTCATTTAAGGCTGTAGCACCCACCCAATGGGCGCTACAAGCTATGAATTCAGGAGTTTCTCACCGTGCTCAAAGTGAGGCCACAGCGGCCACATTGACGGCTCGCACAGCGACACCCACCCCACTCAGCACCGCGTTGCCTGACAGCGGGTCCCATTCGCGGTCGCTGAGCACGGCATTCAGATTGACGCCGGGTCGCTCGGCTGCCACCCCCATGCGGGTTCCTGGCAAGCCGTGACCCCAGCCGTGGGGCAGGCTGACCACGCCGGGCATCACCTCGACGCTGATCTCGATCTGCGCTTCCAGCGCACCATGGGTGTTGCTGATGTGGGCCTGCCCACCGTCTTTCAGCCCCAGGCGTTGCGCGTCGCTGGGGTGAACCAGCGCGGTACAGCGGTATGGGCCTTTGGCGAGGATGGGCAGGTTGTGCATCCAGCTGTTGCTGCTGCGCACTTGGCGCCGTCCAATGATGCGCATGGCGTGTGGCGCATCCACCACGGGCTGTAGCAGCTCAGCAGCAGGGCGTTTCAAGTCTTCCAGCAGCGAGGCAGGGGCCAACTCAATCTTGCCCGAGGGCGTGCGCAACATTTCGGGGATACGTGCTTGCAGCGGCCCCAGGTCGATACCGCCCGGTGCAGCGCGCACTTTGGCGAGGTTGATGCCTTCGGGCTGCTGGCCGAACTTGTCACCATAAGGGCCGGTGCGCAAGGCCAAATCGACCAAGCGTTCGGTGCCTTTGGCGGCGTTGCCCATCAGGGCCAGCACGGCATCGGCATGTTCGGGGCCGACGGTGCGGCGCACGTCGGCGGCAAACAGCGCGTCGTCCAGTTGCAACACGTCTACGCTCGTCCCTTTGCCCTGGACGATAGCCAGCAAGCGCAGCAGCACTTGCCATTCGGGTGGATGGTTGTCTGCACGGGGCAGCACCGGGTCGCTGAAGCGGGCGGCATTGCGGTAGGCAAATTGAGGGAATGCCATGTCGTAATGCATATCTTCCAGTGGCGAACAGCCGGGCAAGATGACATCGGCGTGGCGCGTGGTCTCGTTCAGGTAAATGTCCAGGCTGACCATGAAGTCGAGCTGCTCAAAGGCGTTAGACAGGCGCTCACCGTTGGGCGCTGACAACACCGGGTTGGACGCGATGGTGATGAGCGCCTTGATCTGCCCCTCGCCTGGCGTTTCGATTTCCTCGGCCAAGCACACCATGGGCAGCTCACCCATGACTTCAGGCGCGTGAGAGACTCGGCTGTGGCGTCGCCCAGTGGTGATGCCTTTGCCACTGCCCGCTTTACCTTGCGCATTACCTGCCGTGTTGGCACCGAAAGCCGGGGCTTTGGAAAACATCGCCCCGCCTTCCACGTCCAGGTGACCGGTGAGGATGTTCAGCACGTCAATCAACCAGCTCGCCAGCGTGCCGTAGGTTTGTGTGCAGGTGCCGATACGGCCATAGACCACGGCGCGTTCGGTGGTGGCGAGTTGACGGGTAAGAGAGCGTATTTCGGTGGCCGCGATGCCGCAGCGCGGAGCCATGGCTTCGGGGCTGAAGGCTTTGACGGCTTGCGCCACGTCGTCCAGCCCGGCCACGTGGTCTGCTACGGTGCCCAGGCGTACCAGATGTTCGTCAAACAGTGTGTTCACCATGCCCAAGAGCAAAACACATCGCTGCCAGGCTGGATGAACAGGTGCTGGTCGGCCACAGCGGCGGTTTCACTGCGCCGGGGGTCAATCACCACCATGCGGCCGCCACGCGCGCGCAGGGCTTTGGCTTTGCCGCGAAAGTCGGGCACTGTCCACAGACTGCCGTTCGACACCATCGGGTTCGCGCCCAGGATCAGCATGAAATCGGTGCGTTCGATATCGGGTACCGGTAAGCTTAGCCAGTGGCCGAACATCAAGCCGGCTTGCAACTGTTTGGGCATTTGGTCGAGCGTAGAGGCGGAATACACATTGCGCGTGCCCAAGCCTTTCATCAGCCGTGCAAAGTACATCAGCAAGCCCATTTTGTGGGCGGCCGGGTTACCGATGCTGGTTGCCACGGCATCGCGCCCGTGGGCTGCGATCAAGGGGGGCAAGCGCAGCGCGATTTCGGCAAACGCTTCGTCCCAAGTGGCCTCGACGAACTGGCCGTTGCGCTTGATGAGCGGCGTGCGTAGCCGGTCGGGGTCTTCGTGCAGGTCTTTGAGCGATGCGCCCTTGGGGCAGATGTAGCCGTGGCTGAACACATCTGCCGCATGGCCACGGATGCTGATGACCTGGCCCGCGCTGTGTTTGATTTCAAGACCACAGCAGGCCTCGCACAACGGGCAAATGCGGTGGGCGGTGGTGACCGCAGCGGCAGTCACCGGTGCGAGATCGGGTGCGGGGGCGAGGGTTTCAGCGTTGGGCATGGGGTCTTCTTTGGGGTGAACGTTGCATTTTTGCGACTTTCGCCGTAGCTGTCTTGAGGGGATGCACTGAACTTGCCACCTGGGCGACATGCGTTGTTCTGTCCAAAAGCTGCACCGTTCTGTCCAAACGCGTTGTGCAGCGCTTGCTTACACTGACTCCGTAGCCACTGCACAGCGGCCTTCGGAGACAAGATTGAGCGATTACATTTTCCCCCCTGCGGGCACGACCTCCTTGGCCATTGCGGGCGAGTCACACCGGTTTCCCCTGCGTCGGGTTTTTTGCATTGGCCGCAATTACGGCTGGACATCGGGTGGTGTCAGGGGGGCAGGCGCTGCAAATAACGCAGAGGACACCCCACGCGACCCCCCGGTTTTCTTCATGAAGCCCGCTGACGCGGTGGTTCCCGCTGTGGGCAATATCCCTTATCCCCCGCTGACCCACGATTTTTGCCACGAAATTGAACTGGTTGTGGCGATTGGCAAAGACGGTGCGAGCATTGCGCCAGAAGACGCACTCGCGCATGTGTGGGGCTACGCTGCGGGGCTGGACTTGACACGCCGGGATTTGCAGGCCGAGGCCAAGCAGCGCGGCCAGCCCTGGGAAGGGGCCAAAGCGTTTGATGCTTCCGCGCCATGCAGCGCGCTGGTGCCTGTCGCCACCACGGGCCACCCGCAGACCGGGGCGGTATGGCTGAACGTCAATGGTCAGGCGCGCCAGCGTGCTGATCTGGCCGATCTGATTTGGCCGGTGAAAGACCTCATCAGTTTCTTGTCGCACTCGGTGGCACTCAGGGCGGGTGATTTGATTTTTACCGGCACGCCTTCGGGTGTGGCGGCGCTGGTGCCAGGCGACGTGGTGACGGGTGGGGTGGACGGCGTGAGCCAGTTCAGTGTTACGGTCGCCGGTTTGAACTGAGTCCACGCATGGCCAAGCTGACCCACGCCCCCACCTTGGGGATGCAGCAGCGCAGCGAGCGCTTGGATTTTTACATTCGCTCAAAGCTCGACCACCTTGCCACCACCACGCCCCACCGGCACGAGTATTTTCAAATCCAGGTCAACCTGGGGGGCGACACCGTGCAACACATCGGTGGGGCCGTGCGTCCTTTTGTGCGCCATACGCTGGCGTTCATCCTCCCGCACCGTCTGCATGTGATTGCGCACCCGCCAGAGGGTAATTTCGTGCTCATCAATTTCACCCAGGATTTTTTGCTGCCGCAGGTGACGTGTGACGCGATGGACTTGGAAGACGTGTCCCTCAGTGATGCGCCCGAACTGTCGCCCTTTCGGTTCCAGGAGTATCTCGATTTTGTACTTGACGGTGCTGCTTTTGCCCAGGTTCAAGGCCTGCTCGATGCCATGCACGCGTTGAATAACCCCCGCCAACTCGGCTCTGGGTTGATGCTGAAAGGCTGTTTGTTGCAGCTGATTGGCCTGGTGTGTAACCGTTACCAAGCTGAGCTGCAAGCCTTGGCGGCCAACAAGGCGGAACAGCGTGGGCGGCGCGATGCCCTCAAGCGTGTGACGCAGTACATCCGCGACCACATCGCTGACCCGGCCATGACGCTGACGGATGCTGCCGCTGCGGCTTTTTTGTCCCCCAATTACCTTACTCACTTGTGCGCCAAGGAAACAGGCAGCACGTTTTCGGAGCTGGTGTCGGGGCGGCGAATGCGGCTGGCGCGCACCCATTTGATTCACGGCACCGAATCGCTCAGCCATATCGCACAGGCCTGCGGGTTTTCCGACGAGGCTTATTTTTCACGCCGCTTTCGCAAAGCCTACGGCATTCCGCCGGGGCAATTCAGGCGGCAGCACCAGGAGGTTTAACCATGTCTTTATCCGTGTCCAACGCTTCATCTTCTCCCCTCAAAATCGCACTCGTCACTGGCGCTGGCAGTGGCATTGGCCGTGCTACGGCGCAGGCGTTGCTGCAAGACGGCTTTTGCGTCGTGCTGGCCGGTCGCCGCTTGGAACCCTTGGCTGCGATGGTGGAAGCCGCCACAGCCGCAGGGCAGCAGGCCTTGGCCGTGCCCACCGATGTGCGTGACCCTGCCAGCGTAGAGGCGCTGTTTGCCCAGATCGAAAAAACCTATGGCCGACTCGATGTGCTGTTCAACAATGCTGGGGTCAATGCGCCTGCTGTGACGATGGACGAGCTGCCCCTCGACAAGTGGAAAGACGTGATCGACACCAACGTGACCGGGGTTTTTCTTTGTGCCCGTGCGGCCTTCGGTCTGATGAAAAGGCAAACGCCACAGGGCGGCCGCATTATCAACAACGGCTCTATTTCGGCGCACACCCCCCGCCCCTTCACGGCCCCGTACACCGCCAGTAAACACGCGGTACTGGGTTTGACCAAGAGCATCGCGCTCGATGGCCGTGAATTCAACATCGTGGGCAGCCAGATTGACATTGGCAATGCGCTGACCGAGCTGTCTGTGCGCATGACCAAGGGCGTGCGCCAAGCGAACGGCCAGATCGCCGCCGAGCCGATGCTCGATGTGACGCACGTGGCCGACGCGGTGCGCTACGTTGCGGGCTTGCCGCTGAGCGCCAACGTGCTCAACATGACCGTGATGGCCAGCAACATGCCGTTTGTAGGGCGTGGCTAATTCACGCCTGACACCAAAAAATCCAAATCAAAGCGAAAACAAAGCAAAACAAAGCGAAAAACCTGCACCATGAAGCCTGAAATCCTGCAACTCAACCCGATTCTGATTCCCGCTATCAATGACCAATTGGACGCGCTCTACACCGTGCGGCGTTTGTTCGAGCAGACGGACAAGGACGCGTACATCCGTGAATTCGGCCCCCGTATTCGCGGGGCCATCACAGGCGGGCATACCGGTATCACCCAAGCGCTGATGGCGCAGTTGCCCGCGTTGGAGGTCGTTGCTGTCAATGGCGTAGGTACCGATGCCGTGGATCTGGCCTATGCCCGCAGCCGTGGCATCGCTGTCACTGCTACGTTTGGCGCGCTGACCGAAGACGTGGCTGATTTGGCGATTGGCTTGCTGATTGCCGCCTGCCGTGGCATTTGCGCGGGCGACCGCTTTATCCGCGATGGCCTGTGGGTCAAGAACCCGCAGCCCAGCGCCATGCCACTGGCCCGGCGTTTCAGTGGCATGCGTGTGGGTATCGTCGGCATGGGCCGCGTAGGCCGCGCCATTGCCACCCGTGCTGCCGCGTTTGGCTGCCCCGTCAGCTACACCGATTTGCGTGCCATGGACGACGTACCCTACACCTTTGTGGCCGATTTGAAGCAACTGGCCCAGGGCAGCGATGCACTGGTGTTGGCGGCAGCGGCTGACAAGGCCGAAGGCATCATCGACGCCGCCGTGCTGGACGCGCTGGGGGCGAAGGGATTTTTGGTCAACATTGCACGCGGCAGGCTGGTGAACGAGCCTGATTTGGTCACCGCTTTGCGTGAAGGGCGCATTGCCGGTGCCGGTCTGGATGTGTTCGTGGACGAGCCGCATGTGCCTGCGGCACTGCTGGCGATGGACAACGTGGCCCTGCAAGCACACCGTGCCAGCGCCACGCTGGAGACCCGCACCGCGATGGGTGAAATGGTGTTGACCAGCTTGGCCCAAGCGTTGGCCGGACAACGGCCTGACGCCAGCTTGACCACCTAACTGTCCCCAACATTCAGTAAGCCCCCCATGAAACTCACCTTTGCAACATTCACTTTGGCGACGTTGGTGTCCAGCGCGGCTTTGGCGCAAGCTGTGCCATCCGCCAGCTTCCCCACGCGGCCGATTACCCTGGTGATCGGTTCCAGCCCTGGCAGCACCACCGATGGCTTGGCCCGTGCCATGGGGCTGGAGTTCACCAAAGAAACAGGGCAGCCCGTCATCATTGACAACCGGGCCGGGGCTTTTGGGGGCATTGCTGCACAGGCGGTAGCGCGTGCTGCCCCTGATGGCTACACGCTGTTCATCACCACCAACACCACGCAGGCCGCCAACCCGCACTTGGTTAAAAAGCTGCCGTATGACCCGATCAAGGATTTTGCACCCATCGGACGGCTGGTGCAGGGCCATATGCTGATGGTGGTGAACCCGGCCGTGAAGGCCCAGACCGTGGGCGAGTTCATCGCGCTGGCCAAAAAGGAACCTGGGAAGATCAATTTCGGCTCCGGCAGCTCGTCAGCCCGTGTGGCCACTGAGCTGTTCCAGCACATGAGCGGCATCCGCTTGAACTACGTGCCCTACAAGGCCAACCCGCTCGCGGTGATGGATCTGGTGGCCGGGCAAACGGATGTGATGATTGTGGACATGACCACCAGCCTCCCGCAAGTCAAGGCGGGCAAGCTGCGCGCTTTGGGTGTCAGCAGCCCCAAGCGTTCACCGCTGGTGCCGAACGTGCCCACCATTGCTGAATCGGGTCTGCCGGGTTATGAAGCCAACCATTGGAATGCGCTGTACGCTCCTGCGGCGACACCCCCTGCGGTGGTGCGCCGCCTGAATGAACTCATGCGCCGTGCCATGGCTGCAGAGCCGTTGCGGCAATTCGCAGAACAAAACGGGATGGAGGTTGCGGTGACTTCGCCAGAAGAACTGGGGCGCTTTCAGCTGGCTGAGCTTGAGCGCTGGGGCCGCATCATCAAGGATGCGGGTATCCAACCCGAATAGCGCCTGGATCAGCCGACCTGGTTGATCTTGGCAATCAGTGCGGCCAGTACCTCATCTGCCTTTTCGTTCTCGACCTGGCAGGTGCCCGCTGCATGGTGGCCACCCCCGCCATAGGACAACATCAACTCACCGATGTTGCTCTTGTTGCTGCGGTCAAGGATGGATTTACCCGTGGCAAACACGGTGTTTTGCTTTTGCACGCCCCACAGCACATGGATAGAGATATTGGTTTGCGGGAACAGCGCGTAGATCATGAAGCGGTTGGTTGCCCAGATGGTTTCCTCATAGCGCAAATCCAGCACGGCCAGGTTGCCATGCACCGTGGTGCAGCGCAGCAGCTGTTCTTTGGCTTTATCGGCATGGCCAAAGTAGATGTCTACCCGTTCCTTTACATCAGGCAGCGCCAAAATATCGCCAATATCCTGGTTGGCGCAGTATTTGATCAAGTCCATCATCAGCGCATAGTTGCTGATGCGGAACTCGCGGAAGCGGCCCAAACCGGTTCGTGAATCCATCAGGTAGTTCAGCAGCGGCCAGTCGGTGGGGGTCAAAATTTCGTCCCGGCTGAACTGTGCCGAATCAGCCTTGTCCACCGCATCCATCATGGCATCGGTGACGCGAGGGAAGGCTGCTTTGCCGCCGTAGTAGTCGTACACCACCCGCGCTGCCGAAGGCGCATCGGCCAGGATGATGTGATTTTTACGTTCGCCGGTATTGCGAATCGTCTCGGACTCGTGGTGGTCAAACGCCAAATGCGCCGCCGCTACGTAAGGCAAGTTGGTCGTGATGTCACGGCTGGTGATCGCGATCTTGCCGTCCTGCATGTCTTTGGGGTGGACAAAGGTGATGTCGTCGATCATGTTCAGTTCGGTCAACAGCACGGCACACACCAGCCCGTCGAAATCGCTGCGGGTGACCAGTCGGAATTTGTCTTGGCTCATGGGGGAATCCTCGGTGTGGTTTGGGGTTGTCGCGGCGTCAAACAAGTAATTTTTGCATGATAAGCAATGACCGCTGTTTCGGCGGCATACGGCTGTTTAGGCGGGCTGTCCACGGGGTTAATCGCCAGGGTGTGCCCAATTTGGTGGGTTAAGGTCAACCTATGTGCAGTGAGGTTACTTCCCATGCACGTTTGGCGTGCTGTGTTGCGCAGATTGGCCCCACTTGGCCCCACAATTGCTTGTGCTCCTGTGGGTGCTTATTTGGCACTTGCGAAATGAACGCTGCAGCGCCATCTGCCTTGGCCTGCCCTGTTTGCGTCCCGACACTGAAAGCCTCTCTTGGTCAGACTCAAATTCTCCATCGAACTCAATTACTATATTTCTGCATCGGGGAGTGATTTCGTCTTTAACATCCACGCTGCCCACACCCCGCAGCAGTTGGTGAAGACTGAGAACCTGCATATCAGCCAGAAACTGGTGCCTGACATGTACCTGGATTCGGCTACCGATACCCGCTTTTTGCGCCTCAAAGCCTTCGCCGGCTCCCTGCAAGTAGGCTACGAGGCGACCGTGGACATCACTCACCACAGTGTGTCACCCACCGAGCTGGGCGAGGTGTGGATCAGTAACTTGCCTGGTGCAGTGCTGCCTTACCTCTACCCCAGCCGCTACTGCCAGTCTGACCGCCTGCACAAATTCGCTGTGCGTGAGTTTGGCAATTTGTGGCAGGGCTACAGCCGTGTTCTGGCGATTCGGGATTGGGTGCAAACCCACGTCAGCTTCAAGCCCAGCAGCAGCAACAGCAATACCTCGGCGGTAGATACATTGATTGAAGAAGTCGGCGTTTGCCGCGATTTTGCTCACCTGATGATCGCCTTGTGCCGTGCGGTGAACATCCCCGCACGTTTTGCCACAGGCATTGACTACGGTGCCGACCTTGCTTTGGGTCCTACCGATTTTCACGCCTATGTCGAAGTCTTTTTGGGGGACCGCTGGTTCTTGTTTGACCCTTCAGGCACGGCCATTCCGATGGGGTTTGTGCGGTTTGCCACGGGGCGGGATGCGGCGGATGCGGCTTTTGCCACGATTTTTGGTGGTGTACATGCTTCGCCGCCCGTGATTTCGATTGAAGCTATCGCTGATGACCACGGGCATCTGGTTGTACCCGTTCATACCAAGCAAGCGTTGTCAACCGATGACGGGCGGCGGCCTGCGACAACCTAGAGCAACCCAGAGTACCTCAGAGAAAACCGCGATGGAAAAAGGCTTGGCTGTGGTGATCGGTGCGACAGGTGCCATTGGTGCTGCCCTGTTGGCGCAGCTTGAGGCTGAAGCCCTGTACGTGACTGCCATCGGATTCAGCCGCAGCAGCATCCCTCCTGTGGACTACACCGACGAAGCCACATTGGTTCAGGCCGCACATGGGGTTGCCGAAGAATGCACCCGCCTTAACTTGCCTCTGCGCTTGCTGGTGGTGGCCACCGGCACCCTGCACAGCCCTGCGGGCCAGCCCGAGCGCAGTTGGGCGAACTTGAATGCCGATTACCTCCAGCAGGTGTTCCAAACCAATGCCCTAGGCCCCGCGCTGGTCATCAAGCACTTCTTTCCCTTGCTACCCAAAACCGGGCGGGTGGCGGTAGGCTTTTTGTCCGCCAAAGTCGGCAGCATTGGCGACAACGCACTGGGCGGCTGGTATGGCTACCGGGCGTCCAAGGCCGCACTGAACCAGTTTGTCAGGACCGCAGCGATTGAGCTGACAAGGCGCAACAAGGACAGCCTGTGCATAGCACTGCACCCCGGCACGGTGGACTCCGCGCTGTCGCAACCGTTTGCGAAGACGGGCCTGAACGTGCGCGCGCCAGATGTGGCGGCGCGGGAGTTGTTGGGGGTGCTAGAGGGGCTTGGGGCTGAGGGTACGGGAAAGTTTTGGGATTACGCGGGGCAGGCGCTGCCTTGGTGAAGGCTGCCCCGAACACCGTCACATGTTGCGCCGGTACTGCCCCCCCACCTCAAACAGCGCATTCGTGATCTGCCCCAGCGAGCACACGCGCACCGCGTCCATCAGCACCTCGAACACGTTGCCGTTGTCGATCACTGCTTGCTGCAATTTTTGCAGCATCTGAGGGGCTTGGGTAGTGTTCTGGGCATGGAATTCACCCAATCGCTTGAGCTGGTTTTGTTTTTCCTCATCGGTGGAGCGGGCCAGTTCCAGCTTGTCCATCACGGCATCGCCATGCGGGTTGCGGAAGGTGTTCACGCCGATGATGGGCAGCTCGCCGGTGTGTTTCAGCATCTCGTAGTGCATGGATTCGTCCTGGATGCGGCCGCGCTGGTAGCCGGTTTCCATGGCCCCCAGCACGCCACCGCGCTCGGCGATACGCTCGAACTCCAGCAGCACAGCTTCTTCCAGCAGCTCCGTCAGCTCTTCGATGATGAACGCGCCTTGTGAGGGATTTTCGTTTTTCGCCAAGCCCCATTCGCGGTTGATGATGAGCTGGATCGCCATCGCACGGCGTACGCTGTCTTCGGTGGGTGTGGTGATGGCTTCGTCGAAGGCGTTGGTGTGCAGGCTGTTGCAGTTGTCGTAAATCGCAATCAGCGCTTGCAGCGTGGTGCGGATGTCGTTGAACTGAATTTCCTGCGCGTGCAGGCTGCGGCCACTGGTCTGGATGTGGTATTTCAGCTTTTGGCTGCGCTCGTTAGCACCGTACTTCTCCTTCATCGCTACGGCCCAGATGCGGCGTGCCACGCGGCCCATCACGGTGTATTCGGGGTCCATGCCGTTGCTGAAGAAGAAACTCAGGTTTGGGGCGAAGTCGTCGATGTGCATCCCGCGCGCGAGGTAGGCTTCCACGAAGGTGAAGCCATTGCTGAGCGTGAAGGCCAGTTGGCTGATCGGGTTGGCCCCGGCTTCGGCGATGTGGTAGCCGCTGATGCTGACCGAGTAGAAATTGCGCACCCGGTTGTGGACAAAATAGCTGGCGATGTCGCCCATCACCTTCAGGCTGAACTCGGTGCTGAAGATGCAGGTGTTTTGACCTTGGTCTTCTTTCAGGATGTCGGCTTGCACGGTGCCACGCACGTTTTCGAGCACCCATTCGCGGATTTTTTGGGCTTCGGTGGCTGTGGGGTCCCGGCCATTGTCGACTTTGAATTTGTCCAGGTTCTGGTCGATGGCGGTGTTCATGAACATCGCCAGGATGCTTGGTGCCGGGCCGTTGATGGTCATTGACACCGACGTGCTAGGGTTGCACAAATCAAACCCACCGTACAGCACCTTCATGTCGTCTAACGTGGCAATGCTGACACCGCTGTTCCCCACTTTGCCGTAAATGTCGGGGCGCACCGCCGGGTCATTGCCGTAGAGGGTGACTGAATCGAACGCGGTGCTGAGGCGCTTGGCGGCCATGCCAGCGCTGAGCAATTTGAACCGGGTGTTGGTGCGGAATGCATCGCCTTCCCCCGCGAACATGCGGGTGGGGTCTTCGCCTTCACGCTTGAAAGCGAAGGTTCCTGCGGTGTAGGGGTAGCTGCCGGGCACGTTATCAAGCATCAACCACTTGAGGATTTCGCCGTGATCTTCATAGGTGGGCAGGGCCACTTTGCGGATGGTGGTGCCGCTTAAGGATTTGGTGGTCAGCGCGGTGCGGATTTCTTTGTCACGGATTTTGACCACGTACTCATCGCCCGCGTAGGCCGCTTGCATCTCGGGCCATTGGGCGATGAGCTTGCGCTCTGCGGCACCCAGATGCTGGTTGCGCTGGAGGACAAGGTCGTCCACGGCTTCGGCGGCACGGGTGCGATCGGGTTTGTCGGCACGCAGCATGGTGGCGGTGGCGCTCAATTGCTGGACCTCGCGGGCGAGTTGGGCCTGCGCACGGGCTCGCTTTTTGTAGCCGCGCACGGTGTCGCTGATCTCGGCCAAATAGCGGGTGCGGGCGGCGGGCACCACTGGGGTTTGGTTGGTGCTGTGGCGCACGCCGGGGATATGGGGCAGGGTGCCACTGTCATTGAGCGCCAGGCCCAAAGCGCCCAGACGGACTTTAAGTGCTTGGTAAAGCGCGGTGACGCCGTCGTCATTGAAGCGTGCTGCCATGGTGCCAAAGACAGGCATCTTTTCCATCGGTGTCGTCCAGGCTTCCTGGTTGCGCTGCACCTGCTTGGCCACGTCCCGCAGCGCATCGAGCGAGCCTTTGCGGTCAAATTTGTTGATGGCAACAAACTCGGCGAAGTCCAGCATGTCGATTTTTTCAAGCTGGCTGGCGGCGCCGAACTCGGGTGTCATCACGTAGAGCGGCACGTCCACATGCGGCACGATGGCGGCGTCACCTTGGCCAATGCCCGAGGTTTCCACGATGATGAGGTCGAAACCAGCCACTTTGCAGGCGGCAATCACATCAGGGAGACAAGCGCTGATCTCCGATCCGAAATCGCGGGTGGCGAGTGAGCGCATGAAGACGCGTTGGCCTGTGTGGGTGGCACTGCTTGTCCAAGGGCTGATAGCGTTCATGCGGATACGGTCACCCAACAGCGCACCGCCCGATTTGCGGCGGCTGGGGTCAATCGAAATCACGGCGACGCGCAGGCTGTCGTTTTGGTCCAAACGCAGGCGGCGGATGAGCTCATCGGTCAGCGACGATTTGCCCGCACCGCCGGTGCCCGTGATGCCCAATACCGGTATCTTTTTGGTAGCTGCTTGTGCTTGCAGGTCAAGCTGTAAAGGCTTGTTTTCTTGCCCATTTTCCAGTGCGGTGATGAGTTGGGCCAGCGCCCGCCATGCGGCTTCGCTGTGGCCTTGGATGGCGGTGAGGTTGGGTGAGGCATAGCCCGTCAAATCCTTATCACAGCGCATCACCATCTCGCCAATCATCCCTTGCAAGCCCATGCGTTGTCCGTCTTCGGGGCTGAAGATGCGGGAGACGCCATAGGCGTGCAGTTCGCGGATTTCGTCGGGCACGATCACGCCACCGCCACCGCCGAACACCTGGATGTGGGCGCCACCGCGCTCACGCAGCAGATCGACCATGTACTTGAAGTACTCGACATGCCCGCCCTGATAGCTGCTGATGGCGATGCCTTGCACGTCTTCTTGCAGGGCAGCCGTGACCACTTCGTCCACGCTGCGGTTGTGGCCCAGGTGAATCACCTCGGTGCCCATGCTTTGCAGAATGCGCCGCATGATGTTGATGGCTGCATCGTGGCCGTCGAACAGGCTGGCGGCGGTGACGAAGCGCACCTTATGCGTGGGGCGGTAGTTGGCCAGGGCTTTGTAGTCGGCGGAAAGATTTGTCATGGCGGGGCTTGTCTCCGGGAGGCTTAGAAGAATGTGTAAGGTGAGTTGCGAGATTAAGTGACGTTTACGTTAACGTCAATCAAAATGTGAGGATGCCGCACTCTGCTGACACCACGCTGTCAGCAGCAGGGGCGCACCATAGCGTCTTCATCAACACATTTGAAAGGACTCCACCATGTCATCTGCCAACGCACACACCAACGCCATCAGCTGGTTCGAAATCCCCGTCGCCGACATCGACCGCGCCCAGCAGTTTTACGAAGCTGTGATCGGTCAACCCCTGCAACGCCAGATGTTCCCAATGGGCGACAAGGTTTACCCCCTGGCGATTTTTCCGTCGGAAGGCGAGGGTGCCAAAGGCTGCCTGCAAAGTGGCCATGACACGCAGCCACCCTCCACCCAGGGCACCGTGGTCTATCTGAACTGTGGCCCAAGCCTGGATGCCGCCGTGGCACGCGCTACAGCAGCAGGTGCCAGCGTGCTCAAACCCAAGACAGCCCTGCCACCGGGCATGGGATTTTTCGCCCACGTGCAAGACCTGGATGGCAACCGGGTTGGGTTGCACGCGCTGGCGTAAGCTGCCACGCATACCGGAAAGCCCTCCATGATCTCCTCAAGAAAAAACTGGATTGCTGTGGCCTGCGCCACCCATGCCCGGCGCGGTTGCGCACCGTCGGACGGCCCTGGCTACATGCAGGTCTGCCACGGTAAAGCCGCGCCACTCAAGCGCGTCAGGCCAGGTGACAGGGTGGCCTATTACGCCCCGACCGTGACCATGGGTGGAAAAGACAAGTTGCAGTGCTTTGTGTCCTTGGGGTTAGTCTTACCGGGGGACCCGTATGAATTTGACATGGGCGGTGGCTTTATCCCGTTTCGCAAAGATGTGCAGTACTTGGAGGCCCAGGAGGTTTCCATTCTGCCGCTGGTGTCGCAGTTCGAGTTTGTGGAGTCCCCTCAGCGGTGGGGGTATAAATTCCGCTTTGGCCTGTTTGATATCAGCGACCACGATATGGGCCTGATCGCAGACGCGATGCAGGCTTCGCGGAAATTACTTCATTTTTGATAGCTACCTATGCCCATTGAATAAGCGCATGAAGCCCAAATTGATCTCTATGACTTTCACTGTCTTCCATGCGCCGCGCTGATCGCCTGTTCCACCTCGTCCAGTTGATTCGCGGGCGGCGCTTGTCCACTGCCGCTTTTTTAGCGGAGCGGCTGGAAGTTTCTGAGCGCACGGTTTACCGCGATGTGGCTGATTTGATGCGCCAAGGCGTGCCGATCGAGGGCGAGGCGGGTGTGGGTTACCGGCTGGGGGCAGGTTTCGAGCTGCCACCCCTGATGTTCAGCGCCGAAGAGGCCAAGGCGCTGGTGGCCGCCGTGCGCCTCTCGCAGCCGTGGCTGGATGCAGGGTTGGCGCTAGCGGCTGAGGGTGCGTTGGGCAAGATGTTGTCCGTGTTGCCTGCGCCCGCAAGGGTGGCCGCTGAGAGTTTGACGCTTTATACCGCTCCCGCCCACTTTCACGGCCTGAGTGCGTTAGTGCGAGACAGCCTGCACCTCTTGCGGGAAGCGACAGGGGCGCGGCGCAAAGTGGGCTTGCACTACACCGATGTGAAAGAGTCCATCACGCACCGCACAGTGCGTCCGCTGGGTTGTTTCTACTGGGGTCGGGTATGGACTTTGGTGGCGTGGTGCGATGAACGGGACGATTTCCGCAGCTTTCGCCTCGACCGTATCAAAAGCCTGGAGGTGCTGGCGTTGTCGTTCCGCATGGAGGTCGGGAAGACCTTGGCGGATTACTTGCGCAAGGTGGCGGGGTAGATGCGATTTCAGATCGTAAATCGCTTTGCAATCCCGATCCCTAAAGCAAGAGCAGCTACAAAAATAAGAGCGTCCATGCCCCCCGTTGAAACCGTTGCCAGCGCGGGCCCAGGGCAGTAGCCACCCAAGCCCCAGCCTACGCCGAACAGCGCAGCACCCAGCAGCAGTTTGGCGTCAATGTCTTGCCGCGTGGGCAGCTGAAAGGTGGCGGCCAGCCACGGCTTGCGTGAAGGCTTGGCGGCTGTGGCGGGCGTGATGGCGAAGGCCAGCAGTGTGACGCCAACTGCACCACCCATCACAAACGCCAGAGATGCATCCCATGCGCCAAAACGCGCTGCATCGAAGATGCCGCCCAGGTTCAAAAAGGCGATGACTTTGGCTGGTTGTGTCATACCGGACACCACCAGACCCAAGCCGAACACTGCCCCAGCCAAAGCGGCCACAGTCAATTGTTTGATGTTTTTCATGAGATTTCCATGGTGTTGATCTGTTGTATTGCCCTGCTGCATTGCATTTTGTGCTTTACAGGTGGGCATACTTAGCTATGAATACGGTAGCGAATCCTGTGCCCATGAAGGTCACTGTTGCCACCAAAGAGCGCAGCGAGCGCCTCCCTAGCCCGCACACGCCGTGGCCGCTGGTACAGCCTGAACCCATCACTGTGCCGAAGCCCACGAGCAAACCAGCCAGCGCCAAAGTGCCCCAGGGCTGGCTGGTGTTCGCTGGTGGCTGTAGCCAAAGGGTTGCTATGCCCCCCATCACGACCAGCCCTGCCAAAAAAGCCCAGCGCCAGGACCGGTCTTCTGTGGAGCCGTCTTTCCCTGGGAACAACGCACCTGCCGCAATGCCACTGATCCCGGTGACACGCCCCAGCGAGGCCAGCAGCAACCAGCTGGCGAGGCCGATCAAAACGCCACCGCCCAGTGCTTGTAGGTAAGGGTGAAAGTGGGTCATCGCTGTTTTCCAATTTTCAAGATTTCTATGGCATAAATATACCCCATGGGGTATTCTTTGGTTTGTTTTTTAATCCATGCTGTTATGCCCCATCTCACCGATCCTGCCAAAAAAAAGGCACTGTGCACCCGTCTGGCCCGTGTTGAAGGCCAGCTGCGCGGCGTTCAGCGGCTGATAGACGAGGAGGCTGATTGCGAAAAAATTGCCCAGCAACTGACGGCTTCGCGCAAAGCACTGGACAAGTCCTTCTTCGCCATGGTGGCGTGCATGATCGAAAGCGGCCAGGTTCCAGCAGGCAAGGTGGCTGAGATGTTGACCAAATTTGCATGAAACCCTGGAGTCCCTGCTGCCATGTCCACTGTTTTTCCTGTGCTTCCCCTTCAGTTGTTTGACCCTGTGTCCAGCACCTACACCTACATCCTGTTCGATGCAGCCAGCCGTGAGGCCCTCATCATTGACCCGGTGGACGCGCACCTGGAGCGCGATCTGGCCGTCTTGCGCCAGCAGGGCTTAACGCTGCTGTGGGCGGTGGAAACCCATGCCCATGCTGACCACATCACCAGCGCCGGGCTGTTGGCCGAACACACCGGTGCCGGAAAGGCGGTGCCACAAGGCTGCGGCATTGCTTCTGCGGCGGTACAGTTGGTGCATGGTGATGTGCTGACGTTTGGGCTTGAGCAGCTGGAGGTGTTGCACACGCCAGGTCATACGGCGGGCAGCATGAGCTTTGTGTGGCGTAACCGTGCGCAGGTGTTCACAGGCGACACGTTGCTCATCAACGGTTGTGGCCGCACCGATTTTCAATCCGGCAGCGCGCAGGCGCTGTACGACAGCATCACCCAGCTGCTGTTTACCTTGCCCGACGACACCCTGGTGTGGCCCGGCCATGATTACCAAGGCCGTACCCACAGCTGCATTGGCGCAGAGAAGACAACGAATGTCCGCATTGCAGGCAAGACACTGGCAGAATTTGTGATGACCATGAACAACCTGAACCTCCCCCAACCCAAGCGCCTTGCAGAGGCCGTGCCCGCCAACCAGAATTCAGGCCTGCGCCATGACGCTCAGGATGCAGACCCGCGACCCGCTGCGGGCTATGCCGGTGACATATCCCCCCAACTTGCCCATCAGTGGTGGCAAAGCGGCAAGGCGGTGCTGATCGACGTGCGCTCCGATGCTGAGCGTGAGTGGGTTGGCTTCGTTCCTGGTGCGGTGCCGCTGGCCTGGAAACAGTGGCCCGGCATGGCAATGAATGCGGGCTTTGACGAGGGCCTGAGAGCGGCTTTGCAAGGTGACCATGCGGGTAAAAAAGCCGTGTTGCTTTGCCGCAGTGGCGTGCGTTCGATTGCCGCCGCCAAACGTGCCACCGAACTGGGTCTTGAGGCCTACAACATTCTCGAAGGCTTTGAGGGCGATGCCGATACCCATGCGCACCGGGGGCTTAAAGGAGGGTGGCGCTTTCAGGGTTTGCCGTGGCGCCAAGGCTGACGCCTCTTCTCGGGCTCTTTCTGTCTTTTCATCCCTTCACGCTTGCTGGAATCCCATGGCCACTTTGAACACCGACACCTTGCTCCAGCGCATCGAAGCCAAGCGCGATGAGCTCATCGCTTTGACGCAAGATTTAGTACGTATCCCGACCATCAACCCTCCAGGGGACGCCTACGAGGCCTGTGCCCGCTTCTTGGGTGAGCGTCTCCAAAAGCGAGGCTTTGCGGTTGAGTACATCCGTGCTCTGGGCGCACCGGGCGACAGCGACCGCTACCCGCGTACCAATGTGGTGGCGCGCTACGCAGGCAAAGGGGGCGCAAGCGGGGGTGGGGAGTGCGTTCACTTCAACAGCCACATCGACGTGGTGGAGGTGGGGTCAGGCTGGACGATGGCGCCTTTTGGTGGCGAGGTCAAAGACGGCAAAATTTACGGGCGTGGTACTTGCGACATGAAGGGCGGTTTAGCGGCCAGCGTGATTGCTTGCGAGACGCTGATTGAGATGGGCTTTGACTTGCCCGGTGCTCTGGAAATCAGTGGCACGGTGGACGAAGAATCCGGTGGCTTTGGCGGTGTGGGTTACTTGGCCAGCTTGGGTTATTTCAGCAAACCACGCGTTCACCACGTCATCATTCCTGAGCCTTTGGGCGTAGACCGCATTTGCCTGGGCCACCGGGGCGTGTGGTGGGCCGAGGTGGAAACTAAAGGCCGTATCGCCCATGGTTCAATGCCATTTTTGGGCGACAGCGCCATCAACCACATGAGCGCGTTTGTGCATCTGCTGGAAACCCAGCTGGTGCCGCGTCTGGCGCAGCGCCACACTGCTGAGCCTGTGGAGCCGCCCGGTGCACGGGTCAGCACGCTCAACATCAACAGCCTCCATGGCGGGCAGGTGGAGCAGCGCTACAGCACGGATGAGCAGGGCCGTCCCTCAGGTGATTTGCCCGCGCCAGTGGTTGCCCACAGCTGCCGTGCCGTGCTGGACCGGCGCTTTATTGCCGAGGAAAACCTGGACGCCGTGAAGCAAGAAATCATCGGCATGCTGCAAGAGCTGAAGGCCACCCGGCCTGGCTTTGATTTTGGCGTGCGCGACATCATGAGCTTTGTGCCTACGGCTACACCGCAGGATGCGCCTGTGGTGGACGCCACAGCCCGAGCTATCGCTCGCGTGCTGGGACGAGAGCCGAGTTACATCTCCAGCCCGGGTACCTACGACCAAAAGCACATTGTGCGTACAGGTAAGTTGCGCGATTGCATTGCTTACGGCCCCGGTATTCTGGATTTGGCACACCAGCCAGACGAGTACGTGGGCATTCAGGCGCTGGAAGACAGCGCAAAGGTGATGGCGCTTGCTGCGTACAAGTTAGCGGGCCCTACCCCTTAATTTGCGTTTGATATAGCAGTTTGTCCCGGGTTTGTTTGCAGATTTTTTTAGATTTGATGCGGCAATAAGTACGGTTTAAGCTGGTTTTTTCAAGGTATGGGGTTTTCCCCGAGTGGCCTATTCTTTGTCCACCACCAACACTGGAATTAGCATGAACAAACCACATCAGGACTTGAGCATGGGGCGTACAACGGAACGACTGCCGTTTAGGATTGAAATTGCGTCCAACCATAATTTAGGCAAAGTGACGGCGTTGCGCGCGGCAGCTTATGGTCGGCACATGCCCGCCTTTGCCTCGCAACTGGAGCAGCCTGAAGTATCAGATTTTGAGAGTGGCTGCGAAGTTTTTGTCGCTATCTCCAAGTTGGATGGCACCGCTCTGGGTACCCTGCGCACCCATGCCAATGTCCACAAGTCGCTGCCCCTGCAAGCGTCTATGCAGCTTTCCGGACGCTTCAATGGCGCACGCATGGTTGAGACGACACGCCTGAGTATTGCTGGCGGCGTGAGCTCTTCCGTGGTGCGCAGTGCGTTGTTCAAGGCGCTGCATTTATATTGCTTGCAGCAAAAAGTAGATTGGATGCTGGCAGCTGGTCGTCGGCCGGTTGACCGTATTTACGATGCGCTGCTGTTCAAGGATGTGAACGAACCAGGGGCTTATTACCCGATGTCGCATGCGGGTGGGGTGCCGCACCGGGTGATGAGTTTGGCGCCAGACCAAGTCAAGCCGCTCTGGGCTGAAAAGGGACAATCCTTATACGGATTTTTCTTTGAAACGGATCACCCTGATATTGACTTATCGGGTGCTAGAAACCTGAACTTTGAGTGGGATTGCCCGGTAACTGCACCTGCTGCGCTGAAGGCCCCCACCAAAGTCTTCTCACCGATGTTCTCCAACTCTTGGCCCTCGCTGGGGGGGATGGCGATGGCTGCCTGACGCCTATCAGTGCAGGGGGTTTTGGGTGTCTACGTAAGTAAAATGCTCAAACAAGAGTGTTGGAGTCTGGAATGTGTGTGCCTGTAATTGCCTGGCAAATGCCACCACGGCGGGGTCTTCAATCAAGTCCACGCAAGACCGTGCTGCCAAAATGCGCTCGGGCATCACAGCTTTGCTGATGCCCCAACCCTGTGCATAGTCAATGCCTGCCAGCGCCAGTACCTGTATGGTCGGCAGGTCTTCGGCAAATTCCCCAATGGATTTCAGGCCCAGGTTTTTCACTAAACCTCCAAGGGCATTGATGATTGCGGTGCTCGCTGGGTTATTGGCGCAACCTTTGACCAGAGAGCCGTCAAGTTTGAGTGCATCCACCGACAGGTTTTTGAGGTAACCAAAAGACGAATAACCTGCGCCAAAGTCATCAATGCCTACTTTGGCGCCGATGGCGCGCGCGCGGTCGATGAACTTTTGCATGTTTTGAATGTCAGTCAGGGCGACCGTTTCTGTGATCTCCAGGCAGATCAGTGACAAAGCGGCTTTGTGCTTTTCAAACAGAGCGAACAGTTCTTCGACAAACGTCTCGTTGTTCAGTGACCCCCCCGAAAGATTGACGCCAACAAACTGGGTGTTGGGCAGCTGGTGGGCATGGGTTTCCAACCACGCGATGATGGTGGTGACCACCCAGCGGTCAATGATGGCGCTTTTGCCATGTGCTTCAGCAGCTTCAATGATGACGTTGGCGGGGACTTCGTCGCCATTGGATTTGCGCAGCCGCAGCAGTACCTCAAAATTCAGGGAATCAAAGGGTGCGGATAGCGACATTTCTGGCTGCATCACCAGGTACAAGCCCTCGGGTGCAATGCCGCGCTCCAGACTGCTGATGATTTCCAGTTCTTCCTTGTGGTGCTTGAAAAAAGAGGCCCCGCGTTCGACCACCCGCAGGCGTTCAGAGGGGTGTTTTTTCGCCATACAGCACACGGTGTCTGCAGTGGACACCAGTTCTTTGATCGTAGTTGCGCCAAAACTGGCAGTTTCAACCAATCCGCCAGATACGCTGAGCACGAAGCTTTGGGTATCGATCACATAGGGGCTGCTGGAAATCAGTGCGACCAGATTGTTGCAGCGAAGCGCTGCCTCGCTCATTGTGGCGCTGGGGAAGGCCACCACAAACTCGTCTCCCCCTACGCGTGCCAGTAAATCTTCAGGCTCAAGCTGGCTTTTCATACGCTCGCACACCTGCCGAAGCACTTCATCTCCGGCGGTGTGTCCATAGAGATCATTGATGACTTTGAAACGGTCCAGATCGAAATAGGCCAGTGCGGTGGGTTGCTGGGCGGCTTCTTCCACCCGCATTGCAATACCACGTAAATTCAGGCAATCGGTCAGCGGGTCATGGTTGGCCAAAAATTCCAACCGGTCCATGGCCCGCACTTTGTCTGTGATGTCTTGCAATGACCCTTCCACAAAGTCGCCGTCGGTGGTTGAGGCCTTGATCGCGAACCACCGGTCAGCGTCATACGATGTATCTGCGGCATGGGTACGGGTTTGCAGCTCAATGGTAGTGCGGTTGTCAGACTCTCGCATCGCGTCGATTTCGCGTTGAACGTTAGTTTCAAACACACTGGATATGGACGGTATGCCACTCAGGTCAAACCCTTCCAGCATGGCGCTGAAAACGGGGTTGTATTTGACAATCAGGCCATCACCTCTCAGCGTGAACAGGCCAATCGGTGAGTCTTCATAGGCTGTCTTAAGGTTTTTTTGCACCTCCAGTTTGGTTAGCCGGTCGCTTCTGATGTGTTCTGCGACAGCAAGAGATGCAAAAAGGGCTGATGCAATCGCAGCGGTCACGCTGTTCAACCCCCCAAGCACATTACGTACTCCTGTTGACGCGGCAATCACTTCGCTCAAACTCGCGATCCAAGACACGGCAATTGACGCGGCATACCAAACAGCAACCCTTGAGGTTCGACGGTAGAGTATTTGTACCAAATAGAACACCATCACGCAAACACCGATCACTGTACCTACCCACAAAATAGGTAAGGTACTTTTGAATGACATGAAAGCACATACAGGGAGAATAGCCAGCGCACTCACTTGTTGCAGTGTGAGTAACCATGTGCTTTTGATCTCAGCCAAATCTTCTTTAAATAATTGGCTGAACAGTGTGATGGCCATGGCGTAATACAAACCTACTGTCCACTGCCTTATGGGTACCAGAAGACTTGGGGTAATGCCCACACCCAGTACCTCAAAATCAGTGCCTGCTGACAATGCGGCCATTCGAAGGCTCAAGGCCAGCCAGCCAAAAAATACCCAATACAGTGCGCTGCGGTTAACCAAAGCAGTCAGCAACATAAAAACAGCCAGCACACCAATGCCGCCATCAATGAGTCCACCAGTTCTCTTGTAGGCCAACTCAGCTGAATCTAAATCACTGGTGTGCCAGACGCTTGCCGCTATGCGCGCTGGTCCCTCAAACTCTCCGCTACAAACCAAGGCTATCTGTGCTTGTGCAGGGCCAAACTGCATCGCAAACCCCGCGCGGCTCTTGGTAAGTTGCCCCTTGGCGCTGCTCCTGTTGGAGGTCCCCAGCAGCGTGTTGGTAGCACGATCCCAGCATGTAAGGTTTGTAGCGTGGCGAGAGGGGAAATCAATCGCCCAGGGCTGATCAATTTTGGGGGCCGATGCCGTCACTGAGAACCAGTATTCGCGGGTGGACAATTGGGTGTCTGTGTAGGGCGTGACAGGTGCACGGGCCAACTGTGTCTGCACCTCACTCGGATGGGTTATCGCCTGTAAGCCGTCGCTTTCCCACACCGCAATCGGCAGCGGGGTGCCTTCTTGGGTGCTGTTGGTAGAGTTTTGCCAGATAAGCACACCAAATGCAACTACAACGACCGAGGGAATCACCCATATTCCCAGCCATGCCAAGATGTTGCCGATAATCGTTTGAACCATGCGCGGCACTGGCGCAGATGCTGACGCCGTCTCAGACTTGAAGGCTGTCACACGTTCCATGTTTCAAATTTGAAAATGCTTGAAGGGCGATCATAGTGATATTTGTCAGGTTAGACATATGGCCATTGTCATACACAGGCATCAGGTGTTTGTAATCGAATGTAAGGCGTACAACTTCAAGTGAACGTGCTTGAAGTTTGTTGATGGGAATGCAGTGAAAGTAACAACGACTCAACCTTTAGAAACCGATGCAGGCGCTCAGATGCCGATAAAGTATGCCAGCACCGCAGCAGCGCCTTTGCGCTACGCGGCTCTGGCTCAAGGGGTTGCGGGTCTGGTCGTGGCGGGTTGCATGGTGTGGCTGGCCCCATCATCACCTGTGTCTGCGCTGCTGCTGGCATTGCTGCATGGCTTGTGTGCTGCGCTGGTGGCAGCTGTGCTGCGCTTGCCACGTTGGTGGTGGTTGATCTCATTTCTGTTTGCGCCGCTGGCTGTATTGGCGTTGGGCTTAGGCTGGCCGCCCTGGGCTTGGTTGTTTGGTTTTGTTGTGCTGCTGCTGGTATTTTGGCGTACCGACGCGAGCCGTGTGCCGTTGTACATGAGCAACGCTAGCACGGCCCAGAGGCTGGCCAAGCTGCTGCCTGCCACACCTTGCCGCCTGATCGATTTGGGTTGTGGCGATGGTCGCTTGCTGCGACAGTTGGCGCGCACCCGAGCTGATTGCCAGTTTGTTGGCCTGGAACATGCGCCGCTGACTTGGGCTTGGGCCTGGTTGTGGGGCTTGCGTTTGCCGAATCTGTATATTGGCTATGGCAGTTTTTGGGAACACAGCTTGGCCGATTACGACGTGGTCTACGCATTTTTATCCCCTGTGCCGATGACTCGCTTGTGGGATAAGGCGTGTGCGGAGGTGAAGCCAGGTGCTTTGCTGGTGAGCAACAGCTTTGCTGTGTTCGGCATTACACCAGCCCTGCAGGTGCAGGTGGATGACAGCCGAGAAACTTGTTTGCACGTGTACAAGCTGGCTGGCAACCCGGTTCATACGTTCACTTCATGTCGGTAAACACGTAATTGGCAAGCCGTGCCCAAGGGCACAATGGCGGTGGAGACAAAATTACGAGGGGATACCCATGACTTTTTTGGCCATTGATGTTGGCAATACCCGTTTGAAATGGGCGCTATACGACCGTCCGCACCGCAATGCGCAGCAGCTTTCGCATGGCGCTGTGTTTTTGGAAAATATTGACAAGCTGGCCGAAGGCGAATGGGCTGCGTTACCCGAGCCCAGTTACATGCTAGGTTGCTTTGTAGCGGGAGACGCGGTGAAGCGGCGGGTGCAGGAGCAAATGGAGATTTGGGACATAGAGCCGCGCTGGGCCATGTCCAGTACCGCTGAAGCCGGTCTGATCAACGGCTATGACCACCCTACACGCCTCGGTTCAGACCGCTGGATTGCGATGATAGGTGCGCGCCATCGCATGCTCGCCAAGGCGTCGTGTGACGCGCAAGGTCGGCCTCACCCCAGTCCCATGGTGGTCGTGATGGTTGGCACGGCCGTTACTGTAGACGCTGTGGACGCATCAGGCAAGTTTCTGGGGGGATTGATCTTGCCTGGGCACGGGATCATGCTGCAAGCGCTGGTCGGCGGTACTGCAGGCTTGCATGTTCCGACTGGCGAGGTCAGTGAATTTCCTACCAATACCAGCGATGCACTGACCAGCGGCGGTACCTATGCCATTGCGGGTGCCGTAGAGCGCATGATCCAGCATGTTCGGCGCCACTGCGGCACCGAGCCCGTGTGCTTCATGACCGGTGGGGCCGGTTGGAAGATGGCGCCCAACATGTCTGTGAACTTTGAGCTGGTAGAAAGTCTGATTTTTGACGGCTTGCTGCAAATAGCTGCCACGCGTTTGGCCGTGGCGCAGTGAGGCGCAGTGGTCAGTTCAAGGTCACCCGGGCGAACTTGCGCTTACCCACTTGTACCACGTAGGTGCCTGCTGCCAGCTTGAGTGCCTTGTCTTCGATCACGCTGGAATCGAGGCGTACACCTCGGCCGTCGATCAAGCGGTTGGCTTCACCTGTAGACGCGGCCAGCCCTGCTTGCTTGAGCAACTGACCAATGCCCAGCGGTGCACCACTCAGGGTGATTTCATCAATCACATCGGGTATGCCACCCTGCGAGCGGTTGGTAAAGTCCTGTTCTGCGGCATCGGCGGCAGCGGGGCTGTGGAAGCGGGCGGTGATTTCTTTGGCGAGCATCACTTTGGCGTCTTTGGGGTTGCGGCCTGCGGCTGTTTCGGCGCGCAGTGTGGCGATTTGGGCCTCGCTTTGGAAGGACAGCAGGGTGAACCAGCGCCACATCAGCTCGTCGCTGATCGACAGCACCTTGGCGAACATGGTGTTCGCAGGTTCAGAGATGCCGATGTAGTTGTTTTTGCTTTTGGACATCTTGTCCACGCCGTCCAGGCCTTCAAGCAGCGGCATGGTCAGGATGCACTGGGGTTCCTGGCCGTACTCTTGTTGCAAGTGGCGACCTACCAACAAGTTGAATTTCTGGTCTGTGCCTCCCAGTTCCAGGTCGCTCTTGAGGGCCACGCTGTCATAGCCTTGCATAAGCGGGTATAAAAACTCATGCACGCTGATGGATGCGCCCGATTTGAAGCGGTCGTGAAAGTCATTGCGTTCCATCATCCGCGCCACGGTGTATTTGGCTGCCAGCTGGATCATGCCGCGCGCACCCAGTGGGTCGCTCCATTCGCTGTTGTAGCGGATTTCGGTTTTGCTGGGGTCAAGCACCAGCGAGGCTTGTTTGTAATAAGTTTGGGCGTTCGCTTCGATTTGCTCGCGGGTCAGGGGTGGGCGCGTGTTGTTGCGTCCGGACGGGTCGCCAATGGTGCTGGTGAAGTCGCCAATCAAGAAAATCACCGTATGCCCCAAGTCTTGCAACTGACGCATTTTGTTCAACACCACGGTGTGGCCGATGTGGATATCAGGGGCGGTAGGGTCCAGGCCCAGCTTGATGCGCAGTGGCACGCTCGTGGCCTCGGAGCGTGCCAGTTTTTTGACCCACTCGTTTTCAGGAATCAACTCGTCACAGCCACGCAAGGATACGGCCAGCGCTTCTTTGACGCGGTCTGTCACGGGAAATACGGTCGCTGTGGAGGAGGGCAGGGTGGGAGGGCTAGAGGTCATTTTGGGTAATTTCTCACAATTTGGAAGACGGTGCCGCTATACTTTGGCCTCCCGCGATCCGCAGATTTTAGGTCTGTCAGGTTCGCCCCTCGCACGGTACCTTAAGCGTTTGTCTTTCGCTCCCCCCGGTTTAGCCTTGTACGGCTGCCAAGTTGGTTGAAGCGCGGGCTATTTGTCGCTAGTTGTCATTAACTGCCGCTAAACCTAATTTGAATCCGGAGAAGCATTCTTTGAATACTGGTCTGATTCGCGCTAAGACAGCGCTTTTGTCCCTTTTTCAGCGTCACCCCAAAAAGATTACAGCGTTGTTTTCTGCCCTCATTTTGGGCGGTGGTGGTGGTGCTTTTGCGGTTGTGTCTTTGGTGCCTGAAACGGCTGACTTGCCTGTGCGCAATGTGCTCGAAGCCGTTGAGCCTTTGCCCTTGCAGTGGCAGGCAGATGCCTTGGAGCGTCAGCCCATCAGCCTTTACCGCACTGAAACTACCCGCTCCAGCGATTCTTTTGAGAGCTTGCTCAAGCGTTTAGGTATCAATGACCCTAAAGCTGCTGCCTACATGCGTACCAGTGCGGAAGCCCGCAGTACATTGCTGGGCCGTGCTGGCCGTAATGTGACAGCAGAGGCAACTGCCGGCAACAAGCTGCTCAAGCTGTCGGTGCGTTGGAATCCTGAAGACGATGGCAGTTTTAAGCGTCTGGTGATTGAAAACCACACGCACGGTTTCACCTCTCGCGTGGAATCTGCTGCACTCAGCACCTCCAGCCGCATTGCCAGTGGCACGATCCGCTCTACGTTGTTTGCTGCCACGGACGATGCCCGTATTCCCGATACGGTGGCGACTCAGTTGGCCGAAATTTTTGCAGGCGACATTGATTTCCACCGTGCGTTGCGCAAAGGTGACCGCTTCTCTGTGGTCTATGAAACGATGGAAGCCGATGGCGAGCCACTGCGCGCGGGCCGGGTGCTGTCTGCCGAGTTCATCAACAACGGCAAAACCTACCAGGCCATGTGGTTCCAGGAGCCTGGTATGAGCAAAGGCGCGTACTACAACCCTAACGGTGAGAGCCTGCGCCGCGCCTATTTGGCGTCACCTTTGGAGTTCTCTCGCGTGACCAGCGGTTTCAGTATGCGTTTGCACCCGATTTTGAACACCTGGAAAGCACATTTGGGGGTGGACTATGCGGCACCTACCGGCACAGCGGTACGTACCGTGGCCGATGGTGAAGTCGATTTTGCAGGTGTCCAAAATGGTTTTGGCAATGTGGTCATCGTCAAGCACCGTAACAACCATAGCACCGTGTATGCCCACCTGAGCCGCATTGCTGTGCGGCGTGGCGAGCAGGTCACGCAGGGCCAAAACATTGGCAATGTAGGTTCCACTGGCTGGGCCACTGGCCCTCACTTGCACTTTGAATTCCGTGTGAATGGGGTTCACCAAGATCCATTGACATTGGCCCGGCAGAGCGATTCTGTTCCCCTGACTGCTGCGGCCAAAGCAGCTTTTGCCGTAGCGGCCGGCACCATGCGCAAAGAACTGAGCGCTGCGGCCACGCTGCAACAGGCCAGCGCACAATAATGTGCCGTTGAAGGCGAACATCGTCCTTAGCGTGTAGCGAGTGGCCTTTGTCTGAGTTGTTCATCGGTCTGATGTCTGGCACTTCGCTGGACGGTGTGGACGGCGTGCTGGTGGATTTTTCAGCATCCAAGCTGCGTGTAATGCAGCATCTATCAGCACCTTTTGCTAGCATTTTGAGGGCTGAGCTGATGGCACTTAACACCCCTGGCGACCACGAGTTGCACCGTGCAGCCTTGGCAGGCAATGCTTTAGCCCGTGTCTATGCGCAGGTTGTCACTGACTTGCTTCGCACTACCCAAACCCCCGCCAGTGCTGTGCAGGCCATTGGTGCGCATGGTCAGACTGTGCGCCATCGCCCAGGTGAGTTTGATGGCGTTGGCTATACCCTGCAATTGAACAACCCCGCCTTGCTGGCTGAACTGTGCGGCATTGATGTGGTGGCCGACTTCCGCAGCCGCGACGTCGCGGCAGGCGGTCAAGGTGCCCCGTTGGTGCCGGCATTCCATGCGGATGTATTTGGCCGCACGGATGCCATGGTGCAGGTGTTGAACATTGGTGGTATTGCCAACCTGAGCGTGCTGGGCGCTGATGGCAGCGTATGGGGCTTTGACTGTGGCCCTGGCAATGCACTGATGGACTTCTGGTGCCAGCAACACACCGGTCAGCCCTTTGATGCCGGTGGTGCCTGGGCGGCCAGCGGGCAAGTGGTGCCTGCACTGTTGGCCCGCTTGATGACCGAGCCTTACTTTGCCAAAGCACCACCTAAAAGTACGGGTCGCGATTTGTTCAACCCACCATGGCTGGCCAATCAGTTGGTTGATTTTCACAATATACCGCCTGTGGATGTGCAGGCTACGTTAACGGAATTCACTGCCAGCGCTTGCTCAATAAGCGTACGAAGCTATATAAATAATAGCAATGAATGCACCTGTACAGAATCTGCTGCTTTGATCGTCTGCGGTGGCGGTGCTTTGAACACCTACCTGATGCAGCGGCTACAGGCACAGTTGCCAACGCACCACGTTGCCTCATCCTCTCATTGGGGTTTGCCGCCGCTGGAGGTGGAGGCCACCGCGTTCGCATGGCTGGCACGCCGAATGGTGCACAGAGAAACAGGCAGTCTGAAAAGCGTTACGGGCGCTCGCGGCGCCCGTATTTTGGGGGCTCTTTACCCCGCTTAACCTCTGCTTAAGCCTTGTTCAGGCCCTTTAAAGACCTGGCGATCAGGTCGAAAAGCTGGAGCCGCAGCCGCAGGTTGACGTGGCGTTCGGATTTTTGATCACGAACTGTGCACCTTGCAGGTCTTCTTTGTAGTCAATCTCTGCGCCGACCAGATACTGGTAGCTCATCGCGTCAATCAGCAGCGACACGCCGTGCTTGGTCATGGTGGTATCGTCTTCGTTGGTGATTTCGTCAAAAGTAAAGCCGTACTGGAAGCCAGAACAGCCACCACCTTGCACGAAGACGCGCAGCTTCAAATCGGGATTGCCTTCTTCAGCGATCAGGTCGGCCACCTTCGCGGCGGCACTGTCTGTGAAGACGATAGGCACGGGGATGTCAGTGTGGATATGTTCAGCAACGGCACTCATGGGGCACTCCGGTAAGTCAGGTTTCTAGCGGTGAATACTACAGCAATTTTGTCGGGAATAGGGTGTGTGGGGATATCCATGTCAGATCAGCCGTTGCTGGCAGCTAACGTGAGCACAGGCTTTTCTTCGCCCAGCAGCATGGGCCTCAGCAGGCCTGCAATGGTGGCACCCTGGTGCATCTCCAGCGCTTTGTAATGCACGTCACCTTCAATTTGGGCCTTGGGCTGCAATTCCAAGAGCTCGCGTGCATGAACGGGGCCCACGATTTTGCCGTTGATGATGACGTGGTCTGCTTGGATCTCGCCCGTGACCTTGGCTGTCTCCGAAATCACCAAAATACTGGTGTGGCCTTCGTTGGCAATCAGGTTACCTGTCACTTCCCCGTCCACCCGCAAGCCTTCGGTGAAATGCACGTTCCCGGTGATCTGGGTGCAATGGGCAATCAGGCTTTTGATGGGCGGTTGTTTTTTGCTGTTGAACATGTTGGGCGAGGCGGCTAGGTGTGTGGCAGGGAGGTCAGCGTTTGATGGCTTTGTTGGCCAAAGGCATGAGGGTCTGAACCAGCGCCAGATCGTCGCGCAAGGCCTGGTTTTCGGTCTCGAGTTTACGCACTTGGCTCACCAATCCGGCTTGCGTGGTTTTTTCAGTCGTCAACTGGCTGCCTGAGGTGTTGGCCACAAGCTTGGCCTGATCGCGCTCGGTACGCAGCTGGAGCACTTCTGCGCGCAGTTGGATCAGCTCGTCTTTGGCGTTGCCGTCGACCCCAGCAATGTCTTTGCCAAATTCAAACGCCCACAGGCCAATCGCACCACAAAAACCCAGAACGATAGCGATCACGGCCCAGCGAAAGGGCCAGGGCAGGGCACTGCGTACCGCCATGCGGGGAGCGCTGATGGTCAGGCGGCGACGAAGCAGTCTAAAGCGCATGGATCAACCCGAATTTCAGAGATGACAAAGACAAAAAGACAAAAACCGCCACAAGGACGGTTTTTGTCGCCTTGGCCAGCAAGTGGCCAAAACACAAGCTTAACGCTTGGAGAACTGCTTGCGACGGCGAGCACCGTGCAAACCGACCTTTTTACGTTCCACTTCACGCGCGTCACGCGTGACAAAGCCGGCTTGCGACAGCGCGGGCTTGAGCGTTGCGTCGTAGTCGATCAGGGCGCGGGTGATACCGTGGCGCACTGCACCGGCTTGACCGGACTCACCACCACCATGCACATTGACCATGATGTCGAAAGTTTCGACATGGTTCGTCAAGAACAGGGGTTGTTTGCAGATCATGATTGACGTTGCACGACCAAAGAACGATTGAATGTCCTTGTCATTAACGGTAATCTTGCCTGTGCCTTTTTTCAGAAACACGCGGGCGACGCTAGACTTGCGGCGGCCTGTGCCATTGTTCCATTCACCAATCATCTCAAGCTCTCCTTAGAGTTCCAACACTTTGGGTTGCTGGGCAGTGTGCGGGTGCACAGCACCACCGTACACCTTGAGCTTCTTGATCATCGCGTAGCCCAATGGGCCCTTCGGCAACATGCCCTTGACGGCTTTTTCCAAAGCGCGACCAGGATGCTTGGCTTGCATGTCACGGAACGTGATGGCGGAAATACCACCGGGGTAGCCCGAGTGGCTGTAGTAAATTTTGTCAGTGGACTTGGCGCCCGTGACGCGCAGCTGGGCTGCGTTGATGATGACGATGAAATCACCGGTATCGACGTGAGGCGTGTAAATGGCCTTGTGTTTGCCGCGTAAACGGAGAGCAACTTCGCTGGCTACTCGTCCGAGGACCTTGTCGGTCGCGTCAATCACAAACCACTCGTGCACCACGTCAGCGGGTTTTGCGCTGAAAGTTGACATGAGTTTTTTTCTTTGAAAAGAAGGTTTGGCGGGCTCTTTTCTACGGTCGGTTCTCCTCTGATGGGAGTCTCTTAGGTAGGAGTTTGCTTTGGGCGAGGCATGAATGCCGCCGCTTTTGCGTCTTCGTCGCGGAGCCACAAAAGCGCTGCGAAGCCTTCCATTATACAAATAATTGCGAATTTGCCTATTTCGATTAATATGTTCCCACTATGTTCAGTTACCGCCACGCCTTTCACGCAGGCAACCACGCTGATGTGCTCAAGCACACAGTGCTGATTGCTATCCTCAAACACCTCACCGAAAAAGACGCGGCCTTGACCGTGGTGGACACCCATGCCGGGGCGGGCCTGTACCGTTTGGACGGGGATTATTCGACCACCGGCGCTGAGGCAACCGATGGTGTCGCCAAGTTGTTTGCAGCGCTTGCGCCCGCTGGGTCAGCTAAGCCAGCTATCGAAAACATAGCTGATAAGCTGCAAGACTACATCGACATGGTGGCTGGCTTCAACGCCAATGGCCAACTTAAAGTCTATCCTGGTTCGCCGTTTGTCACGCAGAGTTTGCTCCGCGAAGAGGCCCGCGACAAGCTCAAACTCTTTGAGTTGCACCCTACCGACCATAAAGCGCTGGAGGGCAATATTGCCCAACTCAAAGCCGGGCGGCAAGTCGCCGTGGAATATAAAGATGGTTTTGAAGGTTTGAAGTCTTACCTGCCCCCCCCCGTTTCGGCCACCGGTTCACGCCGTGCGCTGGTGCTGATGGACCCCAGCTACGAGGTTAAAACCGACTACGCCCGTGTCAGCACGAGCATTCAAGACTGCCTGAAACGGTTTCCCACTGGCACCTATGCCGTCTGGTACCCGGTAATTCCCCGCCCTGAGGCGCATGATTTGCCGCGCCGCCTCAAAACTTTGGCCACCCAGGCCAACAAGCCCTGGCTGCACACCACGTTGAACATCGGCCAAGGCCCCGAGATGGACGAAGTGACTGTACCGGGTGAGCGTGCGCCACGCCCTGGGTTGACTGCCAGCGGCATGTTTGTCATCAACCCACCGCACACTTTGAAAGCGGCCATGCAAAAGGCGCTACCGCAAATGCTGGCCGTATTGGGTCGCGGTCGTGGCAAGGGCTGGACAGCGGATTCGGGCGGCTAACGTTTTTTCTGCTGCACCACTGCGGTGTGGTATGCCCCTTTGCCCGGTTGCGCTTTTGGGCTTCCTTTGAGTAGAGGTCGGGCGGCATTTGGCCGTGGTTTGAATCGGCTGTGTTGATGCGCTAGCGTAGAGGGTTGTGTTGACGCCAGCAGCGCCTTGGCGCTGGCCGTTTCTGCCGGATTGACAATAGAGATGACCACGTCTTTGACGCCTAAATCCACCAACCCGATCGCTTCTGCGGCGGCGCGGCTCAGGTCAATCATCTTGCCAGGAGTGAAGGGGCCACGGTCATTCACCCGCACATCCACTTCGTTTCCGTTACGCAGGCTGCGGATCCGCAAGTGAGTGCCAAAAGGCAGGGTTTTATGCGCGGCAGTCAGTGCGTACATGTCAAAACGCTCGCCGCTGGCCGTGCGTTTGCCGTGGAAACCAGGGCCATACCATGAGGCCCGGCCACGCTCAATTTCTTGCGTATCGGTGCAGGGCTCCAGGGGATTGGGCTGGACGGGGCAGGGTTGAGAGGAGGGCGTTGGCAGGGCAAACGACGAGAGCGGAGCTTTCAGTTCTTCTGGTGCTGGTGCTGTCAACGTTACGGGTGAGGGCGTGGACGTTTCCTCATTGCCTGCCTCGGGGTCTGTTGCTTGGGCGGCAAATGCCATCAGCAGGCAGCACAATCCCAGCAGCGCAGCGGCAACACGTCCGTTGTGTTTAAGCAAGTTGATAACTCATGTTATGGCGTTAATTGAGCTTATGCGCAATCTAGGTAAGCGCAAGGCGCTCACAAATTGAGAGCGTCGCTGCACTTTGGTTCATCGTGTAAAAGTGCAGTCCTGGTGCACCGCCGTTGCGCAACTGGTCGCACAAGTCGGTCACCACGTCCAGGCCAAAGGCTTTGATGGATTCAGTGTCATCGCCAAACGCTTGCAGGCGCAGGCGAATCCAGCGGGGGATCTCAGCGCCGCAGCTGTCGGCAAAGCGCAGTAGGCCGCTGCTGTTGGTGATGGGCATGATGCCGGGTACCACGGGGATCGTCATGCCCAGCTTGTGTGCATCGTCTACAAAGCGAAAGTAAGCGTCGCTGTTGAAGAACATTTGCGTGATGGCTGCATCCGCCCCTGCGTTGACTTTGGCCACATAGGCTTGCAAATCGGCATCGGGTGACTTGGCCTGCGGATGGACTTCGGGGTAGCAGGCCACTTCAATGCGGAAGTGATTGCCTGTCTCCGCGCGGATGAACGCCACCAAATCACTGGAATACTGGATTTCACCGGGGCTGCCGTAGCCACTGGGCAGATCGCCACGCAGCGCGACCAGCCGCTTGACACCCATGGCTTTGAGCTGGTGCAGCTGCTCACGCACGCGGGCTTTGGTGGCGCCAATGCAGGAGAAATGGCTGGCTGCGGCCATGCCTTCGCCCAGAATCTCTTGAACTGCGGTGAACGTGCCTTCTTGGGTAGAGCCGCCCGCACCGTAAGTGACCGAGCAGAACTCGGGCTTCAGCGCGTACAGGGCTTGACGCACGGTGCGCAGTTTGGCTGTGCCTTCAGGGGTTTTAGGAGGGAAAAACTCGAAACTGATAGGGGTTTTCATAAGGGTGTCTTGTGCGGGGTGGAGCGTAGCAGACCCACCCCCACCCCAGTCTTCCGCAGACGCGGAAGGCAATTATTGTCAACTTGAAACGGACTCAGTACCCGGTAAAAAGTCCGCTTTCAAGGCGAGTTTTCAACAACGCGTCGCCGTCTTAGTAGCGGTACGCTGCTGCTTTGTACGGACCGTTCTTGTTCACGCCAATGTAATCGGCCTGTTCGGTTGTCAACTCGCTCAGCATCGCACCGACCTTTTTCAGGTGCAGGCGGGCGACTTTCTCGTCCAGATGCTTGGGCAACACGTAGACCTGACCGACTTTGTACTCTTTGCTCTTGGTGAACAGCTCGATTTGTGCAATCGTCTGGTTGGCAAAGCTGGACGACATCACAAAGCTGGGGTGACCCGTGCCGCAACCCAAGTTCACCAAACGGCCTTTGGCGAGCAAGATGATGCGCTTGGCAGGCTTTTTACCCACTTTCGGGAAAATCACATGGTCAACCTGGGGCTTGATCTCTTCCCACTGGTATTTTTCAATTGAAGCCACATCGATTTCGTTGTCAAAGTGACCGATGTTGCAGACGATCGCCTGGTCTTTCATGGCGACCATATGGTCGTGTGTGATGACGTTTTTGTTGCCGGTGGCAGACACGAAAATATCGGCCTTGTCAGCGGCGTATTCCATCGTCACGACTTTGAAGCCTTCCATGGCCGCTTGCAGGGCGTTGATGGGGTCGATCTCTGTGACCCAGACTTGAGCGCGCAGGGCGAGCAGGGCTTGTGCGCAGCCCTTGCCCACGTCACCGTAACCTGCGACCAGCGCCACTTTGCCAGCGATCATCACATCGGTGGCGCGTTTGATGCCATCCACCAGGGACTCACGGCAGCCATAGAGGTTGTCAAACTTGCTCTTGGTGACGGAATCGTTCACGTTGATGGCGCGCAGAGCCAGTGTGCCGTTCGCGGACATTTCGTTCAAGCGCAGCACGCCCGTGGTGGTTTCTTCAGTCACGCCGATAATGTTTTTCAGGCGGCGGCTGTACCAGGTGGGGTCAACTTTCAGCTTGGCTTTGATGGCGGCGTGCAAGATTTTTTCTTCGTCGCTGGTCGCTTTGCCCAAGACTTTGATGTCTTTTTCGGCGCGGGCACCCAGGTGCATCAGCAGCGTAGCATCGCCACCGTCGTCCAGAATCATGTTGGGGCCGTCAGATTTGCTGCCCTTGGTGGGGCCAGCGATGGTGTCGAACTCGAAAATGCGGTGGGTGTAATCCCAGTAATCGGTCAACGTTTCGCCTTTGATCGCGAACACAGGTGTACCAGACGCTGCAATGGCCGCCGCAGCGTGGTCTTGTGTCGAGAAAATATTGCACGAGGCCCAACGCACTTGTGCGCCCAGCGCTTGCAGGGTTTCGATCAGCACCGCCGTCTGGATGGTCATGTGCAGGCTGCCGGTGATGCGGGCGCCTTTCAGCGGTTGTGCTTTGGCGAATTCTTCGCGGATGGCCATCAGGCCGGGCATTTCGGTCTCGGCGATAGCGATTTCTTTGCGTCCCCAGGCGGCCAAGGCCAGATCGGTAATGGCGCAGTCGGTGTTGACAAGTTGTTTGGCTTTAACAGCAGCGTTCATGGTGGCTCCAAAAATTTCATTTGAATGACCACGCAGCTTGGGGCGGGGGAGTACAGAGGAGAGCAGGGAAAAAGCAGGCCTCACCGCACAAGCATCGTGGGTGAGCGCCGTTGAAACAGACAGAGCAGAAAGAATAAACACATGCTCTGTGGCCCCGAGCCTCGCCTGACACCGCTGATGGATGTATGGGCTGCAACGCTCCTCGGGAACGAGAAACATTTTACCGCCAATCTTTGGGGCCTGCTGGCGGGTCGATCTGTTGCACCCTGTTGCCTGAAGGTGCCTTTGTAGAATCACCCCCTAACGCCAGAGAAGATTTGCCCCGTGAACTACCTAGATGAAACCCGCCGCCGCCGCACCTTTGCGATCATTTCCCACCCGGACGCGGGTAAAACCACGCTCACTGAAAAGCTGCTGCTGTTCTCGGGCGCGATCCAGATTGCGGGTTCCGTTAAAGCCCGCAAAGCCACGCGCCATGCCACCAGTGACTGGATGGAGATCGAAAAGCAGCGCGGCATCTCGGTCGCCAGCTCGGTCATGCAAATGCTCTACCGCGAGCACGTGATCAACCTGCTTGACACCCCTGGCCACAAAGACTTCAGCGAAGACACCTACCGCGTGCTGACCGCCGTGGATTCGGCGCTGATGGTGATCGACGCAGCCAACGGCGTGGAAGCCCAAACCCGCCGCCTGATTGAAGTCTGCCGCCAGCGCGACACCCCCATCATCACCTTTGTCAACAAGATGGACCGCGAAGTGCGCGAGCCGCTGGACATCATGGACGAGATCGAGCGCGAACTGGGTATGCCCTGCGTGCCCATGACCTGGCCTGTGGGTCAAGGCAAAGCCTTTGGCGGCATCATGAACCTGCGCACGCAGACCATGACGGTGTTTGACTCGGGCAAAGAGCGCCTGCCGCAAGAGTTTGAAACCATTGCCCTGAGCAACCGTGACGAGCTGCTCAAGCGCTTTGGCCATGAGTTTGAAACCGCTGAGCAAAGCATGGAGCTTGCGTCCGGTGCTTCGCCCTCCTATGACCGCGAAGCCTTCCTGGCGGGCAAGCAAACCCCCGTGTTTTTCGGTTCCGGTGTGAACAATTTTGGCGTGATGGAAGTGCTGGATGCGCTGGTCGATCTGGCCCCGTCACCTCAGCCGCGCATCAGCACCACTGTAGTCAACCGCCAGCCTGTCACCAAAACCATCCAGCCCGAAGACACTGCGTTTGCGGGTGTGGTGTTCAAAGTGCAGGCCAATATGGACCCTGCCCACCGTGACCGTATCGCCTTTGTGCGCATGGCCTCGGGCAAATACACCCCTGGTCTGAAGCTCCGGGTGCAGCGTACCGGCAAAGAAATGCGCCCTACCAGCGTTGTGACCTTCATGAGCCAACGGCGTGAGGCGGTCGAGGAAGCCTTTGCGGGCGACATCATCGGCTTCACCACCCACGGCGGCGTGCAGTTGGGCGACACCATCACCGACGGTGCCGCCTTGCAGTTTACCGGGCTGCCGTTTTTTGCCCCGGAGCTGTTCATGACGGTGCTGCTGCGCAACCCCCTGCGCACCAAGCAGCTCCAGCAAGGCTTGGCACAGCTGGGCGAGGAGGGCGCAATCCAGGTGTTTCGCCCTGAAATGGGCGGTGCCATGCTGTTGGGGGCTGTGGGCCAGTTGCAGTTTGAAGTGGTGCAGCACCGGCTGAAGGCTGAATACGATGCCGATGTGCGTCTGGAAAGCTGCCAGTACACCGGCGCACGCTGGATCACCGCCGACTCACCGCAAGAGCTGCGTGAATTCGTCCACGCCTACCCCCAGCGCATGGCGCAAGACGCGGCGAACACGCTGGCTTACCTGTGTACCTCGCCGTATGACGTGCGGTTGGCGCAGGAGCGGTTCCCTAAGATTCACTTTCATCCGCTGCGCGAGCATGCGGGTTTGAGTTTGCAGAGTGCGGGTTAACGCCCCATCAACAACCGTTGCATGAAGCCCTTAGCCACTTGGCCGCTGGTTGACCGCCACCCCATCATCGGCGTCTTCACCGACATCGACGACACCCTCACCACCGACGGTGCCATCACCCCCGATGCCTTGAAAGCCTTGGCCGAGTTGAAAGCTGCAGGCTTGCACGTCGTGGCCATCACGGGCCGTCCGGTGGGGTGGAGTGAACCTTTCGCCTGCACCTGGCCGGTTGACGCCATCGTGGCGGAGAACGGTGCTGTGGCGCTGGTGAAATCGGTTGATTCGGATCAAAAAGCACCTCAGAGCAACGCAGATGGGCATGGCGTGCTATCAAAAATATACCAACAGGACGCTGAAACCCGCACCCGTAACTTCGCCTGCATGCAGCGCGTCGCCGCCCGTGTGCTGCGTGAGGTGGACGGTGCGCAGTTGGCGCGGGACAGTGCGGGCCGTGAGACCGATATCGCCATCGACCACAGTGAATTTACACAGCTTGCACCTGAACGCATCGCCCAGGTGGTGGGCCTGCTGCAGTCCGAAGGCATGAACGCCACGGTCAGCAGCATCCACATCAACGCTTGGCTAGGCGACCACAACAAACTGGTGGGTGCGCGCTGGGCCGTGCGCCAACTGTGGGGGCGTGACCTGGACGCTGAGCTGCACCGCTGGGTCTACGTGGGCGATTCGACCAACGACCAGTTGATGTTCCAGCATTTTCCCCACAGCGTGGGTGTGGCGAATGTGCGTCGGTTTGCGTCTGAGTTGGCTTACTTGCCGCGCTACATCACGCCCTCTGAGCGGGGTGCAGGTTTTGCGGAGGTGGCGTCCCTGGTGCTGGCTGCACGTTGCGCAATGCCATGAGCCAAGTCACCGTTTCTATTGTGAGCCATGGCCAGGGCGACTGGGTGCTGCGCTTGCTGGGTCAACTGGGCGCGTTGTGCCAGGGCGCTGTGGCCAAGGTGGTCGTGACAGTGAACATCCCTGAAGGGCACGCTTTTGACAGCTTGGCTTTGCCGTTTCCCCTGGAAGTGATCGCCAACACCGCTCCTCAGGGCTTTGGCCGCAACCACAACCAGGCTTTTCAGCGTTGTGATTCCCCCTGGTTCCTGGTGCTGAACCCGGATATCGGTTTGACTGGCGATGCTTTGGGCCTGCTGCTGCGTGATGTACCGCAGACCGTTGGCTTGATTGCCCCACGGGTGCAAGAGCCGCAAGACACACGGCCCACGCCAGAGCGCGACATCATCACGCCCTGGGAGGTGTTTTTCAGTCAGCGCACACCGCCACCCGCCCCGGTGTGGTTTCCCGGCATGTTCATGCTGTTTCGCGCTGCTGCCTACCGGCAAGTGGCTGGGTTTGACGAGCGGTTTCACCTGTATTGCGAAGACTTTGACATTTGCGCACGCACCCGTTTGAAGGGCTGGGCACTGCTGCGTCGCCACACCGTCACGGTGCAGCACGATGCCCAACGCCACAGCCACCTGCGCTGGCGGTATTTGTCATGGCATGTGGCCAGTTTGCTGCGGCTGTGGACGGCAGGTGCCTTTTGGCGTTATTGGTGGTATCTGAAGCACTTGCCCGCACCTCTAAAATCGCCATGACCGCAGGCACCGGCAAGGGACAGAGCGTAGCTGTACGGTGACTATTTGGTGATAACTAACACAAGGGAGTTCCTATGATTTTGGTAACAGGTGGCGCGGGTTTCATCGGCAGCAATTTTGTTTTGGACTGGCTGGCGCAGAGTGACGAGCCCGTGGTCAACCTCGATTGCCTCACCTACGCAGGCAACCTGACCAACCTCGCGTCCCTCGCAGGGGACCCCCGACATCTTTTCGTCCAGGGCGATATCGCCGACACCGCCTTGTGGACGCGCTTGCTCAGCACACACCAACCCCGCGCCGTCCTCAACTTCGCCGCCGAATCCCACGTAGACCGCTCCATCCTCGGCCCCGAAGCCTTCGTGCAGACCAACATCGTTGGCAGCTTCGCCATGTTGGAGGCCGTGCGTGCCTACTGGAAAGCCCTGCCAGAGCCTCAAGCTGCCGCCTTTCGCCTGCTTCACGTCTCCACCGACGAGGTTTACGGCTCTTTGGCCGCAAGCGACCCGGCCTTCACCGAAACCCATCGCTACGAGCCCAACAGCCCCTATTCCGCCAGCAAAGCCGCCAGCGACCATCTGGTGCGCGCCTACCACCACACCTACGGCCTGCCGGTGCTCACCACCAACTGTTCCAACAACTACGGCCCCTACCATTTCCCCGAAAAACTCATCCCGCTGATGATCGTCAACGCCCTGGCCGGCAAGCCCCTGCCGGTGTATGGCGACGGCATGCAAATCCGCGATTGGCTCTACGTCAAAGACCATTGCAGCGCCATCCGCCGCGTGCTGGAGGTAGGCCGCTTGGGTGAAACCTACAACGTAGGCGGCTGGAACGAAAAACCCAACATCGAGATCGTCCACACCGTGTGTACGCTGCTTGATGAACTCCGCCCCAAGGCCGATGGCACCGGGTACGCCACCCAAATCACCACCGTCACCGACCGCCCAGGACACGACCGCCGCTACGCCATCGACGCGAGCAAGATCGAGCGTGAACTCGGTTGGCGACCTGCGGAGACCTTTGATACGGGCATCCGTAAAACCGTCGAATGGTATTTGGCCCACGCAGACTGGGTTGCCCAAGTCCAAAGCGGCGCCTACCGAGATTGGGTCAGCGCCAACTACGCTGAGCGTGACACGAACACAACCGGGGTCATCAGCGCATGAAAATCCTCCTCTTTGGCAAAGGCGGCCAAGTCGGCTGGGAACTCCAGCGCAGCCTGCAACCTCTGGGTGAGCTCATTGCGCTCGACTTTGACAGCACCGCCCACGCCCCGTACGACACACTCTGCGGCGACTTCACCAATCTGGCCGGCTTGACTGAAACCGTCCAGCGCGTCAGACCCGACGTGATCGTCAACGCCGCCGCCCACACGGCTGTCGATAAAGCCGAAAGCGAACCCGACCTTGCCCGCACCCTGAACGCACTCGCCCCTGCCGCGCTGGCCCAAGCCGCGCACAGTGTGGGTGCCTTGTTGGTTCACTATTCCACGGACTACGTGTTCGATGGCAGCGGCAGCACCCCTTGGGCAGAGTCTGATGCGACAGGCCCTCTGAGCGTTTACGGTGCTACCAAATGGGAAGGTGAGCAGCTCATTGCCACCCACTGCCCCCGCCATCTGATCTTCCGCACCAGCTGGGTCTACGCCGCACGCGGCGGCAACTTCGCCAAAACGATGTTGCGTCTGGCCCAGGAGCGCGAGCGCCTCACCGTCATCGACGACCAGATCGGCGCACCCACCGGGGCTGATCTGTTGGCCGATGTCACCGCCCACGCGATTCGGCAGGTGATGGCCCATCCTGCCGATGCAGGCCTGTACCACCTCGTCGCCGCTGGCGAAACCTCGTGGCATGGCTATGCAAAATACGTCATTGAGCAGGCTCAGTATGCTAAGGAAGCTATTAAAATAGTAGCAAATGTGGTTGACCCTGTGCCCACCACCGCCTTCCCCACACCGGCGCAGCGCCCGCTGAACTCGCGCCTGAACACCCACAAGCTGCAAAGCACCTTCGGTCTGCAGTTGCCGCATTGGCAAACCGGTGTGGCCCGCATGTTGAAAGAAATCTTATGACCACGCCTTTTGCACACGCTGCTTCTGCACACGCTGTCCCCCGCAAAGGCATCATCCTTGCCGGAGGCTCAGGCACCCGTTTGCACCCTGCCACGCTCGCCATGAGCAAGCAACTGCTGCCCGTGTACGACAAGCCGATGGTGTACTACCCCTTGAGCACGCTGATGCTCGCCGGTATCCGCGACATCCTCATCATCAGCACCCCGCAAGACACACCCAGGTTCGTCCAGTTGCTGGGTGACGGTGCCCAGTGGGGCTTGAACTTGCAGTACGCCATACAGCCCAGCCCGGACGGATTGGCCCAGGCCTTCCTGATTGGCGAGCAGTTTTTGACCAACGAGGACGGTACCATCGCCCCCAGCGCCCTGGTGCTGGGCGACAACATCTTCTACGGGCACGATTTCGAGCACCTGCTCAAACAGGCCGATAGCCAGACGTCTCAAGCCACGGGGGCTACCGTGTTTGCCTACCATGTGCAAGACCCCGAGCGCTACGGCGTGGTGGCCTTCGATGCCCAGGGCAAAGCCCGCAGCATTGAAGAAAAACCTGCCCAGCCCCAGAGCAACTACGCAGTGACAGGCTTGTACTTTTACGACAACCAGGTCGTCGATATCGCCAAAGCTGTGAAGCCCAGCGCCCGTGGCGAGCTGGAAATCACGGCTGTCAACCAGACCTACCTCGACCGAGGCCAGCTCAACGTTCAAATCATGCAGCGCGGCTATGCGTGGCTGGACACCGGCACGCATGAGAGTTTGCTTGAAGCCAGCCAGTTCATCGCCACCTTGGAACACCGCCAGGGCCTGAAGATCGCCTGCCCGGAAGAGATTGCTTGGCGGCGGGGGTTCATCACCGCCGAGCAGGTGGAAGCCCTGGCCAAACCCATGGCCAAGAATGGCTATGGGCAGTACCTGCTGCGCATCGTGAAAGAAAAGACGCCGCTATGAAAGCCACTGCCACCGCTATCCCTGATGTGCTCGTGATCGAACCCAAGGTCTTTGGGGATGCCCGAGGGTTCTTTTTTGAAAGCTTCAACCAAAAGGCCTTCAACGAGGCTACCGGGTTGAATGAGAACTTTGTCCAGGACAACCATTCCCGCTCCGCCCAAGGCGTGTTGCGTGGCTTGCACTACCAGCTCCAGCAACCCCAGGGCAAGCTGGTGCGGGTGGTGCGCGGAGCGGTGTTTGATGTGGCGGTGGATATCCGCAAATCGTCCCCTACGTTTGGACAATGGACGGGCGTTGAACTCAGCGAAGACAACCACAAGCAACTCTGGGTGCCCGCCGGGTTCGCCCATGGCTTTTTGGTGCTCAGTGAGCGCGCTGACTTTGTGTACAAGACGACCGATTACTATCTGCCTGCCGCCGAGCGTTGCATTGCGTGGGATGATCCTGCCATCGGCATCGTCTGGCCTGCGCTGGATACGGCGCCGCAGCTCTCGGGCAAAGACCAGGCCGGCTTGCTGCTGCGCGATGCGCAGACCTTTGCGTAGCGTGTGCCTATTCGCCGTCACCTTTATCTTCTTACTGTCCTTTATTCATGACCATCGCCGTGGCTAACGCAGCCTTTGAACCCCAAGCCAGCGCGGGCCTGCACGCGGAAGAGTCCCGTCCACGCCTGGGTGAACTGCTGACCAAAGCCGGCAAGCTCAGCAGCCGTGACTTGGAGCGGGCTTTGTCGGCTCAGCAAGAGATGGGCAGCATGTTGGGGCGTGTGCTGGTACGTTTGGGTGTTGTGTCTGAGCTGGATGTTGTGCAGGCGTTGTCCCAGCAATTGGGTGTACCTTACGTTGCGGGTGACGATTTCCCCGGCATGGCGATGGACATTGAGGGCTTGCTCCCCGAGTTTTTGCATACCCACCGGGTGTACCCGTTGCGTCTGGACAGCGGTCGCCTGGACGTGGTGATGGCGGTGCCTCAAAACGCCTTTGTTCGCAAAGCCCTGCACTTGGCAACAGGTCTTGAAATTGGCCCGCATATTGGCATTGAAAGCGACATTGAAAAGGCGCTGTTGCAACCTGCCGACGAGGCTTCAGGCGATACCGAAGGTGCAGACGATGCGGATTCAGGTGATTTTGTCGAGCATCTGAAAGACATGGCGAGCGAGGCACCGGTGATTCGCTTGGTCAATAGCATCATTGGCCGCGTGATTGAGTTACGTGCGTCGGATATTCACCTGGAGCCGTTTGATGATGGCCTGCATGTGCGTTACCGTGTCGATGGCGTGATCCATGCGGGCGAACTGGTGCCACCCAAACACAGTGCTGCGGTGAATTCCCGCGTCAAGCTGTTGGCGCATCTGGACATTGCCGAGCGTCGCTTACCGCAAGATGGGCGCATTAAAACCCGTGTCAAAGGCCGGGAGCTGGACTTACGGGTTTCCACCGTGCCCACCGTGCATGGCGAAAGTGTGGTGATGCGGGTGCTTGACCGGGCCAGTGTGCGCTTCAGTCTGGAAAAAATGGGTTTTGCCAAAGACACGCTGACCCGTTTCAATGCGCTGCTGGCGCGTCCCCATGGCATTGTGCTGGTGACCGGGCCTACCGGTTCTGGCAAAACCACCACGCTGTATGCGGCTTTGTCCAAGTTGGATTCCAGCAGCCAAAAAATCATCACCGTCGAAGACCCGGTGGAATACCAGCTGGAAGGCATTAACCAGATCCAGGTCCACCCGCAAATCAACCTGAGCTTTGCCAACGCCCTGCGCTCCATACTGCGGCAAGACCCTGACATCATCATGATCGGTGAAATGCGTGACGGTGAAACGGCACAAATTGCAGTGCAGTCGGCGCTCACTGGCCATTTGGTGCTATCAACTTTGCACACCAACACGGCGGCTGGTGCGGTGATCCGGATGAAGGACATGGGGGTGGAGGGTTATCTCATCACGTCCGCCGTCAATGGCGTACTGGCCCAGCGGTTGGTGCGTGCGCTGTGCGTGCATTGCAAAGAAGCGTATGTCCCTGCGCCTGAGTTACTGCAAAGCACAGGTTTAGGTCGCTTCAGCACGCCAGGGCAAGCTATTTACAAAGCGGTCGGCTGTAGCCAGTGCCGTGATTCTGGTTACCAAGGCCGGACCGGTATCCATGAGCTGTTGGTGCTGGATGAGCCTATGCGCCGTGCCATCGTTGCAGGCAAAGATGCCAGTGGCTTGAACGCCTTGGCAGCTGAGTCTGGCATGCTGTCGCTTTATCATGATGGCCTGCGTAAAGTGGCCGCTGGTGTGACGAGCCTGGACGAGTTGCTGCGGGTCACACAGGATCAAAACGATGCCTGATTTCCTCTGGCGTGCCGCTGACGCTGCGGGCCAAGTATCGCAAGGTCGCATCGAAGCGGCCAGCACCATGCTGGCCATGAAAGCATTGCGCGAACGCGGACTTACCCCCCTGCGCATTGACGATACCGTTGGTATGGTAGGCAGTGGTATGGTCCAAACGCCGTCTAAATTGACGGGTACCCCGCGAAAGCGTGCAGGTGGCCCTGTCAATGCCGCCGATGTGCTGGCCTTCACGTCCGAGCTGGCCATCATGCTACGTGCTGGTTTGGCGCTGGACAATTCCTTGCGTGTGCTGATTGACATGAACCAGAAGCCCAAGGTGGCTGAGCTGCTGCAGCGTGTGCTCGACGATGTCAAAGGGGGCATGACCTTCAGCAAAGCATTGGCTAAAGACAGTGCTTTGTTGGGTGACTTTTACATCAACATGATTCGTTCCGGCGAGGCCAGTGGCCAAATGCCTGGTGTGCTGGCGCGCCTGGTTGAGCACATGGAACGCTTGCGTGCGCTGCGCGAAAGCGCGATTTCTGCCACGATGTACCCTGCCATTTTGCTCGGTGTGGCTGTACTGTCTGTGATCGCCATGCTGGGCTTTGTCGTGCCTCAGTTTGAAAAACTTTTCACCGACATGGGGGACGCCTTACCGCTGCCCACCCGTATCGTCATGATGGCAGGGCAAGGGTTCAAAGAATACGGCGTGATTTTGGGCGTGCTGTTGGCTGCTGGAGGCTGGTTGCTTAACCGGTGGTTGCGCTCTCCCAAGGGACGAAACTGGTGGCAAAATCGCGCTTTGCGCTTACCTGTTCTCGGAAGTTTGCTCCATAAATATGAGCTAACCCTGTTCACACGTTCCTTGGGAACGCTGTTGGGTAATGGCGTATCTATGCTGACCGCCTTGCACATTGCCACTGAAACCGTTGGCAACAGCATCTTGAAGCATGCGTTGGCCCAAATGCCGCCAATGGTGAAAGAGGGTGGCAAGGTGGCTGATGCCATGCGCAAAACCGGTATCTTTGAACCCCTTGCCATCAACCTGGTTCGTGTCGGGGAAGAAACAGGCCGCATCGGTCCCATGATGCTGGAACTGGCAAATATATTGAACCGTGAAGTCGAAATCGGTATCAAACGCGCCTTGACCCTGGTGGAGCCTGTGCTCATTTTGGTGCTGGGGATGCTGATTGCCAGCATCATTGTTTCCATCTTGCTGGGCATACTTTCTGTGAATGACCTGGCAGCCTAAAATTCATGTCTATGAACCCTACCCCAATGCAAAAAATCTGTACGCCTTACCGTCGTCATCGCGGCTTCACGTTGATCGAATTGTTGGTCGTGTTGGCCATTTTAACGATGCTGGCCGGTGTTGTCGGACCTAAAGTGTTGGACAAATTGGGCAGCTCCAAAGCCAAAACTGCGGGTATCCAGATTTCGGAAATTGAAAAAGCGCTTGAAGTCTACAAACTCGATGTAGGCCGTTTCCCCACCACAGAAGAAGGGCTGGATGCCTTGGTGAACAAACCTGCCAGCGCCATGGGTTGGACTGGCCCTTACGTTAAAGGTGGTGTACCGATGGACCCTTGGAACAAAGCCTACAAATACACAGGCACAGGTGCCAACGGTGGTGTTGAGATACTGTCCTTGGGCGCTGACGGGGCTGCGGGTGGGGAAGGCGAAAACGCTGATATCCGCAACAAGCAATAAGCCATCAGCGCCACGCTTTTGACCAGGCTGCCATCGCACTCAGCCCACCAGCCTCCGCAGCAACGTGGGTTCACGTTGATAGAGCTGATGGTGGTCTTCGCCATCATGGGCCTGCTTATCAGTGTGGTACCTGCCGCATTTGACAAAATGCGTGAATCAGCGCAATACCGCGATACTTTGCGCACCATGACTGCCCAAATGCGTTCTGCACGCTACCGGGCAGTGGCAGAGGGCGCTGAAATACGCTTCAATGTCGACCTTGCTCAACGGCGCTACGGTTTAGATGGTACGCCTTGGCGTGAATTGCCTCTGCCTTTACAGCTTCGCGCCACGGTAGCGGGCCAGGAAATTGCATCCAATGGCGCTGCTGCCATACGGTTTTTACCCGATGGTGGTGCCACAGGGGGCAGCATTGATGTACTGCGTGCAGCAGGCCATGGCACCCGGTTGCGGGTCGACTGGCTGTCTGGGCGTGTGACCCAAGAGCCTGTGACCGTGCCATGAACACCGTGATTTCTCAGCGTTCCACGCGTCTCCAGCGCGGCTTTTCACTGCTGGAATTGCTGGTCGCCTTTTCCATCATGGCCATGGCATTGGCCATGCTGTACCGGGCCAGTGGCAGCAGTGTGCGCCATGTCGCGGATACAGCACAGTACCAGCGGGCTGTCATTTTGGCGGAATCGTTGTTGGCGTCCAAAGAGGCGGTTGATGAGGCTGGCTGGAATGAGTCCGGTCAATCCGCTGGGTTTGGCTGGCAAAGCCATAGCACGCCTTTTGTTACCGCCAAAGCCCGATCTGACCTGCAGGCGGTGCCCCTGCATGCCATCAGTGTGATGGTAATTTGGGGGGAGGGTGGGCAGCAACGGCAGTTTGAGCTTCATACATTGCGTCCGCAACGTAAGTTACCTAACGCTGGGCTGAATAAATGATGCCAAAGCGTTTCAGCCGAGGCTTTACCCTGGTGGAGTTGCTGGTGGTCATGACACTCATGTCATTGGTCATGCTGGCTCTGTTCAGTGCCATGCGCAGCATGGCCCAAACCGAAGCACGCATTGATGCCCGACTCGCACGTGCCGATGAATTCAGAACTGCCGTGAGCTTTATGCGTACCACCTTGGAGCGGGTGTCCGCCCGCAAGATAGAGGGGCTGCAAGCGGGAGCCAGTACGCTTCCTTTTGCGGCTACCCCAGGTGCTGTGGCTTGGGTAGGTGTCATGCCGGCGCGTTACGGTGCTGGTGGGCGCTGCTATTTTCAATTAGGTGCTGAGCAAGCCAGCGATGGTGAGACCGCTTTGGTCATTCGTTTTGTACCCTGGACAAACGACGGTGTGCCTCCCAAGTGGCCTCAATCGCAGTCGCGTGTCCTCGCCGAGCGGCTGGTCAAGCTGGAGTTGCGCTACCAGGACCCCCTGGAATCCCCTTCACAGTGGCGTGCTGATTGGCCCTTTAAAGACCGGTTACCCAGTGCGGTGGGCATCCGCGTTCAAACCCAGGCTGAAATTTGGCCCGATCTGATTGTGGCGATGCGGGTGTTGCCTGGGGGGAGCGATGCCAGTAACAAGATTACGTTTTGACGACGGTATGACAACGTACGCCCTGCCTCAGCATGACCGCGCACGCGGTATCGTTCTGGTTGCTGTGTTGTGGATGGTTGCTGCTTTGAGCCTGATTGCCACGGGCGTTGTGCAAGTCGTGCGCAGTGAGGTGCGGCTGGTTTCACTGGCCCGCCAAGCTGCTGAGGCCGGGGCTTTAGGTGATGGCGCCATTCAGTTGGTGTTGCAAACGCTGAGCGCAACACCTGAAAAGCCCACGCGGATCAGCGCTATCGAGACGGACTACCGAGGCACCGCGATTCGCGTGGAAATACGTCCCAACAACGGCCTCGTCAGCATCAGCACTGCGCCAGCAAGCCTGTTGCAAAGCTTGTACGCTGTGGCGGGAGGTTTGGGGGCTAAAGCAGCCGAAGAGTTGGCCAATGCCACCGTAGAGGTGCGCAGCAAAAAAGACGCTGCTGGCCAAGCCGCAGGCTTTGAAGCCACGGAAGACTTGCTCTCTGTTCCCGGCTTTGATTATGGCCTCTATGCTAAACTCAAAAATTGGGTTACTGCTGACCAAACGGGCAATGGCTTGGTCAATCCCATGGCCGCACCAGAAACCATACTGGTTGTTTTGGCTAATGGCAACGCCGCCTCAGCGGCTAAGTTTGTCGCTGCACGCAATGCGGGGGGTGTTGGTGTGGACACTACAGCCTTCAACGCGGGGTACATTGACACCACCATAACCCAGCGCTTTCGCCTGGAGGCACGGGTTCCGTTGGCAGAGGGATCCTGGTTTTTGATATCCCGCACTGTTGATTTGACTCCTAGCTTACAAGACGGCATGCCTTGGCGAACCTTACACACCGAGCGCGCTTTTGAGGCGGCACCCACCAAAAGCAATTAAGTAGCGATGGCCTTGACAACTCAAAATACCCGTTTTTTGGGTGTTGACACCCGGATGCTTGCGCAGGCGATAGGCCATTTTTGGCAGGCTGTTCAGCAGATGCCACCCTTTACATGGCTTTCTCCGTCGGTGCGCATCCGTGTGCTGGCGGTGGACGGTAGTGCCTCTGTTTGGGAGGCCGGTTCAAGCCTTCTTCGCCGTCCCCATGCTGCGCTGCAGTCTGCAAATTTCACCGCCATAGAAATACCTGAAGAGATTGTTCTTCTGCAAGAGCTCTCTATGCCTGCGGTAAGCGCCTCGGAGTTGCACGATGCGGTTGCACTGGAAGCGCGCAGCAACAGCCCCTTCCCTTTGGATGATCTGGTTTGGGGCTATGTGCATCACCCTCTTGCAACCGGGGCGCTGCAGGTGTCCCTGGCATTGGCCTCGCGCCAGCAGGTCGAGCGGCACATGCTGGCCTCTACCAGCCCAGTGAACGCAAAGTTCGCACCTGAAGCCTGGGTTCTAGCTGGGCTGCAAAAGCCTGTCGTGTTGCAAGGCTTTGGTGAGGTGCGGCGCGCCAAGCATGGCCTTGTTTGGCGCCGTTTGGCGTATGCCCTGCTGTTGTCCGCGCTGGGCCTGTTGGTCGCGATTGCGGTCACCCCTACGCTCCAATTGCATTTTCGCGCACTGGAGGCTCACAAGCTTTATGAGGCTGAGCGGTTGCGCACCGCCCCTGCTGCAGCCAAGCGCACGGGTTACTTGGCGGCAGCGGAGAGGCTAACGCAACTGGCACAACTGTCGCAAGGGCATGTGGACGCTCTGGATACGATGTACCGCCTGACGCAAATCATGCCCGATGATTCATTTTTGGCAACCCTTCAAGTACAAGGGCAAAAGATAACGCTCACAGGCCAAACGAGCAATGCAGCCGCGTTGATGCAGCATTTGGGCACGCAGCCCGGGGTGAGCGATGTCAAAGCCCTCTCGGCATCAACGCGGATGCCAGGCACCACAAAAGACAGCTTCTCTATTGAGTTAGTTATTGCGGCAGCTGCTGAAAAACCCGCAGTCAAAGCCGCTGTGGCAGACCCGTCGGCCACCACGCCCGTTTCCGCTGCTGCGGTGGCGTCTGTCCCCGTTCCTGCTGGGGCAGCTTCGGCTCCCATGCCAGCTGTACCCGCCAGTGCCTCACCCAGTCTGCTGCCCGCCAGCGCTGCACCCCTGCCTGCTGCCAGTCGACCCGCTGCAGTGGCCAGCAAGCCGTCTATTTCATGAAAAGAAGCTTTAACGTTCATACGCTTGCGCTGGTGCTGCTTCTTGCAGTGCTTGGCGCTCTTTTGGCTCTGGCAGGCTTGTTTATTGCCACTCAGCATAAGCAGACCCAGCAAAGTCTGGGCGACATTGAGACGCGCTATGCCCGTTTGCTCGGCCTGAAGGCCAGCGTGGCCGAACTTGACCGTGGCAGCCAGGAGGCTACAGCGTTGCTTGCGAAGCACGCCTACCCTGCTGCGCAAGATGCCAACCAGGCCGGTAACGATGCACAGCAACGTGTGCGTGCACTCTTTGCGGGTGCTGGCCTGGATGTCGTCAGTATTCAGGTGTTGCCGCCAAAAGCTGAAAAATCTTTTGACCGCATTCCTCTGACCGTGCGGCTAGAGGGTCAGTTGACGAATTTGCAAAGCGCCATGCTGGTTTTGGGTACCCAGACACCCACTGTGTTTGTCGACGGTTTTTCTGTTCAAACCATGGGCTTTGTACGAGCCGAGATCCCGCAGCGTCTTGGGATGCAGTTCAATCTCTATGTCCTGCGGGTGCTGCCATGAAACGCCACGTCATCCGCTTGCTGATCGCCGTCAACCTCATGCTGGCGCTTGCGTTGGCTTATTTTTGGGTTGATCAAAGCGGTCAATGGCGCAATATCCATTGGCTAGCGCCTACCCCGGTGAAGGCCGATTTGGGTAGCTTGCCCGCCAGTTTGCAGCAACCCGCTGATACCGATACCAGTCATTTTGTCGCCATCGGTGACAGGCCTTTGTTTTCGCCATCGCGTCGGCAACCGCCGCCGCCGCCGCCGCCAGCACCTCCACCGCCGCCTGATCCCTTTGCCGATATTGAACTGTTTGGCGTATTTTCAGGTGAAGGCGCCACTGGCATCATGGCCAGAATTGAAGGCAAAATGCGCCGTGTCAAGGTGACTGAACTCGTCGGCGCCTGGACGCTCAAATCCGTTGACGACCGTGATGTAACCTTCGTTAATGGTGACCAGACCCGTGTGCTGCGGCTCATTGCCCGTAAAGCACCACCGCGCCCTGCTGCCGCCAATGGCTCAGGGGTGCCCATATCCGCATCCTTGCAAGCCCAAAAGCAGCAAAATGAAATTGAAGGCCGCGAGCGCATGGGCCGGATCAACGCCCTTCGCGCCAAATCAGGCCTGCCCCCCCTTCCCCCATGAACCGTAAAGCTATGCTCAGATACCGAATTGCTGTTTACCTTGCCATCGGCTTGGCATACCCTGCTGTATATGCCCAAGGGGAAGCGGGTTCATCCGCAACGCGCCAATCTTCAAGTGCTGCCGCAGACGCTAAAGCTGAGATCGACCCCTTGACGGAGCCGCGCATTATCCGTGGCAATGACCGGGTGCTGGCCCCGCCCAAAGCTGCCGCTGCCATTGATGCCCCGGCCTCATCCTTCCGGTTTGAAGACGCACCCATTGCCGATATCGTGCAACTGGTGCTGCGCGACATCGTCAAAGCCGACTACGTGATCCACCCTCCGCTCAGCGGCACGGTGACTTTGGCGACCCGGGGTGAAGTCAGCGCAGATCAGGCGGTCTTTTTGCTTGAAAGTGCGTTGCAAGCCAACGGCATCGCCATGGTCCGAGATCCCCGGGGGACTTACCATTTGGGCCGGCCAGAGGCTTTAAAGGGTATCGTGGCCACGCCACGTCTGGTGGGCAGTGGCCCGCTGCCGCCCGGGTCTGGCACCATCATTGTTCCTTTGCAGTACATCGGTGCAGGCGAAATGGCTGCCATTTTGCGGCCATTGGTGCCGCCCGAGTCCCTGCTCCGTGTCGATACCGTGCGCAACCTGCTTATTTTGGCGGGCACCCGCACGCAGGCTGAGGGCTGGCTGGATTTGGTGGCCACCTTCGATGTCAATATGCTGCAAGGCATGTCGGTTGGCGTGTTTCCCCTTAAATACGCATCAGTCTCTGAAGTGGAGGCTGCGTTTCAGCTGCTCTCCGGCGGCAGCTCGGCCAGAACCAGTACAGCAGCTGGCACAGGTGCTGCCAGTGCGCCGGGCGCTGCAGCCACACCATCGGCAGCGGTGGGTGGTGGCATAGACATTAATGCATTACTAGGCTCGGTGCGGATTTTGCCCATTGCCCGTATCAACAGTATCCTTGTTGTCACGCCACGGGCCGCTTACCTGGATGAAGCGCGGCGCTGGATCGATAAATTAGACCGCCCCGGCACGGCCAGCGGCGAATCCCAACTGTATGTATATGCGGTTCAGAACGGTTCAGCGGGGCACTTGTCCCGTGTGCTCAGTGGCATTTTTGGTCAAGGCACTGCGAATGCCAGCAGCACGGGCAGTGGGGTTGCGCCTGGGCTGTCAACCACCACCGCCGCTACCGCAGCCGCAACCGGTGCCACCACCCAAGGCAGTGGCACAACGGGTTCGCTGTCCAGCACCGCCAACAGAACCACCAATGCGACGAGCAACATTCAGGGAACGGGTGTCTCCACGCTCAACCTGGGTTCCAATCTGCGTGTGGTGGCCGATGAAATCAACAATGCCGTGCTGATCTATGGCACCCGTGGTGACTACACCAAAATCGAGGCCGCGCTGCGTCGCTTGGATGTTGCGCCCACCCAGGTGCTGATTGAGGCCAGCATCATTGAAGTGACCCTGAGTGATGATTTGCAATACGGCTTGCAGTGGGCGTTCAATGACAGCAGCCGCACCAGTGGCGGTTTTACCGGCGCAGGGACGCTAAGCACCGCAGCAGGTGCAACTTTCGGTGCAACCAGTGCCGGGTTTTCGTACTCGTTAAGTAACCCGCTGGGCAATATCCGCGCTGTGCTGAGCGCCTTGGCCGCCAAATCATTGGTCAATGTGATATCCAGCCCTTCCTTGATGGTGCTGGACAACCACACCGCATCCATCACTGTGGGCAACCAGCAGCCTATCCAGAGCGGCCAAACCATCACCACTGGCGGTGTGATCTCCAGCAGCATCCAATACAAAGACACCGGGGTCAGCCTGGTTGTTACCCCTTCAGTGAATGCGGGTAATATTGTGACCTTGCAGGTCAACCAAACCGTCACCGATGTGGGGCAGATTGATTCTGCAACGCAGCAGCGTGCTTTCTTGCAACGCCAGTTTTCCAGCAAGGTTGCCGTGCGTTCAGGCGAATCGCTGGTATTGGGGGGCTTGATTCGCGACAACACCACCACAGGCAAGTCCGGTCTGCCCTTGCTGCAAGACATTCCCTTGTTGGGCAATTTGTTTGGAACCAACAGCAAAAATACGGCTCGCACAGAGCTCATCGTTGTGATCACCCCCCGTGTCGTCAGATCTGACCAGGACGTGCGTGAAGTCAGTCAAGAGCTGCGTGAGCGCATGCGGGGCATCACTGGCAATGAATTGCTGCGCCAATCGGTGCCCGCGAGTCTGGCGATGCCCGGAAGTGCCACCATGCCCAACAGCGATGTCATACGCCAGTGGGCACCCGCCACGTCTGCGGGGCAGAGCGCAAGCCCTGCCGGTACACCACCACAGCGCTAGCTTGGTTTGTGCGCCCATGGCGTTTACCCTGTTTGAACTTTAACTTTTGTGATCAGGAGAATTTTTGATGTTTGAGCTTGACAACCCATCCAACCGCCGCATTGGCCGCCGTGCCGCCTTGGCCGCTGTGGTGGCCAGCACCCTGCTGGCCGGTTGTGCCAATTTGATGGTGCCCGCGAGTCCCGAAGCGGTGGTGAAAGAGCGTGCTCAGCAGCGTTGGCAAGCGCTGATCGGCAATGATTTTGCCAAGGCCTACACCTTCACTGCACCCTCGTACCGTGCTTTGGTCAATGCCGACACCTACCGTAAAAGCTTTGGTCCAGGCGGGTGGGTATCTGCCGAGGCGCAGAGCGTGAACTGCGACACTGAGAAATGTACGGTTAAGCTCAAAATTGAGGTGAGATCGCCTATGGGGACGCGTTTTGGCGGTACTATCGGCGGGTACGTTGATGAGACTTGGATTTTGGAAGACCGCCAATGGTGGTTGCTTCAAAAACTTTAAGGCAATAATTCAAAGTCACAGGAGGCTTGCATATCGAACTAAACTAACACTGTTGCAATTATTCAACACATTAAGGCTTAGGACGGTTCGAGCCTTGATACCGTAGACAGCTGTGCTACCATTCATTGGCGTAATCAATCTTGGTAGTTGCGCTTACCAACTTTTTAACTGGAGTTTTCATGAGAAAAAATATTCTCTCTTTGAGTATCGCTGCCATGATTGGTGGCTTGGGTTTTGCTGGTGCTGCTTCAGCGTCTGTTTTGACTACATCTTCTGGCATTGATGCTGCTGGTGCAGCTGTTGTGCAAGCTGCTGGACTCAATGTGACCAGTGGCGGCACGGGCCACATTTTGGTGGTTCCTTATTACAGTGTTCAGAATAGCAATGCAACCTTGGTTAATTTGGTTAATACCGATGCAATCAATGGTAAAGAAGTGAAAATCCGCTTCCGTGGTGCATCTAACTCTGATGACGTGCTTGACTTTACCTTGTACATGTCGCCTAGCGATATGTGGTCTTTCAAGGTTCAAGCTGATGGCAATGGCCTGGCTAACCTGATTACCTATGACCGTTCTTGCACAACCTTGCCATTGGCTGTTCCTTCCGCTGTTCCCGGCACCGCATTTGGTTTCCCCACTGGCCGTCTGCCAGTTGGTTACACCGCAGCTCAAAAAGCAGCTGAAACACGCGAAGGCTACATTGAGATCCTGAATACGGCCAATATTCCTCCTGCTCTCCAGGCTGGTCAGATTGCTGTTACTGGTGTTGCAGGTAGCCCCTTGTTTAACACGGTTAAGCATGCTGCAGGTGTTCCTGCTTGCAACACTGCATTGTTGACTGCCCTGGCTTCCGCAGATTTCAAGCGCGCTATTGCAACTACCGCTGCTGGCGTGGCTGCTCCTGCTGGTGAGGCATCTGCCAGTGCGTCTGGTTTGGTCAGCCCTACAGGTGGTTTGTTTGCTAACAGTACCGTTCTGAACTTGACTTCCACACTGACATTCACGCAACCAGCTACTGCTATCACTGCAGTAACTGTTGCTGGCGGATCTGTCGCTGGTGCTGGTTACATCATCCACTCGCCACAGCAATCGATTTCTGTTGCTGCTGCAGGCGGTACGTATCTTGGTGCTGATGCCGGTATTGTGACCGACACCACTGCCAATGGCTCAACTGCTGATCCTTTGCTGCGCAGTGCAAATAATGCACGAGTGACAGCGGGTGCTTATGTTGGTTTGACTTCCGCTATCATCACGCCTCTGTACCAAGACTTGCCTGACTTGTCTACGCCATATACCACTGCTTCTGCTGCTACTGCTGCAGGTCCTTTGGCTCAGGCTGCTGCTTTGACCGCATCTTTGGCAGCGAAATCTGTCATGAATGAGTACCAAACTGTTGTCAGCATCGGCGGTGCTACGGATTGGACATTCTCCATGCCTACACGTCGTTACTCTGTAGCAATGGATTACGTGGTGCGTGCTTCTGCCGCCACTGCTGACGGTCGCGTGTTTACCAACTTGGCTGGTGTTGCTGGTGATTTACCAGCCACTACTGCCACTACTTTGGCTACTCCAAGCGCTTCTCGTTATTTTGCAATTGACAACACAGCAATTTCTGCTTTCCAGATTTGCGTTGCTGGCGATGCAACCAATGGCGTGCAGACTTATGGCCGCGAAGAAGAAACCACAAGTGCTGGTATCACTATTTCTCCTGGCTCAACCACGACTCCAGCATTCTGCGGTGAAGTCAGTGTTGCTAGCTTCAACGTAGGCAACGTCACTGGTGCTTCCGTGTTGGGTGCAACGCTTGCTCGTCAAGACTTCCCCATGATCGGTGTTGAAGGTTGGTCACGTGTTTCTACATTGGGCTTGGGTACCGCTGCGATCGTTACTGCTGCTAATGCCAATGGTTTGCCAGTTATCGGTGCTTCCTACATGAAGGCTACCGGCGCTTCGAGCAACTACGGTTTGATCGCTAACCACCGTTACACACGTTAATCGTGTCACCTATACCGCAGGCAACTGCGGTTTAAATGAGCGGGGTTTCGACCCCGCTTTTTTTTCGTCAAAATTCAGAAGGCAGTGGCTCAGGTCACTGTTTGTCTTTGGTTTGGATTGAATAAACTGCGATGAACTTCTCTTTCCGATACAAGCATATTTCTAATGGGTACTTTGTGGCGAATGCCCTGATGGCTGTGTCACTGGTGTTGGGTGCTGCATCTGCCGCGATGGCCGAGTCGGCACCTGTTGTTTTGATGGAAGGTGGTGGTGCCACCGTAACCTCATTCGACGTTAAAGTTGAAGCTCAAAAAATTGAGCCTGAAGCGCGCAAAAAAATATTGGCGCAGCCTGACAATGTGGCCCGTATTGCCAGCACGGTCTACGTTCGCCGTGTGTTGGCCGCCACTGCTGAAAAAGACGGCCTGGCCGCAGACCTTATGGTCGCCGTTGCGTTGCAACAGGCCCGCGATAAAGTGC
>JANXSZ010000074.1 GCA_025356445.1 Betaproteobacteria bacterium | reverse complement strand
GTTGAGGCGCTGGCCTATGCGCAAGGCACCATCACCCAACTGGGCGGGGTATTGCCCAACTTGCTGATCCACGTGGTTCTGGCGGCTGGGTTCATGTACTTTTACGCGGACCGTCGTGGCGCAGGCTTCACTACCGGCTAGGAGTCTGGGCGGCAGAAACCCGCCTCGGGAATGAGTCCTGGCACGAAGCCTGCTGTGTTCAAGCATGAGCACCAGCTACGTCCCCTACCACCCCGAGCAACAGCAACTGCTGCCGTGCGCCCTGCAAGACTGGCTCCCGCAGGGCCACCTGGCGTACTTCATCAGCGACACCGTAGACAATCTTGACCTGAGCGCCTTCCACGCACGCTACGCCAGCGGTGGCCCGCGCAACCAACCCCGGCACCCGGCCATGATGGTCAAAGTCCTGGTCTACGCCTATGCCACAGGCGTGTTTAGCTCGCGCAAGATCGCCAGGAAGCTGCATGAAGACATCGCCTTTCGGGTGCTGGCAGCAGACAACTTCCCGGCCCACCGCACCATCCGCGACTTCCGCGCACAACACCTGGCGGAATTCACCGAACTCTTCACCCAGGTCGTGCGCCTGGCCCGGGAGATGGGCCTAGTCAAGCTGGGCACCATCGCCGTAGACGGCACCAAGCTCAAAGCCAACGCCAGCCGCCACAAAGCCATGAGCTACGCGCGCATGCAAAGCACCGAGGCCGAACTCAAAGCCCAGATAGCCGCACTGCTGCACAAGGCAGCCCACACCGATGACGCCGAGAAGAACGAGCCTGATTTGGACATCCCCGCCGAGCTAGAGCGCAGGCAAGCCCGGTTGGATGCGATTACAGCGGCCAAGGCCCGGCTGGAGGCACGCCAAAGCCAAAGCGATACAGCCCGGGGCCGCAGTGCTGACGATGGACGCAAGCCCACAGACAAAGACGGCAAGCCCAAGGCTGGCCGCCCCTACCAACGCGACTTTGGTGTACCCGAACCCAAAGCCCAGAGCAGCTTCACCGACCCCGACAGCCGCATCATGAAGCGCGCCGGTGGCGGCTTTGACTACAGCTACAACGCCCAGACCGCTGTGGACGAAAGCAGCCACATCATCGTGGCCGCCGAGGTGGTCAACACCAGCACGGATGTGCAGCAGCTCCCCATGGTGCTGGATGCGGTGCAGACCCACACCGGTGCGCAGCCAGGACAAGTCCTGGCCGATGCGGGCTACCGCAGCGAAGCGGTGATGGCCCAGCTGGCTAAAGGCTATCCAGATACCGAACTGGTGATCGCACTGGGGCGTGAAGGCAAGGCAAGGGCTACTACGCCTAGACCCAAAGACACAAACCGCTACCCGCACACGGTGGCCATGGCGGCCAAGTTCCAAACCGAACAGACCCAAAAGGACTACAGAAAGCGTAAATGGATCGCCGAGCCGCCCAACGGCTGGATCAAGAACGTGCTGGGGTTTCGCCAGTTCAGCATGCGCGGTTTGGAGAAGGCAAAGGCCGAGTTCAAGCTCGTGTGCATGGCGCTTAATCTGCGCAGGATGGGGGCGATGCAAGCCGGGTGAGGCGGGGAATGCGGGGAGAAGTGCCCGATGCGACTTCTGAGCGTAGTGGAGGTGAATTCAGCACCCTATGAAGACCGGCGATGGGCTGCGTGTTCACCAGGTTTTACGTCGCGGCCCACCGCCGGGTTGACTGCAGGGCTTGATTGACTTCCTCTGCCGCCCAGGCTCCTAGCTCATTGCAAGACCCATGTACCTTTGGCTTTGATTTCCTGGTACATCGCATCAGGCGCCAGATCAAGATCACCGGGCCACGTAACAGCGCCGCCTTCAATACGTACTTGCTTGAAAACGATAGGATCTTCAAGGGCAGCGAATACGCCGGTCAGGTGGCTGTGTGCAAACTGCACTTGCCCGACCGTGCCATCGGCAAATTGCACGCGCAACGCAAGGGGTGCGATAGTTTGAACATCAACGACATCCCATTTCATGTTGTGCCTCACTTTAAAGGTGCAATCTGGTGACACAAGCCCTTACTCCACGCTCACGTTGACTGTGTAGCCATGCTGCTGGAGCAAGGCACTTTGCTTGGCGTGGGCGAGGTCGTGGGCGACCATTTCGGTGACCATTTCATCGAGGGTGATTTCGGGTACCCAGCCGAGTTCGGCTTTGGCTTTGGAGGGGTCGCCCAGCAGGGTTTCGACTTCGGTGGGGCGGAAGTAGCGGGGGTCTACCTTGACGAGGGTGTCGCCTACCTTGAGCGCGGGGGCGTTGGTGCCGGTGATGGCTTTCACCACGGCGTGCTCGGTGACGCCTTCGCCTTCAAAGCCGACGGTGATGCCGAGTTGGGCCGCGGCTTTGCGGATGAAATCGCGCACGCTGTACTGCACGCCGGTGGCGATCACGAAATCTTGCGGCTTGTCTTGTTGCAGCATCATCCATTGCATGCGCACGTAGTCTTTGGCGTGGCCCCAGTCGCGCAGGGCGTCCATGTTGCCCATGTAGAGGCACTGCTCCAGGCCCTGGGCGATGTTGGCGAGGCCACGGGTGATTTTGCGGGTGACGAAGGTTTCGCCACGGCGTGGGCTTTCGTGGTTGAACAAGACGCCGTTGCAGGCGTACATGCCGTAGGCCTCGCGGTAGTTCACGGTGA
>JANXSZ010000044.1 GCA_025356445.1 Betaproteobacteria bacterium | reverse complement strand
CGTAGGTGCAGTGCCAGCCAATTTGGTTGATAAAGCTGAAATTGGTTAAAAACACATTACAATATAAATATTGCGGGAATAGCTCAGTTGGTAGAGCGCAACCTTGCCAAGGTTGAGGTCGAGAGTTCGAGACTCTTTTCCCGCTCCAAATCTGAAAAAGGAAGCTTAGGCTTCCTTTTTTCATAAGAGGACATCAAATTGATGGTTTCTCTGTTCTGTAGGTAAAGACTTTGCTGTGGAGGTCTACACAGCAAAAAATCAGCAGCATAAAGGCGCGATAGCAAAGCGGTTATGCCCCGGATTGCAAATCCGGTTAGTCCAGTTCGACTCTGGATCGCGCCTCCAAAAATCAGCCCTGTCGCCACGATAGACAGGGCTTTTTTGTTTCACAATAGACAGACTGCCCGGATGGTGAAATTGGTAGACACTGCGGACTTAAAATCCGCCGCTTTCCTGCATAAGGGGCGTGCCGGTTCGACCCCGGCTCCGGGCACCACATGGTTGTATCAGGCCCCTCCACGATTGCTGCTATGACACGTTACAACGCCCCTCTAGAAATCCACGTCCACGGTGAAGTGGCTTTGCGTGCCGACGTGAGCTTTGACCAACTCCAAGAAGCACTCAAACCCCTGTGGAAATACGCTGGCGGACGCAGTTTGTCTGACGGTGCCACCAGTGTGTACGAAGAAGAGCCCGGCATACGTTTTGACGCGCCCGGCCATTTGCTGCAAATGTGCTGGACAGTCGCAGGCGACGATGATTTTCGTCAAGTGCTGGACGAAGTTGCCATGAGCCTTAACGAGCTTTCTGAGCGCGGCGCCGCCATCGAAGTCACTTTCTACGACGTGGAGTTCGACGAAGATGATGAGGACGACGCACGCGATGAGGATGCTGAATCGCGTGACGACTTCGTCATGCTGTTCATCGGCCCTGATCCTGCGGCCATCATGCAGGTGCAGCGTGATTTGCTGGTGCAAGACGTGGTGGCCATGATGGAACGCCATTTCGATGGCGCTGAGCTGGGCGGCGTTGTCAACGAAATCGATAAACTCTTCAGTCTTCGCTTTGATGCGCTGGCCAACTCGCTGGAACTGGGGCGACCACCACGTGGTTCCGGTGGGCCCGGTGGTGCTGGTCATGGCGGTGGTGGGCGCAGACCTCGGCACTTGCATTGATTTTGACGCTGTAGGGTGACGCTCGCGCGTCCTCTGCTATGGCATGGCATGGCCGCGCTATGCTTGCGCCCTGGGTCGCAAGCACAATGTTTACGGCAGAACAGGTTGAATTTCCCCCCAATCAGGAGACGGTATGGCTTTGTATGAACTCGATGGTGCAGTGCCGCAAGTAGCCGCAACGGCTTGGATCGCTGACAGCGCCCAGGTCATCGGCAATGTGGTGCTCGCAGAAGGTGCCAGCGTGTGGTTTGGTACGGTAGTGCGCGGTGACACCGAAACCATCCACATTGGCCGCAATTCGAACGTGCAAGATGCCAGTGTGTTGCACGCCGATATTGGCCAGCCACTGACCATTGGCGACAACGTGACGGTGGGCCACAAGGTCATGCTGCACGGTTGCACCATTGGCGACGGTTCGCTGATCGGGATTGGCGCTATTGTGTTGAATGGTGCCAAAATTGGTAAACACTGCTTGGTGGGGGCCAGTTCTCTGGTCACAGAAGGCAAGGAATTTCCCGATGGCTGGATGATCTTGGGCAGCCCCGCCAAAGCGGTGCGCCAACTCTCACCCGAGCAAATTGCGGGTTTGGGCAGGAGTGCCCAGAATTACGTGAACAACGCCATCCGTTTTTCTAACGGCTTGAAGAAAATAGTCTGAACCTGTCAATCACTGCCAACGTATCTTTAAAACGCATGTCCGAACTGCATAAATTTCTCTTTGATGGCCTGCCCGTGCGCGGCATGGTGGTGCGTTTGACCGACGCTTGGCAAGAAATCTTGAAGCGCCGGGCTGCCAATACTGAAACTGGGGCTGATCCTTTGCCGGTGCGTGCCTTGTTGGGCGAAATGTCCGCTGCCAGTGTCTTGATGCAGGCGAGCATCCAGTTCAATGGAGCGCTGGTGATGCAGATTTTTGGTGATGGACCGCTAAAGATGGCCGTAGTTGAGGTGCAATCCGATTTGCGTCTGCGTGCCACCGCCAAAGTGGTGGGGCAGATCACGGATACCGCCAGCCTGAGCAGTATGGTGAATGCGAAGAACCAAGGTCAGTGTGCCATCACGTTGGACCCACAAGACAAAATGCCTGGCCAGCAGCCGTACCAAAGTTTGGTACCTTTGTACGGTGATAAACGCGAAAAACTGGAACAACTCAGCAGCGTGATCGAACATTTCATGCTCCAAAGTCAGCAAATCGACACCACGCTGGTGCTCGCCGCGAACGATGAGGTGGCTGCTGGCCTGCTGATTCAACGCCTGCCGTTGAAGGGTGAAGGCAATCTGGAAGGCACCTTGAATTTGCGCAATGAAGAGGAAATCGGTGTCAATGAAGACTACAACCGTATTTCCATCCTCGCTAAGAGCCTCAAAGCTGAAGAGTTGCTGACGCTGGATGTGGATACGGTGTTGCACCGGTTATTTTGGGAAGAAAAGGTGCTGCGCTACGAACCTGTGGTGGGTGAGGTCGGCCCGCGCTTTGAGTGCAGTTGCAGCCGTGAGCGTGTCGGGCGGATGATTGTCAGTCTCGGTGCGGCAGAGGCTGAAAGCATCATTGCTGAGCGGAACACCATCGAAGTAGGCTGCGATTTTTGTGGCAAGCAGTATGTGTTTGATGCTGTGGATACGGCGCAGTTGTTTGTTGCAGGTGCGGTACCCGTGCTATCTACCGCGGCAGTCCAGTAAACAAGCGGTGCTCGCAGTCGGGGTCGCTGCATTTGTCGCAGGCCCATACCCAGGTTGCTCTGGTTTGGGGCGACTTCAGTATGTCTTTCGTGCTTCTTGTGCTTACCAGATCGGTACAGTTAGCTATTGAATTGATAGCTTTTTGAGAGCGTATGCTGAGCAAGGCGTTGTGCAGGCGCTCCTCACCTTGGCCATAAACCACCTGAAAAGCAATGCCTGCGCCGCCCAGTGCGCTGCGCACCATCGCATCTATGGGCACTTGCACAGACGGGTTGTCGCGCTGAATGCCATCGGCTACCCACGGTAAATCCAAACCTGTCAGCAAGGTGTGGGTATAGATGCGGTGATGGGCTAAGGCGAAAGCGTAAAGCGAACGGTCTTGGAACAGCTTGTCACTGTAGATGGCCGTCATCAACGGTGTGGTGTCAGCTATCACAACGTTCACCTCAGAGGCGGCCAGAGCAGTCAGTGTGCGCTGGGCTTGCTCTTGTGCAATGGTGGCTTGTTCGTGGGGTCGGGGCGTGCGGCCTGCATGGTCGCACCATTCTCGCAGTACCTCAGGCACGGAAACCACTGTCAGCCCTTGTGCTTGCCAATACGCTGCCAAGACCAGAGTAAGTTGGGTTTTACCTGTACTTTCTGCACCCAGCAGCGCAATAACCAGAGGGGTATCTGCCATTGTTGCTTACTCAAGCCGCAGTGCGCAAACGCTGACGCCACGCCTGCCACCCCACCACGCTCATGGCGATGAACAGCATGTAGAGGATGACTGTCAGCCACAGTCCTTTATACGCAAACAGGCCGATGCTGACCGTGTTAACGGCTGTCCACGCCAGCCAGTTTTCCAGGTATTTGCGGGCCAATAAAAATTGAGCCACCAAACTTACCGCTGTGGGAAATGCGTCCCACCAGGGAACATCGGTGTCGGTGAAAAACTTAAGAAAAAGACCTGTTATTGGCCACAGTAAAGCGCATGCAGCTATCATTTTTAACATGTTGCGCTGTGTGAGCGTATTGACAGGCAATGCAGCACCATCTGCCTGTTTGCCATACCACCATTGCCACCAACCCCACAGGGCTAACATGATGAAGAGGATTTGTAGCGCAGCATCCCCATACAGCTTGCTGCGCCAAAACAGCGCGAAATAGAGCAGTGAACTGGTGATGGCAAGCGGCCAAGCCCAGAGTTTTTCGTGGATGTTGCCGATCACCATCAGCACGGCCAGTGCAAAACCTGCAATTTCCAGCCACGTGGTGACGCTTCCCCAGAGGGCAAAAGCCTCAACGAAAAGCCAATCAAACATCACGCCAAATCACTTGGTGATTTGCACGTAAATTTCGTTAGGCTTCACCATGCCCAACTCCCCGCGCGCTTTTTCCTCGACCATCTCCAGTCCCTCTTGCAGGTCGCGCACTTCAGCGGCGAGTTGGTCGTTCACCAGCTGGGCCTGCACATTTTTGGCCTTTTGAGCGTCCAGCTTGGCTTGCAGCTGCTTGACACTGGAGAGACTACCCCGGCCCTGCCACAGCTGGGCGTGCATGACTGCCAGCAGGGCAATCAGCACCAACGGTAGGAAGCGGCGACCCATGACAGCAGGTATGGAGGGCAGAGTGAAAAGGCGAAGGCGTGCAGCAGTTACCGCTTCAACCCGTTAACTTAACGCAGGTTGTAAAACGCAGAACGGCCAGGGTAGGTGGCCACGTCACCCAGGTCTTCTTCGATACGCAGCAGCTGGTTGTATTTGGCCATGCGATCGGAGCGGCTGAGCGAACCAGTTTTGATTTGACCTGCGTTGGTGCCCACGGCGATATCGGCAATGGTGGAGTCTTCAGTCTCACCCGAGCGGTGGCTGATGACGGCGGTGTAGCCCGCGCGCTTTGCCATTTCAATGGCGGCAAAGGTTTCGGTCAGTGTACCGATCTGGTTGATTTTGATGAGAATCGAGTTGGCAATGCCTTTGTCGATGCCTTCTTTCAAAATCTTGGTGTTGGTGACGAACAGATCATCACCGACGATTTGCACGTTCTTGCCCAAGCGGTCTGTGAGGATTTTCCAGCCATCCCAGTCACCTTCGGCCATGCCGTCTTCGATGCTGATGATGGGGTACTTGTCCACCCAGGTGGCCAGAATGTCGGTCCATTCCTGGCTGGTCAGGCTCAGGCCTTCGCTGGACAGTTCGTACTTGCCGTCTTTGTAGAACTCGCTGGCAGCACAGTCCAGACCCAGGGCGATTTGCTCACCAGGGGTGTAGCCCGCAGCCGTGATGGCTTCCAGAATCATTTGGATCGCGGCTTCATGGCTGGGCACGTTGGGCGCAAAACCACCTTCGTCACCCACAGCAATGCTCATGCCCTTGTCGCTCAGGATTTTCTTGAGTGCATGGAACACTTCAGCGCCGTAGCGCAGGGCTTCGCGGAAGCTGGGTGCGCCAATGGGAATGATCATCAGCTCTTGCAGATCGAGATTGTTGTTGGCGTGTGCGCCGCCGTTCACCACGTTCATCATGGGTACGGGCATTTGCATGCCACCCATGCCGCCGAAGTAGCGGTACAACGGCAGGCCAGACTCTTCAGCCGCAGCGCGGGCCACGGCCATGCTGACGGCGAGGATGGCGTTTGCACCCAGGCGAGATTTGTTGTCTGTGCCGTCCAGATCAATCATCGTTTTGTCGAGGAAGGCTTGTTCGCTGGCATCCAGGCCCAGCACGGCTTCGCTGATTTCGGTATTGATGTGGTTGACGGCTTTCAAGACACCCTTGCCCAGGTAGCGTTTTTTGTCGCCATCGCGCAGCTCAATGGCTTCGCGTGAACCGGTTGATGCGCCCGATGGCACGGCAGCGCGGCCCATGGTGCCGGATTCCAGCAGCACGTCGCATTCGACCGTGGGGTTACCGCGCGAATCCAGAATTTCACGGGCGACGATGTCAACAATTGCACTCATGGCTTACTTCTCTTTAAGTTTAAAAACGGTTCCAACAATTCAAATAGCTCAAACGGTGATGAGAGGCTCAGATACCTTCAACCACCACCATGCGCATCACGCCTGCACCTTCGCGTACCTGCCGAGCATGGGTGTAGGTGGCGCTGTCGTAGTAGGTACGGGCCGCTGCGATGCTGGGAAATTTCAGCACCACGATGCGGGTCGGCGACCACTCGCCCTCCAGCACTTCGATGGCTCCGCCACGCACCAGCACCTCAACCCCGAATTCTTGCATGGCCTGGGTGCTCCAGACGCGGTAGGCCGCCATTTGTTCTGCGTTCGTAACAGTCACGTCGGCAATGATGTAAGCGCAGGTCATGGTGCAAATCTTTCTTCAAGGTAGCCGTTGGCCTTGGTCACGCGGTCAAGTGCCAAGAGGGTTTCTAGCAGTGCTTTCATGTGCTTTAGGGGCACGGCATTGGGGCCATCGCTCAGGGCGTTGGCTGGGTCAGGGTGGGTTTCCATGAACAGGCCAGCTACGCCCACCGCCACAGCGGCGCGGGCTAGCACGGGCACCATTTCGCGCATGCCGCCGCTGCTGGTGCCGTTACCACCGGGCAGTTGCACCGAGTGGGTGGCATCGAAGACCACGGGGGCCAGCGTCTCGCGCATGATCGCGAGACTGCGCATGTCGCTCACCAGATTGTTATAGCCAAAGCTGGCCCCGCGCTCGCAGGCCATGAAGTTGTCTTCAGGCAAACCGGCCTCGCGGGCCGCAGCGCGCGCTTTGTCGATGACATTTTTCATGTCATGGGGGCTAAGGAACTGGCCTTTTTTGATGTTCACGGGCTTGCCGCTTTGGGCTACAGCACGGATGAAATCGGTTTGGCGACACAGGAAGGCTGGGGTTTGCAGCACGTCTACCACGGCGGCAGCGGCGGTGATGTCGTCCTCGGAATGCACATCGGTCAGCGTGAACAAGTTCAACTCACGCTTCACCTTGGCCATGATTTCCAAGCCTTTGTCACGCCCTGGGCCGCGAAAGCTGGTGCCTGAGGAGCGGTTGGCTTTGTCGAAGCTGCTTTTGAAGATGAAGGGAATACCGAGTGACGCGGTGATTTCTTTCAACGTACCCGCAGTGTCCATTTGCAATTGCTCGGACTCGACGACACAGGGGCCTGCGATCAGGAAGAAGGGCCTGTCCAGGCCAATGTCGAAGTTGCAGAGTTTCATGCTGTTGTCTTGAGTGCCTTGCCTGCTGCCTGATGCACCAGCGCTGCTTTCACAAACGCATTGAACAGGGGATGCCCGTCCCATGGTGTGGATTTGAACTCAGGGTGAAACTGCACGCCAACGAACCAGGGGTGGACGTTCGCAGGCAGTTCTACCATTTCTGTCAGCTGTTCGCGCTGTGTCAGGGCCGAGATGACCAGTCCCGCTTGGCGCAGGCGGTCAAGGTAGTTCACATTGGCCTCATATCGGTGACGGTGGCGCTCTGTCACAACATCGCCGTAGATGTCGTGTGCCAGGGTGTCTTTGGACACGTCTGAACTTTGTGCGCCCAGGCGCATGGTGCCGCCCAGATCCGAGTTGGCGTCGCGCTGCTGGATGCTGCCGTCCGCGTCTTTCCACTCGGTGATGAGGGCGATGACGGGGTGCGGGCTGTCGGGTGCGAATTCAGTGCTGTTGGCGTTTGTCAAACCAGCCACATTGCGGGCGAATTCGATGGTGGCAACCTGCATGCCTAGGCAAATACCGAGGTACGGGACTTTGCTTTCGCGTGCATACCGGGCCGCTGTGATTTTGCCTTCCACACCACGTATGCCAAAACCACCGGGCACCAGCACGGCATCGAACTTGGCGAGTTGATTGACGTTGCTGGCTTCCAGCGTTTCGGAGTCGATATACGTGATTTTGGTGCGCACATGGTTTTTCATGCCAGCGTGCTTCAGGGCTTCGTTCAGGGATTTGTAGCTGTCGCTCAAATCAACGTACTTGCCGACCATGGCGATGCTCACCTCACCTTGGGGGTGCTCGGTTTCAAAGACCAAATCGTCCCAGCGCTTGAGGTTGGCGGGCGGTGTGTTCAGGCGCAGCTTGTCGCAGATCAGACCGTCCAAGCCCTGCTCGTGAAGGATGCGGGGCACTTTGTAAATGGTGTCCACGTCCCACATGGAGATCACACCCCAGGCTTGTACATTGGTGAAGAGCGATATTTTGTCGCGCTCATCGTCAGGGATGGGGCGGTCTGCACGGCAGATCAGTGCGTCGGGCTGGATACCGATTTCGCGCAATTTTTGCACCGTGTGCTGAGTGGGCTTGGTTTTTAGCTCGCCTGCGGTGGGCAGCCAAGGCACATAAGTGAGGTGGACAAAGGCGGTGTTGTTCGGGCCCAAGCGCAGACTGAGCTGACGTACCGCTTCCAGGAATGGCAGCGATTCAATGTCACCCACCGTGCCGCCGATTTCCACAATTGCGACATCTACCGCGTCAGGTTCGCCAAAACGGGCACCGCGTTTGATGTAGTCCTGTATTTCATTCGTGACGTGTGGAATAACCTGCACGGTTTTGCCGAGATAGTCGCCCCGGCGTTCTTTCTCAAGCACCGATTGGTAAATCCGCCCGGTGGTGAAGTTGTTGGTGCGGCGCATCCGGGTGGTGATGAAGCGCTCGTAGTGGCCCAGGTCCAGATCGGTTTCAGCGCCGTCGTCGGTGACAAACACCTCGCCGTGCTGGAACGGCGACATGGTGCCGGGATCTACGTTGATGTAGGGGTCGAGCTTGATGAGGGTGACCGTCAGGCCGCGCGATTCCAGGATCGCCGCGAGGGAGGCTGCGGCGATTCCCTTGCCGAGGGAAGACACCACACCGCCGGTGACGAAGACAAATTTGGTCATATCAGATCCGAGACGCGAGTCACGAGAGGTGGTAAACAAAGATTATAAATGCTGCCTTTAGGGGATCGCTCTGCTACATTGCGGCGCATGAATGAACTCAACGGTAAACATATTGTTCTAGGGTTGACGGGCGGCATTGCCTGCTACAAAGCAGCGGATTTTTGCCGTGCCTTGGTCAAGGAGGGGGCCACGGTGCAGGTGGTGATGACCGCTGCCGCCGAGCAGTTCATCACCCCGGTGACGATGCAGGCGCTCTCTAACCGACCGGTCTACAGTTCGCAGTGGGACACCCGCGAGGCGAACAACATGCCGCACATCAACCTCAGCCGTGAGGCTGATGCCATTGTGGTTGCCCCGTGCAGCGCTGATTTCATGGCGCAGCTGGTGCACGGTGGCGCGGGTGATTTGCTGAGCTTGATGTGTTTGGCACGTCCCCTGGACAAGGTGCCTTTGCTACTGGCGCCTGCGATGAACCGCGAAATGTGGGCGCATCCCGCCACCCAGCGCAATGTGGCACAACTCAAAGCCGATGGCACCACCGTGTTGGGCGTAGGGCAGGGCGACCAGGCCTGCGGCGAGACTGGCGATGGTCGTATGCTGGAGCCGCAAGAGTTGCTGGCCGAGGTGATTGCTTTTTTCTCCCCCAAACTGCTGGCGGGCAAGCAGGTGCTTGTGACGGCGGGGCCTACGTTCGAGGCGATGGATCCAGTGCGGGGCATTACCAACCTGTCCAGCGGCAAGATGGGTTTTGCCATCGCGAGAGCCGCACAGGAAGCGGGTGCCCAGGTTACCTTGGTGGCCGGGCCGGTCAGCTTGCCAACACCCCGAGGCGTGACCCGTGTGAACGTGAGTTCTGCTCAAAATATGCTGGATGCGGTTACTGGGTGCGCTTCAGGAGCTCATGTTTTCATAGCGACTGCGGCTGTGGCCGATTGGCGCCCGGTCAGTGCTTCAGCGCACAAGTTGAAGAAAGACGGCTCGGGTCAAGCACCCACGCTGGCGTTCACCGAGAACACCGACATTCTTGCTACCGTCGCCCAGTCGCCCCGTGCGCAAAGCGGTGCGTTGTTTTGCGTGGGCTTTGCCGCCGAAAGCCACGACCTGCTGGCCAATGCCACCGCCAAGCGCATTCGTAAAGGTGTGCCGCTGCTGGTTGGCAACATCGGCCCAGCCACGTTCGGCTTGGACGACAACGCTCTGCTGCTGGTGGACGCCCAGGGTGCACGCGAATTGCCGCATGCCTCTAAACGCTTGCTTGCTATACAGTTGATAGCTGACATAGCCCATCGGATAAGCACTACAGCCTGATAATGCTTGAAAAAAACCAGAACCATGAAGATTGACCTGAAAATCACCGATGCGCGCATGCGCGACCATTTACCCGCGTACGCCACCCCGGGCAGCGCCGGTTTGGACTTGCGAGCCTGCCTGGATGCCCCATTGACGCTGGAGCCCAATGCCTGGCAATTGGTGCCCACGGGCATTGCCATTTACCTGGAAGCCCCCGGCTATGCGGCGATGATCTTGCCGCGCTCGGGTTTAGGCCATAAACACGGCATCGTGCTGGGCAATTTGGTGGGGCTGATCGACAGTGACTACCAGGGCCAGTTGATGGTCAGCGCTTGGAACCGCAGCAGCACGGCATTCACGATCGCACCCATGGAACGCATTGCCCAGCTCATCATCGTGCCTGTGGTACAGGCGCAGTTCAATGTCGTGGCTGATTTCCCGCCCAGTGTGCGGGGTGAGGGCGGATACGGGTCAACAGGCAAAGGATGAGTTGACCCTGGGTGGTTGAGGTCGCTGCCTCAGTGGAACGTGGGTTGGCTGGGGTCTTCTGGGTCGTCTTCGTCGCTGCTGAGGTGGTCGAAGGCGTTTTCTGGGTCGGCCACAGTGGGATGAATTCTGAAAAATCCGGTGCCCGCTGTACCGTCCCCGATTTCCTGTTCCGTGGCTTCACGCACAGATTCCACCTTCAGGCTGAGGCGCAGTGCGATACCGGCCAGCGGGTGGTTGCCATCCAGTACCACGTGCTCTGGGTAAATTTCAGTCACGGTGTAAAGCGCGTCTTTGGGGGCATCAGGGCTGCAACCCGCAGGCAGGCCGTGGCCTTCAAAGGTCATGCCTTCTTCGACATCAGCGGGAAAAAGTTCACGCGAATCCAGAAACACCAGGTTTTCATCGTAATCGCCAAAGGCTTGCTCGGGTTCCAGGTGCAAGTCGAGCTTGGCACCCGCTTCATGGCCCTGCAAAGCAGCTTCGACGGTGTCGAACAGGTCGTCGCCACCGACTAAAAATTCCACCGGATCGTCCAGCACGTCCAAGACTTCGCCGACCGTGTCTTTCATGATCCAGGTGAGCCCGACCACACATTGTTGATTGATTTCCATAGGAGAATTGTCGCACTATGGATATTCACACCGCTCTTCCCCTGCTGGCTGGCCTCAGCCCGCAGCAGTTCATGCAGCAATATTGGCAGAAAAAGCCATTGCTGATTCGCCAGGCTTTACCTGGCTTTACAGCGTTGCTTGATCGCACTGCGCTGTTTACATTGACAGGCCGTGAAGATGTCGAATCGCGCTTGGTGGTTCAAGAGGCGACCAACGAAGAAGCGGTGGAGGGCTGGCAGCTCACCCACGGCCCGTTCAAGCGCCGTGCTTTGCCTGCCCTTGCACAAAAGCAATGGACGCTGTTGGTTCAGGGGGTAGACACCCACGACGATTCGTTTTACCGCTTGCTGCAACAGTTTCGCTTTGTGCCGGATGCGCGGCTTGACGATGTGATGGTCAGTTACGCGACCGAGGGTGGCGGTGTGGGCCCCCACTTCGATAGCTATGACGTGTTCTTGCTGCAAGCCCACGGTCAGCGTCGCTGGCGCATTGGTCGGCAAAAAGATTTGACACTGCGTGACGATGTGCCCCTGAAGGTGCTTGCGAATTTTGAATACGAGGAAGAATTCATCCTCAATCCTGGCGATATGCTGTACCTGCCACCACGTTATGCCCACGATGGCGTGGCTTTGAACGAGTGCATGACGTATTCGATTGGTTTTCGCGCTCCAGATGGCCGTGGACTGGCGCTGGAGTTGCTTCAGCGCATGGTGGACGAGCTGGTGGAGGATGTTGCTGACGAAGCCAATGGTGAGCGTGACGATGATGAAGACGGTGACGCAGATGGCAGGTGGTGTGCACCGGCCCCAAAAATACTTTACCAAGACCCTTTGCAACCCGCTGTGGCAGGCCCAGCTGCGATTCCCGAAGCGCTGCAAGCCTTTGCTGCAAGCGAGGTGCAGCGCGCCATGGCAGAGGCAGACAGCTTGCATCGGCTATTGGGGGAGAGTCTGACCGAGCCGAAGCCCAACACTTGGTTTGATGCGGGCAGTGCGCCAGAGGTCTTTACGAGCGTGGTGCTGGACCGGAGCACGCGCATGATGTACGACGCCAAGCATGTGTTCATCAACGGTGAGAGCTATCTGGCGGCAGGTCGGGATGCTGTGCTGATGCGTGCCTTGGCTGACCAACGGTCGTTGGACGCTCAACAACTTAAAAAACCAAGTGCCGATGCTCAATCTTTGCTTCGGGACTGGTGTGAAGCAGGGTGGGCGCATGCCTCGCATTGAGGTGCTTACGCAGCGTTGGCGAGGCCTAATTTACCCCTGGGTTTGTGGGTATTGCACCACGTTGTACATGTTTGTATGCGTTGTAAGTCGGGCGTAATCCGGTTTATAATCGTAGGCTGAGACGAAAGAGCTCGAGTCCTTTCGCTCGGTCAAGATGAGCCCCTGTGAGCAGCTATGCCGCGATTTGGAGCCTTGTTTTGACAATTTCCGGAAATTGTTGTCTACCTACTCTCCCGTAACAAATAGGATATCTGAAATGAATAAGTCCCTCGTTTTGGCAGTCGTTATCGCTGCTGCTGCTCTCGCTGCTTGCGGTAAAAAAGAAGAAGCCGCTCCTGCACCAGCACCAGCTGCTGCTCCCGCACCTGAAGCAGCTCCCGTGGCTGCTGCTGCCGCTTCTGCTGTTGACGCCGCTGCCGGCGCTGCTACTGCCGCTGCTGGTGCTGCCACCGCAGCCGCTGGCGCTGCTGCTGCTGGTGCCGCTAACGCTGCTGCCGGTGCTGCTACTGCCGCCGCAGGCGCTGCTGACGCTGCTGCTGATGCTGCCAAGAAGGCTGCTGAAGCTGCTGCTCCCAAGAAGTAAATTGAGTTTCTGAAGGTGCTGGATTTATCCAGCACCTTCCATAAAAAAGCCCATCAGTCTGATGGGCTTTTTTTGTGATTCAGCGGCAATTCTGATTTGAATCAGATGACCCCCGGCTGGCCTTGAATGGGATGCATTGCACCCTATTCAAACCGCAGCACTTGTCTACTTGAGGTCGCTTGCAATCACGTTGACAATGCGCTGTGCCACCGTAGATGTTTCAGGTGCACCTTCCATATTTTGAACAGAAACCGTAGTCGATTGTGCTGAGCTGGTCAGCACCACGCGCAATTTCAAGGGAGCTGCGGTGGCTGTGCTGCTGCTAAAGAGTTTGGAAAAGAATCCAGGTTCTTGCTGCTTGGTGCTGGGTTCAACATAGCGGACAAAGTAAGTGCCCTTGGCGCGGTCTCGGTCTTCGACAGTAAAGCCGGTGCGGTCCAAGCTAAGACCTACGCGGCGCCAAGCCCGGTCAAAACCTTCATCAATTTGAACCACAGGTTGGCTGTTGAGTGTGGTTGCACGTGAGGTGGTAGGAACCGTTTGTACTGCTGTTGCCGCAAGGCTGGCCTCAGCAGGAACACCACCTAACTTCAACATCAATCGTTTCAACAGTTCCGCTTCCAGATCGGGGTCTGCAGGGCGTGGTTGCCATGTGGTGCGGTCTTTGGTGCTGCTGGTGTAGACCTCCACCATGCCGCGGTGACTGATGAAAATATCAGTGCCGCCCGTAGCATTACGCTCCAATCTGGTGCGAAATTTATCTTGTTCACCGGTGGAATACAGTGAGTCCAGAACCTTGCCCAGCGCACTGCGGATAAAGTCTTGTGGAATTTTGGCGCGGTTCTCTGCCCAGTCGGTTTCCATGAGGCCCAGAGAAGCTTGGTCAGACACCAAAACAAACCCTGATTGCTGCCAAAAGTCACGCGTAGCATCCCAGAGTTGTTCTGGGGGGCGGCTCACTACCAACCACTGTTGGTTACCCGAGCGCTCAATTTTCACATCGCCCGCAGTACGGCTGGCAATGGGCAGGGTTGCAGCGGCTTGTCCCGTTTTGTAATTGGCGGCACTCACTGTCCCACCGACCACCGCGTAACGGCTGTCACGGCTCAGTTGGGTCAGGTCAGGCGGTACCTCCAAGGTAGGGGCCTTGGTTGCACTTTTGTAATTAACTTTGTCGCCGTCAAGCGTGCCACAGGCAGTGAGAGCAAGTGCAAGGCTTGCCATACCAAATCGGACCAAATGATTCACGTAATATTCCTTAAGATGCCTGCTGAAATTGGCCGTAGGCTCAAATCAACTCGACTGCGCGTAAAGCGCTTTCAACGGTGGCTTCGCAGCCGTGCGAGAGGGGTGTAAGAGGGAGACGCAGTGTGGGTCCACACAGTCCCATCCGACTCACCGCCCATTTGACTGGGATGGGGTTGGGCTCAATAAAAAGATGCTTGTGCAGTGGCATCAGTTTCATTTGAATTGCCATCGCTTGCCGTGTATGGCCTGCCATGGCCGCCATGCACAGCTCGTGCATCAATTTGGGGGCTACGTTGGCGGTAACGCTGACATTGCCATGACCACCGCACAGCATTAACGCGACGGCTGTTGGGTCATCACCCGAATAGACTTTAAAGCCTTCAGGCACTTCACGGATCAGCCATTGGGCACGCTCGATGTTCCCTGTGGCTTCTTTGATGCCGATGATGCCAAGGATTTGTGCCAAACGTAACACAGTGTCATGTGCCATATCGGCTACCGTTCGTCCGGGTACGTTGTACAGTACTGTGGGCAAATCAACGGCTTCAGCGATAGCCCTGAAATGCTGGTACTGACCTTCTTGTGTGGGTTTGTTGTAGTACGGTACGACCTGCAACTGGCAATCTGCACCGACAGTTTTTGCGAAGCGAGCCAGTTCAATGGCCTCGCTGGTCGAATTGGCACCGCAACCCGCCATGATCGGCACTTGGCGTATTGTGCTAGCCCGAGCTTGCTCAACCGCGACGCGAATGATTTCACAATGCTCTTCGACTTTGACAGTCGGAGATTCTCCTGTTGTGCCAACGACACCGATGCAATCGGTACCCTCTTGAATATGCCAATCAATGAGTTTGCGCAGACCGGGGTAGTCCACGCTGCCGTCTTCGTGCAGGGGCGTAACAAGCGCCACGATGCTACCAATAATAGGTGTCATGAACGTGCTGTAAATGGGATAAAAATTGATTCTAGCAAGTGCTGAGGGTGCACTGAATCAAAACACGCTCCAGCCCTTCTTTGAGGGTCTGGAGCGACCGTGGCTTGCCTTGTCAAAATCGGATTCGACAGGACACAGAAGGTCAGGGTACAGGACAGTCCAGTGCTTGTAACTTTTTCTTTTTGCGCCGTGGGGCATCGCTTGCCCGCTCCGTAATCACCACCTGTCGGGTTTGCAATGCTGCGGGCCGAGATGAATAGGCCGCTGCTTGCGCCACAGGTGTTTGTGGTTGGGCATAAGGCTGTACCGATGGCGTTGCTACAGGGTAAGCGGCTTGCCCTGGGTAGCCAGGTTGAGGGTAAGTTGGCTGTTGGTAAACCGGTGCCGCTTGGTACGCTGGTGCTTGGCTTGTATTGCGTGTCTGGGCCAATGGTTGTTGGGCTTGGGCACTGGCTGGGGCTCCCCATAGCGGAGGAAACTCTGGTGGTGAGTCTTCTGCACGTGGGAAATTCAGCGCTTGAGGTGCACCACGCGAACCCACTGCAAACTGGCTGTCTTGCGCCATCCAGGCTTTCAAATTGGCCAAGTTGTTGACGATGTCTGATCTGTTGGGGGCTAGCCGCAATGCTCGCTCCAGCAAAGCAATTGCATTTTGATAGTCCCCTTGCGCAGCGTAATTGACAGCGAGGTTGTTGAGCGCTACGGGGTCAAAAGGGTTTAAGCGCACTGCCTCGTTCAAGGTTGCCGATGCGCGAGCGTTATCTCCTCTGGCATAAGCAGCACGTGCCGCAGCATCGCGGTCTGCTGGGCTTGATATCGTTTGTGCTTCTACAGATAAACCTGTTGCTAGCGTCAATACAGCCCAAAGACCTGCTAAAACGTGGATTCCTGAGACTTTCTTTATCAACATCTTCATCACTGGGTTACCCGTAATGTATTCGGCGGGAAGGCAACAGGTCGGTTCGACGCTTCAAAGTTGTAACGTACATACAGCAGACCTGCCGCTTGGAAGTAATCTGAGGCATTGTCCAAAGCCAAGCGCCCACCAACAACCCACTTGGGAGCCAGCCTGTACTCCGCTGCACCGCCCAGACGAAAGCCCAAGCCGGTTTTGCTCTGCCCTGGGTAGCTGGTTTTCCACGTAACACCTGCAGGGCCACCGGCTGTTGCATTAGCTGTTGCTGCTGCTGATTCCCAGCTGCTTTGCAGCGCAGCACTGGTAGGAAAGTAGGCTGCACTGTTTTCACGGAAAGCTTGAATACCCACAGAGCCATCAAATTTGTAGGCGAGCTGACCACTACGGCCTGTCCACTCTACAGGTACATTCAAGCTGAAGTAGCGTTGTGGACTGAAATAACCACCATGACCCAATGTAAAGTAGCGCAAATTTTTGTCATAGCTGAGTGCTGTCGCGCTGACACCTGCGGTCAACTCCATGTTGGGTTCATTGACCACTTTGTAGTACGCACCCGCACCACCTTCATAGCGGTTGTTATCGAGCACATTTTTGCCACCAACAAAGTGGTAACTGCCATAGCCGTAGACCCCAAATGGCCCTTGTTCCAAGCCTAATTCAGCGCGTCCACCTGTCGCCGTCACGCCGCCCCACACAGTGCCTGATCGATCATCCACTGTGCCTGCATAGGACAATAAGCTGTCTGTTACGGAGCGACGGGACAAGTCCAGCTTGAGCGACATATCCCCAATCCGGTCGTTGTAGGCAATGCCACCCACCGCCGTTACGACACGAAAACCTGCGGGTGTATTACCAATGTCCAGCTTGAGGCGCAAACTTTCATAGCCCAGACCAAAACCGACGCCAGATGCCTGTTGGCTGCTGTTGGCGCTGGTTAAGGTCGTTGATGCTGCAAAGGCATTGGTCCCAAAGCGTTGCGCAGTGTTCAAGTCAGCACGACTCACTTGTCCTGCATCCAGCAAAACAGGGGTGACGCGTAAAACCATATGTCCACCGTCGCCTACAGGCAGACGGGTTTCTATGGGTACAGTGAAGTCGGAGAGCGAACTGGTGCCCGAGTCTCCACTGCGGCTTCTCCATACGCCTCCAGCCGATGCTGAGCCTGTGCGTTGTGCACTCAGTTCATCAATTTCTTCACGCAGTGCTTGTGTCTCTTTGGTTGGCACTGCGTTTTGCGTACGGGTAAAAGGTGTTATGGATGATCCACTTCGACCCATATCACTGTAGCCTAGTGGGGCTTGCAAAGGTGGCTGTACCAGTGTGTAAGGCACCGCCGTATCACTTTGTACAGGCTGGATCATTTGCAGCGACCGCTGGCCTTGAGGCGCACGTGTTGCAGGAATCGGTTGCAATGTTTGTATGGGCAAAATTTCAGTTGCCTGTTGTCTGCTGGGTTCCTGCTGACCGTAGTACGGGGGGTACGTGTACTGGACAGGCACAATTTGTGACGCTGCCTGCGCCGGTGGTCGCAAGGTCTGACTGAGCGCTGTTGCAATGGGCCGAGGGGCAGCGACCGTTTGTGCGTAATTGAGGCCTGGAGTTGTTGGCAGCGTCGTTTCAGGCGATGCCGCTTCACTGACTGGTCGTAAAACTGAGTTTCTTGCTGGTGCAGTCAAGCTTCGGCCATTTTGCATGGGGGGGGCAATACGTGGAATATTGGGTATACCAGATGAAATCGAATTACCCGTCGTCCCTGCACTGCCTTGCTGAGACTCCATACCCGGCAGTGTGTAATTGATTAAACGCATTCCCAGCGGCCCACTTACCAGCTGCTTCGATGTACTTTGCTCTGCGAGCAATGCACGCTGAAAAGTCTGAGAGGCCAGTTTGGTTTTTCCCTGTGCGCGGTAAACTTTTCCCAGTGTGGTGAGCACAGCTGGATTATCAGGTGCAATTTGCACAGCATTGTTTATGGCTGATTCTGCATAGGCCAAGTTGGGTACTGCAAGTGCGGCCCCTGACGCAGCAACCAAGGCATCCAAATTGTCTGGTTCGCGCTGCAATGCATAGTCATACCATGCCAAAGCATCCTTGTATTCCCGTGCACTGCCATACAGGCGGGCCAAGGCGAGTTGCAAAGATACGTCATCAGGCCGCTCGGTGATCAAGGGCATCAAAATCTCGTAAGCAGGCGCAATGTTATTCGCCTCGCGCTGCAAGTCGAACTGCCGCAAGCTGTAGGCAATGCGAATCTTGTCAAGATCAGCACGTTGCTTTTCTGCCAAAGGCTGTGCATATAGCTGACGCATCTGCGCTGCCAATTCTGCATCCTGTTTCGTCTTGAGCAAAATAGCTGCGTATTGCACCATCATGCCCAAGTCTGGACGGGTGTTTTGAGCAATCAAGGTGCGCATGGTGGCCAATGCACGGTTGTCCTCCCCTGCGTCTGAATAACCTTGTGCCACCGCACCCAATAATTCGCCTTCGCGCCCTGCTGCGGGTTCGATTTGGCGCAGAATTTGAATAGCTGCCGCATTTTGACCTGACCGAGCCAGCACTGACGCTCGCTCCGCCTGGGCACGCACCCATAACCTGCGTTGCAAGGCCAACATTTCTTTAGTACGACTGTTGGCGGGAATACGTTCTAACTGATCCAAGCCTGATAACCAATCTTCAGCTTCAGCACTCATCAGTGCACTGGCGTAAAGAGCGCTAGGCATATTGGGATTTGAGACCAGCAGACCGTCCACAACGGCCCTTGCTTCACTCATCGCTCCGGCATTTTGGTACAAACGGCCTAACTCCAGGCGTAGCCATGGACTGGTAGGATCCCAAAGCATGGCATCTTCAAGAAGTTGCACCGCCCCATTGTTGTCACCCCGGGCCGATGCCGCCATGGCTGCACGTCGCAATTGCTCGCCTTTCAGCGTGCCAAATCCTCCCAGTTTTTCTCGCTGGTCAATCGTCAGTTTTTCTGCAATACCCGCAGCTTCATCAATGCGACCTTGTTGCGCAAGTACGCCTACCAAACCGCGCAAGGCGTCAATGGAGGTGGGTTCTTTGCCCAATACACGGCGGTAAGCATTTTCGGCTTCAATCAACTTGCCTTGTTCAGACTGTATGTCTGCAAGACCCAGTACGGGCAGCGTTTGTGAGGGATCAATACGTTGGGCGCGTGTGAATTGGGCCGCAGCCTGCTCGTTTTGACCGGCTTGACGGCTCGCATTGGCGGCATCCATTTCTTGCCAAAAGCGTGCACTGTTGAGGGCTGTGCCCCACTTGGCAAGATTTGCGCCCCCACGCGTTGCTTGCATCAGCAGTTTTTCTGCATCAGCAAATTTTTCTTGCTTGAGCCGTATAACACCAAGACCACCCAAGGCATCGGTATTGTTCGGGTTATCTGCCAGAAGCTTTTCAAACCGTACCGAGGCTTGTTCCAAGTCGCCACTGTTAAGGGCGGTAAAACCATCTCGCAGAGCAATAACTTTAGGATCAATCTTGACGGGTTCTACACGTTCAACACGGGTTAAGGCATCCAGACGGCTGCGGATGGCCGCATCGTTACCTTGTGTGCTCAGGTAGGCTTGGAAGAGTGGAACATCGCTTTTAGCCGCTTCTAGCCAAATTAAAGCCTTGCGCAATGATTCCGTTGCAGGTTTTGCTATTTCCGGCTGACGTGCCAGTTGTGTCAGCATGCGAATACCGTCTCGACGGGTTCCTGCACGGTAGGTCATGTGTTGAGCGTAGGCCAAGGCGATTTGGCGGTTGTTAGGCTCTTCAGTATTCAGTCGAGCCAAGCCTTGACGTGCTTCTTCCCAGCCTTGCTCACTGCCACCGAGGGTTTGAAAATACTCCAACGCCAGAGGGCCTGTCGGTGTTTTGCCACCCAGCACTTGCCTGTAAATGCGCGAAGCATCGTCTGATTTTCCCGCCTTGGCTGCGGTACGTGCTTCTTCTAACTGTTTGCTGTCAACATTTTTGGATGCTGCGCCAGATTCAATGCGACGCGCTGCTGCACTGCCACCTTGAAGCTGCTTCAGTCGCTCTGTATAGCCACGTGAAGATTCCAAACGGTTGTTATCGAGTTCAAATTGTGCCAAAGATGCTAATGCATCAATGCTATTGGCATCGAGCGTTAGCAACTTCTTCCAGGCATCGGCCGCCAAGTCGCCTCTGCCTTTTGATTGCCAGTAACGGGCTTGGTCTGTTAACGTTTTGACGGCCAGCTCATTCGCTGCCTGTGCAGGAAATGTCACCACCAAGACTGCTGATGATATGGCCGTGCCCGCAAAGCGTCTAAGCCATGATCGGGATGTTTGCATGAGTCTTTATCCCTTTGTACGGCGAATAACGCGCAGACGCAGGAGGGTATAGGCCACAGCACCGAGCAAGATGGCGCCTACGATCAGCAAAATGCCAACAATCCAAGAGTTGCTGGACAGCATCCATTTGAGCTTGGTCGCGGGCGGCAGCATGCCTACGTTATAAGCGCTGCCTACCGTCATGGAGTCCACCTCTTTACCGCGCACAACAGTTAATGAACCTTGAATTTTGGAAATCAGTTCGCCATCCATCAGAGCACCTAAAACATCCGCTAAACCAGAAGTTTTATCGCTGACTATGGCCACCACACTGCGACCGTTCTTCAAAGGTGATTCAAATCCTACGATAACAGCTTCTTTATTCAGCGTGATCTCAGACAATTTGACAACCGGTGTACGGTCTGTAACAGGTGCCTCAAACCAAGGCAGATAGTGCGTGGCCCACTCTGACAGCGAGAAGGACCGTGATTGACCGTTGACTGAGAACGGCATTTGCTTGCTCCACTGTGCCAGCATCGCTTGATTGGATGAACTACCGAGCAACAAGATGTCTTTGTCAGCAAATTTTTGAACATCACTTGCACGACCCACAGAAACACCATACGCAGGTAAACCTGTAGATTCACCCATACGACCCATCAGTGTCAAATATGTACCTACATCAGGTATGCCTAACGTATCAGGCAAAATGACAGCCGTTTCTGAAAGATCAGCCATTCTTGTGAAGGGGTAGCCTGCGTTGGCAAATACAGCCAAATTGGGCATCTGAATGTAATGAGGGAACGAGGTCAAATCCAGTGTGGAGTCAGGATCAATAGCACCTTGAAGGTTACGCATCTCTACATCTTTACAGGCACCCAGTTTAGGGTAGTCGTAATGGAAATGAAATTGAAGCTGACTGCGTGCTGGCATTAAAGTCAGTGGTACATAAAACTCTTCATGTCCTGGTATGAGTTTGTCATTAGCAATCAGTGACTGAACTTTTTTTGCGACTGAATCAGTAGACGCCAGTTCTGGAAATGGGAGCAGTGGATATGCTGTTACAAAATTACGGTTGACATTGATATTCAGCGTAGACTTATCAACATTCGGACGTGGTGTGTAACGGTATTTGAGATCGAATGGAACGCCTTTGCTTTTCCAACCAAACAAATCAGGCGGTGTCCGCAGATTGACGCGAACCAGATCAGGGCGAATACCTGAAACGTTCATTTCTTCTACTGTAGCCAACTCACCTAGCTTGACAGGTCGGTCACTGGGGACCCAATTGGGCGCGTCATAAGGCTGTCGAGCTTTTAGATTGTCAAGACCTGTGACCTGCACGGTTTGTCCTGAGAAGGTGTTTCGGCCTAAACCTAGTGCGGTGGCAGCAGTGCGCAATTCTTTCGCATCACGGCCTAACACGTACAGTACTTTGTAGCGTGCATCGGCAGGATGAGGTGCAACTGAGAGCGTAGGGCCGTTGATCGCAGGGATAGTTAGGCCAGCAGGGCGGTCATCGTTGGTTGCAAAAACAACCACATCGTCCACCGGAACCGTATTCAAATTTGCAGGAAACCAGGCACCACGGTAGCTGGCAAGTGCACCAAACCAGGAAGAGACAATCCCGGCAGCTTCTAGCGTACCGGTGGATGGTGCACCGCCAAATACAAATGGCAATTCAAGGCGACGGTTGTCGCGACGGTCAAAGAAAGGCGCAGGTAGGAGTGCGAGATCGTTCTGAACAGACAGGGGCGTGACCGTAAATTCCAATGTACTCAAATTGCTGACGTTCAACCAAAGACTAGAGTGGTAGGGATCTTCGCAGTCCAACGTGTAGTGACCAATGAACTGCAAGTTGATGCGGTTAAAGTCTGTCAGCAAGCGTGGATCAATCGAAATCTCTCGTATCAGATTTGTACCTGATTGCTCTTTGGGCAAGGCTACTGTTGCTGCGATTTCACCATTGACTAAAATCTTCAGATGTGAAAGGTTAGCCAGCAGTGAAGGTGAATATGCAAAATCAAGTTTAAGTTTGAGTGCAGTCACCACTTCATCTGCTGGAACGCTGAAAGGCAGCGAATAAACCGGATCTACGCCACGCAACTGAAACGGATCTCCTGCGCCTAATTGCTTTAAGCTAAAGGTATATTTGCGCAGCGTACCAGCACCGAGGCTGGCCGCTATCTCATTCGATCCTGGAACCATTTTGGGTGTTGCCAAACCGGCAGTGACGATGGCTTCAGTTTCTTTCTTTTCAATTTGCTCACTAGGACTCTTCTTGGTGCGCGACCAAGCGTCAGTGGTATGCAAACCGATGGGAAGTGCAGCACCTAAGACAACCGCTGCTATCAAATTTCGCTTAAACATTGCCTGTTTTCCTCTTTGTGCCGGTTTTCTCGACATAGACTTCAAAAATTAGGATTTCACTGACGCTTGAGCACTTGCAGGTGGTGTACCCGCCTTGATCGTGTTCAGTACAGAACTGCGCTTGGGGAGTATGGGTTGAACTACCATACCTGCAAACATCTTGAGGCCTCGGAAACCCAGGAAGAATACCTCAACGAGTCCACGTAGTGGGGTATCCCGCTCACGTTTATCACTCCAAACCGCCCAGCTGTCAGCCCGAGCAAATGTGCATTGAACAAAATTAATAGACTGCTCCAGATTCATTTCTGGAAAACGTAAACCGAGTCGTTTGCCGCTGTTCAGCGTGACTATTGCATCAAATACGTATTCTGTACTGCCTCGGTACATCGTTATTTGAACCTCTTCACCCAATATCACCATGGTTTCAACTGGCAGCACGACACCGACGCCACCTTCTGAGTAATCACTGGTTACACAGCGTATTGATCTGCCATTCTTAAATCGAATAGCAGCTTGAAGCTTCATCTGCACACGGTGCGAGGCGCGAACTTGCCGAGCTTCGTTGGCTACAGACAAGCTGGCACCTAACATGACAAGATTGTAGACTGTCCAAATCAGATTGAGAATTACGGTACCAGTTTCATCAGGTTCCCAGAAAAATAATTTTCCAAAACCAACAGCTAATCCTATTAAATTCAAAGTGAGTAAAATAATATAAGGCTTAGAAATATCCCAATCGAAATAGGAATTGTTGTTCAAACCACCCTTGGTTGTTACATTGAATTTACCAAGTTTTGGATTAATCACTGCTACCAAGGTGGGGCGCAAAATATACCACGCCAGCACTGATTCATATACTTCAGCCCAAAAGGAATGTCTAAATTCACCTTGTATCCGTGAATTAGTTGAGCTAGAGTGAATCAAATGCGGTAAAGCATAAAGTGCAATAGTGAATGCAGAAGCGTAAATTACATGCGCACCAAAAAACAGGTAAGCCAATGGCGCAGTTAAGAAAACAATACGTGGTAAACCATAGAAGAAGTGCAACATTGCATTCAAATAACACAATCGTTGTGATAATTTCAACCCAGGGCCAAGCATCGGGTTATCAATTCTAAAAATCTGTGCCATACCGCGTGCCCATCGAATTCGCTGACCTACGTGGCCTGACAATGATTCAGTTGCAAAACCTGCTGCTTGAGGGACCGCCAAGTACGCTGTGCTGTATCCCAAACGGTGAAGTTTTAAGGCTGTATGTGCATCTTCGGTCACTGTTTCAACAGCAATACCGCCGATTTCCATTAAGGCTTTACGTTCCAAAATAGCACAGGAGCCACAAAAAAATGTAGCATTCCAAAGGTCATTGCCATCTTGTACTAAACCATAAAATAATTCACCTTCGTTCGGTACTTTTTTAAAGGTTGAAAGATTTTTTTCAAAAGGATCAGGTGAGAAAAAATGGTGTGGTGTTTGCACCATCACCAGTTTTTTATCTTTAAAAAACCAACCCATACACACTTGCAAAAAGGTACGTGTTGGAATATGGTCACAATCAAAAACAGCAACATACTCACCAGATGTGACTGTCAATGCATGGTTAATGTTGCCAGCCTTGGCATGTAAGTTGTCTGGTCGCGTTAGGTGCTTAACGCCAACAGTATTCGCAAAATCTTCAAACTCAGTACGCTTGCCATCATCCAATATATAAATATTCAATTTATCTGCTGGCCAATCAATTGCCATTGCTGCAAGTACAGTTGGCTTCACCACTTTCAAGGGTTCATTGTAGGTCGGAATAAATACATCGACTGTTGGCCACAATGATTGATCTTCAGGCAGAGGAACAGGCTTGCGCTCTAATGGCCATGCCGTCTGGAAAAAACCAATGGCTAAAACTATCCATGCGTAAAGCTCAGCCAAAAGAAGGCCAACACCAAAGAAAAAATCGAGCCAGTTATCGAGAAATAAAGTTTCAGTCACACGCCAATAAAGGTAGCGCGTTGATGCGACGAATGACATCGCAATCAATACCTGTGTAATTAAACGACCAGGTACGCATCCAATCAATATTGCGCTGCCTAAAGAGATTAAGGCAAAAATAAACTGCTGATTATTGTCCAGCGATGTTGTGATTGCTAGAAAGAGGAAGTAAAACGAGATAACCAGCGCGCTGCGTTGAATGATCGTATTTTGCCAACCCTGCCAACTGGCCAGTTGGCGAACCGCACGCACAATCGGGACGAAGAAACGTCTTCGCCCCAGCAGGCGCATCTCATAACGCGCACGGCGCATTCGTTTGACGTTCATCGCCTTGACTCCTACTTACGGCCAAGAACCCGACGGGGACTGGACATTTTGTCAGAGACCCATTGTGCGCAACTTGCTATGTCAAAGGTCGCTTCGCAATGGGGGTCATACTCAGCGACCAATCGGTCGCAAGCTAAAGATTCACGTACTGCCTCGTCTTGATGAATGACCATGGGTACCATGCGCTCGCTCAAATTACTGCGCAGCAGTTCGACGATGTCACGTGAGAGCACTTTGTCAGAGTTCACGCAGTTAAGCACATAAGCTGAACCTAGAAAATCATCACGTTCTCGACAATAGCGGTGTATCAACCCTTCCATTGCAGGTACCGTTGCGTAAGACGCTGCATCGGCATGCAGCACAACGAGTGCAAAGTTGGCTACGCGCAGAGCTTGTTGCAAGTAGAGCGATGCACCTGGGGGCGTATCTATCACCAAATAGTCACTGCTTTTCAAGCGCAAGCTCTGTAGACCTTGTGCCAACCAATCAGGGTGTTCCGCCAAGTGAACCTCAAAAGCGTCCCGATCTGTCTCGTTGATGGTGCCAAAAGGCAGGACTTCAGGGCTACCGGGGCTTTGAAAAATGGCACTGTCCCAACGTCGACCTTCTAGCGTACAGCGTGCTACACCGTCTAACTCGTCCATAGCGACACCCAAATGCAAACGTAACGCATTTTGAGGGTCGAGGTCAACACACACCACGCGTCTGTTCGCCGCCAACGCTGCGCCCAAATTAGCAGAGAGGGTTGTTTTTCCTACGCCACCCTTAGCAGACACAATAGCGAGAACATTCACTTGGTAAATTTCCGTCGTAATACCCCTGCCGGGGGGCTAGGTGGTTGAGGTTTGGATAAACGGCCAAATAACCCTACCAAAGAGTGACTGTCGTTTTGAGCCTTAATCACGTCAACGGCGGGCGCTTTCAACCGCGCTGCAAGGGGTGATGTACGGGGTGTTATCGCTGATGTGAATACTTGTATTGGCGCTACCGCTTCTTCAGTTTGGAATTGAGAGAGCGGCGGCGTGGCCTGTGCCGGTGTCACCCACGCTGCACGGGGTGGGACTGCATGTGCAGGCTTAAGCGCAGGTTGAACGCGGACAACTGATGATGGGGCGGCACTGGCAACAGTGGTTGATGCTGGTGACGGTGCTGGTATGGCTACCATGGCTGACACTTCAGTGACTTCCGGGTGAGTTTCTTCGAGCAAGGGGCGTACGGCGCTGCCCTTAACTGCTCGCCTAGCCGATGGAATAGCTTGCGGTTGATTCAATTCAACCTGACCCAACATTGTCCATCTGTTAAGAGATTGCAAGGTCTGACGCTCACGCACAACCTCTTGGTAAGTGTCGGGCTGACCGCCAAAACGTCGGAACAAGGTTTTTACGTCTTCAGAGGAGCTCATGTGACTGTCCTAAAGGCAGCATTGTGCGAACGGGTTCGCAGCATGGGCTGTTTGTTAAATCAACGAAAGCGACAGTCATCAATGGCGACCAAATTGATAGTGCAGAACTGACTCAGTCGCCGTGCCTGGAAGCTGTTTGATACCCAAGTCAGCTTCTGCACCCGCAGTGCGGAACCAATGCTCGTAAATGCCTTCCAGCAGGCCGCCCGCAGTCTCGTTGTCCAAGCCCAACGCTACAGACACGGGGCTGAAGTGATGCTCAATATTCAGCGAGATGCCAGAATCGATCAATTTGGCATAGCCCCATTGCATGCCCTCAAAGCGCTGATTGATGGCAGCTTCCAGTTCTTCTACGGTGTCACGCTGCCCAATTGCCAAAGATTCGGCCATGCGCTGACCCATGCTGTGCAGCAATTGTCTGTACTCTTGTGGCGTTAGCTGACTTTGCATTTCAGCAGAGAAGGCTTGCAAAAATGCTGTCCACTGGGTTGAAATGCGCTCGCGAAGCAGGTATTCCAACTCACTGGATGAGCCGATTGAATCATTTGGTTTTGATTTGAAGAGCGTCATACGGTGTAGCAGGTACCTGCGAGATTAAAGTTGATAGCAATTATGTCGTGTTTTCTGCTTGATCAAAGGCACTATTGCGCATATTGAGGTGTCTAGAAAGATCAATAGGATTTATGCAAAATACATATTTTCCCCATAATGTGAAAAATATTCTTGGCAAAATTACTCTGTATTCAGCTAAGTCATTGATTCATATTGAAAATAAATGACTTGGCTTCCTGGTCAAACACGGGCTTGCGTAGTCCACAACTTAAGGAGCGCATCCTTTGTCAGATCTGTGGTGGTTTTTGTCAGTTTTCCTCACTCCCGTCCTTGGTTGGCGGGCGGTCTCTATGTTGTTCTGATCCGACGATTTTTGTTCTGACTGCGGCGATGCGCTGCACAAAACGGGCCGGATTTTCCAGGATGACGTCTTCATACGCCACAATTTTGAGTGTTGTACAAGCCTTTAGCAGTTCACCTGTATCGAGCAGAAAATCTGGTCGACTGGGTTTGCCCACCGTCTCATTACCCACAGCAAAAGTCTCATAAATCAACACGCCACCGGGCGCTACGCTGGCGATGAGGCGCGGCAGTAAGGGGCGCCAGAGGTAATTGCAGACGACGACTGCATCGAATTGGCGTAAAGCTGAATGACCTGCAGCCTCAGATGCCATGAATGGCCATGGTTCTGTTTCAATATCTGCTTGTACTATTTCACCCAGCAATGCGACAGAAGCAATGGCATCGGTGGCCCTGTCTACACCAACAACCGGGTGGTTCCTGCTCAGAAACCAACGCAGATGCCGACCAAAACCGCAGGCAACATCCAGAACAGTGCCATGCTCAGGCACCAAATGTGACCAGCGACGAACCCATTCTGAGGCGTTGTCCAACACGGCGTGCGATGTTGGTGCACAAAGGTTGCTGGGGAGGCTTGAAGTCAAAAGCAAGCCCAAACTTGGTTCGATAACGTGACCAGGAAGTCCGGTCGCGCGTAAAGCGTGAATATCCCCAGCAGAATCACACCTGCGCTGCCCCACAGCGCGAATGTGTACAGCTTGCGTGTAGTCGGCGTACTCATGCTGCGGTCGCCATTGTGCTGCCTGCTGTCCGCTGGATGGTTATTTCTTTAACTGGCAAATTCACCAATCCAGCGAAGATCCCCAGTCCAATGGTGATGTACCAGACCACGTCATAACTGCCCGTCTTGTCGTATAAAAAGCCTCCTAGCCACACACCTAAAAAACTTCCTATTTGGTGGCTGAAAAAAACAAAACCACTCAGCATTGACAAGTGCTGTATGCCAAAAATTTGGGCAATGGCCGCATTGGTCGGCGGTACGGTAGAGAGCCAAAGCAACCCCATCGCACTGGCAAACACGTACACCGTGATAGGCGTCAGCGGGGCCAGCAAGAAGAGACTGATGACCACTGCGCGAGCAAAGTAAATGAACGCCAAAATATTCTTCTTCGCCATCCGTTGTCCCAGCGTGCCTGCAATGTAGGTACCAAACACGTTGAACAGACCAATCAGCGCCAGCGCGTAACCGGCTACCTGTGGCGATAAGCCCTTGTCCTTCAAATAGCTGGGCATGTGTACACCGATGAACACGACCTGAAAGCCGCACACAAAATAGCCGGCCATCAACAGTTGAAAACTGGGGTATTTAAAAGCTTCTTTGAGCGCTTCACCAATGGTTTGATCGCGTTTGGCAGAGGCATTGCCACCAAAGCCAGGCTCACGCAGCCCCCAAGCCAGCGGAATAATCACCATCACCGCAAACCCGAGAACGGTCAAAGCCTGTTGCCAGCCGAGTGTACTGATCAGGAAACTCTCTGTAGGCACCATTAAGAACTGTCCAAACGAGCCTGCGGCAGCAGCAATACCCATGGCCCAAGAGCGTTTTTCGGCAGAAACATTGCGGCCAATCACCCCATAGATGACGGCGTAGGTCGTACCTGCTTGAGACATGCCAATCAGCCCGCCCGCCGTCACAGTGAACAGCCACGGCGTGGCAGAGTAGGCCATGCCCATCAAGCCCAGTGCATACAGCAGTGCTCCAGCAACGATAACTTTAAAAGCGCCTAGCTTGTCCGCCAGCATGCCGGCAAAAATACCCGAAACGCCCCAGGCCAGATTTTGAATGGCAATCGCAAAAGCAAAGGTTTCTCGCGTCCAGCCCTGGGCTTGCGTGACGGGCTGAAGCCACAGGCCAAAGCCGTGGCGAATACCCATTGACAAGGTAACGATGAGACCACCACAGACGAGTACCTGTATGAGGGACAGCGTTTGTGGCTGTGAAGGTATAGAGTTTGAGCGCATAGCCTTGACTGTAGCGAATTCCATCGTGGCAGAGCTGTCTCGAATGTACCCATGCGTTATTCAAGTATGACGCATGGGTTAAATCTGGGTTTATATCCAGTCTTATTTTGTGGCGGTCGCTACAATGCCGCCATGGCAACCAAGCTCCCTAGTGATTATTCTGAAGGTTCGATCCGTGTTCTCAAGGGCCTAGAGCCTGTGAAGCAGCGGCCCGGCATGTATACCCGTACCGACAATCCCCTGCATGTGATTCAAGAGGTGCTGGACAACTCAGCCGACGAAGCCTTGGCGGGCTACGGTAAAAAAATCAAAGTTACGCTGTATCTGGATGGTTCTGTTGGCATTGACGATGACGGGCGCGGCATTCCTTTTGGGATGCACCCTGAAGAGCAGGCTCCGGTGATTGAACTGGTCTTTACCCGGCTGCACGCTGGCGGCAAGTTCGACAAGGGCAAAGGCGGCGCTTATAGTTTTTCTGGTGGTCTGCACGGTGTGGGTGTCAGCGTCACCAATGCGCTGGCTACGCGCCTGGAGGCTACGTCTTATCGTGAAGGTAAAGCCGCCAGACTGGTGTTTTCAGCTGGTGATGTGATTGAACCCTTGCACATTCGTGCTGCCAGCGATGGCGATCGTAAGCAAGGTACCTCCGTCAGGGTATGGCCAGACGCCAAGTATTTTGAGTCTTCTGCGTTGCCCATGGCCGAATTGACCCACTTGCTGCGTAGCAAAGCCGTGTTGATGCCAGGCGTGCAAGTCACTTTGGTGAATGAGAAAACCAAGGACACCCAAGTCTGGCAGTACAAGGGTGGTTTGCGTGATTACTTGGCGCAAAACCTGAATGCCGATCCTGTTATTCCTCTGTTTGATGGTGAAGGCTTTGCCGATGCCAACCACGACAGCTTTGCTGAAGGTGAGGGGGCATCCTGGTGCGTGGCCTTTACCGAAGACGGTGCCCCGGTACGCGAAAGCTATGTCAACCTGATTCCCACCAGCGCTGGTGGTACGCACGAAAGTGGTCTGCGCGATGGCCTGTTCACTGCCGTTAAAAGCTTCATCGAGCTGCACAGCTTGCTGCCCAAAGGCGTAAAGCTTTTGCCTGAAGACGTGTTCGCCCGCGCCAGCTACGTCCTTTCTGCCAAAGTGCTCGACCCGCAATTCCAAGGTCAAATCAAAGAGCGCCTGAACTCACGCGATGCCGTGCGTTTGGTTTCCAGCTTTGTACGGCCCACATTGGAGCTGTGGCTGAACCAGCATGTGGAATACGGCAAAAAACTGGCTGAATTGGCTATCAAAGCCGCTCAATCCCGCCAAAAAGCCGGACAAAAAGTCGAAAAACGCAAAGGTTCTGGCGTGGCGGTGTTGCCAGGCAAGCTGACTGATTGCGAAAGCAAAGATTTGGCGCAAAACGAAGTTTTTTTGGTCGAAGGCGACTCTGCCGGCGGCAGCGCGAAAATGGGCCGAAACAAGGAAAGCCAAGCCATACTTCCCCTGCGTGGCAAGGTGCTCAACACTTGGGAAGTCGAGCGTGATCGGTTGTTTGCCAACACGGAAATTCATGATATTTCAGTCGCTATCGGCGTCGATCCCCATGGGCCTAACGATTCCCCTGACCTCGGTGGTTTGCGTTACGGCAAAGTCTGTATCTTGAGCGATGCCGACGTGGACGGCTCCCATATTCAGGTGCTGTTGTTAACTTTGTTTTTTCGCCACTTTCCCAAGCTCGTTGAAGCGGGCCACGTCTATGTGGCGCGCCCGCCGCTGTTTCGCGTCGATGCGCCTGCCCGAGGTAAAAAACCGGCGTCGAAGGCTTATGCGTTGGACGAAGGTGAGATGACTGCCATTCTCGACAAGTTGCGTAAAGAGGGTGTGCGTGAAGGTGCTTGGAGCATCAGTCGCTTTAAAGGTCTGGGTGAAATGAACGCCGAGCAGCTTTGGGACACCACACTCAATCCCGATACCCGTCGCTTGTTGCCGGTGCAATTGGGCTGTTTCAACTTCGTGCAGACCGAAAGCCTTATTACCAAGTTGATGGGCAAAGGCGAAGCCGCTGCCCGCCGTGAGCTGATGGAGCTGCATGGGGATGCGGTGGACGTTGACATTTGATGATGACCTGATGGTTTCATGCCGAATCATGCTCTGGAGCAGGCTCTGTGCTGTTTTATTGCTATCACTTTTGAGTTTTTCGACTTGGGCGGATGTGTGGGGCTACTTGGACGATAAAGGGGCGCCACACTTTTCCAGCGAGAAGTTGGACGAACGCTATGAGTTGTTTTTCCGCTCCAATGCCGTATTGCCAGGGCTAAGCGATGACAAATTCAATGCAAAAGACAGCGCTGTGGCGGTGTCACCTTCCTATCCCAAGTCTGTCAATGTACCCAGCGTGCCTCCCAAGCTATTGGCTTTCTTTGAAGTGTCGGCCAGCTACAAAGGCGTTCGTCACCTGATGCGTGAGGCTTCCACGGCCCACAACATTGACATTGAACTGCTGCAAGCACTGATCGTCACAGAGTCTGGTTTTGACAGCCAAGCCGTCTCTCCGAAGGGGGCGGTAGGCCTGATGCAAGTCATGCCCGCCACGGCGGAGCGCTTTGGTGTCGTATCCGATGCCAAAACGCCTATAGAGAAAAAACTGGCCGACCCACAGACCAATATCAAAGCGGGTGCGCGCTTCTTGCACTACCTCATCAACATGTTCCCTGGCCGCTTGGAGTTGGCCTTGGCTGCTTACAACGCAGGGGAGGGTGCGGTCAAGCGGGCAGGCAACACCATCCCTAAATACAAAGAGACCCAAGATTATGTGAAAACGGTGATGCAGCTTTACACCTTGCTCAAACCCCCTTCTCTTGTTGCTGATCAACGGCGCATCAGCGTGGCTGGCGGTGGGCGGTTGCGTCTGGAGTTGCCCGGCATCCCTGCGGGAGTCGGTGTCTCTCCGGTACCTGGCGGTGCCTTTGGCCGAGCCAACATGGTCTCGCCTCTGTTGGCCCTGGACACCCTGGCTGCCCGCAGCGCGGAATTGAACTTTGAACCTTGACGATTTCTTATTCTGATGATCGACTTACCCAGCTCTTTACCCCTTACGCCGTCACCACCGCCCCCTCCACCGTTTGAGCCGCCTGTTCCCCCGCCAGAGCCTCCCAGTGACGCCGAAGCTGCACTGAGCTTGGCGGGTTATGCGCAGCGTGCTTACCTGGAATACGCACTCAGCGTGGTCAAGGGCCGTGCCTTGCCTGACGTGTGCGACGGTCAAAAACCGGTGCAGCGCCGCATTTTGTACGCCATGTCCCGTATGGGGCTGGGTTTTGGCGGTGCCAATGGCATCAATGGAGCCAAGCCGGTCAAGAGTGCCCGCGTAGTAGGCGATGTGCTTGGCAAATTTCATCCCCACAGCGACCAAGCCGCTTATGACGCGATGGTGCGCATGGCGCAAGATTTTTCCCAGCGCTACCCGCTGATTGATGGCCAAGGCAATTTCGGTAGCCGCGATGGCGATGGCGCTGCTGCCATGCGCTATACCGAGGCTCGGCTGGCTCGCATCACCAGTTTGCTGATGAGTGAGATTGACGAAGGCACGGTAGATTTCATTCCTAACTACGACGGCTCGACTGAAGAACCTCAGCAACTCCCAGCGCGCCTGCCGTTCACGTTACTCAACGGGGCCAGCGGTATCGCCGTTGGGTTGGCGACCGAAATCCCTAGCCACAACCTGCGTGAAGTGGCTGATGCCTGTGTTGCGCTCATCAAAAACGCGCAGCTGACCGACGACGAGCTCTACATGCTGATTCCTGGCCCGGACTATCCTGGTGGCGGGCAAATCATCAGCACGGCTACCGATATTTCAGAGGCCTACCGCACTGGGCGTGGTTCACTCAAAGTGCGTGCGCGGTGGAAGATTGAAGAGCTGGCGCGTGGCCAGTGGCAGTTGGTGGTTACTGCGCTTCCTCCCGGTGTCAGTACACAAAAAGTGCTTGAAGAGATTGAGGAGTTGACCAATCCCAAGGTCAAAACGGGCAAAAAAACCCTGTCGCAAGACCAAACCCAGGTCAAAGCTACCGTGCTTTCCGTGCTGGACGTGGTGCGCGACGAGTCCAACAAAGATGCGGCTGTACGCTTGGTATTTGAGCCTAAAACAAGCCGTATTGAGCAGTCTGAACTTATCACCACGCTGCTCGCCCACACCAGCCTGGAAAGCTCTTCGCCTATTAACCTCACGATGGTGGGGCACGATGGCAAACCTGCGCAAAAATCCTTGCGGCAAATTCTTACCGAATGGATTGTTTTCCGACAGACGACGGTACAACGCCGCTCGCAGCATCGGCTGGACAAGGCGCTTGACCGTATCCACATACTGGAAGGGCGGCAGACTGTGCTGCTCAATATTGATGAGGTGATTGCCATCATCCGCCAGTCGGATGAGCCCAAGGCCGCATTGATTGCCCGCTTCCATTTAAGCACCATTCAAGCGGAAGACATTCTTGAAATCCGTCTGCGCCAACTGGCCCGACTGGAGGCTATTAAGATCGAGCAGGAGTTACAGAGTTTGCGCGAAGAGCAAGCCCGCTTGGAAGACATACTGGCCAACCCCGCCACACTGCGCCGGTTGATGGTCAAGGAGATTGAAGCTGATGCGAAGCAGTTCGCTGATGTGCGTCGTACCCTGATTCAGGCAGACAAACGCGCCGTGGTTGAAATCAAGGTGGTGGACGAACCGGTGACGGTGGTCGTGTCTGAAAAAGGCTGGGTAAGGGCGCAAAAAGGCTGGGGCAGGGAGCGTGCGGTAACGGTCAATGTGGCTGCCAACCTCGCAGGCACTGCTGTAGTAGGCGGCGTGACCAATCCAGAGTACAACTTCAAGGCAGGTGATGCGCTTTACGGTGCGTTTGAATGCCGCAGCATTGACACCTTGCTGGTATTTGGCAGCAATGGCCGGGTGTACTCCGTACCCGTGTCGGCTTTGCCTGGCGCGCGCGGTGACGGGCAGCCTGTCATCACTTTGCTTGATTTGGAGGTGGGCACGCAATTGCTGCATTATTTTGCAGGTCCTGCAGGCGCGACGCTGCTGCTCTCCAATTCCGCAGGCTATGGTTTTGTGGCCAGTATCGAAGACATGGTGTCGCGTCAGCGCGGTGGCAAAGCTTTCATGGCTGTGGGTGAGGGTGAAACTATGTTGCCACCATCGCCAGTACGGGGTATGAACGCAGGTCAAACGCTCATCGCACCTGCAACCCACGTGGCTTGCGCCTCCACAGGTGGGCGGATCTTGACATTTGAGGTCAGCGAAGTGAAGGCTCTGACCAAGGGAGGCCGAGGCGTGACGCTTATGGACTTGGAGCCCAACGATACCTTGGCTGGTGCTGCCGCCTATACCCGCAGCATTCGCATATCAGGGACTGGGCGGGGTGGCAAAGCGCGAGAGGAAACGCTGGAGATCCGTTCTTTGAACAATGCACGTGCAGGCCGTGCCCGCAAGGGAAAAGTAGCTGATTTGGGCTTCAAGCCCTCGGCGGTGACGCGTGTGGAATAGAACCCCCTGACTGTGTAGGCTTTCGCGGCTTGCCTCCATAATCTGTATCCAATGCTGGAATGGCGCTGACAGGTGCTGTGTATCGGTACTACAAGATGGAGACAAAGCATGAACCGCAAAAACTTTCAAATGGCCGCCAAACTCTGGTTGGCCGTGGGGGCCTTGGTTCTCGCGTTAATGATGGTCACTGGGTTTGCAGGCTGGCGCTTCACCAAGACGCAATCTGAAGGTGAAATCGCTCTGAAAGCCGTCAATCGGCGGGTGGAGGCTGCTACACGCTGGGCTGGGTTGACTGAGGCCAATGCTGCCCGTACGCAGGCTCTGGTGCTGAGCAACGAGGCGGTGGTCGAATCGGCTTTCAAAGACGTCATTGCCGCTACCAGTATGCAAATCTCTGAGGTGCAAAAGAGCATTGAAGGCATGGCGCTTCGACCTGAAGACAGCGCCCAACTCAAAAAAATCGCGGCCAGCCGCAAAAACATGATTGATTTGCGCGGCTCTGCGCGTGCCCTCAAGGTTGCTGGTAAACAAGATGAAGCCATGGCCATGATTGGTGCGCAGTACAACCCCGCAGTGTCAGCGTACCTCACGAACCTGCGGGACTTTGTGGCCATGCAAGAAAAAGCCTTAGTGCAGGCCCAAACTGAGACCAATGACGCCACGGCGCTCACGTTAAAAATCGCTGGTGCTGGGGTGCTGTTGATTCTGGCGCTGCTTATCGGTGGTGCTTTTGGGTTGATTCGCAGTATTTTGACTCCTTTGGGGCAGGCCAATGCACTGGCTGCCCGCATCGCTGGTGGAGATCTCAGCACGACCATGACCGTAGACCGGGGTGATGAGTTTGGCGATTTGATCCGCTCCCTGCTGACCATGAGCCAATCTCTGGGCCAGATGGTTCACCAAGTACGGCAAAGCACAGACAGCATTGCCATTGCCAGTGCTGAAATTGCAGCCGGTAACAACGATTTATCGCAACGCACGGAACAAACCTCCAGCGATCTGCAGCAAACATCAGCGTCCATGGGTCAACTCACCCAAACGGTACAGCAGAGTGTAGACAGCGCGCAGCAAGCCAGCAAACTGGCAGCCAATGCTTCCGCTGTGGCCGAGCGTGGCGGCACAGTGGTGACGCAGGTGGTGGCCACCATGGAGGACATCAACCTTAGCAGCAAGAAGATCGCTGACATCATTGGTGTGATTGACGGTATCGCTTTTCAAACCAATATTCTGGCGCTGAATGCTGCCGTGGAAGCCGCGCGGGCCGGTGAGCAAGGGCGTGGATTTGCCGTGGTTGCCAGCGAGGTGCGCAATCTGGCGCAACGCAGTGCCCAAGCGGCCAAAGAGATCAAGGTGCTGATTGATGCGTCAGTGGACAAAGTTGAATCTGGGGCACGCTTGGTGGCTGCTGCAGGCACGACAATGACCGATATCGTGCAGTCGGTACGGCAAGTCACGCAGATGATCGGTGAAATTACCGCAGCCGCCAGCACACAAAGTGCCGGTATCGCTGATGTAAACGATGCGGTGACAAATCTGGATCAAATGACGCAACAGAACGCTGCTTTGGTGGAGGAAAGTGCCGCTGCAGCCCAAAGTCTGCGGGATCAGGCCGATCAGTTGACCCAGGTTGTGGCAACCTTCAAAATCAGCGGAAGTAGCGCCAGCAGCAGTGGTGTACTCACTGCTGTGACGCCCGCGCCTGTACGCAGCGGCACAGCACGAAACTAGCCAATTTCCGCAATCAACTCAATCTCTACGCAAGCCCCCATGGGGATTTGCGCCACGCCGAAGGCACTGCGGGCGTGGATGCCTGCTGCACCAAACACTTGGCCCAACAGCTCACTGGCACCGTTGGTGACCAAGTGTTGTTCCGTGAAGTCACCCGTGGAATTCACCAGGCTCATCAGCTTCACGATGCGTTTGACTTTATTCAAATCCCCTACAGCCGCATTCAATGTGCCCATCAGCTCAATGGCGATCGCCCGGGCAGCCGCCTTGCCTTCTTCTGTTGTCATGTTTTTACCGAGCTGCCCCACCCAGGGTTTACCGTCTTTGCGGGCAATGTGGCCACTGAGAAAGACCAGGTTACCCGTTTGCACAAAAGGCACATAGGCGGCAGCAGGTGTCGCTACGGCGGGCAGTGTGATATTCAGTTCGGTCAGTTTGGTGTAAATGCTCATGGTTTCGGGCTTGAAGTTTGGGATTGAGACTGGGATTGATGCAGTGGTGCACCTGTTTGCGCATCGCTGGCAGGTATTGCGCTTGTGTTTACCATATCCCTGCTGGTGTCTGTATCCATCGGCTGTACGGTTACACCGACATGCAAGCGGTGGTTGGCACCGCCATGGATCATGCCACGCATAGGAGATACGTCCGAGAAGTCCCGGCCAAGAGCCAGCGTGACATAGTCTTCACCAGGCGTACCAAAACCCCAGCGGTTGTTGGTGGGACAAAAATCAAACCAACCGCCGCCAAAGCCATCAGGCGGGCGCCCATCCAGTCCTTTACGGCGGCTTTGGTTCAAGCCCGGAATGTAGGCGGACACCCACGCATGTGACGCATCAGCGCCCACCAGCCGCGCTTGGCCCTTGGGTGGTTCGGTCAGCAGGTAGCCGCTGACGTACCGTGCAGGCAGACTCATGCTGCGCAGGCAGGCAATCATGATGTGTGAAAAGTCTTGGCACACCCCTTTTTTCTGCTTTAACGCGACTTGTGCCGGGGTATTGACTTCTGTGCTTTGTGAGGCGTAGGTGAATTCGGTGTGAATGCGCTCCATCAGGTTACAAATGGCAGACAGCAATGCGGTTCCTGCTGTGAAGCTGGGTCTTGCATAGTCCAAAAAATCGGTGTGCCGAGGGATGCAGGGTGAAGCAAATACAAACTCGGACGCCGCATCATAGGCATTGCCCGCATGGAAGCGGAATACCTCGCGGGTGTGCTCCCAAAGCGTTAAATCGGTACTGCCATCCGGCGATTGAGGCTTGCTGGTCACCACCACACTGTCGGCAGTGACGGTCAGTTGCCGGTGCGGGATTTGGAGTGAAAAAAACGTCCTTACATTGCCAAAAACGTCTACCGCCTCAGTCAGCAGTGCAGGCTGTGGGTTGACGGTGAGGCTGTGAGACAGTAATTGCTGCCCTGCGGTGTTCAGAGGCCGTAAATGTGCCAAATGTTGTGCTGTCTCCACCGCAGGCGTGTAGTCATAGCGGGTTTCGTGGGTGACGCGCAATTTCATTTCACGATCCCCCGGTGTTGCGTGCTTGACCGGAATGGGTGAAGTACGTGGCGCTGATGTCGTCAGAGACTTGGGTCGCACAAACGCGGCACAGCTGAAGTACCGCAGCCAAGTTGGCGTGTGTGCTGACGTTGTTCGTCATACTGGCCGTATTACCTGCACTGACCATGTTGATCATGTTGATCATGTTGACCATGGTGTTCGTGTTGATTGCGTTGCTTTGTCCGTCTTCTGTCGGTTGGCACAGCTTTTCCAAGTCCCATAAATTAGGGTCAGGTACTTGCAGGGCGAGACCACCCAGTTCGCCCGGCGCGCTGCCGCCCAATTTGGCCAAACGGCCACGCAAAGTTTGCACCACCCAGCCCAGTGAGCGAGGGTTGTCACGGTCGAGCACCAGCAAATCCAGCAGAGCGATCAGATCATGGCTTTGCTGGTACTGGGCGCGGAAGGTGATGGTGCTGTCGAACAGCGCAATCAGCGCATCAAATCCACCTTCGGTATGGATGGCCTTGCTTACCAACGCCGTGTCCAGTGCGCCTGCCAAAAAGGCCAATCGCTCAATATGACGTCCAATGCTGAGCAAACGCCAGCCATCGTCACGCGTCATGCGATCCGTTTGTGCACCCGTCATCGCCGCCAAATGGGCGCTGGCGGTTCCCAGAAGTCGCAACGCATCCAGTGATGAGTAATCGCCTTGTTCCGCTTGTTCTGCACAGCGTTGGGCGAAATCTTGTTCTGCCTGCGTGATGATGTGCCACTGGGCTGGTGACAAGCGCTCACGTACCGAAAACGCTGCACCCTTGATGGCTCGCAGGTTAAACCCTACGCTGGACGCCATGTTTGTCGCACCTAAGCCTGCAATCAGTGAGCGCTCAAACACCCGTCGAGCTGCCAGGGCACCTGGCACTGCAGGCAGCACCAAACCATGGGCTACGGCCATTTGGCTTAGCCATTGCATCAAAGGCGGGGATGCCTGGTGTTCGCCTTGCAAGCATTCCAGTGTGAGCTGAGCCAAGCGCACGGTATTTTCTGCTCGCTCGGTATAGCGGCCCAGCCAAAATAAATTCTCTGCGGCCCGGCTGGTAACGACGCGCTTGCGTTGCGCCACAGTGGCGGGTGACAGCTTGTCTTGCAGCAGGGTGGATTGGTCAACTTCCGCACCGTTTTTAATGTCTGCGACCACCCACACATCAGCGCTGCTACCGCCGCGCTGCATAGAGGCAATTTCGGAGTTGGCACTGACCATGCGCGCCAGACCGCCGGGCAATACCCGCCAAGACTGTGGGCCATCGGACACCGCAAACACCCGCAGCATCACCGAGCGCGGCACCAGTTGGGGGTGTTCCACACGCCCGTTCCAGGTCGGCATTTGTGACAACGGCATGTAGCTTTGCAAGGTGTATTCATCGGCTTGCCGCACAATGCGGCCAGACCATTCGTCCAGCTCGCGCTGCGACAGCGAGCGGCCTAGCACTGCATCAAAGCTGTTGAACGCTGTGGAGCCAGGGTAGGTGGGCTTGACCACGCTGTCAGCCAGTTCAGGCAAAGCGTTTTCCATGGCGACACGCTCGCCACACCACCAGGTTGGCAGCGCCGGTAATTTCAGATCTTCGCCCAGCAAATGCCTGGATAGCGCAGGCAAGAAGCCTAGCAAGGCAGGGGACTCCAAAAATGCCGATCCAGGCGCATTCGCTACCAGTACGTTCCCTGCCCGTATTGCTTGCAGCAGACCCGGTACGCCCAGCCGTGAGTCTGAACGTAGCTCCAGAGGGTCTAAAAACTCGTCATCCAAGCGCTTTAGCAGGCCATGTACCGGCTGCAAACCGCGCAGAGTCTTCAAGTAAACCCGCTGATTGCGCACAGTCAGGTCGCTGCCTTCAACCAAGGTCAGGCCCAGGTAACGAGCCAGGTAGGCGTGTTCAAAATAAGTTTCGCTGTAGGGGCCGGGGGTCAGCAGGGCAATGTGGGCGTCTTTACCTGCTGGGCTCATCTGCTTGAGGTTGTCTACCAGCGCACGGTAGGTGGATGCCAGCCGCTGTACCTTCATGCCCGTGAAGCTCTCCGGGAACAGGCGTGAAATGGAAATGCGGTTTTCCATCAAGTAACCCAAACCCGAGGGGGCTTGCGTGCGCTGTGACACCACCCACCAGTTGCCGTCTGGCCCGCGTGCCAAATCAAAGGCTGCAATGTGCAGATGGGTGCTCTCGGGGGGCAGCAGCCCATGCGCGGCGCGCAGGTAGCCGGGGTGACCTTGCACCAACGCTGGCGGTACCAAGCCATTGCGCAACAGCCGCTGTGGGCCGTACACATCGGCCATCAGCCGGTCAAGTACGCGCACCCGTTGTTTGACGCCAGCTTCAATCTGTTGCCAGCTTTCGGGCGAGACAATCAACGGGAACAAGTCCAGTGCCCAGGGGCGTTGAGGCTGATCGGCATCGGCATACACGTTGTAGGTGATGCCGTTATCCCGAATTTGCCGCCGCAGGCTCTCGGTACGGCGGTTCAGTTCTTCAGCGGGTTCCCCACCCAAGTGACCAAAGAACTCTGCCCAGTGCGGTACCACAGAGACCTCTTTGTCTGCCTGCACTGCAGGGGCGGAGGCAAGCATGGCGACGGATGCTTTGGTGTCTGCGCTTGTGGTACTGGCTGTAGACGCCAAGCCGGTCACTGCCGTGCGCCCTTGCAGTTCGTCAAAGTGACCGCGCGCTGCGGGCACGGCAGCGCCTACAGCCCAATCATTGGGTTTCAGGTTGGATGGCCCGTCAAGCGGGCTGGTGTTTGTTTTTTCCACTGTGACGGATTGTCACATTACAGCAGAAACATTTTGGCGTGTTGGCTCGTAAATGCCACAGATGCGCGTGGAAGCTGGGTTTTCAGGGTGTTATTCGCCTGTTTAGAGAGGGGGCTCGGGTGTTTAATGCTGCGATAGCCGTTTGGAGAACTGTGTTGAACCCTTCTGTCTTTGTTGTGAGTGCCCGTGCTGGCGTGCTGACGATGGCCACAGTGCTGTTGTTGACCGGTTGCGCTACCGTCACCGAAAAAACAACGGTATGGCTGTCGTCCAATACGGAGGTGATTGGCACTCTGGGCGGGCGAATTTTGCGCGGTGAAGCTAACTTTGCACGTGAACGCGAGGCCACTTTTCAGCTGCAAACCGCTGCGCCAAGTCTCAGCTGCTTTGGCCCACTGCGCTACACCGCCACCCGCAGTGGTGTGGTCGATCTGTCGTGCAGCGATGGTCGCTCTTTTGTGCTGGTATTTGTACCCCTCAGCCCGGTGAGTGGCATGGCGCGCGACATGTCAGGGCGCTCCGATTTCACACTGACCTATGGCCTGCCTCCTGAAAAAGCTGCTGGCTATTTGGCTGTGTCACTGGAGCGACTGGTGCCACCCAAATCTCAGGATGTCGCGCCTGCTGCAGGTGCAAATCCAGGGTGAGTTTCAACTGTGAAGCTCACCCCAGAGGGGGTTTTACCGCCGTAAATCCAGCGTAAACGGAAACTCCCGGCTGCCCGGTACGTTGATCGTTGCTGGCGGTATTTGCATCTTCCCAGGCGTGTGGCCCATACGGAAGAAGCGCGACAGGCGGCGGCTTTCGGCTTCATAGCTGTTGACCGGGAATGTGTCGTAGTTACGGCCACCGGGATGGGCTACGTAATACTGGCAGCCGCCCAGGGAATGCTGCATCCAGGTGTCTACGATGTCGAAGGTCAGTGGGGCGTGGACGCCAATCGTGGGGTGCAGTGCACTTGGCGGGTTCCAGGCGCGGTAGCGCACGCCGGACACGTATTCGCCCGTAGTCCCCGTAGGCTGCAAAGGCAGCGCTTGGCCGTTCACGGTGACGACATAACGGCTTTGGTTCAGCCCGGTGACGCGCACTTCAATGCGTTCCAGGGACGAATCCACATAGCGTGCGGTACCGCCCGAGGAGCCTTCTTCGCCCATCACATGCCAGGGTTCCAAGGCGTTGCGCAGCGTGAGTTCCATGCCCTGCGTTTTCACTTGGCCGACGATGGGGAAGCGGAATTCCAGGTGCGGTGCGAACCAGCTTTGGTCAAACGCGTAGCCACTTTGCTGCATCTCAGTCACCACGTCCTCAAAGTCCATTTTGATGAACGTGGGCAGCAGATAGCGGTCATGCAACTCGGTGCCCCAGCGGGTGATGGGCGCGGTGTACGGGGATTTCCAGAAGCGGGCGACCAGCGCACGGATCAGCAGCTGCTGGGCAATGCTCATGCGGGCGTGGGGCGGCATCTCAAACGCGCGCAGCTCCAGCAGGCCCAGGCGGCCTGTAGCGCTGTCAGGCGAATACATCTTGTCGATACAGAACTCACTGCGGTGGGTGTTACCCGTGACGTCCACCAAGATGTTGCGGAGTGTGCGGTCTACCAGCCACGGTGGCATATCCACGCCGTATTTTTCGCGGTTTTTGTAGATTTGCTCGATGGCGATTTCCAGTTCGTAGAGCTGGTCATTGCGGGCTTCGTCGACACGCGGTGCCTGGCTGGTCGGGCCAATGAACATGCCAGAAAACAGGTAGCTTAACGACGGGTGGTTGTGCCAGTATTTCAGCAGGCTTGCCAGCAGCTCTGGCTTGCGCAGGAACGGGCTGTCGGAGGGGGTTGCCCCGCCCATTACAAAGTGGTTGCCGCCGCCAGTGCCGGTATGGCGGCCATCGGTCATGAACTTTTCAGCCGACAAGCGTGTTTCGAATGCCGTTTGGTACAAGAACTCGGTGTTTTTCACCAACTCCTTCCAGCTGTTCGCAGGGTGGATGTTGACCTCGATCACACCAGGGTCAGGCGTCACGGCCAACAGCTTCAGACGAGGGTCGCGTGGCGGCGGGTAGCCTTCCAGCACGATCTTCAGGCCGGTTTCTTTGGCCGTGATTTCCACTGCGGCCAGCAAGTCCAGGTAATCGTCCAGTTTGGCCAGCGGAGGCATGAAGACGTAGAGTACGCCGGGTTTGCCAGTGATGGCGTCTGCAGCTGCGGTGCTGAACTCGGTTTTCGGGCCGCTGGAGCGGCGTGGGTCGCGCACTTCCACCGACAAGGCTGTACGGGTGATGCCTTGGGCCGATTCAAACGCCTTGGGCGCTTGGGTGTACATGGCCGGCTCCACTTGCGTGCTGGCTTGGGCATTGACGCTGGCTTCTCCTGTTTGAGCGCGCTGCAAGCCACCTTGCATCAAGCGCGTGGCTTCGGTGGGCAGACTGGTGCCTATCATGTAGCCGGGGCGGCGCATTTCCGCGATTTTGGCAGCAGGCGAAATTGCTGCCATCTGGGTTCTGGGCCCGGTTGGGTTCGTGGCAGTACTTGCAATCGGGGCGTAGCGCGCTGCCAGCGCTGTTGATGCTGGCAAAGCACCCCGGATCGTGCTGGGGTCGCGCTCCACTAAATAGGGGTAATCCGCCTTGCTGACCCAGGGTTGCGAGTCCAAGGGCAAACGGTAGCCCATGGGGGAGTCCCCCGGCATCAGGTACATGCGCTCGTCACGCAGGAACCAGGGGCCGGTGCGCCACACCGGCCCGGCCAGGGCTGGTTGCCCAGAGCTTTGCCCGGCCAGCGACGGGCCTTCCGTGGCTTCCAGTGGCAGTACATAGCCCACCACAGAGTCTAGTTTTTGTTCGAAAACGCGACGCAGGCGGGCGCGTTCCATCTCATCGTCCAGGCGTGAATCAAACGGGTCTACGTTGATGGGCAAACGGCGTTCACGCCACAGGTAGTACCACACGTCCTCATAACCGGCTTCAATGTGCTTGGTGGTGATCTTGAGTTTGCTGGCCAGATGCTCGGTAAAGCGCTTGGCATCGGCACTGGTGTAGTACGAGGGCACGCGCTCATCAGCGAACAGCGTGGGGTCTTGCCAGGAGGGTTGGCCATCGGCACGCCAGTAAATGCTCAGTGCCCAGCGCGGTAATTGCTCGCCGGGGTACCACTTGCCCTGACCAAAGTGCAGGAAGCCGCCTTTGCCATACTCGTCACGCAGTTTTTGCACCAGTTCGGTGGCATAGCCGCGTTTGGTAGGGCCGAGGGCGTCGGTGTTCCATTCCGCAGCGTCGCGGTCGCTGGTAGCGACGAAGGTGGGTTCACCGCCCATGGTCAGGCGCACGTCACCGGCGACCAATTCGGCATCCACCTGATCGCCCAGGGTCATCACATCGGCCCATTGCTCATCGGTATACGGTTTGGTGACGCGAGGGGATTCGTAAATGCGGGTCACGCCCATGTGGTGGCTGAAGGTCACTTCGCACTCGTCCACGCCGCCTTCCACGGGGGCTGCACCCGAAGGTTGAGGCGTGCAAGCCAGCGGAATATGACCTTCACCGGCCATCAAGCCCGAGGTGGGGTCAAGGCCAACCCAGCCTGCGCCGGGCAGGTAAACCTCGCACCATGCGTGCAAATCGGTGAAGTCCACCTCGGTGCCGCTGGGGCCATCGAGCGATTTCACATCGGGTTTGAGCTGAATCAGGTAGCCCGAGACAAATCGTGCAGCCAGCCCCAGGCGGCGCATCAGTTGCACCAGCAGCCAGCCGGTGTCGCGGCACGAGCCTGAACCCAATGTCAGCGTTTCTTCAGGCGTTTGCACACCGGGCTCCATGCGGATGGTGTAGCTGATGTCGCCTTGCAGCATTTGGTTCAGACCCACCAAAAAGTCGATGGTGCGCTTTTCGGTCAGGTCGATTTTCTTCAGGTAAGCGGCCACCAACGGTGTGACCGGCTCCAATGCCAGGTAAGGCGCCAGTTCGGTAGCGGTTTCGGGTTCGTACTTGAAGGGGAAGTTTTCGGCTTTGGGTTCCAAAAAGAAGTCGAACGGGTTGTAAACCGCCATTTCGACAACCAAATCGACCGTCACCTTGAATTCCCGAACCTTCTCGGGGAACACCAAACGCGCTTGGTAATTGGCAAAGGGGTCTTGCTGCCAGTTCACAAAATGCTGGGCAGGTTCGATTTTCAGCGAGTAGGAAATGATGTTGCTGCGGCAATGCGGTGCGGGGCGCAGTCGAACAACCTGTGGTCCCAGCTTGACCAAGCGGTCGTAGGAGTAGTGGGTGATGTGGCTCAGTGCGGCGTGAATAGACATGGTGATTCGGCAATAGTTAGAGCAACGGCGACAAAAAAATCTTAACAGGCATAGCTTAGCAAGTCCCGAGCCATGGTCTGTTAGCGTTAGCCGCAAACTTCAGGCGAGATTAGTATTTAGTATTGACCTATGCAAAAACAGTGGCCAAGCGACGCCTTCACACCATCTTCCCTGCGCCGTCCTTTGCTCACGCCCGTGCTGCTGGGCTGGGTGGCTGGCACAGCGCTGCAGCTGGGGCAAGACAAGCTGTCTGCTCCTTCGGTTTATGGGTATTTCTTGGCTCTGGCGCTTTGTACGTGGGCTGCACTAGCTATTAAATTCGCAGCAGACCGTTGGCGCATGGTGCTGGCTGTGGTTGGGACGGCGGCTTTGGCGCTCGCGCTGTGTGGGGCGCGGGCCAGCGGTTTTGCAGGCCAAGCGCTGTCACCCGCATTGGAAGGGCGAAATATCCAGCTGGTGGGGGTTATTGCCGCCATGCCCCAGCGCAATGCCGGGGGGACGCGGTTTCGGTTTGAGGTGGAATCGGCGGTGTTGCCGGCGGAGGCGGGAGCGCCACCCGGAAAACCTGCGCCCCATGTGACCCTGCCGCCCTTGGTTTACCTTGGTTGGTACGCCACACCCAACGCGGCTGCGCCGCCTGCGCTGGTTCCCGGCGAGCGTTGGCAATGGACGGTGCGCCTTAAAGCCCCGCATGGCAACAGCAACCCCCACGGTTTTGACTATGAACTGTGGCTGTGGGAGGCCGGCCTGCAAGCGACGGGCTATGTGCGCGTGACCGATACGGTGGTGGCACCCCAACGCTTGGCTCAAACCCGCCAGTACCCGTTGGAGCAGGCCCGGCTGGCCGTGCGTGATGCGATCTTTGCTGCTGTGCCCGAGCGCCGTACAGCGGGCATCATCGCCGCCCTGGTGGTAGGCGACCAAGCGGCTATTGAGCGCGCTGATTGGGATGTGTTCCGTGCCACTGGCGTCGCCCATTTGATGAGCATATCCGGCCTGCATGTGACGTTGTTTGCCTGGGTGGCTGCCTGGGTTCTGGGGTGGCTATGGCGGCGCTCTGGGCGTTTGTGCCAGGCGGTGCCTGCACCGTCTGCGGCGTTGGTGGGCGGTGTCTTGCTGGCCACGGCTTATGCGTTGTTCAGTGGCTGGGGCGTACCTGCCCAGCGCACGGTAGCGATGCTGACTACCGTGGCTTTGTTGCGCCTGAGCGGGCACAGCTGGCCTTGGCCTGCCATGTGGTTGTTGACCGTGGCGGTGGTGCTTGCACTGGACCCGTGGGCCTTGCTTCAGGCCGGATTCTGGCTGAGCTTCGTGGCGGTGGCGGTGTTGTTTATCAGCAGTTCCGAGCGGCATGTGACTCTCAGCCCCGTTTCACAGCAAGGCTGGGGGCTGTTGTGGCGGCTGTGGCCGCCCTTCCAGGCTTTGCTGCGTGAGCAAGCTGTGGTGACGCTGGCGCTGACACCGCTCACGCTGCTGCTGTTTGGCCAGTTCTCGGTGGTGGGGTTGGTGGCTAACTTGGTGGCGATTCCCTGGGTGACCCTGGTGGTCACGCCGTTGGCCATGCTGGGGGTGCTGTGGTCGCCAGTGTGGTCGCTTTGCGCTGGCAGCTTGAAGGCGCTGGATGCGGTGCTTAACTTGCTGAACGCACTGCCATTTGCTACTTTTTCTATAGCAACACCTGACCTATGGGCTTGCATAGCGGGTCTGTTTGGCGGTATTTTTTTCGCCATGCGCTTGCCCTGGGCCTTGCGCGGCTTGGGTGTACCGCTGCTGTTGCCTGTGCTGCTGTGGCAAGCCCCGCAACCGGCCGTGGGGCAGTTTGAATTGCTGGCCGCTGACGTGGGCCAGGGCAATGCGGTGCTGGTGCGTACGGCCCGGCACAGCTTGCTTTACGACGCAGGGCCTCGCTTTGGCGCGGATTCGGATGCCGGACACCGTGTGCTGGTGCCTTTGCTGCGGGCTTTGGATGTGCGGCTGGATACGCTGGTGCTGAGCCACCGTGACCTTGACCACACGGGTGGCGCACCTGCCGTGCTGGCCATGCAACCCCAAGCGATGTTGCTCAGTTCTATCGAGCCAACCCACGAATTGCAGGCGCTACGGCCTGCCACGCGCTGCCTGGCGGGGCAGCACTGGCAGTGGGATGGTGTGGATTTTGAGGTGCTGCACCCATGGACCTCGGATTACGACGCAGCGGCTGCGGGGCGGCTTAAACCCAACGGACTTAGTTGCGTGCTGCGGATTTCCAGCAGCCGGGGCAGTGCGCTGCTGGTCGGCGACATTGAGCAGCCACAAGAGGCGGCTTTGCTGGCCGGGGCTGACCGCGACAAATTGAAGGTGGATTTTCTGCTGGTGCCCCACCATGGCAGCAAGACGTCATCGAGTGCGGCATTTCTGGACGCTGTGCAGCCGCGTGTTGCTGTGGTGCAGGCAGGGTATCGGAATCGCTTCGGGCACCCGGTGCCTGCTGTGGTGGCGCGCTACCAGGGGCTGGGTGTGCAGCTGGTGGATGCAGCGCACTGCGGCGCGGCCCTGTGGTCGAGCTGGCAGCCTGCGCAACTGGGCTGCCAGCGTGCGGTTTCCCCGCACTATTGGCAGCACCAAGTACCGTGACTGCGGTTCAGCAGACGGGTGGGGTTGGTGCAGGGGTTGTCAGGTGGGGGGCCAACAGCGCCAGCGCGTCCTCAAAATCGAACGCTGCCACTTGCTGGCGCAGGGTGCTCAGCGTGGCCTGGGGCAGCAGGGCTGTCAACTCGGAGGGGAGGGATGCCAAGAATTCGCAGGCGTCACCGTCCATCTCCCGCAGCATGGTGCTCAGCTTGTGCAGCTGAGCATGCAGGCGGACCTGGGTGTCTGCTGAAGACAAAGAAGGTGCCGATGCCGATACGGGTGTGGCGGGCTGTGAGGTCTCGGTGTGATCGAACCACGCCTTCAGTGCGGTCAGCAGCGGTTGCAGCGCTTGATCCGTCTGGCTGAGCTGGCTTGCAATCGCCGCTTCTCCCAAGTCCTCGCGCAAAGCCTTTTCCAGCAGTGCGGCCTGGGCTTCCACCGCTGCCGCACCGATGTTTCCCGACACACCGCGCAGCGTGTGCGCCAGCCGTTCTGCGGTGGCGTGGTCTTGGGCTGCCAACCGTTCGCGCAACTGGTTCAGTGTGTCAGCTTGGTCGCTGCGGTAGCGTTGCAGCAGACTTAGGTGGAGCTTGGCATTGCCCGCAACGCGACGCAGTGCAGAGGTGACGCTCAGCTGCGGTACTTGGGCTTGCAATGCGGCCATCACGTCGTCCGTCGCGGTCACTGGTGTGGGCCGTTGTGTCGGGGTTGCAGGGTCAGGGTCGTTGCCTGAAGCCGCTTCAGGCGTGAGCGCATGGCCACCCCATTTGCGCAGCGTTGTGTAGAGCAGTGCTGGATCTATAGGTTTGGCAATATGCTCGTTCATGCCTTCGGCCAAGCAGCGCTCGCGTTCTTCCACCATGGCGTGGGCGGTCATGGCGATGATGGGCAAGTCTTTGAACGCGGGGTTTTGCCGGATTCGCTGGGTGGCCTCATGGCCATCCATTTCAGGCATTTGCAAGTCCATCAGCACCAGGTGGTAGGCGCCAGGGCCTGCAGTTTGCAGCAGGTTCACAGCAATGCGGCCATTGTCGGCTACATCCACCTGTACCCCGGCGGTTTGCATCAGTTCGATGGCGATTTGCTGGTTGATGGCGTTGTCTTCGGCCAGCAGCACCCGCAGGCCATGCAGGTGTGGCACCACTTCGTTGTGTACGTGAGGAAGGGGCTCGCTGCTGCTGGGGCTGCGGTTGGCAAACAGGCTGACCAGTGTGTCCACCAGCATCGACTGGTTGATGGGCTTGACCAAAAAACCGTCCATCGCGGCGTTCTCCGCCTGCTGGCGGATTTCTTCACGGCCAAAGGCGGTAACCAGCACCACCGCAGGCTGGTGATGGAGCTGGGTATCGGCCTTGATCTGGCGGGTGAGGACGATGCCGTCCATGCCGGGCATCTTCCAGTCGGTGAAGACCACATCATAGGGTTTTTTCTCATATTCCAGGCTGTGGTACTTACTGGATGGGGTGAGCGTGCTATTGTTTTGTGAGCGTAATGCTGCCAAAGCTTCTTCTCCACTGGCGACGCTGTCCACCTCAAAGGTGAAGCGGCTCAGTGCTTCACTCAGGATTTCACGCGCAGCGGGGTTGTCGTCCACCACCAGCACCCGCAGGTGGTTCAGGGCGTCGGGCAGCACGCGGGGTTTGCCAAGGTTGGTGTCAGCCAGGGCGCATACCCAGGTGAAGTGGAAGACCGAGCCTTCTCCGGCCACACTGTGCACGCCAATGCTGCCACCCATCATCTCCACCAAACGCTTGCTGATTGATAACCCCAACCCGGTGCCGCCAAACTTGCGCGTGGTGGAGCCATCCGCCTGGCTGAACGGCGTGAACAGCTTGGCGGTTTGTGCGGGCGTCATGCCGATACCGGTATCTCGGATTTCAAACGTCAGTTCAATGCAGCCATTCGCCGTGCCATCGTCAAGCAGGCGGTAGGTGCTGTAAACCACGATTTGCCCGCGTTCCGTGAATTTCACCGCGTTGTTGATCAGGTTGATAAGCACCTGCCCCAGCCGCAACGCATCGCCCTTGAGGTTACGCGGCATGTCGTTGGCGGTATGGAACAGCAGTTCCAGGTCTTTGTCCCAGGCTTTGCCGCTGGTGACGGTGGAGACGCGGCTCAGCACCTCGTCCAAATCGAAGGGAATGGATTCGGTCTCCAGCTTGCCCGCTTCGATTTTTGAGAAATCCAGTATGTCGTTGATGATGCCCAGCAGCGACTGCCCTGCACTGTGCACCTTTTGCACGTAGTCGCGTTGCTGGGGCGTGAGCGGGGTGCGCAGCGCCAAATGCGCCAGCCCGATGATGGCGTTCATCGGTGTGCGAATCTCATGGCTCATGTTGGCCAGGAAGGTAGATTTGGCCGCTACAGCGAGCTCAGCAGTTTCTTTGGCACTGATGAGTGCGTCAGTGGCAAGCTGGCGCTCGGTGTTGTCCAGCACCACACCCACCAAACCAGCAGGTGTGCCGTCTTTGTGTGCGATGCCACTGGCCCAGTACAGCTCGTGGTGCAGCTTGCCGTCGGCCCAGAGAATAGCCTGCGTTTTGTGCAAGGTGGTACCGCTGCGCACGATGTGCAGCTGTTCAGCGTGGTAGCTGCGCCTGAGTTCGTCCGTCAGCGTGTTGTTGTTGGCCAGCAATTGGCCCACCAAGGCCGCGCGGTTGACGCCGTAGGCCGCCTCAAAAGCGCGGTTGACGTTGGTGTACCGGGCTTCAGCGTCTTTGATAAAGATCGGAATGGGGATGGCGTCGATCAACCCTTCTTGAAAGGCCAGCTGGTCAGCCATACGGGCTGCATTGGCTTTGCGTTGTTGGCTTAGGGCTATACGCGCGCGGCTGCGCCGGGAGAGGGTGTAGTAAAGAAGCAGGCTGAAAGCGAGCACCGATGTGCCCAAAGCCAGGGTAAGCAGCTGGTTGCTGTGCCACCGAGATTGGTCTTGCACCAGCATCACGTGCCACTGGCCTTGTGTGTCAGGCCAGCGTAACGCTTGGCTGGCAACGGCGTAGCGCGTGTCCCCGAGGTGCGCCAGTTGTGTGTCATGGTGGTCCAGACGAAGAGGCAGTCTTGGGGGCAGTCCTTTGGCGAACAGGTCGCCAAACTGCTGATCGTGCTCCAGCACGTGCAAGCGCGCAGGGCTGGGTTCGTGACCGGGGCTGGCCAGCAGCTGCATCCGCCATTCGCTGCGGTTACTGGCAAAGACCACACCGTCCGGGGATACCAGCATGGCGGTGCCTGCGTCCCACCGCAGCATGTCGTCTACCGCATCGACCCCCATTTTGATGACGTAAACCCCCAGCGCAGGGTAAGTGGTCTGACCGGCATGGCGCACGGGTGCCGCAAAGTAGAGCCCACGTTCCCCAGAGTTTTTACCCACAGCCGGGTAAACGCTGGGGGTGCCCGCCATGGCTTGCTGGAAGTAGGGGCGCACTGACAAGTTGCGCCCCAGACCGAGGGTTCGACCTTCACGGTCAAGGTAGGCTACGGTGTTCCCTTTGGGGTCAAGCACCAGGGCGTTACTGGCTTTGTACTCGGTCAGCAGGGCTTTGAAATCGCGCAGCACTTCGGCTTTGGCGTTGGCTGATGGGTTGGCGAGGAGGCGCTTTACACCATCGTCTACCAAGCTCATCAGCATGGCACCACCCATGACTGCGCCGTTGTTGCTCACATCCTCGACTTTGGTGGCCAAGCGGACCGCTTCGCGCTCCAGCTCACGTCGCTGCCCGGACTCGACTTGAGTGGTGTAAAGCAGCATGGTCAGCACAGCCAGCACAACACACACGGCGATGGCGATCACGTCGGTGAACAGCCGGTGGCCTTGCAGGTGGGGAAAGGTGGCTTTAAGCATCAGATCCAGGGGGGTATTGAGCACCGTGGTTTGCCAGTGACTCTAGCTGTTTTCGACTTTTCGGGCTGTATGAACCCAGAAAACCCCGCTTCGTGCTGTGGTGGGGCTGTGGCTGCCTCAAGCTGGTTTTTTTTACCGTTGTGCGACACATTTTTCGGCACTATTTTGATGTGCCTGATTGCAGGGGTATAAACGCTGTTGAAAGGCGTTGGCACGCTATGTGCATTAACGTAACGAGCACCCTAACTTGCTATGCTATGCCCAGGAGAACAGAGCCTATGAAAAAATTTGACGAAATGTATGTGGCGTTGCCCGAAGCAGCCGTGCGGGATCTCTCGCAATGGCAGTCACAAGGGCTATCTCAGAGCCAAGGCCCAAGCCCCGAAGTCCGCGAGCACTACCTCAAGTACGCGCAATGGCTGTCGCAGCAACCCCATGACGTGATGCGCGCTCGCCGCGATGAGGCGGAGATGATTTTCCGCCGCGTGGGCATCACCTTCGCCGTCTACGGTGCCAAAGACGAAGACGGCTCAGGCACTGAGCGCTTGATTCCGTTCGATTTGATCCCCCGCATCATCCCCTCCCATGAGTGGGCCAGCATGGAAAAAGGCTTGATTCAGCGCGTTACCGCCTTGAACCGCTTTGTGCACGATGTCTACCATGACCAAGACATCATCAAGGCAGGTCATGTACCCGCTGAGCAGATTCTGAACAACGCCCAGTTCCGCAAAGAAATGATGGGCGTGAATGTGCCCGGCAACATCTACTCGCACATCAGCGGCATCGACATCGTGCGTGCCCCGGATGCGCAGGGCAATGGCGAATACTATGTGCTGGAAGACAACCTGCGGGTACCCAGTGGTGTTTCATACATGCTGGAAGACCGCAAGATGATGATGCGGTTGTTCCCCGGCCTTTTCAGTACCTACAAGGTCGCCCCGGTGGCCCATTACCCTGACTTGTTGCTGGAAACGCTGCGCGCCTCTGCACCGGCCAATGTGGCCGAACCCACCGTGGTGGTGCTGACGCCTGGCATGTACAACTCGGCTTACTTCGAGCACGCCTTTTTGGCTCAGCAAATGGGCATTGAGCTGGTTGAAGGGCAGGATTTGTTCGTCAAAGAGAAGTTTGTGTACATGCGCACCACGCGCGGCCCGCGCCGTGTGGACGTGATCTACCGCCGTGTGGACGATGACTTCCTGGACCCGCAGGTGTTCCGCCCCACATCCACGCTGGGTTGCGCTGGTTTGATGGAAGCCTACCGCGCTGGTAACGTGGCGATTTGCAACGCCGTGGGTACGGGTGTCGCGGACGACAAGTCCATCTACCCCTATGTGCCCAAGATGATCGAGTTCTACCTCGGTGAAAAGCCGATTCTGAACAATGTGCCCACCTACATGTGCCGCAACAAGGAGGATTTGGCCTACACCATGGCCAATCTGAAAGATTTGGTGGTGAAAGAGGTACACGGTGCCGGTGGCTACGGCATGCTGGTGGGGCCAGCGTCCACGAATGAGGAGATCGAAGACTTCCGCAAAGCCGTCTTGGCGAAGCCCGAGGGCTATATCGCCCAGCCTACGCTGAGTTTGTCCAGTTGCCCCACGTTCGTTGAAAGCGGTATTGCACCTCGCCATATCGACTTGCGTCCGTTTGTGCTGAGCGGGAAAACCGTGCAAATGGTGCCCGGCGGTTTGACCCGCGTGGCATTGAAAGAAGGCTCACTGGTCGTCAATTCGTCACAAGGTGGCGGCACCAAAGACACCTGGATTTTGGAATAAGGGAGAACCATCACATGCTAAGCCGTACCGCTGACCACTTATTCTGGATGTCCCGCTACACCGAGCGTGCCGAGAACACCTCCCGCATGCTGGATGTGAACTACCAAACCTCGCTGCTGCCCCAGTCCGCTGCCGTTGCCCAAGTGGGCTGGCAAGGGCTGCTCTCCATCAGCGAGCTGCTGCCTGCCTATACCGAGCGCCACGGCGAAGTGGTCGCCCGTGAGGTGATGGAGTTCATGGTGAAAGACGAGGAAAATCCGTCTTCCATCATCTCTTGCCTGCGCGCGGCCCGCGAAAATGCCCGTGCCGTGCGGGGAACGCTTACCACTGAAGTCTGGGAAACGCAAAACCAAACTTGGTTAGAGGTGAACCGCAAGCTGCGTGATGGCGATTTTGAGCGCGACCCGGCCCAGTTTTTTGAATGGGTGAAGTTCCGCAGCCATCTCTCACGTGGTGTAACGGTGGGCACCATGCTGATGGACGAAGCGCTGTTCTTTATGCGCTTGGGCACCTTCCTGGAACGTGCTGACAATACCGCGCGCTTGGTGGATGTGAAGTTCCACGCCGTGCAAAGCGACTTCTTTGGTGCGGCCAGTACCAAAGACCAAGAGTACGATTTTTACCACTGGAGCGCGATTTTGCGCAGCGTCAGCGGCTTTGAGATTTACCGCAAGGTCTACCGTGACGTGATCAAACCCGAGCGTGTCGCCGAGCTGCTGATTCTGCGTTCTGACATGCCGCGTTCGTTGCACGCGAGCCTGAATGCGGTGGTGACGAACCTTGCGCTGGTGACCAGCGAAACATCCAGCGAAACCCAACGTCGAGCTGGCAAGCTGTGTGCTGAGCTGGAATACGGCCGCATAGATGAGATTTTGGCGACCGGCCTGCACGCATTTTTGACACAATTCCTGGACCGCGTGAACGAACTCGGTGCCAGCATCAGCCGAGAGTTCTTGGTGCCTGCAAAGACGTGATTGGTGCTTGCTGCTTCAGGCGTAAAGCCTGAAGCGCAAAAATGCGCACCTCAAATATACGCGCCGCTCATCGTCCCGTTGGCGGGATCATGGGCCAGATTGAACGCTGCAATGAATGCGGGTATGTCCTGTACACCCAAGGGCTTGCTGAAGTAGTTGCCTTGGTACTGGGTACAGCCCATTTCGCGCAGCAGCACCACTTGGCACCGCGTTTCCACCCCTTCCACGGTGATGCGCTTGCCCAGCCGATGGCCTAGCGCGGTGACCGCATGCACGATCGCCCCATTGGTACGTGCGTTGTCCGTGTCGGCACCCATGTCGTGCACAAACGAACGGTCAATTTTCAGCCTGTCCAAGGGCAGCTTCAGGTGCATGAGCGAGGCGTAGCCGGTACCAAAATCGTCAAACGCTATTTCGATACCCATGCTGTGCAGCACCGCCAGGCCTTGCAGCACCAACACGGCGGTGCTACCCAGAAACATCCCCTCAGTAACTTCCACACCGATGGCGCTGGCAGGCACGCCATGGTGCGCCAGCCGTTCTGCCAACACGGTGGGAAAGGCTCCCACGACAAAATCAGCGGCTGTGACGTTGATCGCCACCCGGTTGAAGGGCACCTTGGCTTGTAACCACTGCGCGGCCTGTGCCACCGCCATGTCCGTGACCAGTCGACCAATTTGGGCCGCAATGCCCAGGTTGTCAAACACCTGCGGAAAGATACCCGCAGAAACGATGCCACGTGTGGGGTGCTGCCAGCGCAGCAAGGCCTCCAGCGACACCACGGCACCGTATTCCACATCGACCACCGGCTGGTAATGCAGCAGCAGGCTGCGCGTGCGTATGGCTTCTTCAATCTCTTGCACCAGCAGGGCTTGCCGGTCAACGTCGAGCTTCAACTCGGGGCGGAACAGCACATACTGCCCACGGCCTGCGGCTTTCGCGCGGTAGAGCGCAATATCGGCATTTTTGATGAGGCTGGCGCTTTCGGTGGTGTCTGTGGGGTAGAGCGTGACTCCCATGCTGAGGCTGCAACGGCGGAGCTGACCACTCACGTTGAGCGGAGGGGCTATGGCCTGCATCAGGGCATCCAGCTGCGGGGTCAGGGCCGGGTTTCCTGCTGTACTCGGTGTACTCGGCTCGCCATGGATCAGCACGCCAAATTCGTCACCGCCCAAGCGGGCGATCAGGTCGTTGGGGGGCAGCGCTGCACGCAGGCGCTTCGCCACGGCGGTGAGCAGTTCGTCTCCCACGTCGTGCCCTTGCGTGTCGTTGACTTCTTTGAAGTTGTCCAGGTCGATCAGTGCCAGCGCGAAGGGTTTACCCAAGCTTTTCGCGTGGGTAATTGCCCGTGACAAAGCCGTATTGAAGTTCATCCGGTTGGGCAACCCGGTGAGCGTGTCCAGATTGGCCAGCGTCCACATATGGTCTTGCGCGGCACGGTGTGCCGTGATGTCGCGCCCTACGCCCCGGTAGCCGGTGAACTTTCCCGCAGCGTCAACCATGGGCTCTCCCGACAGACTGACCCACAGCCATGGTGGTCCGTTGGTTTGCTGCGCTGCGGGGTGTTTGACACAAAATTCAAAATTGCGGTAAGGCTGTCGCGCCGCAATGATGGCCCAGTGCGCTGTCCAGCCAGGGTCTGTAGCGTTGATATCCATGTCGCGCAACTGCTTGCCGACCAGGTTAAGGCGGTTGAGTCCGGTTTGCTCTATGCCTTCAGAAACTTCGGTAATACGGTTGTTCTGGTCTACCTCCCAGTACCAGTCGGATGACATGGCCAGCAGACTTTTAAAGCGTTCACGGCTCTCTCGCAGGTGCCGCCGTTGCTCGACTTGGTGAGTGACTTCAATTTGCACGCTGATGAAGCCCGTGACGGTGCCTTGCCGGTCATGCACCGGCTGCAAGTCCATGTCGATCCAGTAGAGGCGACCATCGCGTGCCTGGTTGAGGATTTCAGCCCGGGTGGGGCGACCTGCTTGCATGTCCTCGCGCACGCGTTGGTTGACGCTCATGTCGGTTTGGGCGCAGTGCAGAAAGTCAGAGGGGCGGCGGCCTGCGATGTCGGCCAGGCGGTAGCCCGTCAGCGTCTCGAACGCGGGGTTCACCCATTCAATGCGTTCGTCTTTGTCGCAAAACACAAACTGGTACGGCGTGTGCTGCGCGACCATCATCAGCTGGTGCAGTGCTTCTTGGCTGGGTCGTGGGTTGTGCTTACACCAGCGCATCCACCAACCTAAAGGTGAGAACACAGCGGGTGCATGAGGCGTTTGGGACATACCGACAAAAGAAATTAAGGGCGAGTGGACAGCCCATTCAAGGCGAAGGGGTCGGTGCGGTGGCCGTGGTGGCGGTGATAGGCACAGAGGACAGGGCTGTATTTTTGAGCATCACGCCTTTCACGGCTTGGCCCAGTTCAATCACCGCCATCGCGTAGTAGCTGCTCCAGTTATACCGGGTGATCGTGTAAAAATTTTCGGTGCCTGCCACGTACTGCACGGCATCCGTGCCGTTTTGCAACTCGATCAGCGCCAACGGGCCGGTGTGGGTTGCGCCTGGTGCGTCCACGATGACACCCAAGGTCGCCATCCGGGCCGGGCTGAAGGTGGGCAAGATGTCAGGGGCCATGAGCGCGTCCATGTTCAGCCGAGAAGTATCAAATTGCACCCCATAGTGCGTGGGCATACCGGGTTGCCAGCCAAAACTGCGGAAGTAATTGGCGACAGAGCCGATGGCGTCTGCCGGGCTGTTGAACAGGTCAATCTTGCCGTCGCCATCAAAATCCACCGCAAACTTCACCCAGCTCGATGGCATGAACTGCGGCATGCCCATTGCCCCTGCGTAGCTGCCGCGCGCGGCCAGGGGGTCATTACCCATGCGGCTGGACAGGCTGAGGAACTGTTCCAGTTCTGCCTGAAAGAAAGCTTGTCTGGCTGCCGCGCGGGGATGGGCCTGAGGGAAGTCGAACGCCAGTGTGGCCAGTGCGTCAATCACGCGGAAGTGGCCCATTTGCTGGCCGTAAATGGTTTCTACACCGATGATGCCCACCACGATTTCAGGGGGGATACCGTAGGTTTGCTCAGCACGTTGCAGCCAGTCACGGTGGTTTTGCCAGTATTTGACGCCTGCGGCAATGCGCATGGGCTCGACAAAGCGACCTCGGTAGACGCGCCAGTTCTTGGCCGTGCCCTGCGCAGGAGGCAGCATCAGCTTGGTAATGCCCGGCAGATAGTGCGCCTGGGCAAGGGCGTGGCTCACCCACTCGGGGTCCAGGTCACGGCGCTGGGCGATGTCTTGGGCTTGCTGGAGCACGTCGGCGCGGTTCCCGTAGGGGGTTCCCTGGGGTGTGACTTTGGGCAGGGAAGGCGAACCGGCTGTGCGGGTGTGCTTGGACTTGCTGTGTTTGCTGGTGAGCGCCGTTTTGGGGTCATTTCCGGCCAACGCGCAAGTCAGATGGGCTAATGCTGCTATAAAAATGAGAGTTTTGGGGAGGAATCGTGTCATCGGGATGAGTCTGAGGGGCGGGGTGGCGTGGGCCAGACGAGGGTTTGCAAATCGCGTTGTAACTGGCGCAGGCCGTCAGGTTCTGAGGTGCTTTGAGGGGGCGCATAGCGTTGGCGCTCGAAGCGCAGCAGCCACAGGTGCAGGGCTTGGCCTTGGGGGCCAAAGCGCTGCTGTACCGCGTAGGCCATCTGACGGGGTGGGCTTTGGGGCTGGAGATCAAGGCCGAGTTTACTCAGGCGGCTGTGTACCGTGTGCAGCAAACGCAGCCAAGGGTCGTGCTGGCGGCGTTCCCACAGTGTCCAGGCAGCCCCGCAGAGGCTTACGGCTACCAGCAAACCGCTCAGTAAATACCCCAGGTCTTCCCAGCTGGGTGCGGTGAAGCCCAGGTTTTTGAGCAGGTTGAGCTGTTTGCTTTGGCTGTAGTTCAGCACCCACTGGTTCCAGTTGTTGTTCACAGCCTCCCAGACGGCGCGCAGGTTGGCGGTGAGTGTCGGGCTCATCATGGTGCCCAGGGCGGTGGCCATGGCGCTGCGCGGTGCTGTGAGGCGGGTCAGGTTGCCAATGCGCCCTGGTGACACGGCTGCGGTGGGGTCTACGCGCACCCAGCCCTGGCCAGCCTGCCAGATTTCTGCCCAGGCATGGGCATCGCTCTGGCGTACCACCCAAAAGCCGTCCACGTTGTTCGCTTCACCCCCTTGGTAGCCTGTGACCACCCGGGCAGGCACGTCCAGCGCACGCATCAGCAGCACGTAGGCGGTGGCGATGTGTTCGCAAAAACCTTCTTTTTTGTCAAACCAGAATTCATCAGCCACATGGGTGCCATAAACGCCGGGTTCCAGCGTGTAGCTGTAGCCACCGGTGCGCAGGCGTTCCAGCACGGCTGTGCTCAGCGTGGCACTGTCGGCTTCGGCCAGACGCGGGTCATGGCGCATATCAGCCGCCAGTTGCAGGGTGCGCGGGTTGAAGCCAGGGGGGAGGTCGATGAAGTCTTGCAGTGCGTGCGTGTACTGGCGCGGGCCGTAGCGGAAGTTGGGGTAGCTGGTGGCCTGGTAACGCACGAGGTCTGTGACGCCCCGGTTGGCCATCCATTGCAAATCGGCGTTAGCCGAGAGGTCAAACCCGGCGGACATCAGTGGGGCGTCGGGTGTCGCGTCCAGCACCATGACCCAAGGCCGGCTGTTGGCTTCCAGTGTGACTTGGTAATGCACTGGCTCGCCCAAGGTTTGCAGCCGGTCAGCGAGAGGCACAGCGCGGGGCCGGGGTGACGGCAGGGGCTGCCATTCGCGGCCGTCAAAACGGCTGAGTACCGGGCCACGGAAATACAGGCTGGGGGTAGGAGGGACTGGGCCTTCAAAGCGCAGGCGCATGGCAATGCTGTCGTCCAGTGCCAGTTTGGCGATGGTACCGACCTGCATGGTGGCTGACAAACCGCTGCGCCCGGTCATGCCGTCGCTGGGAATGCCCCATAACGGTGCTACACGCGGGAACAGCACAAACAGCACGGCCATGATGGGTGCACCCAGCAATGCCATGCCGCCAGCGGTGCGTGCCGCCTGCATCAGTGGCGGTTTGCCGACGGGCATGTGGGCGTTGACCAGCGCTGTCAACAGCCCCAGCAAACCGATCAGCATGGCGCCGGCGGTGAGCAGCGATTGCGAGAATAAAAAGTTCGTCAGCATGGTGAAAAAACCAAGAAAGAACACCACGAAGGCATCGCGCTTGGCTCGCAGCTCCAGTGTCTTCAAGGCCAGAAGCACCACAATGAGCGTGACACCCGCATCGCGCCCCAAAAGCGTGCGGTGGGTGAACCAGGTGGCACCCACCGTCAAGCACAGCAGCCCTGCCAGCCAAAATCGCCCGGGTAAAGGGCGTGCCAACCATGCCAAGCGGCTGCGCCACAGCAGCATCAGCGCGGCCAGTGCGCTGCACCAAACGGGAAGGTGTTCGATTTGCGGCAACAGCACCCAGGCAATCACAGTGAGCAAAAATAGCGTGTCACGTGCTTCACGGGGCAAGTGGGTCAAGGTTTGCAGGCGGATTTTCAACATAGCGCCAGTGCCTCCAGGCATTGCCGTTTGTGCGCTTCGCCGCTGGCAGGGGCAATGTCGCGCAGAGGCAGGCGCAGGCCGTAGTGCAGGGCTTGTTTGTCCGCCCGCAGCACCCAGGCGCACAGGCGCGAGAGGCGGGCTTCCTTGTCGCCAGCACCCGAGAAGCCAGCAGCGGCAAAGTCCAGCCACAACTCAGCGGTTTGTGTTTGCTCGGTATCCCGGCTGACCAGATCGTTGGAACCCATTGCCAGCGCTTTGGCGGCCTTCTTCCACACCACCGTCTTGAGCGGGTCGCCACGTCGGTAGGCACGCACGCCGTCGAACTCGCCGCTGTTCGATGTCTGCCGGGCTGCGCCGCCGCTGGCACGCGGCACACCGGGAGGCAGTGGCGGTGCGAGTGGCTCAGGGGCGGGGTAGACCAAAATCTGCGCGGCAGGCCGCCACACCGTCCAAACGCGAAAGGTGCCCATGGGGAAGCGGGTTTCCGCTGTCAGTGCAGGCAGGGTTATCAGGCCGCGTTGTGTTGCTTTCCAGGCCACTTGCAGGCTGCTGCTGCCCAGGCTGGGAACGTCTGTCCATGACCACTGCCCGGCACCCAGCACACTGACGCCAATGCCGTGGCGCACCGCACGTCGCTCACTGCTTATTTTCACGTCAAAAGTCACGCTTGAGCCGACATGATGGGCTGCAGGTGCTATCAAATGCAGAGTAATGCCACGCAAGGTGCCATGGCAGACATGCATTCCCACCACGGCACTGCCGGCAAGCAAAAACGTCAGCAAATAGCCCAGGTTGAGCTGGTAGTTGATCGACGCCACCAGCAGCACCAAGAGCGTCGCCCCCAGCATGAAGCCCGGTCGGGTGGGCAGGATGTAGACATTGCGCTGCGTGAGGGTGATGCTGTCGCTGGGCTTCAAACGAGTTTGCAGCCATTTTTCAAACCGTTTTTGCAGATACCGCATGGGACTCACGGCAGTGGCACCGCTTCCAGCATGGCCCGTACCTGCTCGACAGCCCCTCGGCCCGCATCACTCACCGGCACCAAGCGGTGTGCCACGGTTTGCGGCAGGATGTCTTGCACATCGTCTGGGGCCACGTAGTCGCGGCCATTCAGCAGGGCTTGCGCTTTGGCGGCTCGCAGCAGGGCGATACCGGCACGGGGACTGAGGCCTTGCAGGAACCAGCGGCCTGAGCGGGTGGCGGTCAGCAGGTCTTGCACGTAGTTCAGCAGCGGGTCAGCGGCGTGAACCTTCTGCACCTGGGCTTGCAGCTGTTGCAGCTCGTAGGGCGAGAGCACCGCGCTCATGCCGTCCAGCATGCTGCGCCTGTCCTCGCCTGCGAGCAGCTCGCGTTCGGCTTGGCGGTCGGGGTAACCAAGTGAGATGCGCATCAAAAAGCGGTCAAGCTGGGATTCCGGCAGCGCGTAGGTGCCGAGTTGGTCGTGCGGGTTTTGTGTAGCGATCACAAAGAACGGGTTGGGCAGTGGGCGGGTTTCGCCTTCTACCGTCACTTGTTTTTCTTCCATCGCCTCCAGCAAGGCGCTTTGCGTCTTGGGGCTGGCGCGGTTGATTTCGTCGGCCAGCAAAATTTGCGCAAACACTGGGCCAGGATGGAAAACAAAACTTTCTTTGACGCGGTCATAGATCGACACGCCCGACAAATCACCTGGCATCAGGTCAGCGGTGAACTGCACGCGCGAGAATTGCAACCCAAAAGTTTTGGCCAGCGCGTGCGCCAGCGTGGTTTTCCCCACACCGGGCACGTCTTCAATCAGCAGGTGGCCTCCCGCTAAAAGGCAGGCTACGCAGTCGCGCACCTGGGTATTTTTGCCCACAATCACCGTGTTAAGCTGAGTTAAAAGTGATTTGAGTTTGTGTTGTACGTCCATGCGTTCCACCATAACTGAAACGCTGATTCTAAGAACCCCTAGCCGATGGATGAGACGTGAGCAGTACAGGTTATTTCACCCACCCCGATTGCCGTAAACACGATATGGGTGAGGGCCACCCCGAATGCCCTGACCGTTTGGACGCGATTGAAGACCGTTTGATTGCCAGCGGTGTTGGCGATGTGCTCAAGCGCTTTGAAGCACCAGAGGCAGCGGTTGCCGACATTGAGTTGGCCCACACCCGCATGCACGTGGCTTCGATGCGGGGGTTGCATGACCAGTTGGTTGAAGATATTCAGGCGGGTGGCCCGATTCACAGCTACATCGACGCTGACACCGCTATCAACGAACATACCTGGAAAGCTTCGCTCCGTGCCGCCGGTGCTGCACTGGCGGCGACCGATGCCGTGATGGCCGGTGAGTTGGAGAACGCCTTTTGCGCTGTGCGCCCACCGGGTCACCACGCAGGACATAACCAGGCGTCGGGCTTTTGTTTTTTCAATAACGTAGCGATTGCCGCCAAGTACGCGCTGGAGCGCCATGGCCTCAAACGGGTAGCGATTGCAGATTTTGATGTTCACCACGGCAACGGCACGGAAAACATCGTTGCGGGGGACAAGCGCATTGCCATGGTCAGCTTCTTCCAGCACCCGTTCTACCCGGAAGGAGGAGCGAAGTCTGACGCACCGAATTTATTGAACTTGCCGGTGCCTGCCTACACCCGGGGCGCTGAAATCCGCGAAATCATCGCCGCGCAGTGGCTGCCCTTTCTGGACGCACACCGGCCCGAGATGATTTTCATCAGCGCAGGCTTTGACGCCCACCGCGATGACGATTTGGGCCAACTGGGTTTGACCGAGCACGACTACACCTGGATCACCCTGGCGCTGAAAGACATTGCCAAGCGCCATGCCAAGGGGCGTATCGTCAGTTGCCTGGAAGGGGGTTATAACTTGCACGCGCTGGCCCGCAGCGTAGAGGCGCATTTGCGGGTACTTGCCGATGTCTGAAAATATTTCTTCACCTAGGTCACCCATGCCATTACCTCCCCCTGCCGTGTTGTGTACCCGTGATACGCGCGGCGTTGTCACGCTGACCATGAACCGCCCACACAGCTTCAATGCGCTGAGCGAAGAGATGCTCACCGCTTTGCAGGTTGAACTTGATCTGCTGAAGAGCGACGACACCGCCCGCGTACTGGTGCTGGCCTCTTCGGGTAAAGCTTTTTGTCCAGGACACAACCTGAAAGAAATGAGTGCTCGGCCAGAACTGGCCTATTACCAAAAGTTGTTTGCCCAGTGCAGCCGCATGATGCTGAGCCTGCAAAAGTTGCCCATTCCCGTCATCGCCCGCGTACAGGGTACGGCGACGGCGGCGGGCTGCCAGCTGGTGGCGCAGTGTGATTTGGCTGTGGCGTCCAGCACGGCCCAATTTGCTACCAGTGGTATCAACTTTGGCTTGTTTTGTGCCACGCCCAGCGTCCCCCTGGTGCGCAATATGGGCGCCAAGCAGGCGATGGAAATGCTGCTGACAGGTGACTTCATTACCGCTGAGCAAGCGCTGGCACGGGGGCTGCTCAACCGGGTGACAGCGCCTGACGACTTGGATGCCGAGGTGGAAGCCTTGGTTTGCAGCGTTTTGCAAAAACCCAGGGTGGCTGTGGCGATGGGCAAGGCATTGTTTTACCAGCAGCGCGAACTGGGTATTGAGGCGGCGTACCAACTGGCTTCGCAAACCATGGCCGTCAACATGATGGACGAAGCGGCACAAGAGGGATTTTTAGCTTTCACCGAAAAGCGTGATCCGCAGTGGAGGCATGCATGAGCGGAGGTGAGTTGCAAAAGGTGCTAGCCGATTTGCGCAGCCCCGGTGTATGGTTTGAACTGGGCGTATTGCTCGCTTGCATTGGTGTTGCCTATCTGTTCACGCGCTGGCTGGCTTACCGGTTTGCCCTGGCCGCCGCTGCCTCTGCACCCCTTAAGGCAGAAGACGATGTGGTAGTGCCTGTGGCGTTACCCGTTGCGCAAGACAGTGTGTGGTTTGGCCGCAGAATCTTGGATGGCCTGCTGTTCCCGGGGCTGGCCTTGGTGTTGGTGTTTGTCGCGAATAAGCTGCTGGACTCTTACTACCCGCAGGTGGCAATTTTGCACATTGCGGTGCCCATGCTGATGTCGCTGACGGTGATTCGGTTTTTTGCCCGCGTACTGACCGGCGTCTTCCCGAATTCCGGCATGGCCCGTTTGGTTGAGCGTGGCGTGTCGTGGATGGCTTGGGTAGGGGCCGTGCTTTGGATTTTGGGTCTGCTGCCTGCTGTGTTGGCAGAGTTGGACGCGCTGGCATTCTCGTTCGGCAAAACCCGTATCAGCGTACGCATGTTGGGCGAGGGTGTGTTGTCCAGCACCATCGTGTTGATGTTGGCGCTCTGGGTGGCTGGCGGTATCGAAAAGCGGGTTTTGGTGCCTGCAGTGCAGGATTTGTCCATGCGCAAAGCGGCTGTGAATGCCGTGCGTGCGCTGTTGCTGCTGCTCGGTTTGTTGATCGCCTTGTCCGCTGTGGGGGTGGATTTGACGGCCTTGTCCGTCTTGGGGGGCGGTTTGGGCGTAGGTCTGGGCTTGGGGTTGCAAAAATTGGCCTCCAACTACGTCAGTGGTTTTGTCATTCTGTTGGAGCGCTCGTTGCGCATTGGTGATACGGTCAAGGTAGACAACTTTGAAGGCCAGATCACCGACATCAAAACCCGCTACACACTGATTCGTGCCGCTAATGGCCGTGAATCGGTGGTGCCCAATGAAAAGCTCATCACTGAGCGGACTGAAAACATGTCGCTGGCCGACCCGAACGTGTCGCTCACTTCGGTGATTTCTGTGGGCTATGACAGCGATGTGGCGCAGGTGCAGGCGATTTTGTGCGCTGCGGCCAGTGCGCAGGCCCGGGTGCTCACTGCACCAGCGCCTTCAGCGTTCTTGTCGAATTTCGGCGCTGATGGGCTGGAGTTCACGCTCAACTATTGGATAGCCGATATGCAGAATGGCCAGCTGAACGTGCGCTCAGATGTTCATATTGCCATACTGCAAGCCCTGCGCGCGGCCAACATTGACATTCCATACCCACAGCGGGTGTTGCATCAAGCGCAGTCCCTGGCGCGCACCGCAGAGGCAGTTGCACCCAGCTAATTTGAAGAAATATCAGAGCAACTTGCCTTGATCTGAAATTGGGTGCTATAATTTGAGGCTTCAGCGGCTGTAGCTCAGTTGGATAGAGTACTTGGCTACGAACCAAGGGGTCGTGGGTTCAATTCCTGCCAGCCGCACCATAGCAATAGCGTTATAGAACAACAGCTTAGAGATCAAAAGTCTCTAGGCTGTTTTTTTTTTGTGCGTTTGGTTTTCGTGAGTTCGGGCCGTCTGGTCACCGTTAACCGCTGGCAGTCATGGAGCGGCATTGGACGTTTATGGACTTGAGTTACCCGCAGACCCATAGTTCACTGTACCCGGCGCCTTTCGTGCCTGGTCGAGAAGTTCATTCACGGAGTTGTATTTGAGGTTCGCAACGAGCACGCTAGGTTGCACGCTGAATTGAATCACCGGTTGAATGGCTGCGACCGGATCGAAATTCGGTTTTGTGACCGCGGTATTGGCCGCGTAAGCTCCCGAAATGACAAGGAGCGTGTACCCATCGGCGGGCTCTTTCAACGTCTTCTCTGCACCCAAGTTACCCCCGACCCCTGGATAGTTGTCAACAAGGACGGTGTAGCGCTCTCAGCGCCGACAACTTAGCGGCAATCTGACGTGCAACTATGTCCGACTCCCCTCCCGGGGCGAATGGCACAACAAAATGGATTGGCTTTGCAGGGTAGGAACCCTGAGCGTTTGCCAGCGGACAAGCCACTGTCGTCACGGCGGCGAGCACAGCAAGCCTGCGGCGAAGGTAGATCAAGTTTTGCCTCCTATTTGGTCGAATCGTGCACCTGCTACAACGCTCGTCGTTGACTGCAAGTGACCCGAAGTATCAAAGAAGTACTTTTGTTGCGCAAGTGGTATACCAAATAGACACCACCGGAATTACATCGTATACTTAATGCCATGAATGCAAAAACAGCCATTGAATCGACCGTAGCTCAGGCCGCGGAGCCGGGGCTCGCACTGTCTGAGCTGGCTCACAAGGCAATGATGGGCATGTTGCTCAGCGGGGAACTGGCGCCGAATGAAGTGGTGACCGAGCGGCAAATTGCCATACAGCTAGGCATCTCACGAACCCCATTGCGCGAGGCTGTTAGGCGTCTGGAAGGCGAGAGGTTTCTTGAACGCCAGCGCAGCGGTGCCCTGGTTGTTCGGGCCATGCCCGTCGAGGAGTACATGCACATCCTCAACGTTCGGCGGATAGTTGAAGGCGAAGCCGCCCGCTTGGCAGCTGGTCGTGTGTCGACGTTGGAACTCGAGCATCTCAAGAGTCGAATAGGCGAAGCGTTGAAGTTGCCAGACGATGCCGTCACGCCCGAGTTCGCTTCAAGCGATCGCGACTTGCATGCGCTGATCGCGCAGGCTTCCGGCAACCCCGTGCTGCAGCAGGTAATCGACGACCTCAAAACCCGCACGTCCATGTTCAAGTTTGGCCGCCTGCCGTCACGCCGCAGGAGCGTATGCGCCGAGCATTTGGAAATCATCGAGGCGCTGCTCAACGCCGATGGACAACACGCACAGAAGGCGATGCAAGACCACGTCGACCAGGTGCGCCTCATGATCCTGGCGCGCCTCGGCGGCCAATAACAGGTCAACACAACCAATTTCTTTCATTGCGAGAGGCCTCCGGGCGTCTCGCAAGTTTGGCCCTGCCCGACTTTTTCCTCACCACAAATAGGAGACCCCAATGACAGACTCATACCACGGCAAAGCGAACTGGCTTGCCGCCGACATGAGGGACACCAACGAGTGGATGATCCACTTGTCCGGCGCGCAGATCGCCGATCTCGACAACGCATTGCGATCGGCCAAGGCAGGTGGCGTCACAATCGACAAGCTGACCAAAGCAAGCTTCCCTTTGGATGTCTTCGATAAACTGGTCCCCGAGATTCAGGATCGCCTCGAAAACGGTCGCGGCATCGTCGTGCTCCGCGGCTTGCCCGCAGAAAAATACTCGCGAGACGACCTGCGCCTCATGTACTGGGGCATGGGGCTGTACTTGGGAACTGCTGTCTCGCAAAGCAGCAAAGGCGATCTGCTGGGCGATGTGCGCAATTTCGGTCAGGACGTCAACAGCGCCACTGGCCGCGGCTACATGTCCAAGCAGAGCTTGGGCTTTCATACCGACACGGCGGACGTGGTTGCTCTGATCGTTATGCGTGCGGCAAAGAGCGGTGGCCGATCGATGATCTGCAGTTCGGTCGCCATCCGCAATGAGATCGCGGCAACACGGCCTAACTTGCTGGAAGTGCTCTACAAACCTTTTTACTGGAGCTGGAAGGGCCAGGAGGCTGCCGGAGAGTCGCCTTACTACGAACAGCCGATCTATTCGGAGCACCACGGAAAATTCTCTTGCCGGCACATCGCAACGCACATTCTTGCAGCACATGAAAACTTCAAGGAGCTTGGCCCGCTTCCTGAAAAGCAGCGCGAAGCGATCATGCTGGTCAACCAGCTGGCCAATGATGAACGCTTTCACTTCGGGATGATGTTCGAGCCTGGCGACATCCAGTTGCTGAACAACCATGTCACGTACCACGCACGAACGGAGTTCGATGACTTCCCCGAGGAAGACCGCAAGCGCCATTTGCTTCGCATGTGGCTGTCGATGCCCAACACACGTGCGTTGAGCCCGTTGATGTCGGGAATCTACCGGGATCAGACCGCGGGTGCGATCCGAGGAGGCTTTCCTTCGCGCACCGGCACCCACAGCTATACGACGGCACAAGCCCAGGACTGAGGAAACATCTATGAACACCACCGCTTCTCCCGTTGCCTGCATGCTGGCCGAGCATCTCGCCACCATCCACATCGACAACATTTCGGCAAAAGCAAAGCAAGTTGCCATCGACTGCATCATCGACACGATCGGTGTGACCTTGCTCGGGGCGACGGAGCCAGTGGTGACCGTCCTGCAGAAGTCGCTTGTCGGCGACGTCACGCAGGGCAAGGCGCTGGTCTTTGGAGGCTCGCGCCGAGCCGGCGTGCTTGAGGCAGCCTTCATCAACGGCACCGCTTCACACGCGGCCGACTACGACGATATGGCGCATGCCATGGGTGGTCATCCATCGGTCACGCTGGTCCCGGTGATTTTCGCACTGGGCGAATCACTGGCGTCCACTGGCGCCGAGGTGCTGGAAGCCTACGTTGTTGGTTTCGAGGCCGAGTGCCGCATCGGCCACGTGGTTAATCCCGACCATTACGAACGTGGCTGGCATCCCACTTCGACGATTGGCGTTTTCGGTGCTGCTGCCGCTGCAGCAAGGCTGCTCAAACTCGATGCTCAGGCGACTGCGACCGCGCTGGCGATCGCTGCCTCGCTGGGCTCGGGCATCAAGGCGAACTTCGGCACCATGACGAAACCGCTGCACGTTGGCCAATGCGTACGCAACGGGCTCATGGCTGCGCAACTTGCAGCTGGCGGCTTCACAGCAAACCCGGGCGCACTCGAACACAAGCAGGGGTACTTCCAAGCCTATGACGGCCTGTCGAACGTTCACATCGATCGTTTGCTTACCAGCGTAAGCAGCGGGTTGGAAGTCGAACAGGAATCGGTCGGCGTCAAACAGTTCCCGTGCTGCGGCAGCACTCATCCTGCGGTGCGCGCCATGTTGGCCCTGAGAAGCCAGGGCCTGCGCCCGGACGATGTCGAAACGATCGAGATCATGACCAATCGTCGCCGGCTGCCGCACACGAATAATCCAGATCCGCAATCCGCATTGGGCGCGAAATTCAGCATTCAGTACGCGACAGCACGCGCGCTGATTGACGGCGCGCCGCGGCTTCGGCATTTCGAAGGCGAGGCCTTCTTTGAGCCAGCTGTTCGTGACCTGCTGGCAAGAACAACTGTAGCGGCTTATCCGCCGACGAGCACCGCAACCGAACACGAGGAGAACAACGAAATGGCAGCCGACCTGACCGTTGTTACCAAGGCTAGCAAGACCCTGCACTCCCATGCACCTCACCAGTTGGGCCGCGGTGGTCCCGATCCGATGTCCGTAGAGGAAGTGTTCGAGAAATACAGCGATTGCGCGGGCCGCATTTTGCCGGAGTCGCAGATTGTGACGTCGTTCAAAGCACTCCAGAAACTGGAAACTTGCAAAGACATCGCGGTCATCGCCCAACTTTTCGAGGTCGCCGCGTGACCAATCGACTCCTTAACACCATCAACGTGCTGGTGCCCACCGGCGCGCTGGGCGCAGGCGTTCGCGAAGCCGACGTCGCTGCCGGCCTGGCTATGGGCGCCCACGCCATTGCATGCGATGCCGGTTCCACCGACAGCGGCCCGGCTTACCTGGCCACCGGCATCGCGAAGTATTCGCGAGATGCAGTCAAGACTGATCTTGCGATCTTGATGCGCGCACAGGCTCAAGCGGGCTTGCCTCTGCTAATCGGCACCTGCGGCACCTCCGGCAGTGATGCGGCTCTCAACTGGACTCGAGACATTGCTTTGGAGATTGCCCGGGAGAACGATCTCCATCCACGTATTGCCCTGCTGTATTCAGAGCAGGCACCTGAACTGATCGTAGCCAAGGCCCGGGAGGGGCGGGTCACGCCGTTGGCACCGATGGTCGACGCCGATCCTGCGCTGTTTGGTAAATGCGAGCGCATCGTGGCCTTGATGGGCCCTGAGCCCTACATTGCCGCTTTGAATGCCGGCGCTGACATCATCCTGGGGGGCCGCACGACCGACACGGCTGTCCTTGCGGCTGTGCCCCTTCTGCGCGGCGCTGGAGCCGGACCCGCATGGCACGCCGCCAAGATTGCCGAGTGCGGCGGTCTGTGTGCTGTGAGTCCCCGCGACGGCGGCGTCATGATTCACGTGGGCCAAGAGGCATTCGAGATCGAGCCGCTCAGTGCCAGCAACAGCTGCACGCCGCGCACCGTGTCGGCTCACATGCTCTACGAGAACAGTGATCCGTTCCAGCTTATCGAGCCGGGCGGCATCCTCGATGTCACCGACGCGCGCTACACCGCCGTGGACGACCGCGTGGTCCGCGTGACAGGCTCACGCTTTCTTGCGCGTCCCTATACGATGAAACTCGAAGGCGCGTCTACCGGCGCCTTCCAGACCATCATGCTGATTGGTATCCAGGACCGCGCTGTGCTGAAGGAGCTCGATCGGTTCCTGGAACAGATGCATAGGCACTTGACGCAGCGCGTGCGCGACACGATGGGCGCCCGTGTCGGTGACTTCGACATTTCGCTGCGCCCCTATGGCGCGAACGCTGTGTCCGGCTTGCCGATGCCAGCCTCAAGCCCGGCGCCGGTGGAGATCGGCCTGCTGTTCATCGCAACGGCCGCGACTCAGGAACTGGCGACACAGATCACGAAGACCTGCAATCCGCTGTTCTTCCACATGCCGCTGAACCGCGATACGCCATTGCCGAGCTATGCCTTCCCGTTCTCACCCGCTGAAATCGAAAGGGGTGCAGTCTACGAATTCATGCTCAACCATGTGGTTCATGTCGACCACGCTCTCGAACTGGTGCGTACCGAATACATCGACACTCCGGAGATGCAAGATGCCTAAGGTCAGTGAAGTCTGCCGCCATGTGCGGTCCAAAAATGCAGGTCCCTTCTGGATCACTATCGACCTGTCATTTCCCGACATTCAGAGTTTCGAGCGCCATGCCAACGCTGCCGCGCTTCAACCGGCAGCGATCGGCGCGCTGTATGACGTGGACGCCGAGCAGGTCAAGCGCTTCCTCGTGCGTGACCTGTCGGTTGTGAAGATTTCTTACCCGCGCCGAGCGCCGCAGGGCGGCGCCATGGAGCGCGACATGCATGGTGGTCAGCAGTACATCCGATTGCTCGATGTCGAATTGGAATAAACAATTCGCGCTTCGAGCAAAAAACAAAACAAAACAAAGCAGAGACATGACTTCCACTCTCAACACTTCTGGGGCCGCCGATGCGGCCAACGCGCTGGAGCGCCGGATCGACGAACTGCCGATGAGTCGCCACCTATGGTCGCTTGTGGTGCTGCTGTCGCTTGGCACCTTTTTCGAGACCTATGAGCTGTCACTGACCTCTCTGATTCCCCCCGGTCTGATCCAAAGCGGTATCTTCGCGCGCGAGCATGGTCTGTTCAATCTTCCCGATCAGGCGACGTTTGCAGCAGCTACTTTTCTCGGGATGTTCGTTGGCGCCATGGCGCTGGGCCGGATAGCCGATCGCATCGGGCGAAAGTCGGCTTTCGCGGGCTCGATCGTCATCTACACCGCAGCCACATTCCTTATGGCGTTGCAGCAAACGGCGGGAGCGATCGACGTGTGTCGCTTCATCGCGGGCATTGGGCTTGGGGCCGAGATAGTCACCGTGGACGTCTACCTGGCCGAGATCGTGCCGGCGCGCTACCGGGGTCGGGCGTTCGCGTTTGCAACATTCATCCAGTTTCTTGCCGTGCCGATCACTGGCGGACTGAGCTATGCATTGGTGCCTCATCACCCCTTTGGCATGGACGGGTGGCGCTGGATCTGCTTCATCGGCGCGGTCGGCGGCGTGCTCGTCCTGTTGACGCGCACGCGACTGCCCGAATCACCGCGCTGGCTGGCGCAGCGTGGGCTGCTGCAGCGGGCAGCGCATGTGATCAGCGCAATCGAAAACAAGTCAGGCGTCTTGCGTGAGCCACTGATGCATATCCCAGCCGATGCGGCTTTGCCGGCAGCACATTCCCCGAACGGCACGGGCGCTCCAGGTTTGTTCGACCCGGCCTGGCGCAAACGGATCGTCATGCTCACCTTGGTGCACGTCTTCATCTCCATCGGCTTCTTTGGTCTCGCGAGTTGGCTACCTACGCTGCTTGCAGCCCAAGGCCACAGCATCGTGAAGAGCTTCGAGTTCACGTTCTACATCAGCCTCTGCTATCCGATCTGTCCTTTGCTGTTCATGCTGTTCGCCGACAGGATCGAACGCAAGTGGCAACTGGTATTCGGGACGCTGGCGTCGGCAGTTTTTGGCGTGGCGCTCGGTCAACAGACAGGTTCGCTGGGCATCGTGGCGTTCGGGCTCGCTGTGACGGTGTGCAATCTGTTAGTCGCCTACGGCATCCACACCTACCAGTCGGAGCTTTTTCCGTCGAGCATCCGCGCTAAAGCCGTGGGGTTCGTCTATTCATGGGGGCGGCTGGCGACCGTGTTCTCGAGCCTGCTCATCGGCTACTTGCTGCAGACCGGTGGCACGACCGCGGTTTACGCATTTCTTGCTTTGTGCTTCGTCTCTGTGTCTGTTCTGATCGCATTTTTGGGACCGCGCACCATGCAGGCCCGTGTCGGCGAGAAAAGGGGCATGCATGGAGCGGCTGATCCAGAAAGAGTGGGGGATCCGCAATCGTGAGCGCCCGCCGACCCTCGAGGGAAGCTTTTTTTGTAGGCGGCAAGTACTTCGGCGAAAAGGGGAAGGAACGGATGCAGGGCGCCATGTACGTGGAGCACCTGCGGCCACCCGAAACGACGCGGCCTTACCCCATCGTTATGTTTCACGGCTCGGGGCAGACTGCCATTAACTGGCTTACCACACCAGATGGCCGCGAAGGCTGGGCACCGTATTTCCTGGATCAGGGTTACGAGGTCTATCTGGTAGATCAGCCAGCGCGTGGCCGCTCGGCTTGGCACGCCGACGTCGACGGCCCGCTGCGTGCGCTGACGGTGTCTATAGTCGAGGGACTATTCACTGCCACGTCCGATCATGAGGTATGGCCGCAGTGCAAACTGCATTACCAATGGCCGGGCGTCGGCAGCAATGTGGGACGGCGCGGCAACCCGGTCTTCGACCAATTCTTCGCCAGTCAAGTAGGCTATGTCGAGTCAAACGCGGAGACGCAGCAGCGCGTCAAGGAAGCCGGTGCCTTGCTGCTCGACCGGATCGGCCCAGCCATTCTCCTAACGCATTCACAGGCGGGGCCTTTCGGCTGGCTTCTGGCCGATGCCCGGCCGCAGCTTGTGAAGGCGATTGTGGCAATCGAGCCCAATGGGCCGCCAATTGAATCATCTCCGGTCACCGGTAGCCGTAAGCAACTTGCATGGGGCATCACTGACATACCGATCTCGTATCTGCCGGCAATAGCGAACGCAGACGAACTTCAAATCGAAAAGCAAGGCTCGCCAGATGCGAAAGGTCTCATCGCCTGCTGGAAGCAGAAAGCTCCCGCACGCCAACTCGCGAATCTGCAGAGTGTGCCGATCGTGATCCTGGTAGGCGAGGCTTCGTATCACGCACAGTACGACCACGGCACCTCGCAGTGGCTGCAGGAGGCCGGCGTGCAGCATGAATTCGTGCGTCTGCGTGACATTGGCATCCACGGCAACGGTCACATGATGATGCTGGAAAAGAACCACCTTGAGATCGCTGCAGTTGTTGCCGACTGGTTGCTCGAGAACGTTAACTGCGACAGGCTGGCCAAAACCCTATGAAGTGCGCTTCTACCCCCTCAGTACGATGATTGGGCTGCTGCCGGTTTCAAAGAAGCTTTGTTAAGGTGGTGATTGCCACGCCAGAGATGTCAAAGAAGACTGGTATGGGACGAAATGGGGGGTGCGGACAAAATCTTGGACTACTTGGAGATAGTTCATGTATTCATACGAAGACCGCATTCGAGCCGTCAAGCTTTACATCAAGTTCGGCAAACGCACAGGACCGACCATTCGTCAGTTGGGCTACCCAACCAAG
>JANXSZ010000040.1 GCA_025356445.1 Betaproteobacteria bacterium | reverse complement strand
AAGCCTTGGCTTGACCGCCGAACTTGGCTGCCAGCACCGTAGTAATGGCTGCTGTCAGCGTGGTTTTACCGTGATCGACGTGACCAATCGTGCCCACGTTGACGTGGGGCTTGGTACGTTCAAACTTTTCTTTTCCCATTTTTCTCGACTCCGAAGAAAACGACAAACAAATTAACAACTTGTCTAGCGCTTGCACATCCGATGCACACGCACCGGCTTAAAGCGCCGACTTAACTGGTGCCCTTGGCGAGAATCGGACTCGCGACCTCCCCCTTACCAAGGGGGTGCTCTACCACTGAGCCACAAGGGCAGTATCCGTGAATACTGAAACTTAATTTTTGCACTTGGAGCGGGTGAAGAGAATCGAACTCTCGTCTTAAGCTTGGAAGGCTTCAGCTCTACCATTGAGCTACACCCGCCTGACTTAAAACACACCGATCAGGCAGTCACCTGACCGCTACCAAAATCTGCAAAAAATCCACAAAATCTTTCTGGTGGATGGGGCTGGATTCGAACCAGCGTACTCGCAAGAGGGCAGATTTACAGTCTGCTGCCATTAACCACTCGGCCACCCATCCAAACAGCCTTTGAGTTTAGCATGACTTTATGGCACTTTGGTAAGCTCTTTTGTTTTTGTTGCACAGCTGGCGCGTATGGGCGGCAAAAAAGAGACGCCAACAACCCCATTAAACAGCCCAATCCAGCGCGATACCGTGCGCAGAGAGCCACATTTGCGCCCGTGAAAAATGACCGCAACCTATAAACGGAGAAGGGGGCCTCAGTGCAGATAAGGGCGACGGATGGTTGGCCTTCAGCACCAGAGCAGCTCGCCCATGCCGTGCAGCCACCAGCTCCACCAGCCCGGCCTTGGCCTGCGCATGTGCACCCCACAGCAGGTAAACGCACACCGGTGCTGTCGCTGCCACATGGGCAAGCAAGGCATCTGTCAACGCCTCCCAACCCTGCTTGGCATGGCTGGCGGGTTGACCATCTTCCACCGTGAGGCAGGTGTTGAGCAACAACACGCCTTCGCGCGCCCACCGCTGCAACGAACCGTGCTGTGCGAGTGCGGCGGGCGCGCTGTCCAGCAAACCCTCTCGCTGCAACTCTTTGAATATATTGCGCAAGCTGGGCGGGGGGCGCACACCTTGGGCCACAGAAAATGCCAATCCCTCAGCTTGCCCTGGGCCGTGGTAAGGGTCTTGCCCCAGGATGACGACTTTGACGCTGGCGAGCGGCGTGAGTGCCAGCGCCCGCAACGGCTGTGGCGGGTAGACAACCGCACCCTGAACCAAGCGATTTTGAATGAAACTCGCCAGCTTGACGCCCTGGGCACTGGACCAAAATGGCATCACTGCAGCCTGCCAGCCTGCGTCCATGGCCCACGCCTCTGGCGCCCAAACCTGCAACTGAGTTGCTGACTCCTGCTGAGGCCGCACTGTTCTGCTCTCCGTAAAAAGTGGCTGTTGCGCGCTTTGCATGGGCTTATACAGCCATCAATACAGAAGCGAATCAGTAAAAATTAAACACAATTTCCAAACAATCCTGCCAGCGCCTCACCCGGCTCCTCCGCCCGCATAAAAGTTTCACCTACCAGAAAAGCATTGACCTGCGCTGCACGCAGCTTGCGCACATCCATCGCCGTCTGAATACCTGACTCTGTAACAAGAATACGCCCCACTGGCACGTCCTTCATCAGCGTCAGCGTGGTGTCCAGGCTCACCTCGAAGGTACGAAGATTGCGGTTGTTGATGCCAATCAGCGGCGTTTTGAGCTTCAGCCCACGTGCCAGTTCAGCGGCGTCATGCACCTCCACCAACACCGCCATGTCCAGGCTGCGGGCAATCGCCTCGTAATCGGCCATTTGCGCGTCGTCCAGACAGGCGGCGATCAGCAAAATGCAGTCAGCCCCCATCGCGCGGGATTCGTAGACTTGGTAGGCATCGACGATGAAGTCTTTGCGCAGCACCGGTAACTGGCACGAGGCACGGGCTTGCTTCAGCGCGTCAATGCTGCCTTGAAAAAACTGCTTGTCCGTCAGCACCGACAGGCAGGCCGCACCAAATTCTGCGTAGCTTTGGGCGATGTCTGCCGGGATAAAGTCTTCGCGCAGCACGCCTTTGGACGGGCTGGCTTTTTTGACCTCCGCGATCACGGCAGGCTTGCCCGCCGCAATTTTGTCCTGCATGGCACCGACAAAATCCCGCGTCAGCACGCGGCTTTCGGCGTCAGAGCGGATGGCTTCCAGCGGTTTTTTACGCAAGTTAGCGGCGATTTCTTCGCGCTTGACAGCAATAATTTGGTTCAGGATATCGGACATGGTGTTTTCTTTAAAGAGAGGTTGTGGCGGCAATCAATTGCGTCAGTTTAGTCCTTGCCGCTCCTGATTCAATAGCAGTCTGTGCTTTCTGGATACCCTCTGCAACCGAATTTGCCACATTGGCGGCATACAACGCGGCGCCAGCGTTCAGCACCACGATGTCACGCGGCGCACCGGCTTGGTTGTCCAGCACGCCCAACAGCATGGCCTTGGACTGCTCGGGGGTGTCGACCTTGAGTGCACGGTTGCTGGCCATCGGCAAGCCAAAATCTTCAGGATGAATTTCGTATTCGGTGATCTTGCCGTCTTTCAGCTCGCCCACCAAGGTCGCCGCGCCCAGGCTCACCTCGTCCATGCCGTCGCGGCCATAAACGACCAGCGCATGCTCAGCGCCCAGGCGTTGCAAGGCCCGCACCTGGATACCCACCAAATCGGCGTGGAACACCCCCATCAGGATATTCGGTGCACTGGCCGGGTTGGTCAGTGGCCCCAGGATGTTGAAAATGGTGCGCACGCCCAGTTCTTTTCGCACAGGCGCTACGTTTTTCATAGCTGGATGGTGGTTAGGCGCAAACATGAAGCCCACACCCACTTGTGCAATACAACGGGCAATAGCCTCGGGCGACAAGTTGATGTTCAACCCCAAACTCTCCAGCACATCCGCACTGCCCGATTTGCTGCTGACACTGCGCCCGCCGTGCTTGCTGACCTTGGCCCCCGCTGCGGCGGCCACAAACATCGAACAGGTCGAGATGTTGAACGTATGGGAACCATCGCCGCCCGTGCCCACGATGTCCACCAAATGGGTTTTGTCGGCGACATGCACTTTGGTGGAAAACTCGCGCATCACCTGCGCTGCCGCCGTGATTTCGCCAATCGACTCCTTTTTGACACGCAAACCGGTAATCAGCGCGGCCGTCATCACCGGCGACAGCTCGCCACCCATGATGAGACGCATCAGGTGCAGCATCTCGTCATGGAAAATTTCACGGTGCTCAATGGTGCGTTGCAGAGCTTCTTGGGGGGTAATGGGCATGGAGGTTATCCTGCGAAATTGTGGGTTGTTAAGTATTGGTCTGCTTGCACGCCTAGCACCCACCGGGTACAGGTTGGAAATGCAGTCCATTGTGGTTGTTGCGGGTCGAGGAATTGCGCCGCTTGAGTGGCGCGGATACCGTGGCCCGTTGTGTGCCGTAGTAAGCAACTACGGGCATGCGATAGGGCTGGCTTTCGTTTTCTGCATCGATAAGGCGGTCGGCGAATGTATCAATACTGCTAACACCAACGTTGGTGTCCTCCAGCAGGGTTTCTCGAACCATCTTCGCTATTTTTAAAGACTTGTCTCTTAGCCGACTGGCTGACCATGCGAGCGGGGCTAGTTTGCGATCCACAGCGTCTGTGTTTGGCGCAAGCGCAGACTGTTCGGCCGCCATGTCGGCCTGGAGGTAACAACGAACGCCTGGCGCGAGTCTGACACCGTTATGGATGTGTAGATCTTTGGGGCTCAAGGCAACACCGCTGACTTGTGGAAGACGCGTCAACAATCGCCCAATAAGCAAGGCTATGCCGTCCAGGATGCTGGTTTTACCTGCCCCGTTTATGCCGACGATTACCGTTAAAGACGGTTCAAATTCAATGTCTAACTCGACAAAACGGCGAAAGTTCTCAAGAACCAGCTTTTCAATTTTCATTTTCCGCCTTCCATGTCGATCAGACAGGTTTGTAATACCTCGGGTTGGTGTCATCCAAGGGGGCTTCTAGGTAGTGTCGCTTAAGGCCAGTTTGATACCAAAACCGACAAACAGCGCGCCTGCACAGCGTTCCAGCCAGTGCATGCCGCGCCGCACCGCGCCCATGCGAGGGGTGGCCCAGGCGGCCAGCAGGGCATAGCCCAGGTTGATGGGCACGGCGTTCAGGTTGAACAGCAGGCCCAGCAGCAGGAATGCCAGCGTGGGCTGCGCTGCGCCAGGGGTGATGAACTGGGGCAAGAAGGCCAGAAAGAACAGCGCCACCTTGGGGTTTAGCGCATTGGTCCAGAAGCCCTGGATAAACACAGTTTTTAAGCTTTTTAGGCCGCTAGCGCATATGCTGTCTACGCTGTTAGCTACTGAATTTGTAGCGTCCACGGGTGTGTGCGCACGCAGCATCTGGATGCCCACCCACACCAGGTAGGCCGCCCCCAGCCACTTGAGCACGGTGAAGGCCGTGGCCGACGCGGTGATCAGCGCGCTCACGCCCACGGCGGCGGCAAAGATGTGTACGAAGCAGCCCGCAGTGATGCCCAAGGCCGCCACCACGCCCGCGCGCCAGCCGCCGCGCAGGCCGTTGGACAGGATGTAGAACA
>JANXSZ010000082.1 GCA_025356445.1 Betaproteobacteria bacterium | reverse complement strand
GGCTTCATGCAGCCCTGGCGCTTCATCCGCATCACGCAAACCCCGCTGCGCCAGCAACTGCACGACCTCGTGGAAGCAGAGCGTCTGTTGACGGCCAGTGCGATGGGTGAGCGCGAAGACGACTTCATGCGCCTCAAGGTGCAAGGCCTGCTGGACGCAGCCGAGGTGCTGGCCGTGGTCTTGCCCGATGGCCGCGAGAAGCATATTTTTGGCCGCCGTACCTTGCCGCAGATGGATTTGGCCTCCAGCGCCTGCGCCATCCAGAACCTGTGGCTGGCCGCCCGTGCCGAGGGACTGGGCATGGGCTGGGTGTCACTGTTTGACCCGCTGGCCCTGGCTGCATTGCTGGGGCTGCCTGCGGGGGCTGAGCCGATAGCGCTGCTGTGCTTGGGGCCGGTAGCGCGTTTTTACGACCAGCCCATGCTGCAACAAGAGAACTGGGCACGGCGCGAGGCCCTGGCTTCGCTGGTGTTTGACGACCAGTGGGGGCAGGCGTCGGGGCTGTTTGGCGATGCACAACCGTCTTGACCGCCCCTCTTGCTGTTGACTTCTTTTTGCCTTAGCCAGCCTTCCAGGCAAGCCAATTTATTCCACTGAAAACACCCTGGAAAGGACGCCATCGCGCCATGAAACCTCAACTGTCCGCCATCTGCATCGCCACCAGCACGCTCACCCTGAGCCTGCAAGTTTTTGCCCAAAGCAACGAGCTGCCCACTGTCCACATCACCGAATCTCGCCAAGCACCCAACAGCAGCCTGGGGCTGGACGTGCCTGCTGCCACAGGTTCGCGTCTGGGTTTGACGCCCCGTGAAACGCCTGCCAGCGTCAGCAGCATCACCAGCGCAGACCTGGAAGAGCGCAACATCACCCGCGTGCAAGATGCCGTCAAACGCATGCCCGGCTTTACCGATACCGCCTCTGCGGGCAACGGGGGCACGGGTTTGCAAGCGCGCGGTTTTGTGGGCCATAACTCGGTGGCACAGATGATCGACGGCACCCGTCTGGTGGTAGGTGCGGGCACGCTCACTTTTCCGTTTTCCAGCTGGCCTTACGAGTCGATTGAAGCCCTGCGTGGCCCGGCTTCGGTGTTGTACGGCGACGGCAACATAGGCGCGGCAGTGAACTACATCACCAAGCAGCCGTTGCGGGATTGCCGGGAGAATGAAGCTTTTGTTGCGCTGGGGGCATATGGCACCACCCTCGCAGGCGTGGGTTCGCGTGGCCCGATCAACGAGGTGCTGGCCTATTCCGCCTACCTCAGTGGTGAGAAAAGCAATGGCATCCGCACAGACAGCGCCTACAAGCGCCAAAACTACGCGCTGGCACTGCTGATCCAGCCCAGCGCTGCCCTGAAGGTCACGCTGTCCGCCGACGGTGCGCACAACGATGACGCCACCTACCAGGGCACGCCACTCATCAACGGCCAGCTGGACACCCGCCTGCGCGGCACCAGCTTCAACGTGGCCGATGCGATGGTGAAATACAACGACCAGTGGCTGCGCGCCAAGGTCGAATACCAGGCGACGGACAGCCTCAAACTGCGCAATGAAACTTACCGCCTGTCCAGCCAGCGTCACTGGCGCAACACCGAAAGCATGGTTTACGTGCCAGCGACCGGCCAAGTCACACGCGGCGACTACCTGGAAATTCTGCACAACCTGACGCAGACCGGCAACCGCTTTGACGCCACCTTGGACGGCACAGTGGCGGGTTTGAAGAACCGCTTTGTTGCGGGCTTTGACGTGTCGCGCGTGGACTTCCTCCACACCAACAATTCCCCCTACGGCGGCACCAGCAGCGTCAACCCTTACAACGTGGTGCCCGGCCTGTTCACCAGCCCGGTCGCCACCACGCCACGCCGTCAGGCTTACCTCAACAGCAGTGCTGTCTTTGCTGAAAACGCGCTGGATTTGACGCCCCAGTGGAAGCTGGTGGCAGGTTTGCGTACCGACCGCATGACGCTGGAATCCACCGATGTGCTGACCAATCTCACCACCAGCAAAACCTACACCCCGCTCACGGGCCGCTTGGGGGCTGTCTGGCGTGCCAGCAACGAGCTGTCGCTGTACGGCCAGTACGCCACGGGTACTGACCCGCTCAGCGGCTCACTCACGTTGCCTGGCAACCTGACGCAAAGCCTGACGAAAGGCCGCCAGCTGGAATTTGGTGCCAAAGGCGCACTGCCCACCGTGCGCGGCGAGTGGACGGCCTCGGTCTACCGCATTGAGAAGCGCGATATCTTGTCCCGTGACGCGCTCAACCCCAACGTTACGCAGCAAATCGGCCAGCAATCGTCCACCGGCATGGAACTGGCGGTGGCGATGGAGCCTGTGCGGGGCTGGAGTATGGATGCCAACGTGGCCACACTGCGGGCGCGTTATGACAACTTCAGCGAACTGGTCGGCACCACCCTGGTGTCACGCAGTGGCAACAAGCCCACCAACGTGCCCGAACTGACCGCCAACCTGTGGACGAGCTACCGCTTTGCACCCCAGTGGCAAACTGGTTTCGGTGTGCAGTATGTTGGCTCGCGTGCCGCCAACACGGCCAATACGCTGGACTTCCCGGCCTACACCACGCTGGACGCGATGCTGCGCTACGAGGTGTCGCGCAACGTGAATGTGGCGCTGTCGGTCAGCAACCTGACCGACCGCAATTACGCCCTCTCGGGCACGGGCAACACCCGCTGGCTGCTGGGTGCGCCGCGCATGGCGCAACTCACGGCGCGTTTCAAGTTCTGACATCTTTCAACCCCTGTCCACATGTCTGCACCGCTAAAACGTGGCGTCCACAAGACCCTGATCTTTCTGCACAAATGGCTAGGCGTCACCCTGGCGCTGCTGTTTTTGATGTGGTTCTTGAGCGGCATGGTGCTGTACTTTGTGCCGTTCCCCAACCTCACGCCAGTCGAGCGTTTTACGGCCTTGCCGCCCTTGCAACTGCCCCCCGGCTGCTGCCTGACGGCGCAGCAAGCCGCAGACCGCGCGGGGCTGGCGTTCAGCGAAGCCCGGCTGGGCATGGCGGATGAGGTGCCGGTATGGCGCTTGAAAGCTGAAAACCTGTGGCGCACCGTCGATGCCCGCAGCGGTGAACTGCGCCCACCCCTGTCCCTAGCCGCTGCTGCCGCCGCAGCCGAGAGGTTCAGCGGAAGGAAGGCTGTGCACAGCGAGCTGCTGGAACGCGACCAGTGGACGGTGCCCCAGGGCTTGAACGCCTACCGTCCCTTGTTGCGCGTCGAGCTGGACGGCCCCGAGGGGCTGGAACTCTACGTCTCCCCAGCCGCCGCCGAAGTGGTACGCGATACCCGGCGTGCTGAGCGTTTCTGGAACTGGCTGGGAGCCGTGCCGCACTGGATTTATTTCACCGAGCTGCGCCGCTACCCCGAGGCCTGGCACAACGTGGTGGTGTGGCTGGCGCTGCCCGGCGTGGTACTGGCGCTAACGGGCCTCGTGCTGGGGCTCTGGCACCTGTTCCTGAACCGGGTGCGCTGGATTGCGTACCGGCAGTTTTGGCTGCGCTGGCACCACATCAGCGGTTTGGTGGCGGCGATTTTCACGCTGACCTGGATTTTTTCGGGTCTGCTGTCGATGAACCCCTTTGGCGTGTTTGCTTCCCGTGGCGCACTGAATGAGGAGCGTACGCAGTGGGTCGGTGCCAAGGCCATCGTCACGCTGAGTCCTGCACAGGCGCTGGCCGCTGCCTGGATCAGCAATCCAGGTCTTGAGGCCAAGGAAATCGATGTGTTGCAGGTGGCCGGGCAGGCGTGGTACCGGGTACGCGGTCAAACGGAGCTTTCAGGGGGGCAGGCGCTGGTGCGGGCCGATGTGCCTCCGGGTATTGCGCCTCCTGTGCTGGCTGCCTTGCCTGATGCCACTCTGCAGGCCAGCTTGCAAAACCTGCGTCCCGATGCGGCGCAGGCTGGTGCCCACGTCGGCACAGCCACACTCACCCGCCTCACCGCTTACGACGACCAGTACTACGCCCGTGAGATCAATGGCAACACCCCCTACACCCGGCCCTTGCCGGTCTGGCGTGCGCAGTGGGCCGATGGCGTGACGCTTTACGCTGACCCGGCCTCCGCACGGCTGCTGCTGCGAGTGGACGCCTCGAACCGCTGGCAGCGCGTGCTGTACAACGGTCTGCACAGTTTTGATTTCGCGCCCTTGTTGGCACGACCTTGGCTGCGGGATGCACTGGTGGTGGTGCTGTCGCTGCTGGGTACGGGGCTGTGCGTCACCTCGTGCGTGATTGCATGGCGGGTGCTGGTGCCGCGCAAGCGCCATGGTCACGCCCAGAAACGGGCCAAAATACACACATGAATAGCTCTTTAGCGCATATCCGATGAGCTGCACCAGCTATCAAAATGATAGTTTCAAGCTGAATGAATTCCTTTTTTGAAAGTCACCGCATGATCGAAACCACTTTTTCCCAACTCGCCCAGTCGCTGCTCTGGCCGGTGATGCTGCTGGTCGCTCTGGCCTTTGCCTACGCCCTGTGGTGCGCGGGGCGCACGCTGATGGAGGCGTGGCAGCGTTGGCGCATGCCGGGTTACACGGCCCTCAATGCCGCGCCAGAGGCTTCGATGGACGAGCTGGAGCTGCAAGTCGTGCGCCAGATCGAGCCGGTGCGCCTGCTCAGCCGCCTGTCGCCCATGTTGGGTCTCATCGCCACGATGATCCCCCTCGGGCCTGCGCTGCAAAGCGTGGCGGCGGGGCAGGGGCAGCAGGCTTTGCAGGTGTTCAGCGGGGCTTTTGCGGGTGTGGTGCTGGCGCTGGCGGCGGCTTCGATGGGGCTGGTCGTCTACTCGGTGCGCAGACGCTGGTTGATGGTGGAACTGCTGGCCATTCGCAAAGCAAGGGACGTGTCATGAAGCACCTCAATATCCTCGCCGAAGACGATGACGACCCGATGCTGTCTGCTGTTAATCTGGTCGACGTTTTCCTCGTGCTCGTCGTTGCCCTGCTCACTGCTGTTGCTGTGCAAACCCAGCAGCAAGCCGAAGATAAAAACGTCACCATCATCCGCAACGCCGGTGAGCCGAACATGGAAATCGTGGTGCGCAAAGACGGCAAAGAGGTCAAGTTCAAAGGCAACGGTGGCAGTACGCAAGGTGAGGGCGTGCGCGCAGGCGTGGCGTACAAGCTGAAGGACGGCAACATCATGTACGTGCCCGAAGCGGGCGAAAAACCAGGTGACAAGATGGGTGATAAGCCAAGCGAAAAGCCTCACGAAAAGGTGTCCGCCAAGTGATGCGTACCTCTCTGATGCGCCTGTTTATCGGTGCGGTGTTGTGCTTGAGCCTCAATGTCCCGGCCAGCGCGCAACTGCTGTGGATCACTGGCGATGTCACCCCTGCCGCCCGCACCGCCATGATCGAGCGTTTGGGGACTGACGTGGGTCTGGCTGTGCAGCACCTCGATTACCCCCTGCGTGGGGCGAGCAATCTGGATGCCAAAGACCAAGCTACGCTGCAAATCGCCTTGACCAAAGCCGCGCTGGTCTGGGTGGATGCGCCGCACCCCACCGTGCAAGTCCGTTTGAAGAGCTTGGTGGGCGAGCCTTTGGCGGCGTGGGCTTCCACCCATTCTGAGCGCACCGTCTGGGCACTGTCGGAATTGAAGCCCGAAGCACCCTCCAAAACAGCCGTTTCAGTCGTGCAGGGCAGCACAGAGCGCATGGCCGCCTACCTGCAAGCCGGTGGCGAGCGCAACCTGCGTCCTGCGCTGACCTTGGCCAAAGCGGTTATCGAAAGTAAGCAAGGCAAACCACTGCCCTCAGCCGCTGACATGCCCGCTGCTCAACCCTGGCCCGCACGCGGTGTCTACCACCCCTTGGCCCCAGATTTGATGACCGATGCCGCCGCCTTCGCCCGCTGGCAAACGACTACCACCTCGTTGCGCGGCTTGCCGCCAGTGGCGGTGCTGGTTCACCGCTACCACTTTGTGAACGGCAGCACCGCGTGGCTGGACGCATGGCTGAAGCTGTTTGCGGATCAAGGGTTGGCGGCTTACGCGGTGTTTGGTCAGCAGGTGGATGCGGCGGGGCTGATGGCTTTGCTGGAAACGCCCACGGGTATTCATCCCCGCGCCATCGTCACCCATCAGCTGCTGTCACAAGGCATCGCCTTGCAAACCCTGTTCACCCGCTGGGGTGTGCCCGTGCTGGCCACCCAGCTTTACCGCCAGGGCGACACCGCCACCTGGGCTGCAGATGAGAACGGCTTGGCGCAAAGCGATGTGCCTTTTTACCTCGCCCAACCCGAAGCCGCTGGCACCATCGACCCCATCTTGATAGCCGCTCAAGGCCCCAAAGGCCAGCAAGAATTGATCGTCGCCCAGGCCGCTGCCGTGGCTGCCAAAGTGCGCCGGCTCATCACTCTGCAAACGAAACCCGCTGCCGACAAGCGCCTGGTGGCCATGGTCTACAACTACCCGCCCGGGGGCAGCAACTTTGGTGCGTCGTTCCTGAACGTGCCCCGCAGCTTGGAGCAGGTGTCTGGCGCGCTGGCGCAGCACGGCTACACCACCCAGGCCATGCCTGAAGACCAATGGGTGGAACGCCTTAAGCCGCTGATTGCCGCTTATTACTCTGCTACGGATTTAAGAGCGCTGTTGGCGAACGATCAAGCCGCTGCCTTGCCGCTGGCCCGTTACCAAGCGTGGTGGGCCACTTTGCCCGCCACGGTGCGCCAGCGCATCACCGCGCAGTGGGGCGAGCCGCAAAGCAGCCGTTATGTGATCGACTGGCAGGGGCAAAAAGTCTTCGTCATCCCGCGTCTGGCCATCGGTAATCTCTCAGTGCTGCCCCAGCCGCCGCGTGAAGAAACCTTGCGCCAGGGCCAAAACCCGTTCATGCACAGGAGCAAAACGCCGCTGTCACACCATTACCTGGCCGTCTACCTGTGGGCACAGCAGGCCGATGCGCTCATTCACTTCGGCACCCACGGCACGCAAGAGTGGGCGCCCGGCAAAGCGCGGGGCCTGAGTGTGGACGACGACGCGCTGTTGCCCTTGGGTGATCTCCCCGTCATCTACCCTTACATCGTGGACAACCTGGGCGAAGCCCTCACCGCCAAGCGCCGGGGCCGTGCTGTGCTGGTCAGCCACAAAACCCCTGTTTTTGCCCCTGCGGGCTTTGAGGCCCGTATGGCCCACATGCACGAGCTGATGCACGAATGGGAAACCGTGGACGCTGGCCCCACCAAGCAAGGTCTGGAGCGCGAGATGGTGGCCCAGTTCGTCGAGCACCAATTGCACAAAGACCTGGGCTGGACGGCGGAGCGCATCACCGCCAACTTTGCCGGGTTTCTGGAGCTGCTGCACCCTTATTTGGACCAACTCGCGCAAAGCTCGCAACCCCAAGGTCTGGCCGTGTTTGGCCGTGTACCTGATACCGCCATGCGTCGCCAAACCATCCTGCAATCGCTGCGTAAACCTTTGATTGAGGCGCTGGGGGAGGACATCGACGAGGCGTTTTTGATTGACTACAAAGCCGTGGCCACCGCCAGACCCGCACGCTGGCTGGACGTGGCCCTGCGCGACGCCCAAGCCGCCAGCGTGCTGGATTTGCGCCAAGAGCCCCGACTTGACGCCGCAAAAACGACCAGTGCTGGTGTTATCCCTAACCGTGCAGCCCTCAAACCCATCGACAGCCTGGCCTTGTTCAAACTGGCAGAACGCGCCCAAGCGCTGGAAAAGCTCCTCGCTACCGAGGGCGAAATCCCCGGCCTGCTGACGGCGCTGGAAGGTCGTTTCCTCCCTGCAGCCTACGGTGGCGACCCCATCCGCAACCCGGACAGCCTGCCCACAGGCCGCAACCTCACTGGTTTAGACCCCAGCCGCCTGCCCACGCGCCAAGCCTATGCCGTGGCGCAGACGCTGTTCAAAGAGTGGCTGAAAGACTGGCGAGCAACTCATCAGGGCACACATCAAAGCAATATCCCATCGCGCATGGCCTTGTCGCTGTGGGCGGGTGAGACGCTGCGCCACCAAGGCATCATGGAAGCGCAGGCTTTGGTGGCTCTGGGCGTGCGTCCCGTGTGGGACGATGCCGGTCGCCCCATCCGCACCGAGTTGATTCCGATGGCTGAGTTGCAACGCCCCCGTGTGGATGTGCTGCTGAGCGTGACAGGCTCTTACCGCGACCAGTTCCCCGCGCTGATGGCCTTGATCGACCAAGCAGTGGCGGTGGCGACAACCGCTGAAGATGGCGACAAAGGCACTGCTTCAGGCAATGCCATCGCCCGCAATACCGCCCAAGTCACTTCTGAGCTGCGCCAGCGCGGCCTGCCTGCCGCCCAAGCTCAAACCCTGGCTCGTGCCCGCGTCTTCGGTAACGTGGTGGGCGATTACGGCACGGGCGTTTCGGATGCGGTGCAGTCGGACGGGTTGCGAAGAGACGAACCTGCGGGTGGTGCAAGTGGCACAGGTAGTACTGGCACTGGTGGCAGCGATGCCCGTTTGGGCGAACTCTTCTTGCAGCGTATGAGCCAGCCTTACGTTGATGGCCAGGCGCTGACCGGCATCCCCGCAGCTGCTGCTGCCCAAGCCCTGGGTGCGCACCTGCGGCAAACCGATGCGGCTGTGCTGTCGCGCAGCTCCAACCTCTACGCGATGGTCACGTCGGACGACCCTTTCCAGTACCTGGGCGGGCTGGCCGCTGCGGCCCGCAGTGCCGGTAAAAAAGAAGCGTTGGGTCTGTACGTCAGCCAGTTGCAGGACGTGAGCGAGGCCACCACAGAAACCGCGCAGCGCAGCATCGCCTTAGAGATGCAGTCGCGCTACCTGCACCCCGGCTGGCTGCAAGCGCAAAAGGCAGAGGGGTATTCGGGCACGCTGCAAGTCCTCAAAGCCGTGCAGTTCGCCTGGGGCTGGCAAGCCGTCGCGCCTGACGCCATCCGCCCTGACCATTGGCAGAGTTTTTTTGACGTGTTGGTCAAAGACAAACACCGCTTAGGTTTGCCGCAGTGGATGAGCCGCCACCCGCAAGCTTATGCCCAGGCGCTGGAGCGGTTGGTACAGGCGCAGCGCTTGGGGTACTGGGATGCGGACAAGGCCACCCAGCAGCAACTCGCCACCGTCTACCAGGAGCTGACCCGCACCGCACCACTGAACAACGAGCTGGCTGCCGTGCGCCAGTGGGCCGTGAAGGCGGCGCTGGGTGGGGATGCTGCGCTGGTGCCGGATGCGGTGCAGCCTGTACCCTCGGTGAAACCAGCTCAACCGATCGCTGAACCTCCTGCGTCTGTTGAGCTTCCCTCGGCCCCACCACCACCACCACCGCCACCACCACAAGGCCTGCTGCTTGAGCGCCAACCCGAAGTCGTGCCGCCCCGCATTGACGCTGATCTGCTTACCCGCGCTCTGGCATGGCTGGTGATGGGTTTTGTGCTGCTGTGCGGTGCCGCTTTTCAGGGGCGGCGGCAAGGGCGACGGCGCGTTTAAGCCTTTAATCCTCTCAAGAAAGTCCCCAACCATGCAGATCGAAACCCCACCCGCCACCAAACCTTATGAAAAGCCCGAAGGCGAACGCCGGGGCATCGTCATCGTCAACACCGGTAACGGTAAGGGCAAAAGCACCGCCGCGTTCGGCCTGGCCTTGCGTGCCCATGGCCGGGGCAAAGCGGTGAAGATTTACCAGTTCATGAAGGTGCCCAGCGCCCGCTTTGGCGAGCACCGCATGTTCGAGCAGATTGGCATCCCCATTGAAGGCTTAGGTGACGGCTTCAGCTGGAAGAGCCAAGACTTGGAACATTCCGCCCAGCTGGCCCGAGACGGCTGGCTCAAAGCCAAAGCTGCCATCCTCTCAGGCGATTACTTTCTGGTGGTACTTGACGAAATCACCTACCCGCTGATCTACGGCTGGCTCCCGCTGCAAGACGTGCTGGACACCCTGGCGGCACGGCCCAAAGAGGTTCACGTCTGCCTGACAGGCCGCCGCTGCCCACCCGAGCTCATCGAGCTGGCCGATACGGTGACGGAGATGACCATGGTGAAACACGCGTTCAAAGCCGGGATTCCCGCGCAGCGTGGGATTGAGGATTGAAGGGCGCGTTCCTGTTCACGTTAAGGGGAACGCGCTGTAGCCTCACACAAACCCTAAATTCTTTAAGCTGTAGTTGCTGATATGCGGCATCACCGTGGGCAATTCGGTGGCGCTCACGCCGAACCACGTTGCCAGCGTGGCGGCGTACTGGTCTACCGAGGTGGTGGGTAACAAGCGGCCCTGGCCCACGTCATCGGTGCCGTTGACGGCGATGGCGGGGGCGGTGCCGTAGAACTGTTTGCCCTGCACCGCGCCGCCCAGCACAAAGTGGTGGCTGCCCCAGCCGTGGTCTGAGCCGTCGCCATTGGAGCTTAAGGTGCGGCCAAAATCGGATGCGGTGAAGGCGGTCACGTTGTTGCTGATGCCGAGTTCCACGGTGGTGTTGTAGAAAGCCGCCATGGCTTCAGACACGTTGGTCAACAGACCGGGGTGCAAGGTGGGCAGGTTGTCGTGCAAATCAAAGCCGCCCAACGACACCATGAAGACTTGCCGCTTGGCACCGAGTGAGTTGCGTGCGGCGATCAGTTTGGCCACCGTCTGCAGCTGGCTGGCCAGGGAATTGCCGGCAGGGTAGACGGTGCTGAAAGCGGGTACGCTGGCCAGCGCGCCTGTCACCTGGCCTTCTGCGCTGATGGAACGGCTGGTGATTTTGGTGTGTTCGTTTTCCAGCGTTTGGGTGCTGGCTTGGGTGATGAGGCTGTTGAGCGCTGCACCGCAGCTGCTTGAGCCATATAAACCACTTTTGATGCCGCTGATCGCTACTGCACCGCTGGTGCTGACCTGGTACTGCACGGCAGTTTGCCCCGCCAGGTAGACCGCGTTGCCGGTGACGGAGATGCAGGTGAAGACCGAATTCGTGTTGTTGGCCAGTGCCAAATCACCCAGCTTGCCACCCCAGCCTGTGGTGGAACCTTCGGGCAGCGATGATTGCCAGACCGATTGCTGGTCATTGTGCGAAAACAGTTTGGGCGGTAACGGCACGGATTTGGCGTTGTACTGCGCCAGCGTGGTGGGCTGGATCAACGGGCCGACGTTGAGCTGAACAGCCAGTTTTCCCGAATCAAACAGATTTTTAAAAGCCGTCATTTGCGGGGCGAGTGCCAGCTGCATGCCACCCGGCAGGGCGATGGTAGGGCTGAGTGCCGTGGCGGCCAGGCTGGCTTGGGATGTGGCGATGCCGGTGCGGATGGCGGCATAACGGGCGTAGTTGGCATTGTCTACTGGCAACACCGTGTTGCCGTAGTCATTGCCGCCGTAGAGGAAGACACAAACCAGGGCTTTGTAGTCGGTGGCAGTCAAGGCGGCGGCTTCGCCCAGGGCGGCAAGATTGAGTGCCCAGGGGGTAGCGACACCCGCCAGTCCCAAGTGTCCGGCACGCTGTAAAAAGGCCCGGCGAGCCAGACCATTTGAGCTGGCATTGCTATGATTTTTGATGTTCATGGCGGCTTTCCTTGTTGTCTTGCGTTTCTTGTTGTTTTACTTTTGCACGATGTACTGGGGCGAAGCCAGGGTCAGCAGCACGGCGGCATAGACGCGGTTTTGCTGACCTGTCGTGGTGCTGGTGCTGATGGTTGCAATCGCGGTACGGATGCTGGCCAGCGTGGTGCTGGAAAGCTGGCCTGCGCAGAGCAAGAGGTTCAGCCTGTCGGTGAGGGCGGTGGTGTCGTTGACCAGGGTCAACTCAACGCTGTAGTTGGGCAGCACATCCGCCACACCGGAGCGAACGACCGCCGTCATGAAGTTGATGTAGCCGGCTACCGTGGATTCATTGGTGATTTGGAATTCTGGCCCCACCAAGGCGGCCGTGGCCAGCGCGGTGTTGGGGGGGACATAACCAGGGCGAAAGAAGTTGAACACCGAGCCAGAGCGTAACGGGCTTTGCCCCAGGCGCGTACCACCGTCACTCAGGTCACCGATTTGCCAGCCACCGCTCGCAGAGGTCGCATTGAAGGTACGCGCCCATTGCACCATGCGCACCATGGGTTCGCGCAACTTACCCCAAGTAGGTTGGGCCATGGCGGTGTCGCTACGGGCTTCGGTGTCGAGCAGCAAGGTTCTGACGACAGCTTTGAGGTCGCCGCGCACACCGCTCCCGTTGTCATTGAACACGGCCGCCACGCGGCCCACATAAGCTGCGCTGGGGTTGCTCGTTACCAAGCGTTGGATCAGTTGTTTCGAAATGAACGGTGCGACGTTCGGGTGGTTGGCAATCGTGTCCAGCGCGGTTTTGAGGGCGGCAGTGCCATCGGTGTTGGCAGGGATGGTCACGCCTAGAAACGTGGTGGCTGCCGTTGAATGCCGCGAAGCGGTGAGCGTCATCGGTATTTTGACCTGCAAGGGATTGGTCGCCGTGGCCCCGGTGCTGTTGAAATCCCAGCCGGTGAAGGCTTTGGCCAGGTTGGTCACGGTAGATTGGTTGTAGCTTTCGATCGGTTGGCTGGCCCCGTCCAGCATCAGGCTGCCATCGGTGTTGAGGTTGTAGACGCCAATGGACAGCAGTTGCATCACTTCACGGGCATAGTTTTCGTCCGGCTGCCGCCCGGTGGTGGCATCCTCTTTTTGGTTGCCTTTGGTGTTGAGGTAAACGCCCATCGCCGGGTTCAGCGTGATGGCGTCGAGCAGGCTGCGGTAGGTACCGAAGGCATTGGCTGACAGCACATCCCAGTAAGCCGCCATCGCAAAATGACGCCACTGGATGTTGACGCCAGTGCTGGAGACTACAAAAATTTCCGACAAAGCCAGTGCTACCCGTTTGCGCAGGGCATCAGGGGAGGTGATGAGTTGGTTCCAGACCATGTAATCGGCTGGGGCGGCGCTGTTGATAAAGCTGATGTCGTTGTAGCCCTTGCTCATCAGCCAGTCCCATCCCGTGGTGGAAGGGGCTGCGCTGAATTGCGCATCCAGCCACGCGGCGTAGCCCAGGGATTGCACGGCAGCGATGTCAGCGGTAGAGGCAGAGAACTGGGCTTGCAACAGGAGGCGTGCGGCCTGTGCCGTGGTGGGGGGCGTATTGGGTGTAGGGGCGGGCACAGGCGCAGGTACTGGGCCTGGTGTTGGGCTGTCGCTGCTGCCGCCACCACCACAGGCCGCCAAGGCCGTGGTGGCAAAGAGCGCCATGACGCTGCCTGGCAGTGCTGTGCTCTTTGGGTCTGACGGTGGTGCGTCAGTGGGGGTCAGTGTGGATGGCGAGGTTGTGAGGTCAGCGTCGGGTATCGGTGTGGATAAAGCTTGCATGTCTACTCGCAGTGTGTTTGCCTCAGTGGGTGTTCGCAGACTTTGCAGTACTTACCGCACACCGTGACGTAGTTCACATAACGAAGGTCGCCGCCAGTTGGCTGACCTGGGTTTTGTCCGGGCAGTGTAAAGCGGGCCGTGGGGGCTTGGCCATGCTGTGGCAATAACCCTTCTATTTGATCCTGACAATGAAACGAGTCAGGCCGTATTCAGTCACCATCTTGCTCTTTCAGTGCTGTGGAGTTGTGTTCTACACTGGCTTGCAGAACCCTAAAAGAACACCTTGCAACACCTCACACCGTCTCCCAAGCTACAGCAATTCTCTGAATTGGTTCACCGTATTTATGCGGCCAGCGCTGAGCCTTCGCGCTGGCTTGATGCGGTCGCGGGCGTAGCGCAGTCGTTGCAAGCTTCGCACGCGTTGTTGTTCACCCCCTTCGTGCCACCGGCCAGAGGCGGCTTGTTGTTTCCGTGGCAGATCAGTGAGCAGCATCTGAGTCTCTGGGGAAGTCGCTACATTGACCACGACATTTGGGCGCAAAGTGCTGTGAGCAGCCATGTGAAGGCGATTTACGCCAAAACGCATATCCACAGCAAAGCCAGCCTGACGCGTTTGGTGCTGTCTCTTGGCAAAGCTGTGGCGTAACGGCGTAAATGCCCGATTTTTGTTCAGCGCTCAATACACCGG
>JANXSZ010000063.1 GCA_025356445.1 Betaproteobacteria bacterium | reverse complement strand
GGCTTCTGCACAAATGAAGCTGGACGGTCTGTACCGCGGTACGACAAAGTCCGGTGACTCTTTTGTTGCTTTGTCCTCCAACTACGGCACGCTGACCATGGGTGTGGCGGAATATGACACCGACACCGCTGACCAGTTCGGCACCTTCATGGGCGCTACCATCCTCGGCGGCAATGTTGGTGATTCCGAGCGTACTGCTGATTTCGCCTCCTACGGCATGACCTTTGGCGCAGTTGGCGTGTCGATTCGCCACACCGAAGCCGCTGCCGATATCGGCCTTGGCAAGGGTGCAGCAGGTTCCTCGAACCAACGCGAAAATACCATTGCTGTCAGCTACGGCGCTGGCCCCATCAGCGTGAAGGCTGACTACAGCTCTTTTGACAACAAGACTTCCGGTGCTGGCCTGGATACCCGCACCACATTGGGCGGTAACTACGATCTGGGCGTTGTCAAGCTTGGTCTGGGTTTCCAGAGCACCAAGTACGCTCCTCAAGGCACCACACTGGAATCTTTCCTGGGCGCGTCGATTCCCCTGGGCGCTCTGTCCATCGGTGTTGACTACCTGAACGTGAAGGTCTCTGACACTGCAAACGACGGCACCGCAACCGGCTACGGCATTCAGGCCAAGTACAACCTGAGCAAGCGTACCGACGTGCGTCTGCGTTACGCCAGCTACGATGCTGCAGTGAACCCTGCCAACGGCAAGGATTCCTACACCTCTCTGGTGCTGGAACACAACTTCTAATTTGACGCTGGCGTAAGCCAGCTTCAAACAGGATTTGTTATGAGCCCCGCTGTGGAAACACAGCGGGGCTTTTTAACGCTTGCAGTGCGCTGATGTGACTTGAACATGACGCCAACATTACAGCCCTGGTCGCGTTGCACAGGGACAACGAATTTCCACCGCTTAGTCAATTGGTACGCGCATCCTTTGCAAATCACTTTCCACTCTGGTCCAATCTATCCAACTTCCGATTATTGGAGGTCGGGTACGGGGAATACCGAACCCTTTGTTAAACCTTGGAGATATTTAAGATGAAAAAAACCTTCGTTGCTCTGGCCGTTCTGGCTGCTTCCGGCGCTTCTTTTGCACAAGTCGCCATCACCGGTACCTATGCTTTCGGCTACCGCGCTGACACCTCGAACACCGGTGGCGCTTCGTCAGGTCTGGGTGTTGATACATCTACCCTGAATTTCACGGCAACAGAAGATCTGGGCGGCGGCACCAAGGTTACTGCGGTCATGGGCTTTGACGGTTTGTACCGTGGCACCACCAACGCTGGTGACTCTTACGTGACAGTGGGTGGCACTTTCGGTACGGTCAAGATGAGCGTTGCCCGTGGCGCCGATTACCTGTCTGGCGGTACCGCTGGCGTAGCAGGTTTTGGCCTGGATGGTTTGCTGTTTTCCGCACTGTGGGCCGGTGACGCGATTGCCTACACTTCCCCAAGCTTCAGTGGTTTCAATGTGTCTTTGACGCACGAAGAAATCACACCCAATGCTGAAACCGCTGCACAAGGTGTTGGTATCGGTGCTGGCGACGCCGGTGCCTATCCTGGCAACTACCAGCGCCGTAACGGTATTGGCTTCAAGTACACCGGCGGCCCTCTGGTCGTGGACGGCGCTTACCAGGCCTATGATCAACAGGGCGCTGCGCCTGCAGCCACCGCAGCCGGTACTACGACGCCTAATTTTGTCAGCCGCACACGTTTGTCCGGTTCGTACGACTTTGGTGTTGCAAAGCTGGGTGGTGGTGTTGATTCCCGCCAGTTGGTTTCCGGTTCGCGTGTGGATACACTGATTGGTGCTTACGTGCCGTTTGGTGCTGCCAGCGTGGGTGTGGAATTCGGTACCCGCAAGTATGACGGCACGGGTCAAGGCGGTTTGGAAGGTACCCGCAATGGTTCCGCCATTGTTGCCAACTACGCTTTGAGCAAGCGCACCTCGGTTCAGGGCTTCTACGTCAAGTACGACAATGCAACTCTGAATGCCGTGAACAGCACCAAGCAATCTGCTGACCGCACTGAAGTTCAGCTGATTCACTCGTTCTAATTGCAAGCTGGCGTAAGCCAGTTTGGGTTGAATACATAAAAACCCCCGTTGCAGCAATGCAGCGGGGGTTTTTTGATTCCGTGCAACCTTCTGGGCGTTTGATCAGGCTCAGGCGTAACGCTTATTCCGCAAATTGTGCTTCATCTCACTCAGCAGTGGCTGCAGCTTGCCGCCACCTATGCGCAAGGCCACGCAGGTGGCCAGGATGTCGACGATCATCAGGTGCAAGAGGCGCGAGACCATGGGACTGTATTTGTCAAAGCCCTCTGGGTGGTCGGCGCTCAGGTGGATATGGCCGGCGCTGGCCAGGGGCGAGCCACTGGCGGTGATGACGATGGTGGTAGCGCCGTTTTTGCGCGCGATGTCGCAGGCGTCCATCAGGTCGCGCGTGCGCCCCGAGTTGCTGATGACCACCACACAGTCACCCGGGCCCAGGATGGAGGCGCTCATGACCTGCATGTGGCCGTCGCTGTAGGCGTTGGTGTTGATTCCTAGGCGAAAGAACTTGTGCTGTGCGTCCAGCGCCACCACGCCCGAATTGCCGACGCCAAAGAACTGGATCTGCTTACCGGCGTTGTAGCTTTCCAGCAGGGCATTCACTGCCTTCTCGATCGCCATGCTGCTGGCGTCGTTGCGGTACTTCAAAAAGGCGGCCACGGTGTTGTCGATCACCTTGACCATGACATCGCTGGTCTTGTCGTCCACGTCCACGCTGCGGTGGATGAAGGGCACGCCTTCGTTGACGGTGCCGGCCAGCTTGAGCTTGAAGTCGGACAGGCCGTCATAGCCCACGCTGCGGCAAAAGCGCACCACCGTGGGTTTGCTCACATGGGCCCGGTCGGCCAGTTCGCTGACCGGGAGTTTGGCAAACACGCGTGGATCGGCCAGGCACAGCTTGCCCACCCGCTGTTCTGCAGGCGCCAATGAAGGCAGGGAGGCTTTGATGCGTTCCAGCATGGGGTGGCTTTCGGTGGTTAGGACTCTTCGCTCCAGCAAAAGCCGTCGCGGGCAATCATGGCGCTCGATGCGCTGGGGCCCCAGGTGCCCGCCGCGTACAGGCGCGGGCCTTGCGGGTCATTGGTCCAGTGGTCGATCATGGGCTCCACCCAACGCCAGGCTTCTTCCTGCTCGTCGCTGCGCACAAACAGGTTCAGGCGGCCGTCGATCACGTCCAGCAGCAGGCGCTCATAGGCGCCCACGCGCTCGGAGCCAAAGCGTTTGTCAAAGTCCAGGTCGAGTTGTACCGGGGCCAGGGTTTGGGCGGCGGCACCGCGCACATTGCGGTTGGCCTGGCCCTGTGCCAGCAGGTGCAGCTCCAGCCCGTCCTTGGGCTGCAGATGGATCACCAGTTTGTTGGCCACATTGGTGTTGGAGTGGAAGATGGCGTGCGGCGTGGCGCGAAAGTTCACCACGATGCTGCCTTCGCGTCCGGCCAGGCGCTTGCCGGTGCGGATGTAGAAGGGCACGCCGGCCCAGCGCCAGTTGGAAATC
>JANXSZ010000064.1 GCA_025356445.1 Betaproteobacteria bacterium | reverse complement strand
GAATCACTTCCAGCAACTTGTTCGGATCAAATGGCTTGACCAGCCACCCCGTTGCCCCCGCAGCACGCCCGGCCTGCTTCATCTGGTCACTGGATTCGGTCGTCAGGATCAAGATGGGAATGGTTTTGAACTGCGGGTTCTCGCGCAATTTACGCGTCAAACCCAGGCCGTCGAGTCGAGGCATGTTTTGGTCGGTGAGTACCAGATCAATCGTGTGGGACTGGGCTTTTTCATAGCCATCTTGACCATCCACAGCTTCGATGACGTTGTATCCCGCACCGGTCAGCGTGAACGAAACCATCTTTCGCATAGATGCAGAATCATCAACGGCGAGGATTGAATGCATACGGAACTCCAACTTATTAATTAATTTACAGATTACGCATTAAACGCGACCCAGCCCGCGTCTCAAAAAAGTTCAATGAACCCAGCGTCCATCTCATCTTGCGTCACAGGATTAGGACGGTCAGGGATGGCTTGGACAACAGCCTGTCCCTCATCGTCATCTTGCTCCATCGCTTCAGAGGCCAAACGGTCAGCACAACCTTTCAGCACCTTTGTCGTGTGAACGATCAGCTGGGAAGCCATGTCTTGAAATTGAAGCTCTGTCACAGCGGCTTGTAATGTGCGGCGAACATCATTCAGACGGTGGGCACTGCTCGCATCCAACCCGGCTTCGGCAAGGCTTTGATGAATACCCGCGTTGGCGGCGCTAAAGCGATCCAATAAATTGGTCGCGGCATGGCTCACCAAGCCCTCAAGACGTTCGAGATCGTTCATGACGATCATCAAGCTGTCTTGCAACTCGGCCACCGTCATCACCGGAATCTGGACAGTTGGAGAATAAGGTTGTGAAACGGTTGATTGCATGGTGTTCGAATTGCCCCATCTATCGGCCACTGCACAAAATCAGGAAAACCTTCCCATGCCCTGCGCATAGAATTTATAAGGCGTTAGGGTTGCTTGACACAATGAAAAGCAGCACACCAGTGAAGAATACTTCACTCCCTTCAATTTTTAAACACGCTATTTCAGTGACCCTCATCCTTAGAAGACTAATACCCAGCAAGGTCATTCACCGCAGGCGTTCTGATGCAACCTGACACCCGCAAAAACCCTGTGCGGCGTATTCTGCACCTGGAAGACTCACCGATTGACCATGAGCTGGTGAAGTTCGTCTTGCAAAAGAGCGATGTCGCTTACGTACTCCACCGGGTTGAGACGCTGCCCGAATTTTTAGCCTGTGCCCGCAGCGAACCCATCGACGTGATTTTGGCGGACTACCGCCTTCCTGGTTTCACCGCTATCGACGCCTGGACTGCGCTGCAAGCACAAAGCGGCGCCGGGGTTCCGCCCCCCTTCATTATTTTGTCTGGGGCTATTGGTGAACCAGCGGCTGTGGATGCTGTGAAGCGCGGTATCAGCGACTACCTGCTCAAAGACAGCATGGCCAAGCTAGACCATGTCATCACCCGTGCGGTCGAAGTACATGACTCCCGGCGTGCAAAAGCACAAGCGGACAAAGAACTGGCTGCTTCAGAACGCCGCTTGGCCGAATTGACGGAGTATTTACAGTCCAGCATCGAGCAAGAGCGCGCAGCCATTGCCCGTGAAGTGCATGACGACATTGGGGGATCGCTGGCTGCCGTGCGTTTTGATTTGGCATGGGTAGAGCGGCACAGCACGGAAGTCGCCATCCTTGCCCATGTGCGCGCCGCCACCGAGATGCTGCAACATGCCATTGGTGCCAGCCAGCGCATCATGCTCAACCTGCGCCCAGCCATACTCGACCAAGGCCTACTGGCTGCAGTGCAATGGCTGGCCAGAGATTTCGAGCGCCGTACCGGTGTGCGCACCCAGACACGGGTTTCACGCGAGGCGATTGTGGTCGGCAAAGCGGTGCAACTGGTCGCCTACCGCACAACCCAAGAAGCCCTGACCAATATTGCCAAATATGCGCAAGCCAGCGAAGTCAACATTGAACTGTCCGATGCGGAAGGTGTGTTGACCCTGGAGATTACCGACAACGGCATTGGCCTGTCCAAAACCGAACTGGAAAAGCCCAAAGCTTTTGGCATTCGCGGCCTGCATGAGCGCGCCAAAACCGTAGAAGGCTGGCTGGATGTGAGCAGTCGGCCCGGGTTGGGCACATCGGTTATCTTAAGTGTTCCCCTCACCGGTGACCGCAGCTAGACTCCGTTGCGCATCGCCTATTGCCAACCGAGAACAAGAAGACCACAAGAGGAGACCCTGCATGATCCATGTCGTTTTATGCGATGACCACGCCGTTGTTCGGCGCGGCATACGCGACACCCTTTCAGAAGCTGTGGACGTGAAAGTCACCGGCGAAGCCAGTGGCTACGCGGAAGTGCGCGAACTGCTGCGCAAAGTACCCTGTGATGTGCTGGTGCTGGACTTGAACATGCCGGGCCGCGATGGCCTGGAAGTGCTGGCCAGCCTGCGTGACAGTGACTCCCCCATCAAGGTGTTGATCGTCTCCATGCACGCTGAAGACCAGTATGCCATTCGATGCCTGCGGGCTGGCGCGCAGGGCTATGTGAGCAAAGCTGGCGACCCCAGTGAACTGGTCACGGCGGTGCGTACGGTCGCCCAAGGACGCAAGTACGTGACCGCTGACGTAGCACAAATGCTGGTGGAAAGCCTGTCTGCACCTAAATCCGAGGTGCTGCACGACGCCTTGTCCGAGCGTGAACTGCAAACCGTATTGAAAATTGCCTCAGGCAAACGGCTGTCCGACATTGCCGAAGAACTGATGCTGAGTCCCAAAACCGTCAGCGTCTACCGTGCACGAGCTTTGGAAAAACTGAATTTAACCAACAATGCCGAGTTGACGGTGTACGCGATTCGCAACAGCTTGGTTTGATGCAAGCAGGCGGCAGACTTTTTCCGCCGACACCCTGTCAACGACACGACTTACGAGCCAGAAAAAAGCGCCATGGCGCGCACCATCAGCGACATCATGGGCGCATCCAGCAGGGGCAAGCCCGCGGCGATACCCATCAAGCCGACCGTCAAAATCACAGGGAAACCCACGGCGTAGATATTCATTTGCGGGGCGATGCGCGAAACAATGCCCAGCGTGAGATTGACCATCAACAGCATGCCGACCAGGGGCAGTGAAATCCACAGCGCCGTGGCAAACAAATCAGCGCCCATGGTGTAGAGCTTGAGTTGACCGTAGGTTTGCAAAATACCGTGGTTCACAGGAAAAGCATCGTAACTTTTGATAACAGCCATCATCACCATCAGATGGCCGTTGGAAACAACAAACAGCAAAATCGCCATATTGCCAAAGAAGCGCGATACGGCGCTGGCTTGGCTGCTGGTCATGGCATCAAAAAACATCGCAAAATTCAGCCCCATTTGTAAACCCATCAGCTCCCCAGCCAGCTCAACCGAGGCAAATACCAAGCGCACGGCAAAGCCAATGGCCAAGCCAATCAACACCTCATGCACGGCGGTACCCACGGTGCTGGGGTCATTCAAACTGACCACAGGCTGGTTTGTCAGGCTGGCTTGCGCGGCGAGAGCGATAAAGAAGGCAAGGCAAATTTTGGTACGGGTGGGAATGGCACGTACCGACAATACCGGGGAAGCACCAAACATGCCGAGCATACGCAGGAAAGGCCAGAAGATGGGGGCTATCCAGGCGGTAAGCTGCGCCTCAGTGATCGAGATCATAGGGATAGCTCAGGGCGCACTGCGGCAAAGTTTCACGACACCATAGACGGAATATTGCTGATCATGCGGCGAATGTAGTCCACCATTGTCGCCAGCATCCATGGCCCAGAGATCGCAAACACGGCAACGGCAGCTATCAATTTCGGAACAAACGACAAGGTGGCTTCATTAATTTGCGTGATGGCCTGGAACAGGCTGATCAGCAGCCCCACCACCAGCACCGTACCCAGCACAGGGGCTGACACCATCAGCAACAGCACCAGCGCCTCTTGGCCCATGGTCAGCACAGTTTGGGGGTTCATGAGATTTTCCTTGCGAGCGGGTAGAGGGTGAACTGCTTGGTACTTATTGCACAAAACTGGCAGCAAGTGAGCCAATCAGAATATTCCACCCATCAGCCAGCACAAACAGCATCAACTTGAACGGCAGAGCCACCAGCACCGGTGAGAGCATCATCATGCCCAGCGACATCAGCACGCTGGCGACAACGATGTCGATCACCAAAAATGGAATAAAAATCATGAAGCCGATTTGAAAAGCCGACTTCAGCTCGCTGGTAACGAACGCAGGCACCAGCACCCGCATAGGCGCAGTTTCGCCTTTGACGTTGGCATCCAGTTTGGCCAATTTGGCGAACAGCGACAAATCAGATTGGCGAGTCTGCTTGAGCATGAACTGGCGCATCGGTGCCTCGGCTTTGTTCAACGACTGCTCAAACGTGGCGGTGCCATTGGAATACGGCAGGTACGCGTCTTGGTACACCTTGTCCAGCGTAGGCCCCATCACGAAAAAGGTAAGGAACAGCGATAAACCCACAATGACCTGGTTGGGCGGTGCCGACTGGGTACCCAGCGCTTGGCGCATCAGCGACAGCACGATGACGATGCGGGTGAAGCCCGTCATCATCAGCAGCATCGCAGGCAAAAATGAGAGCGATGTGAAGAACAGCAGAGTTTGGATGGGTACCGAAAAACTGGTACCCCCCGCGCCACTGCCAATCAACAGCGGTAATTGAGAAGAAGCCTGGCCCGTTGCTTGCGCCATGACAGGAGACGCAGCCGACAGCAGCGCGAGCAAAGCCATGCCTACCGTCCATTGACGCGTGCTAAGCACCCTTATGCTCCTGCAATTCCACCGCGAAAGATGATGTTAACGCCGAGGACACGGTAGATGAAGACGCCATGGTTTGCGGCGTCAGCGGCAGCGCCGCCAGCACATGCAAGCAGGTAATAGACTGCGCCGAGACACCCAACACCAGTTGTGTGCGTGCGTGCACAGGGCCCACTTCAACCGTCATCACGCGCTGCGCGGGGCCCAAGGCAAGCACCGAAACCAGTTTGGTGGTGTTGTCTTGCGCGCCCAAGCCACGGCCAGTGCGACGCTGTACCCATTTCACCAGCCAGGGCAAGGCACACAGCACCGCAATAAAAATCAGTAGCCAAAAAGAAGTGAAGTTCATGCGCGAATCTTACCCAGCAAGGTACAGACCTAGGTCAATGTATCAGCCTCTACTCACACGCTTCAGGCGTTCAGACGGTGTCACGACATCGGTGAGGCGAATACCAAATTTCTCATTCACCACCACCACCTCGCCTTGCGCAATCAGATAGCCATTTACCAACACATCCATAGGCTCACCAGCCATGGCATCCAGCTCCACAACTGAGCCTTGCCCCAGTTGCAGGATGTATTTGATAGGCACCTTGGTACGGCCCAGCTCCACAGAGAGCTGCACAGGAATGTCCAACACCATGTTGATGTCATTCACAGTCCCGCTGCTACCCGCGCTAAAGCTCCCACCAGCACCATTGCCAGAGAGGGGGCCACCCTGTACATCGCCGGGTTCAGTCTTTTTTTGCTCTTCCAGCGCCTCAGCCCAGCCGCTAAGTTCGTCGATTTCGCTGGTGTCCATACCGTCGGTTGCCATGGCTACTCCTCAGTTCAAATAATGTTGAATCTTGCTTAAATCTTCGATTCGTGCGTCAGCAGTTTGCGGTCTACCTTGATAGCGTACTTCGCATTGTGCGTGCCATATTGGCATTCAAAAACAGGAATACCGTCAATGGACGCCTGGATGCGGGGCTCACGCTCCAACTCGATAAAGTCACCGGGGCGCATGGCCAGCAGCTGCTCAATGGTGGTGTCTGCGCGGGCCAGTTCAGCCACCAGCGTCACCTCAGCAGACTGGATTTCCTGTGTCAGCACGTTGATCCAGCGGCGATCCACTTCCATGGAGTCACCTTGGGTAGTCGAATACAGCACATCGCGTATCGGCTCCAGAGTGGCATAAGGGATACAGAAATGCACCGAGCCAGAGATTTCCCCAATCTCGAGATGAAAAGTTGTGGAAACAACGATCTCACTCGGGGTAGCAATGTTGGCGAACTGGGGTTGCATTTCGGAGCGCTGGTAATCCAGCTGGATGGGGTAAATACCCTTCCAGGCCTTCTCGTACTCGGTGCGGATGACATCCACCAAGCGGTTAATCACCCGCTGCTCGGTAAGCGAGAAATCTCGGCCTTCAATGCGCGTGTGGTATTTACCAGCACCACCGTACAGGGTGTCGATGATGCCAAACACCAACGTCGGCTCGCACACAATCAAACCATTGCCACGCAAGGGCCGAACAGCCACGATGTTGAAGTTGGTGGGTACTGCCAGCTCGCGCAAGAAAGCGCTGTACTTTTGCACAGCGACAGGGCCAATCGAGATTTCAGGGCTGCGGCGAATAAAGTTAAAAAGCCCCACCCGAAAGTTACGTGAAAACCGCTCATTCACGATTTCCATCGTGGGCATGCGGCCCCGCACGATGCGCTCTTGACTGGAAATATCATAGCTGCGTACACCCGAGCTGTCAACGGCATCTGCCGTGTACGACTGGCTCTCACCCGTCACGCCCTCTAGCAGGGCGTCAACTTCTTCTTGCGACAGAAAGGATTCACTCATGGTGCGGCCTTAAAGAATGTCGTCATGGAGTGCCGTTATGTACGGTTTCATCACTGCACGATGAAACTCGAAAAAAGGACACGCTCTATCGGGTTGTGCGGCGGGACTCTTTTGGGCTTGGCCTTGCCTTTTTTAGCCACTGGTTTTTCTTCCACCTCGTCTTCATCTTCTTCCACCTCAAAACCCAAAGGCTTGGAGACCTCACGTCGAATATCGCGCGCCAATTTCTCTTTGCCCTCCAACTGGAGCAGCTCTTGCGTGGTGCGCTGCGATACCACCAGCAAGATACCACTGCGAATCGCTGGCATAAAGGCTTTGACCGAATCAGCTACGTGCGGATCGCTGATTTCCAGGGTGATACCAATTTGGGCAAAGCGGTCACCGCCGGGGTCGGACAAATTAACGACCAGGCTGTCCATCGGCAAAAAAGTAGGTGGCGTGCCTGGTTTGACATGGGCCGCAGCGGGCGCCGCAGCAGCGCCCTCCTCCCCGTGGTCGGCCTTGGGCTTGAGCATGAAAAAAGCACCCGCACCACCGCCTAGCAACACCACGGCAGCCAGCACGATGATCATCATTTTTTTGCTTTTCGGCGGTTTGGCACCGTCGGCCGGAGCGGCATGGGCATCAGACACGTTGGATCCTTGTCAAAACGATCTGCGTCGCACATCAGCTGCAGCAGACCATCGGTATTAAATTCTATGAATCCGATTATTTGGCGACTTTAGCCCTCCAATAGGTCAATGAAGGGTAGAAAGCAAGGTTATTCCGTGCTATTTACCATCCAGGCCTATAAAGCGCATCCGCCACGTCACTACACAAACAGGTCTACGGCGCCCTGTGAAGGTCGTTGCACGGCACTCAGCCTGAGTGCATTCAAGGGTGTATCACCTCCGGCACGTTGACCGGCGCGCGGGCCAAATTGTCGGGAAGTCGCGCCATTCTCTCCCGGTTCGCGAGAATTGTCCCGCCCCTGGGCCGATGTACCCACAGAAACGCCAGATAACACCAGACCTTCGCGCTGCAATGAACTGTCCAAATCGGCCACCGCACGGCTCAGCATATCCCGCGTTTCCGCCACATCACTGCGAAACTGCACCTGAGCTTCGCCACCAGAAAGCGAAATGCTGACCTCCACCGGATCAGCACCCTGCGCATCAAGCTTGAGTTCGGCAGATTGCACGTTTTGGCTGACCCAGAGCGAAACCTGATTGGCACTTTGCGCCTCTGTGGCAAAACCGGTGAGAGACGGGGTGGCACCTGGGCTATCGGGCATGGTTTTGGCGCTGATGGTAGAAAAATCCCATCCCCCCGAAGGGGCTGAGTGGGTACGGTCAGTCGTGGATGAGTGGCTGGTAGCGGTAGTCACTTCGGTCGGCTTGTCGCTTTTTGCCATGTCTGCCAGTTGACGAAAGCTTTCGCCCAAAGTGGCAGTGGGGTTCAACCCGCCAGACGCTTCAACCGCTTTTTCGGCCCGCGAAACTGTATTTTGAGCAGCAGCCATCGTGGCGTTCAACGTGGCTTGCAGATTTTGCGTAAGAGGGTGCTTATCCGCCACTGTTGCGGATTTGGCATCGGTACCGGCATCGCTAAGGGGGGAAATGTCCGCAGACTTGGATACCTGTGCCCGGCTGTCGCCTGCAACCGCAGAAGACGCTTTGGGCATGTGCTTTGCCAATGTGGCGCTGGCATCTTCTGAAATGCCGCTCTGCGCAAATGGTTCGGTCAGTAAAGTCCGTGCTGAACCGTCCCCATTGCCATTCACGGTCTTGCCCACCCCAGTGCCTTTTGCCGCAGCGAGCATTTGCGTTGGCACAGGTAACGTTGAATTCAGACTCGGATCCACAGCCTGTCCGGCCAAACCAATTTGCATCTGCCCGAGCAGCGCAGCCGGGTCCAACGCGGGTGACTGCCCTGCCGTCACCGCCCCCGTGCCATCAGCCGTTTTCGTCTCGGTAGCCTCCTTGTCCACTGGCAGCTTGGCATCCACCGCCACCAACGGTCTGGATGGGTCAGGCATTTGCACATCAAACTGGGCGAGCAACGCCATGAAACCACTGGGAGAAGATTCCGTGGTTTTTTCCGACTTGTCAGATTTTTCGGACTTATCGGACTTTTCCGCTTTGTCTGTTTGATCCGCTTTATGGGCGTTCCCTGCGTTGGCTTTGTTACGCTGCGCCGTTTTTTCCGACACCGCAGTTTGCGGTTCCATGATGGCCACAGGGCCTAGTTCGATTGCCATTGCGACTCCTCTGCGTCCAAGGGACGCCTGCGTTGATGGCCCATGCGTGAGGCCAATTCATCCATTTGCCGCTGTTCCCTGCGGTTATGGACCAGAGTGATTTCAGCCTGCCGCATGGCCAGAATGTGTTTGAACCGCGCCAGGCGTTGCTCCACCTCAATCAAGCCCAAACGCACCTGCATGACGCGCCCCGTGTGGTTGTCGATAACGCGAACCTGAAAGGTGATCGCCTGCTCCAGCTTGGCCATGAACTGGTAATGGTGCTGCATCAACTCAGGCGATGCAGCCACCTGCGCACGCTGCATCCACTTGGCCTCAGTTTCTCGGGCATAGGCTTCAAGCTGCTGCATTTGTGCCTGAGCCGCTTGCTGGTTTTGCACAGCCATCGCCAGGGATGTAGCAACCAGGTCACGCTGACGCTCAGCCAGCTCCATCGCCAACTGAACAGGACGAAGAGCAAGCGTGCTCATGGCGTTCTACCTGCCTGGAAGCTGCCAACCATGCCTTCAACGCTGGCTGCCAGCGTGGCCCCGGTGTGCATGTCTTGCTGCAAAAATGCGGCCATACCAGGGTTCAGTTGAATAGCCTTGTCCATGCCGGGGTCTGAGCCACTGACGTAAGCGCCAATCTGCACCAAGTCGCGCCCTTGCTCGTAGCGACCGTAAATAGCGCGAAAATGCCGGGCCAGCTCAAAGTGGTCTTTGGACACCACGTTATGCATCACCCGCGAAGCGGACTGCTGAATGTCAATAGCGGGGTAGTGCCCGGCCTCGGCCAGCTTGCGGGTCAGCACGATGTGACCGTCCAAAATAGCCCGTGCAGCATCGGCAATCGGGTCTTGCTGGTCGTCACCTTCCGACAACACGGTATAAAACGCGGTGATGGAGCCAACACCATTCAAGCCATTGCCACTGCGCTCCACCAGCTGCGCCAGCCGCGCAAAGCATGAAGGCGGATAGCCCTTGGTGGCAGGAGGCTCACCAATGGCCAGGGCAATCTCGCGCTGCGCCATGGCGTAGCGGGTGAGCGAATCCATCAGCAGCAGCACATGCTGACCTTTGTTACGGAAGTGCTCGGCCACGGCGGACGCATAGGCGGCACCCTGCATACGCAACAGCGGGGGCGCATCGGCAGGGGCCGCCACCACCACGGAGCGGGCTCGCCCCTCGTCGCCCAAAATGTCTTCAATGAACTCTTTCACCTCACGGCCACGCTCGCCAATCAGGCCCACCACAATCACATCGGCCTGTGTGTAGCGCGCCATCATGCCCATCAGCACACTTTTGCCCACACCCGAACCGGCAAACAGCCCCAGACGCTGACCACGGCCAACTGTCAGCAATGCATTGATGGTTTTGACACCGGTATCCAAGGGCACACGCACCGGATCGCGCTCCATGGCATTCAGGGGCTTGCGGTCTAGCGGTTTGGCGGTAACGCCACGCAGCGGCCCCGCACCGTCCATGGGAAAGCCATGGGCGTCCACCACCCGACCCAGCAGGCCATCGCCCAGCGGCAATTGCAACAAACCGATGTCCGACGAGGCCTCTGCTACAGAAGGGTCTGGTCTGTCCCCCAGCACCAACTGGGCACTGTAAGGCACCAGCGGCGTGACTCGGGCACCACGGGTCAGCCCTTGAATATCACCTGCAGGCATCAAAAATGCATTGTTGTGGGCAAACCCCACCACCTCGGCCAGCACACTGTCACTGGGTTTGATGCCAATCAAACACTGGGTGCCCACCGAAGTACGGATGCCGGAAGCCTCCAGCACTAGCCCAGCCACATGGGTCAGCGTGCCCTGCACCTCCAGCGAGTCACGGCGGCTGACGCGCTGCTTGGCTGCACTTAAAAAGTCAGTCCACCGATCGGCATGAAAGCGTGCTTCTTCGGCCAATACGGCTTCATCAGCACCATCGGCATCCGCCACAGCAGCATCGGGGTCAGTCAACATCAGGCACCTCTGCCGTTGCGCTAGCGTCAACTTCATCAACGGGATCAGCTGCATCAACCCTGTTGTTTACGGGAAAATCCAAGGGCATGGGTATCACCAATCCCAAACCACTCACCGCACGCGCCCAACGGCGCTCCAGACTGGCATCAATCACAGCACCCGCACACTCTACGCTGCAATCGCCCGACTGTACTGCTGCATCAGCTACGAAAACCATAGCCTTCCCTGCAAACTGCTGGCTCAGCGAAGCCTGCAGCAAGGTCAAATCCTGGGGGTTAAGACGCAGGGTGGTGACTTTGCCATCAGCTGTCAGCAACCCCATCGCCTCGGTCACCACATGGCGCACAGCCAAGGGGTCAATGGTCAGTTCATAGCGCAACACCTGGCGTGCCAAAGTGCAGGCCAAATCCAGTACGCCTTGTGCCATTTGTGTCTCAGCGTGTTCCAGGCCAAGTTGCACCACCGCCACCACGTTCGCCAAACGCTGCGCGGTGTGGAGGGCTGCGGCTTGACCCTGCTCTTCTATGTAGGCATTGCACAGGCGCTCAGCCTCTTGCTGGGCTAACTTGCGCCCCTCCGCCACGCCACGGGCATACGCATCATCTTGCGCCAGCAGCAGTTGCTGGCGTGTTTGCTCAGCCTGCTCACGGCGCTCATCCAGCTCGTCGGGTGAATAGCTGCTGCCCACCGCTCCAAAGCGCCACTGGGACACATCACCCAGCTCCTCTTTGGGAATGAAACGAGCGTAGTTGCGGGGATCAGACGAGGGCATCGTCACCTCCACCACCCAGAACAATGGTGCCTTCATCGGCAAGACGGCGCACGATCTTCAGAATTTCCTTTTGCTGTGCTTCAACTTCCGACAAGCGCATAGGCCCACGAGAAGAGAGGTCTTCGCGCAACGTCTCCGCAGCCCGGCTCGACATATTGCCCAAAATGGCCTCTTTGAGTTCTGCCGAAGCCCCTTTGAGCGCAACGATAAGGGTTTCGGACGACACCTCTTTCAAAATCGCCTGGAAACCCGACTTGTCCAGCTTGAGCAGGTCTTCAAAGACGAACATCTTGTCCATGATCTTCTGTGCCAGATCAGTGTCCATGCCACGGATCGACTCGATCACGGTACCCTCGATGCTGGCCCCCAGGAAGTTGATAATTTCTGCCGCTGCTTTCACGCCACCCAGTGACGATTTACGGATTTTGTCGCCGCCTGCCAGCACCTTGAACAGCACCTCGTTCAGGTCTTTCAGGGCAGTAGGCTGAATCCCTTCCAGCGTGGCAATGCGCAGCATCACTTCATTGCGCTGGCGCTTGGTCAATTGTTTCAGAATTGCGGCCGCTTGCTCAAAATCCAGGTGGACCAAGATAGCGGCCACAATTTGCGGATGCTCATTACGGATCAGCTCTGCAACTGAGATCGGGTCCATCCATTTCAAGCTCTCAATGCCTGACACATCACCGCCCTGCAAGATGCGGTCAATCAGCAGCGAAGCTTTATCGTCCCCCAGCGCACGCTTCAGCACCGCGCGCACATAGTTGCTGGTGTCACTGACCAACAAGCTTTGTGAAGCGGCAGTCAGGGCGAATTTCTCCATCACCTCATTCACCCGCTCACGCGACACAGAGCGGGTTTTGGCGATGGTTTCACCCAGCTTTTGCACCTCTTTGGGGGAAAGGTGCTTGAACACCTCAGCCGCTTCCTCTTCGCCCAGCGACATCAGGAAAATTGCAGCATCCGCACAGCCGTCTTCGTCCATTGCAGCACTCTTAAGGTTAGGGGTTGGGATGAACGCGCAAGGTCGACTCAGTTAAGCCGGGGCTTCACCGTTCACCCAAGTTTTCACGATGTTAGCGACAGCCAATGGGTTTGCACGGGTAAGTGCTCTTGCCTCCTCCAAACGCAGCTCTTCAGCACTCATTTCAGTTGGTTTGTCTGCCGTCAAAGCCAGCATGTCAGGACGCTGAGGGTCATCGCCCTCAATGGCGTTCAGCTGGGTGCCGGTAACGCCATTGGCACCACCTGCACCGTTGGGACCATTCACACCAGCGATCAGCTCAGGTTTGGCGTTCACCACTGTCAGCACTGGTTTCACCATTTTTTGCATCACCAGGAAAGCAAAAATGAGTGCCGCCACCGGCCACGCGTAACTGCGCACAGCATCAAGCACGTCCGCCTGCTTCCACAGCGGTATTTCGGTCGCATCCATCTTTTCAACCACAAACGCAGCGTTCACCACGTTAACCGAGTCACCCCGGTCTTTGCTGAACCCAATGGATTCACGCACCAACGCTGTCATTTGCTCCAGCTGCTGAGGGCTCATGGGTTTGCTGACCGGTTTGCCCTTTTCTTCGGTGGTAGGGTTGTTCAGCACCACCGCAGCGTTGACCCGTTTGATGACAGCAGTGGCACCGCGCACCACACGCGTGGTTTTGTCCACTTCGTAATTGGTGATCATTTCTTTCTTGCTGCCAGGTGCTGAACCCGCTGGTGTACCGCCGTTGGCAGCCCCTGCGGTCAGCGTAGGCGTACTACCGTTGATACTCGCCGTCGGAGTGACGGGAGGCTGGTTCGAGACGGCACCTGGCACACCTGGCAGGTTGCCGTTGTTGGCATTGGCCCCTGCCTCCAGCACCTGCAAGCTGCGCACAGCTGCGGGCTCGGCCCCTTGGTTGGGCCGGTGTGTCTCGGAAGTGGATTCAGTTTGCGAGAAATCTACTTCTGCGCTGACCTGCGCCCGCACATTTTGTCGCCCAACCACGGGCTCCAGAATGTCCATGATGCGCTTGGCATAAGCCTGCTCCAGCTGCTGCACATACTGCAACTGCTGTACATCAACCGCACCGCCGTTTCCCGTACCGTTGGCCCCATCCGGCGACTGCGAAAGCAACTTGCCACTGTCGTCCAATACGCTGACAGCTTCGGGTTTCATTTCTGGCACGCTAGACGACACCAGATGCACAATGCCTGCGATCTGTGCACGGTCAAGCATCCGGCCAGGGTGCAGACTGAGCAACACCGAAGCCGAAGCTTTCTGCTGCTCCCGGAAAAAGCCATTTTGATTGGGCAGCGCCAAGTGGACGCGGGCACTCTGCACAGAAGACAAAGCCTGAATAGAGCGCGTCAGCTCCCCCTCCAGCCCGCGCTGAAAAGTCAAACGCTCTTGAAACTGCGTCATGCCAAAACGGTTGGCTTCCATCATTTCAAAGCCCCCTACGGAGCCTTTAGGCAGGCCTTGCGAAGCGAGGCGCATACGCAAATCGTTGACACGGTCGCTGGGCACCAGGATGGCACTGCCACCGTCAGCATGCTTGTAAGGGATGTTCATTTGCGACAACTGGGCCAGGATGGCTCCACCGTCTTTGTCGCTCAAATTGGCATACAGCACGCGGTAATCGGCTTGCCGACCATAAATCAACCCAGCAACAGCGATGGCGATAACCAATACCAGCCCCATGGCGAGACGCATTTGTTTGGAACGGTCAAGCGCAACGAGACCCTGCGTCCAAGTAGGCGGAGCAGCAGGCAGCAATGGGGTTTCGATTTCGGCGACGGCAGACATCATGTTTCCCGTGTTGTCCAGGAACCAGGGGGCTCCTCTATGGCCGCAATTATTTGGCGGCCCACCGAAAACATGAGCGAGATAAGGCCGGTATTTGCCCCTTACTTCTGGCTAAAGAATGCCAAGGGGCAAATTAGCATCCTTACCAACCCACCTTCATCGCCGCGTTCTGCCCCTCACAACGTAAGGCAACCTCAGGCAGTACAAGGAACAAATACCATGGACTTGAAACTACCCAGCACCTCTTTCGCCAGCGCCACAGCCAAAGCTTTGCGACCAACCCTTGCACCCAAAGTGACGGCGGGCGGGGGTATCAGTGAGGCGCAAGCGACAGGGTTTTCAAAAGCCTTGCAAAGTGCACTCAAGTCAGTGAGCGCCTCCCAAAACCAGGCAGAGAGCCTGCAAAAAGAAGTAACACTGGAAAACCCGAAAGTCAGTCTGGAAGAAACGATGCTCGCGATTCAGAAAGCCCAAATTGGCTTTCAGGCAACGCTGACCGTGCGTAACCGCATGGTTCAGGCGTATTCCGACATCATGAACATGCAGGTTTAAGCACTGTCAGTGCAAGCGCTGTGTTTGCTGCGGGCACAGCATATGGTCTAACTCACTCAGCCAAGGCTCCGCCAACAAACGAACCTCAGCATCGTTACGCAAAATACTCTGCATGATGCGCGCCTTGTCTTTGCGCTGGGCAGGTGAAATTTGCTCGCTGTAAGCACGGTGGCACAACTGCTCAATCAGCACGGCACATGCCCCCTCGTAGCGCACCACTTGATCCCAGTCTTCCGTTTGCGCAGCTTGCAGCATCTGGCGACTGGCCGCCTCAATAGCTTGGTAGTAATCAAACAGGGTTTCAGGCATGGTTATTCCCTTAATGTGCTGCGTATTTCATAGCTGCTGATGCCGGTGCATATTGCGCAGCAGATACTTTTGGTACGTTTTTCTCTGAGGGATTGATCTCACGCCATGCTTGGGCGACAGGTTCGATCAGTGTACGGACTTCTTGCAGCAAGGCATCGTCGTTGCGGGCGTTGGCACGGGTCAGCTGAACGATGCAATAGTCGTACAAGCGACTGAGATTGGCAGCCAACTCACCGCCCTGCTCCACATCCAGCGCCGCCTTCAGGCCTTCATCCAGAATGCGCACGGCTTTACCAATAGCGGCCCCCTTTTCAGCAATTTGACTGCGGGCCATGGAACCCCGGGCGTTGGAGAGGCTTTGTAACAGCTCTTCAAACAAGAGATGTACCAGATGGTGCGGATTGGCATTTTGAACGCTGGTCTCAACGCCAACACGCTTGTAGGCAGAGGAAGCGCGGGCATAAGCGGGGGTAAACATCAAATCGCTCCTTACGTTGGTCTTGTGAGAGTTATCGGCAGCTGCTGGCAGGTCTGTAGGTTCAGATAACGCATGACGTAGAAAACCAGAAAGATAAGGGTTCAATCGCCTCCTAATCACAGGATTGCGCCCGCAGCACCCATGCTGAAATGCCTCCTGTCCCGCCGGACGACCCCACTATGGCTGATAAATTCCCTCACACCACCGTTCAATGCTTGGCCGCAATCGCGCAACACCATCGCTTGCCGGTTAACCCTGAGCGCTTGATTGAAGACTATGCGCTGGTGAATGAGGAACCCTCACCCGCCACCCTGCTGCGCATGGCGTCGGACATCGGACTGAAAGCCAAGGCAGACAAGCTCAGCTGGGAAGGCCTGCAAGCGCAAGGCGGCGTATTCCCTTTGATAGCACGCATGGCAGACGGCAATTGCGTGATTGTGATGAGTGCTTCTGCCCAGGGCAATGGCCAAGTAGCCATACTGAACCCTTTGGCTGACCGGCCCACAGATGTACTGCTGATTGAGCGTGAACAATTTTGCAACCTGTGGCAGGGCGAAGTTTTTTTGATGAAGCGCTTGTATTCGCTGCCAGAGCAAAACCAACCCTTTGGGCTGCGCTGGTTCATTCCCGAGATCATGAAGCAAAAGGCGGCGCTGCGCGACATCGCCATCTCTGCACTGGCCATGCACCTGCTGGCCATGGCGTCACCCATCTTTTTTCAACTGGTGATCGACAAAGTGCTGGTGCACCAAAGCATGTCCACCCTGTGGGTGCTGGGTGTGGGTATTGTGATTGCCTTAGGGACACGCTGCAAAACCTGGCCTGCAATATGCATGCCTCTTGAGCCATGAAACAAACCGATCTCGGACTGAATCTGACGACCAAGCGCACGCGCAAGGGCGAGTTCCTCGCGCAGATGGAGCGGGTAGTGCCATGGGC
>JANXSZ010000062.1 GCA_025356445.1 Betaproteobacteria bacterium | reverse complement strand
GCCCATGGCACTACCCGCTCCATCTGCGCGAGGAACTCGCCCTTGCGCGTGCGCTTGGTCGTCAGATTCAGTCCGAGATCGGTTTGTTTCATGGCTCAAGAGGCATGCATATTGCAGGCCAGGTTTTGCAGCGTGTCCCTAGACCGCTGCTTGGGCTGCTTCCCGCACCGCCTGCGCCAGCGCCGCGACCCCAATCCGAATTTGCGCCACGCTAGGGGTTACGAAGGACAAGCGCAGCGTGCGTGGATCGGCGTGGTCGGCATAAAACGCTGCACCCGGCACGAAGGCCACGTTTTTTTCCACCGCTTTGGGCAGCAAATCTACCGCGCTCATGCCTTTGGGCAGACGTGCCCAAAGGAACATACCGCCCACTGGCACGTTCCAGGTGAAATCCAGCCCGGCCATTTCGGTTTTCAGGGCGTCCAGCATCGCGTCACGCTGGCTCTTGTACAGAGCGCGGATGGTGGGCACATGGCGGTCAAGGAAGCCGCCTTTCATGACCTCGGCCACCATACGCTGGTTGAAGATGGGGGTGTGTAAATCGGCGGCTTGCTTGGCTTGCAAGAGCTTGGGGTAGAGCGCTTTGGGTGCGACCACAAAGCCTAAGCGCAAGCCGGGGGCCAGTACCTTGGAGAATGAGCCCATGTAGAGGCATCCGTCAGGGTTGCGTGCCGTCAGTGGCAAGGGTGGCGGGGTATCGAACCACAGGTCGCCGTAGGGGTTGTCTTCGATCAGCGGCAGGTTCAGTGCGGCAGCGCGCTTTGACAGCGCGGCGCGGCGCTCTTCGGTCATGGTGCGGCCTGTGGGGTTTTGGAAGTTGGGCAGCACGTACAGGAAGCGAGCGCCTTTGGATTTTTCATCCAAATCCTCCACGATCACACCTTCTTCGTCGCTCTCCACGCTGACCACTTCCGGCTCCATCGGCGTGAAGGCTTGCAGTGCGCCCAGGTAGGTGGGGGTTTCAACCAAGATGCGGCTGCCGGTGTCGATCAGCACTTTGGCGATCAAGTCCAGCGCCTGCTGCGAGCCGGTGGTGATGAGCACTTGGCCGGGGTCTACGTTCCACGGCAGCATCTCGGCTACGGCCTCACGCAGCGGGCCGTAGCCTTCGCTGGCTGCATATTGCAGCGCGGCTTGACCGTCTTCGCGCAGCACCTTTTCGCAGGCCGCGGCAAATTCAGTGATGGGAAAGGTCTTGGGTGAGGGCAGTCCCCCGGCAAAGCTGATGATGCCGGACTTTTCTGTGACCTTCAGGATCTCGCGGATCACCGAGGGGTTCATTTTGTGGGCGCGGGCGGCCAGCGTCCAGTTCAGCGGGTTGGTGTCATGGGTCGTTGTCATTTGTTTTCTCCACTTTAAAAATGCTTTTCTGAATTCAGCTTGAGCTCGATTTTGCCTTGGCCGGTGCCGGGCTTGTTGCCAAGTTTTTACCTAAAAACACCGTCGCTACTACCGCCAGTGCAAAGCCCAGTGTCACGGTATCCAGCGGTTCGCCCAGCAACGGGATGCTGACCAGGATCGACAAAAACGGTTGCAGCAGTTGTGTCTGGCTAACCCGCAGTGCGCCGCCCATGGCCAAGCCCCGGTACCACGCAAAGAAGCCTATCCACATCGAAAACAAGCCCACATACAGCAGGCCCAGCCAGGCTGAGGTGTTGACTGGGTGGTCCGGCCATGTCAGTAATGTGCCAGGCAAGGTGATGGGCAGCGCCAGCACGCAGACCCAGCAAATTACCCGCTCAGCTCCCAGTGCGGGGGTGACTTGTGCGCCGTACACATAGCCGAGGGAGGCGGCCAGCACCGCGCCCACCAGCAGCAAATCGGCCCATTCCAAGCCAAAACCGTGGCCTTGCTGGTAGGTGCGCATCAGCGAAAATGCCATCACCAGCAGCGCCCCCAAGCCCGCACACAGCCAGAACCCCAGCCGCGCCCGCTGGTGCAGCACCCATGCGGCGACAGCGGCGGTGGTCAAGGGCAGCAGTGCGGTGATGACAGCGGCGTGGCTGGCCGTCACGCTGCGCAGCGCATAGCCCAGCAGCAGCGGGTAGCCGATGGCATTGCCCAGCAGGGCGAACCCCAGCGATTTGCGTTGCGCGGCTGTGGGCCTTGGCGCGCGGGTCAACAGCAATACGGCCAGCGACAACACCCCAGCCAGCGCGGCGCGACCCAAGGTGACAAACCAGGGTGAGAGTTGCGGTGCAGCGGTGGTGCCGGTGGCGAGGCGTGTCATCGGCAGCGTGATGGCAAATATAGCCACGCCCAAAACGCCCAGCCACATGCCCAAGGTTTCTTTCTTTAGGGTCATTTCAAGTCCACCGTTCATTTCACAATCCAATTCATACCGTCACCATCCAGGCTGCCGTGATCACAAGCACAGCGGCCAGCGTGCGGTTGAACATTAACAAACGGCGGCCTTGCCTAAGCCACTGCCGCAGCAGTGCACCCAACAAGGCATAGGCGAAATTGCTGGCAAAAGCGAACATCAGCATCACTGCGCAGACGATGGCTAGGCGCTCCCCTGGGTTGGCGGCGGGCTGACCCAGCGCGTTCACTACCCAACCAGCAGTGAGTGTCAAGGCCAGCATCCAGGCTTTGATGTTGGCGAACTGCAACAGCACGCCTTGGGTGAAGGTGATGTTCAGGCGGGCGCTGTCGACTTCATTCATGTGGGCGGCACGACTAAGCTTGTAGGCCAGCCACAGCATGTAGGCCACGCCAAACAGCTTCACCCCCCAGCGCAGCGTGGGTACACCTGCCACCAGCGCACCCAAGCCCAGACCGCAAAGCAGCATCAGCAGCGTCCAACCCACCGGCACAGCAATGCAAAAGGACAGTGCTCGCCGCAGGCCGTGGTTAGCGGCCAAGGCGGTCGATAGCGTGGTGCTTGGCCCCGGCGAGAAACTCATCGCCGTACAGAGCAGCAGCAGGGTGGTCAGTTCGGTGGGGGACATAGGGCATTCAATGTAAATGGCAATTCAGTACATCACCAGTACAGTTTTAAAGATCAGTTGCTAAACTGTATTCCCTCCGCTTGCAGCACAGGACACCTCATGTTGATGAAAACCGCCGCGCTTTCGCTCACCGAGCAACTCGCCAACCGCTTTGCTGAGCGCATCCGCACCCGCTTGCTGGCCCCTGGTGCGCGGCTGCCTTCGGTGCGTCAGTGCGCTGAGCAACAACAGGTCAGCCCGACTACCGTCGTTGCGGCCTACGACCAGCTGCTGGCACAGGGACTGGTGGAAGCGCGCAAGAACCGGGGTTTCTTTGTCCGCGAACTCAATCAAAACAGGCCTTTGGTGCAAGCTGGATGGGCTGCACCCGCTATCAATAATGAAGTCAACGAGCCAGCGGCCAATGCGTCTGTTACCTCTGTGGTGGGCATGCAGACCCTCAACCCCTGGTCAACCGCCACCGGATTCACCTCGGTGGCGGTTGCCCCTGCCTACCCGTCCAACGCTACGGCGTTGATACGCGGCATGTTCCACAAAATCAGTAACAAGCCCCAGCCCGGTATGGGCGTGTTCCCGCCAGAATGGCTGGAAGCCAGTTTCTTGTCGGCCGCTGTGCGCAAAGTGACCAGTACCCGAGCGTTGCATGCGTTTTCTTTGCAGTATGGCGAGCCGCTGGGTGACGGGGGGCTGCGCCGTGCTTTGTCACAAAAGCTGACCACTCTGAACATCCACACGCCACCTGAGCACATCATCACCACCGTCGGTGCCACCCACGCGCTGGACATTGTCAGCCGCACGTTGCTGGTGGCTGGCGATCACGTGATGGTGGAAGAACCCGGTTGGGCGGTGGAATTTGCCCGCCTCACGGCTCTGGGGATGCGTATCCTGCCGGTGCCTCGCGGTCCCATCGGGCCTGACCTGGAGGTGATGGCACGCTACTGTGAAGTCCATGCCCCCAAGCTGTTCGTCAGCGTCAGCGTGTTTCACAACCCCACGGGTTATTCGCTCAGTCCCGGTAGCGCGCATCGGGTGCTGCAACTGGCAAACCAACACAACTTCCACATCGTTGAAGACGACACCTACAGCCACATCGCTCCCGAGCACGCCACCCGCCTGTGTGCGCTCGATGGCTTGCAGCGCACGCTGTACGTCAGCGGCTTCGCCAAAATTCTCGCTCCAAACTGGCGTGTGGGCTACTTGGCGGCACCGGCTGACTTGGTGGAGCGCTTGCTCGATACCAAGTTGCTCGCTTCCCTCACCACCCCCGCCCTGCTGGAAAAAGCCATCGCGCTGTGCATCGAGCAAGGCCAATTGCGTCGCCATGCCGAGCGCATCCGCACCCGTCTGGACGCCGCCCGCGCTCGCAGCGTCAAGCTCGCCCTGGCCTACGGCTGCACCTTTGCGGCGGAGCCTGTCGGGCTGTTCGGCTGGGTGGACACCGGCGTGGACACCGATGCGCTGGCGCAGCGCATGCTGGACGAGGGCTATCTGCTGGCCCCAGGCGCTTTGTTCCACGCGGGCAGGAAGCCCAGCACGCTGATGCGGATCAACTTTGCGACCACACAGGATGCGGCGTTTTGGGGGGTGTTTGCGCGGGTGCGGGGTGGGTCATAAGGCTATCCAAGACTATCCCTCCTCACAACAACCGCCCCACAATCTGCCCCAACCGTCCCAAAGCCTGCGCCACGTCCTGCCCGTAAGGCCAGCCGCAGTTGATGCGCAAAAAGCTGTCAAAGCGCAGCGAGTTGGAAAACATCAGCCCGGGTGTGACCAGGATTCTTTCTTGCAGAGCGGCATCAAACACCCGCTTGGACGACAGTTGGCCGGGCAGCTCGACCCACAGTGACAAGCCCCCACGGGGCAGGTTCAACCGGGTGCCGCTGGGGAAGCTGTTGGCAATGGCTTCTGCTGTCTTCTCCCGCTGTACGCACAGGATGCTGCGCAGGCGCCGCAGATGGCGGTCGTAGGCGGGGGAGGCGATGAAGTCGGCAGCAGCGAGCTGTGACAGGTCTTCATTGCTGCGGGATTGGCTGAATTTCAACATCTCTACGCGTGCCTGCCAGCGCCCGGCGCTCATCCATCCCAGGCGCAAGCCGGGAGCGAGGATTTTGTGCAGCGAGGCGCAGTAAATCACGTTGCCGGTGGTGTCCCAGGACTTCATGGCCCGCAAAGGAGCTTCACCTTGGGCGCGCTCGTTGACCAGTTCGCTGTAGGTGTCATCTTCGATCAGCGGGATGGCATGGGTGGCGCAAAGCTGAACCAACCGTTGTTTGTGGACATCCGGCATGATGCTGCCCAATGGGTTTTGCAGGTGGGGCACGACGACGACGGCTTTGATGTTGTCGTAGGTTTGTACCGCCAGTTCCAGCGCGTCGATGGAGATGCCTGTTTGCGGGCTGGTGGGGATTTCCAGGGCGCGCAGCCCCAGACTTTCCAGCACTTGCAGCAGGCCATAAAAGGTGGGCGATTCCACAGCGATGGTGTCACCGGGTTGGGCCACAGCGCGCAGTGCCAGGTTCAGGGCCTCAATGCAGCCGTTGGTGATCTGCACATCGTTGGGCGACAAGGTCAGGCCCAGCCCCAAGGCGCGTTTGGCCAGCACGGCCCGAAATTCGGGATTGCCGCGTGGTGATGAGGCGGTGACGAGCAGGCTGGGATGTTGTCGCAATGCGCGCAAAGCGGCTTGTTGCAAAGCCGCAGCGGGGTACAACTCAGGCGCACAGCGGGCTACTGCGAGGTTGGTGGTAATCGGGTACATACGGCCCCGTGCGATGAAATCCGACACCCTGGCATGGATGCCGACATACTGCGCCGGGTCAGGCACAGCGTCCATGCGTGGCTCAGTGACGGTGGCCAATGTGCTTCGCTGAGGCCGCCGTACAAAATAGCCTGAGCGTGGCCGCGCTTCCAGCCAGCCTTCGCTTTCCAGTTGTCGACTGAGCTGCATGGCGGTGGACAGGCTGATGTCGTGCTGGCGTGTCAGCCCACGCAGTGATGGCATACGGTCGCCCGGCACCAGCGTGCCGGCCTGTATGGCATTGCGGTAGTGCAAGGCGAGCCGCTGGTAAATATGCGGTGCAGGCGGTGCGGTGTTGAGCGCAAGGGGTGTGGTCGGCATAGACATGGGCCTATCGTCGTGGAGGGGTGACGCCAAAAACAGGTACAGATTTACCTGAAATCAACCGTAACAGATGCTGAATTTTGCCGCTGTACCGCTGCAGATTTGCTGGGATTGTGGCTGTTGCTGGCGAAGCCTTTTTCATACGATTCCTGTATGCCCACGGTGCTTTGCCTGGGCACTACACCGCATGAAAGGGGTCAGTATGCAAGACGTTAGCACCGCAATACCATTCGCCATCAGCGTTTCAGCAGCTGCGCAGATGAAGCTGTTGCGAGGGCAATCGCACTGGGCGCAGCTTCAGCGTGGCACGGTTATCAACGTGGCCATGGGCCGCATGGTGGTGACAAGCCATGTGTGGCTGGACAACGCGATGTTGTCAGTGCAGGCACCGCTTCAACCTGGTGAGGTGTACGTGGTGCCGGCTTCGGGGTGGTTTGAGCTGGCTGCTTTGAGCGACGTGGTGATACAGCCGCGACTGCCAGCGCCGGTGGTGGTGCGCTGGGTGGCGTGGACGATGGGGTTGCTGGCGCTGACGAGAAAGCGGGCTCCCAGCACCGTCACGTTTCAATAGCTCAGGCGGCCACTGCCGGTTCAGCTGGAAGATTGCCAACCGTTTTGACGGTGGTTGCCGCTTTTTTGACCGCAACCTTGGCGGTGGTGACCCGCTTGCGTGCAGGTGCCTTGGCGCGGGTGAGGGCCGCTTTGGTTTCGGCCAGGGCAGCTTGAACCGGGGAGGCGGTTGCGGGTGCTGCCAGCTTGAGGCGCGTACTGGGGGTTTTGACGGCTTTGCGGGGTGAGAACGCCAATGCTGCTTTGGCTGTGCTGGGCTTTGCCAATACCGCTGGTTTTGGGGTCGTGGCCTTCTCCTTTTTCTTGGGGGCTGCGACAGCGGCCACTTCAGGCACGGCTTCGGGGGCATCCAGCGCTGGTGCTGCTTCTGCCAAGGCCAGCGACAACAGCAAACGGTGCTCGGCCAGCAGCAGATCGGCCAGCTCGTTCACATCGGGCAGTGCGCGGCGGCAGGCGGTCAGACCGTAGTCCAGGCGGCCGTTGTAGCTTTGTACGGTGATGTTCAGTGCCATGCCGTGGCCTGGGATGGATACCGGGTAATAGCTGACCACTTTGGCGCCCGCAAAGTACATTTGCACCGGAATGCCGGGCACGTTGGAAATCGCCACGTTGGCGATGGGGGGGATGACATTGGCCAAGCGTGAGCGGCCATACAGCGAAGCGAGGCTGGAGATCAGCCAAGGCGCGGCGGGCATGGGCAGGTCGATAGCCATGATGGACTTGACCTTGGTCATCATCGCTTTGCTCTTGTTGGACGCGATGTGGATGGCGCGTATGCGCTTAATAGGGTCGGTAATGTCGGTCGCCAGGGTCATCGTCACCATACTGACTTGGTTGTTGGGCGTACCGTCACCCGCTTCACGCAGGCTGACGGGGACAGCAGCGGACAACGAGCGTTCAGGCAGTTCGTTGTTGTCTTTGAAGTAATGGCGCAAGGCACCAGCGCAGGTGGCCAGTACCACGTCGTTCAGGGACACGCCCAGCAGCTTGGCGATTTGCTTCACCTCGGCCAGCGGCATGGTGCGCCCGGCAAAGGTGCGCTGGTTGGTGATGGCAACGTTCAGTGAGGTCTTGGGGGCGAAGACGTTTTTGGGTAATGACCAGTCGCGCTTGCCGTTCTCATCTTTCGCGGGCACCAGGACGCTGCGGGCAGCGCGGGCCAAAGCAGGGATGGCTTTGACCAGTTGAAAGGACTGCTTGGCGGTGTTGCGCACCGCCGCGCCCAGCAGCTCTGCCAGTCCCAGTTGGTATTGGTTGCGTCGGGCGTGTGGGCGAGGTGGTTTGATTTTGCGGCCGGTGGCTTCCAGATCGAAAATCGTGCGACCCAAGGCCACACCAGCTTGACCGTCAATACCTGAATGGTGGACTTTGCTGTAGAGCGCCACTTGGCCACTTTTCAGGCCGTCGATGATGAAGAACTCCCACAAGGGACGGCTGCGGTCAAGCAGGCTGGAATGCAAGCGTGCCACGTACTGCTGCAACTGACGGTTACTGCCAGGCGCGGGTAGGCTGACGTGACGAACGTGGTAATCCATGTCGATATCTTCGTCTTCCACCCAGACCGGGTTGGACAAGTCGAATGGCATCAAGGCCAGTTTGCGTGTGAACACGGTGGCCATGTGGCGACGTGCGGTCAGCATGGCTTTGGCATCTTCATAAAAGTTGCCGGTGTAACCTTCAGGCAAATCGAGCACGTTCAGTGAGCCGACGTGCATGGGCATTTCAGGGGATTCCAGATGCAAGAAGGTGGCGTCCATGCCGCTAAGGTGGTTCATGAAGGTGCTCCATTTGTTGGTTTGTTGTTGTGTGCAAGGCGCTGGCTGTTGTATCACGCAGTTTCAGCACGGGTCAAGCGGGTACAGACCTGTAGGTGACCACCTCAAAGCGCTTAAAGGCGGACTGATGACCTGTTCTTGACGCTTTCATGCCGTCTTTGTGCCATCTTCGTGTGCATTACACCGATCCGCTGACCGCTGTTGCCCCCAGGGTCCGCAGCAAGGCTCGGTTCACGTCGTCCAAATCCATGTCAAACCCGGCGCACAACTCGGGCAGGTAGATTGCGCTGCTGGCTTCCAATGCTTTGGCTGTCAGCAGGTAAGGTGCGTAAGGCCCTTCGCCAGTGGTGATGGCTTGGGTGATGCGGTCTGAAATGGGGATGCGGGCCAGGGTGGCTTCCAGCGTGCCGTCCATCAGTATGTCCAGCTGCGAAAACAAACCGCACAGGTAGATTTCGCGGCGCAAGTCGGTTTCGCCTCCCGCGTCGAGCAGGTATTCGATGAGGCGGGCGCGCAACACCATGCCGGTACGCACGGGGTTCAGGTTGCGGTCTTCATTGGCGTTGGGCAACTGCTGCACACACCACGCTTTGAGTGCTGTGTAGCCCAGCATCATCAGCGCACGACGCAGCGAATCTATGCCGCCGCGCAAGCCCATGGCCGCAGAGTTGATGTGTGCCAGCAGCCGATAAGCCAGCACCGGGTCTTCGCCGATGAAGGCCTCCAAGGTCTCCATCGACGCATCGGCACTGGCAGCATTGATGACGCGTTGCAAGCTGTGCTGGCCCGGTTGCACACCGGCATGGCGGTAGGGGTGCAGCACCTCTTCTGCAGGCCAGCCCAGCAGCCCCGCCACTTGGCGTTGGTCCAGGCAGTGGTCTACCAGGGCACGGCTGGCGATGTTTTCGTAAATCTGCTGGGCTTGTACCGGCGAAGGCGGTGGGGCCAGAGCAAAACCACCGCCAAAACCTCCTGTACCTCCCGCACTGTTTCCGTTGGTCTGTGCCGTGGTCGCCAACAACGCTGAGCGCAACGCTGCCATCGTGTCTTGCGCGTCCATTGACAGCAACTGCTGTCGAAAGCATGGCACCAGCTCGGGTGCGGGAACCCAGTCATTCGGCCCACGCCAGACCATTTGCAAGCCGCGCAGATGGGCAATACGCACCAGCGAAGCGATGGCCGCGTCTTCCAGCCACTCGCAGGGGACTTCAATGCAAGGTGAGTAAGCCGGGGCATGTTCCAACAGGGTGCTGAGCAGCTCTGGTGTGGCAGGGCTGACGATCAATGTTGCATTTTTATGCGGCCAGAAATTACGCAAAATTTGTAGCAGGTGCAGCCCATCCACAATGCCTCCAGGCACAGGAAACACCGTCAAGCGCACACCCACTAAAGCGCGGTTTCTCCCCCACAAAGGCTGGTAGGCGAGGGCGATGCTTCCGAGTAAGGTTTGCGGCATGGTGAGTCAGTGTAGCGAAGCCAGGTCTTTAGCGGATGTAGTCAAACAGCGAAAGTTTTTGGATTTGTGCATACGACTGCATGGCGACTGAGTAGCCTGTTTTGAGCTTTTCCAGATCGGAGATGCCCGCCACATAGTCCAAATCTTGTGCGTTGGATCGATCGGATTCCAGCTGGGTGGATTGCGCTCCGTTGCTGTCGCTGATCGAATCAGCCCGGTTCAGCCACACGCCGGCCTGGCCTCGTGCGGCAAGCAGCTTGTCCGTTCCCGCATCCATGCGGGTCAAGGTTTGGGCAATCGTTTGGGCCAGTGTGGGGCTGCCGCTGGCGGCGTTGGTGATGCCGTTGATAGCGGTGTCCATCAGTTTAAACAGGCTGGTGCTGGCCGGGTTGGTGACGCTGTAGGGTGCGATGGACACGGCGTCGCCTGTGGAGGGCGTGCCGCTGACCGTGAGTGTGACGTTCACTGTAGGGGCGGTGGAGGCATCCGAAAATGCAATCGCCTGCCCCGGGACGTAGGTGCCGGTGGACAGCGGCGTGGTCACCGGTACGGTGTCCACGCTGTAGGTGGTGATGGGCGCGTCGGTCGTGCCTGTCACGGTGAACGTGACGGTGTAGGGGCTGGTCATTGTGCCCCCGGTCGGCGTGGTGGTGAACTGGCCCACATCGGTAGACAGCTGGCCCACGTTGGTGGTGGGCACCGTCACGTCGTAAACGCCGTTGCCTTTGGGCACCTGCATCCAGGTGCTGTTGCCGTCCATGGTGAATGGCACGGCACTTTGCGTGGGTGCATTTTGTCCCGCTGTGCCGTTGAACACGTATTGCAGCGTGGCCCCCGCGCCGGTGGTGGTGAAGGCCGGGGTGACGACGCCATTCACACTCTTGGCCTCCAGGCCGCTGAACAGGTAAACCCCGTTGGCATCTTTGGTGTTGGCCAGCGCCAGCATTTGCTCGCGAATGGACTGCATTTCATTCGTCATGGATGTGCGGTCCGCCGCGTTGTTGGTGGCATTGCCCGCACTCACCGCAAGTTCACGGAAGCGGTGCATCAGCGTGCCTGCACTGCCCAGCGTGGATTCGGCGGTGGCCAGCGCGTTACGCTGCACGTTCAGTGCCCGCTGGTCGGCCTGCAACTGGGTGATGCGGCTCATGGCACGTTCAGCCGAGGCGGCGGAAATCGGGTCGTCGCTGGCCTTTTGTACCCGCAAGCCCGCTGATACGCGGTCTTGCTGGGCCGTCATGGCGCTTTGCTTGGCCGTGAGGGTGTTGATCGTGTTGTCAAACGTGGTGGCACTGGCGAGTCGCATGGCTCAACTCCTTAAATAGATGACGGCACAAAGAGCATGACCACAGGCACTGCCACGCATCACTTGGCGACGGTCTGTAGCAGCGTGTCAAAAATGGACTGCGCTACTTGCAGAATTTTGGCAGACGCCTGGTAAGACTGCTGGAATTGCAGGAGCTTGGCGGCTTCTTCGTCCAGATTGACACCTGCCGCGCTGGTGGAGGCGGTTTGCGCGTCTGAGGCAATGGCGGTGGAGAGTGCCGAGGCCGACTTGGCGCCCTGCACGGTTGTGCCTACCGTGGCCAAGGCGGTCGCGTAGGCATCACTGAGCGATACGCCTCCCAGCAGGGGTGTACGCGTGTCCGCACTGGCTTGGAACGATTGCAGCGACACCACATCGCCTGCTGCCGGTGTTCCGGCCAACGTGAGTGACCAGCCGTTAAAGCTGATAACCCCCGCAGGTGGGCCAACAGGGGGGTAGACCTGCGCTGTCAGGTTGCCCGTGCCGTCGCCGCTCACGTCAAAGGTGGTGGCGCTGGTGAAAGTGATCGTGACGGGGCTGGTCAGGTACGGGTTGTTTTGGCTTTGCGTCGCCGCCGCCGTGGGCAATGGCCCGGCCAGGGCACCCACCGTCAAGGTACCGGTGTTCTGGGTGCCAAAAGCAAAAGACAGCGGTGTGGCGGCCAGCTTCTGGGGGGCCGTGATGGCGGAGGTGAGCTGTGCGGCAGTCGCCCCAGGCTTGATGGTGAATTTGTCGCCGTTCGCTGCGGTGCCCGAACCTACTGCGAAATCCAGGCCATCGACGGTGATGGGCAGCGTGGTGAACGCCGTCACTGTGCCGTCCGACAGCCGCGTGATGGTGTTTCCCGTGGCCGCAAACGCCACCAGGTAGTCAGAGGGCTGTAGCCCATTGCCCGTGGGGTCGTTGACTGTAGCCTGTACCGCCGCACCGGAGGTGTTGTAGGGGCTGGCTGTGCCTTTGAACGTTGGAATGTTGAACAGCGCACCCCCTGCGGCCCCGTTTAAATCCAGTCCCAGTTTGTGCTGGTTGTTCAGGACGTTGGCGATGCCCAGTGCCATGCGGCCCACGGTGTTGCGTGCATCGTTCAAATCCTGGGTTTCAAAGCGCAGCAGCCCAGACAGTTCGCCACCGCCAATTTGCTGAAAATTCAGCCCGATGTTTTGCCCCGATTGGCTGATGACCAGACTTTTGAGTTTGCTGTCGGTCGCGTCAGGAACCAGCTTGAGCTGGGCCGCCGTGCTGCCCAGCACAATCGGTTGTCCACCCGCAATGAAGACCCCCAGCGTGCCATCCGCAGCGGCAATCGTGCTGGTTTGCACATACTGGTTCATCGAGTTGATGAGGTTGTCGCGCTGGTCGAGCAGGTCATTGGGGTCGTGACCACTGCCTGTTACGTTCAAAATTTGCTGGTTCACCGAAGCAATCTGGGTGGCCAGACTGTTGATACGCGTCACGTTGTCCTGCATTTGGGCGTTCACCTGGGTTTGCAGGTCGTCCAGTTGGCTGGAGGTGGCGTTGAAGCGCGCCGTCATGTCGGATAGACGTGCTACCAGTGCGGTGCGGGCGGTGATGTCGGTGGGCGTGCTGGCCATGTCGGTGAAGGCGCTGAACACGTTGTTTACCGCTGCCCCCAAGCCGTTTGCCCCAATGGGGAACAGTTGTTCCAGCTGGCCCAGTTTTGTGGCCCGAATGCCATCGGCTGCGCTGGTGGCTTTGGCCAACGTGGCGTTGGTCGCTAAAAAATCGCTGTGCATGCGGGCCACTGTGACCACATCCACGCCCCGACCCACATACCCCCCGCCGCTGTACTGGGCCAGGCTGGGTACTTGCACCGTGGCCTGTCGCGAGTAACCAGGCGTGTTGACGTTCGCAATGTTGTGCCCGGTCGTCGCCATGGCCGCCTGGTTGGCCAGCAGCGCGCTGGTACCAATGTTCATTAAGCTGAAAGAGCCCATGTCCGTTCCTTAACCTTGGCGCGGCATGTCAGGTCTGCACCCGCTGCAAATTCAGCGAGGTGTTGATGGCGCGGCTCAACTTGGCGGCGTACTGTGGGTCTGTGGCGTACCCGGCACGTTGCAGGCCCGTAGCGTAGGCCTGGGCTGAGCCGGTTTGCTGGCGCGCCTGGGCGTAGCGTGGGCTTTCGTTAATCAGCCGGGCATAGTCGCGGAACGACTCTTCGTAAGAGCCATAGGCGCGGAATTTGGCCACGGTCTTCTTGGCTTCGCCATTCACGTATTCGGTGGTGGTGACTTGTGCGACCTTGCCTGTCCAGCCCGCACCTGCCTTGATTCCGAACAGGTTGAACGAGGTAGATCCATCGGTGTTTTTAATTTCCTGGCGGCCCCAGCCGGTTTCGTGTCCCGCTTGCCCAATCATGAAGCCCGCAGGCAGACCGCTGGCTTTTTCAACCTCTTGGGCTGCGGCAGTGTGGCGCTGTACAAAGCTAGCTTGCCTAGAGGTGGCGTTACCCGTCACGGTGGGGGTGTAGTTGGGGATGTTGCCGGTCGCCGATGTTTTGTCCGCTTTGTCGGTGGGGTTGGTAAACGCTGGCAGGCTATCGCCGCCGTTTTGTTTCGAGAGTTGCTTGGCAATCAACTCCGACAAGCCCCCAGGCAGACCGGACATGCTGACGGCCATTTGCTGGTCGAGCAAATCGGTGCCCAGATCGCCACCCGCGCTGTCAAGCATTCCGGATTTCATAGTCGCTTCGCGCATGCTTTTAATCAGCTCGCGCATGAACAGCGATTCAAACTGCTTGGCCGCTTCTTTGACCGCCGCCGGGCTGCTGCTGCCTGCATCCAGCTTCAGTGCGTTCAGCGAACGGGCATCGGCTGCCAGTGCGTTGGACGAGACTGAAGAGGAGGATGCAGAGATCGCCATGTCAAATCACCTCCAGCTCCGCATTCAAAGCGCCTGCGGCCTTGATGGCTTGCAAAATGGCCAACATGTCTTGCGGTGTGGCTCCCAGTGCATTCAGCGCACGCACCACATCAGCCAATTGCGTGGATGCCGGGAGTTGAATCAGTCCACCGGGTTCCTGGCGAATTTGAATGTTGGTTTTCTCTGCCACCACCGTTTGTCCGCCCGTAGAAAACGCATTGGGCTGGCTGATGACGGGGGTGGAGCTGATGCTGATCGTCAAATTACCGTGCGCAATGGCGCACGGGTTGAGCGTGACAGCCTGGTTCAGCACGATAGAGCCGGTGCGGGCGTTGATGACCACCTTTGCCGAGGGAATAGACGCTTCCATTGAAATGTCTTCAATCTCCGCCAAAAATGACACCCGCTCGTCGGCATCGGTGGGCGCTTGTACCTGCACTGTGCGGCCATCCAGCGCACGGGCTTTGCCTTCGCCCATCTTCAGGTTCACCGCTGCGGCCACGCGCTTGGCGGTTTGGAAATCATTGGCGTTCAGCCCGAGGCTGATGCTGGTGCCCTCTTGCATCGGTGAAGGCACACTGCGCTCGACCTGTGCGCCATCAGGAATGCGCCCCGCGCTCAGGTGGTTGACCTGCACCTTGCTCCCCCCTGCCGCTGCACCTGCGCCTGCAATCACCAGGTTGCCCTGCGCCAGTGCGTAAATTTGTCCATCCACCCCCTTGAGCGGCGTAGAAATCAACATGCCGCCTTTGAGCGATTTGGAATTGCCAATTGAAGACACATTCACATCCACAAACTGCCCTGGCTGCGCAAACGCGGGCAACTGCGCCGTGACCAGCACGGCCGCGACATTCTTCAATTGCGGTGCCGTGGTGCCCGGTGGCAGCGTGATGCCCATCTGTGCAAGGTAGTTGCTCAAACTCTGTGAGGTGTAAGGCATCTGCGTGGTCTGATCGCCTGTGCCGTCCAGACCCACGACCAAGCCGTAGCCCGTCAACGCGTTGCTGCGCACACCTTGTACGGATGCGATTTCTTTGATACGAACGGCGTGGGAGAGGATGGGGAGAAGCAGGGCTGCGCATTGCGCCAGCGTTACTACGGCACCTAGCACCTGTCTGGTGCTGCGAGGCAGCCAAGGCAGGAAGGACAGGGTGGCGGTGGTGTTCATGGTGTGGGCTGCTGGGGTAGTGGACTTGATTCTGCGTGGAGCCCCAACTTTCTAAAGCGTGATAAGAATGCCCACAACCACCTATTTGAAGGCTTCACGACGGCTTGGCTGTGCCATGTGGCTTGTCTTTCATTGGCCTTAAAACGGCATCACATTCATCACAAACCGAGACAGCCAGCCCATCGCTTGCGCTTCGTCCGCCTGACCGCGCCCCCGCGATTGAATTCGAGCGTTGGCGACCTGTGTAGATGAGATCAGGCTGCCGAGTTGAATATCGCGCGGGTTCACCGTACCTGAGAAGCGAAGCACGTCCACGTTCTGGTTCACGCCAACTTGCTTTTCGCCCACCACCACCAAATGGCCATTGGGCAGCACCTCGACCACCGTGGCGGTGATGGCGCCTGAGAAGGTGTTACTGCTTTCGGTGCCGCCTTTGCCTTCGAAGGTGTTGGCCGATGTGGCCCCCACGCCCAGTTTGCCCAGCGTGCCCGCATTCATGAAGGGCAGGGCGGTGATAGCTGCGGAGTTGGCACCGGTGCGGCCCACCGTAGACGTGGATTTTTGCGTGGCGCTGATGTTTTCGACGATGGTGATGGTGACGGTATCGCCCACCAGGCGGGCACGGCGGTCTTCAAAGGCGGGGCGAAAACTGGCGTTTTGAAACAGGCTGCCCGTGTTGGGGACGGCTATGGCTTGCGCGCTGGGGTACGCCTGTGCGACAGGGCGGACTGGTACCGCATCGACCAAATCCACCTTGGGGGCCTGGGGCAGCATTTGGCAGGCGGTGCAGGCCAGCGCCAGGAAAGGTGAAATCCAGCGCAGGGTGTTTGGGCTTTTTTTACGCTGCAGTGCTTGTTGGGTGGGCATAGAGTGCTTTCAAAAAGATAGCAAGTAAAACGAGGTAACGTGAATCAGAGGGCAAAGTCAAATGCGATGGCCCACATCACAGTTGCCCCAGTTTTTGCAGCATTTGGTCGGAAGTCTGGATCGCTTTGGAATTCATCTCGTAGGCGCGTTGGGTCTGGATCATCGTCACCAGCTCTTGCACCACGTTCACATTGGACGTTTCCAGAAATCCCTGTTGCATCGTGCCCAAGCCGTTGGTACCTGCTACACCGGTCACAGGCGTGCCTGAGGCGACGGTTTCGGCAAAGATGTTTTGCCCGCGCGGCTCCAGTCCAGCCGGGTTGATGAAGTTTGCCAAACTCAGTGTGCCCACCGTCTGGGGGGCGGTCACACTGGGCAGGGTAACGCTGACGGTGCCATCGGCGGCAATCGTCACGCTCTGTGCGTTTTGCGGGATGGTGACAGGGCCATTCACCACATGGCCGGTGGATGTGACCATTTGTCCGGCGGCATTGACCTGAAATTGTCCGTCGCGGCTGTAGCCCACGGTGCCATCAGGCATTTGCACCTGAAAGAAGCCATTGCCCTGAATCGCCACGTCCAGCTTGTTGCCCGACTGCTGCAAGCTGCCCTGCGCAAACGAGCGGCTGGTGGCCACAGTGCGCACCCCCAGACCCACTTGCAAACCGGTGGGCAGCTGCGATTGCTCGGTGCTGTTGGAGCCGACTTGGCGCAGATTTTGGTAAATCAGGTCTTCAAACACGGCGTTGGCACGCTTGAAGCCGTTGGTCGAGACGTTGGCCAGGTTGTTGGAGATCACGTCCAGCTGCATTTGCTGGGCTTCCATGCCGGTTTTGGAGATCCAGAGGGAGTTAATCATGATGATTTCCTTGGTTAAAAGTGGCTTTGTAGCTTTCTGGGTGTGCTAGACAAGCTATGAAATAAATAGCAACTCAAGGCCGAGTTTCATCAGCGGCTGCCCAGCAACTGGCTGGCCGATTTATCGTTGGCCTCCACGCTTTGTATCAAGCGCATCTGGGCTTCAAATTGCCGGGCGACCTGGATCATGCCGACCATGGTTTCCACTGGATTCACGTTCGAGCCTTCCAGCACCCCCACCTCGACGCGGCTTGTGGGGTCTGCGTTCAGGGGTTCGCCACTGCGGGCGCGAAACAGGCCATCTGCCCCTCGTTTGAGCGGGTCTTCAGGGGTGGGCTTGACCAGTTTGATTTTGCCGATCGTGGTGGGCGGCTGCCCTGGTTGTTTGGCCGACACCACGCCGTCGTTGCCCATGCTGAGTTCTGAGCCTGCTGGGGCAACCAGAGGGGCGCCGCCGTCGGACAACACAGGTAGGCCGTTGCTGTTGACGATGGTGCCATCGGTCGCCACATCCATTGCCCCGTTGCGGGTGTACGCCTCGGTGCCGTCCAGCGCTTGCACGGCAAACCAGGCGTTGTCGCGGGCCATCGAATCCATGGGGCGGTTGGTGCGCTGTACGCTGCCTGGTTTGTCCAGGTAGCCAGCGGTGGCCTCGACGGCGAACACGCGGGTGCTGGCCCCATCGCCTTGCAAGGGATCGGCGCGAAAGGTGGACATCTCGGCCCGAAAGCCGTTGGTCGAGACGTTGGCGAGGTTGTTGGACAGCACCGCCTGACGCTGTGACGCTGCGGTGGCGCCGCTCATTGCGGTGTAGATCAGGCGGTCCATGGCGAAGTCTCTTTAAAGGATAAATAAAGAATGAAAGCCGTTACAACTTAACGCAGGTTCACCAGTGTGGACATGATCTGGTCTTGTGTTTTGATGGTTTGCGCATTGGCCTGGTAGACCCGCTGTGCCGTCATCATGTTGACCAGTTCAACCGTCAAATCAACGTTGGATTCTTCCAGTGCACCCGACTGCACCACGCCCAGATTGCCTTCGCCCGGGGTGTTGCGCACCGGGTCACCCGAGGCGCTGGTCTGTGCCCACTCGTTGCCGCCCAGCGATTGCAGGCCATTGGGGTTGCGGAAGGTGGCCAGCTCCAGCTGTCCTGCCGGTTTGGTTTTGCCGTTGGAATACCGGGCCGTCAGGATGCCGTTGCTCTCTATCACAACGCCCGTCAGCTTGCCAGGGGCATTGCCGTCAGTGTCGGCTTTGGTGACGCCGAAGTTTTCACCATACTGGGTGAAGGCGGCCATGTTGAGGGACAGGGGGGTAATGATTTCAGACTGTCCACCCGTGGTCAGGGTGACGGCTGGGATACTGATTGCGCTGACGGTGGCATTCGTCGTGTTGGCCGCGACGGCGGTCTGCGCGCCAGCAGCGTAGGTGTAGGCCGTCACGTCCCCTGCGCCTGCTGTGCCTACGGGGCTTGCTCCGTTAACGGGGAAGGTGATGGTTGCCAAAGGGGACATGGCTGCCACAGACTCATAGGTGGGGCTGGGCGGCGCGGTCAATTCATTGATGGACTGTCCGTTGGCTGTGGCGTACACGTTCCAGGTGTCCGTGCCCGCTTTTTGAAAGTAATAGGTCATCGTGACCGGTTGTCCTTTCACGTCGTAGACCGTCGTCGAGGTGGCGTTGTTGTAGGTCGTTGG
>JANXSZ010000037.1 GCA_025356445.1 Betaproteobacteria bacterium | reverse complement strand
CGCGACATGACCCGCCGCAAAGGTGTGCTCGACGGCATGGGCCTGCCCGGCAAACTGGCCGACTGCCAGGAAAAAGACCCCGCCATGTGCGAGATCTACATCGTCGAGGGCGACTCCGCCGGTGGCTCCGCCAAGCAGGGCCGTGACCGTAAATTCCAGGCCATCCTGCCCCTGCGCGGCAAGATCTTGAACGTCGAAAAAGCCCGCTACGAAAAGCTGCTCACCAGCAACGAAATCCTGACGCTGATCACCGCCCTGGGCACCGGCATCGGCAAGGCCGGTGGCACCACCGGCAACGACGACTTCAACGTCGCCAAGCTGCGCTACCACCGCATCATCATCATGACCGACGCGGACGTGGACGGCGCCCACATCCGTACCCTGCTGCTCACCTTCTTCTACCGCCAGATGACCGAACTGGTCGAACGCGGCCACATCTACATCGCCCAGCCCCCCTTGTACAAAGTCAAGGCTGGCAAAGAAGAGCTGTACCTGAAGGACGCCGGTGCGCTGGACAGCTTCTTGCTGCGCATCGCCCTCAAAGACGCCAGCGTTTTGACCAGCGCCAACGGCAATACGCTCAGCGGTGACACCTTGGGCGAGCTGGCCCGCAAACACCAAATCGCCGAAGCCGTGATCGCCCGCTTGGGCAACTTCATGGACGCCGAAGCCCTGCGCGCTATCGCTGACGGCGTGTCGCTCAATCTGGACACACTGGCCAACGCTGAAACTTCAGCCATCGCCCTGCAAGCCAAGTTGCGTGAGATCAGCACCACCGGTATTCCTGCCGAAGTGTCTGGCGAATTCGACATCCGCACCGACAAACCTATCCTGCGCATCAGCCGCCGCCACCACGGCAACATCAAGAGCAGCGTGCTGACGCAAGACTTCGTGCATGGCTCCGACTACGCGGCACTCGCGGAAGCCGCCAACACCTTCCGTGGCCTGCTGAGCGAAGGTGCCAAGGTGATGCGCGGTGAAGGCGAGCGCCAAAAGGAAGAAAAAGTCAGCGATTTCCGCCAGGCCATGCACTGGCTGATAGCCCAAGCCGAAGCTGGCACCGCCCGCCAGCGCTACAAAGGCTTGGGTGAAATGAACCCCGCCCAGCTCTGGGAAACCACGATGGATCCGACGGTGCGCCGCTTGCTGCGCGTGCAGATTGACGACGCCATCGAAGCCGATCGCGTGTTCACCATGCTGATGGGCGACGACGTGGAGCCACGGCGAGAATTCATTGAGACGAATGCGCTGCGGGCGGGGAATATTGACGTGTAAATTTACCTTTAGGCATACTCTTGCCAACACGACCCCCTTCAGAAACGCACTTAGGTGCCCACTGCTTGGGGGTTTTTCTTTGGGCGCTCGCTTAATGATCTTGTGTTCGATTTGACTGTTCGACCTGGAAACAGGCCACTGAAACATCGCTACCCCACCGCCACCACACTCCGCCCCCCCGCCGTCCGCTGCACCGAAATCTTCACCGCGATCCGCTCCGTCATTTCTTGCACATGCGAGATCACGCCGACTTTGCGGCCCAGGGATTGCAGGCCGTCTAAAGCGTCCATCGCGATGCGCAGGGTGTCGGCGTCCAGGCTGCCGAAACCTGCATCAATGAACAAGGATTCGACCTTGACGCGGTTGGAGGAAAGGGACGCGAGACCCAGGGCCAAGGCGAGGGAGACCAGGAAGGATTCACCGCCGGAGAGGGAATGGACAGAGCGCTGTTCATCGCCCATGTCCTGGTCGATCACCATCAGTGCCAAGGTGCCTTGGATGCGCTGCAAGCGGTAGCGGCGTGAGAGTTCGTGCAGGTGGCGGTTGGCGTAGGCGAGCAGCAGGTCGAGGGTGGTTTGCTGCGCGTAGTTGCGGAATTTTTTACCGTCTGCAGCACCGATCAGCTCGTTCAACTGTGACCACACGCGGTATTTGGCCTCTTGCTGGGCCAAGGTGGCGAGCAGGTCGGCGCTTTGGGTACGGCGGTCGTGGTCTTTGGCGAGATCGAGTTGCCACTGGGTGGATTGTGCCAGGGCTTCAGCGCTGCGGGCGAGGGTATGTTGGGCGTCACCGTGCTGCTGGCTGAGCTGGTCATACTGGGTTTTGGCGGTGGTGACAGCGCGTGCCAAGCCCTGAACGACAGCACTGACAGCTTGACCGTTAAAGAAGGTTTGGCGCTCGGTGTGCAGCACAGTCAAGGTGGCGATGCTGGTGTCAAAAGCAGTGGAGGTACGCAGGAGGTTGGCTTGGGCTTGGTCGCACTGGCTTTGGGCGTTGCGCAGGGCGATGGCAAGGTGCTCTAACTGCTGATGACCCTGCTCGCGGGCTGTGCGCTGGGCTTGCCACTGCTGAGCATTGTGGGCACATTGGGTGTGAAAGGCTTGCGGGTTTGCTTGCCAGGCATCACGCCAAAAAGCAGAGGAAAAAGCAGCTGTCAGTTCGTTGAGGCGGGCATCAAGCTGCTGCTGGCTGTGGGCGTGTTGCTCGCTGGCGGTTTGCTGCTCGGCCAAGATATGGTTCAGCGCAGTTTGGGCAGTGGCGACAGCGTCTTTGGTGTGGTTGTAGGCTTGGCTACAGCGGTCAACCAGGGCTTGCGCTTGGGTGAGGGTGGCCAGGGTTGAGTGCCACTGGGCTTCGGTAGCCACTGTCATTGTCAATTCAGCCTCATTTTGGCCTCCCGTGCGCTCCAGATGGGCTAAGAGCGCTTCTCTTTCAATAGCAAGCAGTTCACCAGCCAGTGGGTGGCTTTGCCATGCTTGGGTGTGCTGATCGACGCTGGCTTGCAGCGGGATTATCAGTTGCTGGGTGGCGTTAACCTGGTCGCTGTGGATCTTGGCCTCGGTGGTATGACGGACTGTGGCGTTCGTGGCCTGCTGCTGTGCCGTGCGGCAGCCCAGGAGCGAGCTGTGGGCTTGGTGGAGCAACACGTCCCAGCGCGGCCAAGCATCTGCCAGGGTTTGCAGACTGGCATGGGTGCTGAGCCAAGCCACGACCGCGCTCTGACGGTTCTGGGCGATATGGCAACCAGCCTGTCTGCTTGGGCCAGGGCGGTGTTCAAACGCTGCACTTCGGTGGCCAACGGGCGGGCGCCTTGCACGGCTTCGACTTGGTGCAGCTGGGCTGTGCGTGGGGCGGCGGCATCCTGGTTGGCCTGTTGCTGAAGTTCCGCCTGCTGGGCCTGCGTGATGCTGGTGTGCAGGCGCTGGTCGTCAGCGAACCAGCGCAGTTGGGTTTCCAGGGTGGTTTTTTGGGCGTCCAGCGTAGCAACAGCAGCCTGGGCAGTGAGGCTGTCTTGGGTGAGCTGGGCGAGGGCGTCGTCACTCAGGGGTTTCTGATCGGCAAAACGGGCTTCAATGCGTTCTTTTTCCAGCCGTTCGTGGGTGGCACGGGCGTAGGCGCGTTGTGACAGGGTGCTGTAAATCGTGCTGCCGGTCAGGGTTTCGAGCAGGGCACCGCGTTCACCTTCATCAGCCTTGAGGAAAGTAGAAAACTCGTTTT
>JANXSZ010000008.1 GCA_025356445.1 Betaproteobacteria bacterium | reverse complement strand
TTATGCAAAGTTTCCCTAATCGAATACCGACCGCATTTATCGGCTTCAAAAGAAAATCGAGATTTTCGCCGGTGCTCACATTGCCGCCCAACGCCCAGGTTAACCGGCAAAAATGCGGAGCATTTTTGTCCGCGTTGAACCGTTAGTTAGGCTTCACTCGCCGCGCGGGTGGAGTTGATTTGAGATTTCTTTGATGCTCGCCAGCTTTTCAGGAGTCCATCCGTTTGCGAGGTGATACTCGTCCGCGAGTTGCTCTACCGCCGCATTAAGCTCCGCTGAACTTGCCTCATTTTCTACGCGCTCCTTCGCCACCAGCCGCAAGAAGTTTGCGGAGCTTGTTACCGCCAAGGGCCCTGCGTTAAGGTCCGAGTGAAGGCTATCGAAGTAGAACCCAGGGCGGCCATATGTTCGAGAGAAGGCGCTTTCTGGGTTCATACCGCTGTGTGCGGCTTGCTCGAGCTTCTTGAGTGCCTGCTTTTCACCTTCCTTTGTGCCTGCGCCATAGGCGAAGAAAGCTGCTGCAATAATGCCAATAAACAGAAGAATTTCCATTGTCGTCTTTCTCTGTAGTTTGCAGTTATGCCTCTGCCACTACGCTTCACTGAGCACCTTGGCCAGGTCTTCTCGCGCGGCTTCGATAAAGTCACTTTTCAGTGCGAAGAAGTCCGCTACTTCGCTTGCAGGTTGAACTGCGTGGCTAGTGATCGCGTAGTCAGCAAGCTTCTTGGCCACTTCGATCACGCTTTGTGGTGCGACCAAGCATACCTCGGAAAATTTGGCGTTCAAGGCATTCAAGTCGGTCAAAGATGAAATCTTGTCCTCGCGGGCCTGAACAACGAGGCGCTGCGCCTCTACAAGAAACTCGGCGTATAGCTTTTGGCGACCAGCAACTTGATCGCGAGCCAACGCAAGGCGCCACTCGTGGTTCTTGACGCTTCGATTCGAGAAGTAGTTGATCAGTCCAACGAGAAGGGCGCCACTTAGTGTTCCCAGTACTGCGATGACTTCGGATTGCATTTGTGAATGCCTAACGTGGAGGTAACTGGCCTGCGCGGCTTTTCGCGCAGGTCCGGTTGACCGAAAGGTTATGCGTCTCTGCCATCAATCGTTGCGTTGTAATAGCCCGCCAAGCCGCTGACTAGCTTTCGTGCGACTTCTTCGGCAATATCAATGAGAGGCAAATGGTAAACGCCCCCTGTGACGCGGTATTCGAGTCGCTTGTTTAAATAGTCGTAATTCAGCAACTCTAATACCCCAGCTTCTATTTGGGTTAATTCGACCCGGTCAGATAGACCGCGCCTACATGCTTCGCCGAAGAGCGCCACTAAGTCGTGTCCAAACTTACGCGATGCAAGTTCTTTTATCGGCATTTTGCACTTGAGCAAATATGCCTTGAGCGAAAGCTCAACCGATCGACCAAGCAGGAAATAGGCGGGAAGTGAAACCCCAGATGCGCGATTGAGAACAAGCTCGGCCGCAATTAGAAATTCACGAGCATGCAGCAGGAATCCGCTTGCGGGCTCACTCGAATCGGTCATGAATTGATGATCAATATCAATCACACGTTACTTCTATGGAATATCCACCAATCATCTCCTTTATTCCACCCCACGCGTTCGCCTTTAGCTGACCTGTGCACGTCATTCTTCCAGCAGCACGTGCCTCAGGCATCAATGAAACAGAACGAAAGGTGATGGCTACGAGACAGAGTGCGATTATCGTCAAGACGGATTTGGTGTAGAGATCAATCTTCATATATTCCTCCTTCAATCAGGTGGGTAAAACAGTAGTGGGACGCAAAAGACGCATAACGTTCGAGCTAAGGGGGCGCCGACGGTGGGACGCCAGGCCCGGGCTGGTGAAAATGTACCGCGTACCACCAGACCGGGCCTGGTGGCCCGCCGTTGGTGCTCCCTTTGAGCGGGGGGTTAGGCGTCCGTGAGGTGTGAAAAGCTTGCCCCATTGCTTTCCAGGAAAACCACAGTAGAAATCAAATCAGAGGGTGCATTTGCGTCACGCTCATGAACGAACATTTGGATGGATTGGGCGCCGTAGCGCATCAACTTTTCAATGTCCTTATTATTTGGTGCGGAGGCGCCGACTTTTCGGGCGAACTCATCGGCGCCTTGCAATGGGATTAGCCCATAGCGTGAAAGGGCGCCGCTGAAAACTGAGATGAATTGAGGCCAATCCAGTTTTTCGGTTTGTCGAAGCTTGTCTGCCATGCCGAGAATGAACACTTGGATGCCAGCCTTTGTGCACGGGTCTGAGCACTTTGGAATAACTAATGGCATGACGCCACTGAGATAGACGCCCAGCACATTAGTGTGACTCGGCTTCTGCGGCGGGCTCTTTTTTCCCCAAAACATCTGAATCTCCTAAAAGTGAGAGCAAAGGTGAGAACTCGGAGGTGCGGTTTCGGACGCCTAACGTGATGTAGACGACCGCCTATCCTGGGATTCCCAAGCTAGACGACGGGATAAGCTGGACAAGCCGCCAGCTCCGCCGCAGGACAAAGTCACGCAAACCCGCTTGTACACTGCGTTATTCAATTCAATGCAATACTGTATGAAATTACAGTCACTGGTATCCCCATGAAATCTGCCGCCTATATCCCCCAAGCGCCCCGCCTTTTAGACCAGCTGCGCGAGGTGCTGCGGTACAAGTACTATAGCTTGCGAACCGAGGAGGCTTACGTTTATTGGGTGAAATTTTTTGTACGCTGGCAGGTTCGCAACGGTGCCGCTCGGCATCCGTGCGACATGGGGGCGGTTGACGTACAGCAGTTTTGTCCATGCTCACCACGCAGCGCCAGGTGTCGGTGTCGACCCACAACCAAGCACTGAGCGCGATATTGTTTTTGTACCGGGACGTACTCAACATCCAGCTCCCCTGGCTTGATGATGTCAACCGCCCAACCCGACCCAGGCGGATTCCTTCCGTACTGACGACCGCCGAGGTCAAAGCGCTGTTGGAGGTGATGGACGGGGTTACCGCCTTATTGGCCAAGTTGCTCTACGGCACCGGCATGCGCCTGACCGAGGGCTTGCGCCTGCGCATCAAGGATGTGGATTTTGATCGCCAGGTGCTGGTGGTGCGCCAAGGCAAAGGCGGCAAAGACCGGGTGGTGATGCTGCCTCAGCTCTTGGTGACGTCATTGCGTGCGCAAATGGCCGACGCCCGCTCGCTATGGCAACATGACCGCACCCAGGGCTACGCGGGGGTCGAGGTGCCGGACGCGCTGGCGGTGAAATACCCGGATTTGGGCAAGCGTTGGGCTTGGTTTTGGTTGTTCCCGGCGCCCAAGCTTCTTGAGGGCTGAGCAATGCATGTCACCGTGCCGGGTTCATTCCAGCGCAGCGCGGACCATTGCCGTCATGGTGGCAGGCCCCGCATGCGCCGTTGAACAGGCGCTGGGCCGGGCTGGGCAAGGGTTGGCGGGCAGCGTTTGCCCGCCAAACTGCACCAGCAAGGCAAACCCGGCAATGAAATTGCGTGCCACCAAGGCACAAAGACCCTGGTAGTCAGGCCCTGCGCTTGCGCCCCAAAGCTACTGCCACCACCAGCCCTGCCAGCAGCCACACCGGCCACAATCCGAACCGCGATACCCACCATGCGAACGGTGTGATGCCATGGCGCCCGGCGACCTCGGTACGCAGCACACCCCGGGTCGAGCGAGGCAGTGAGGCCGTCACCACGCCCTGGTGGTCGATCACCATCGTAGCGCCGGTGTTGGTGGCACGCACCATGGGCCGGGCGAACTCCAGCGCCCGCAGGCGAGAAATCTGCACATGCTGGTTCATCACGGCGCCGTCTCCGAACCAGCCTATGTTGCTGATGTTGACAAACACAGTGGGTGCCAGCGCAGGGTCGATAAAACGCGCACCCAGCTCTTCGCCAAACAAGTCTTCATAGCAAATGTTAGGAGCAAGGCGCTGACCTTGCCATGCGAACGACGGTTGACCCACATCGCCCCGGTTGAAATCGCCCAGCGGAATGTTCATCAGCGCGGTGAACCAGCGGAACAGCGGGGGGATGAATTCGCCAAAGGGCACGAGGTGGTGCTTGCTGTAGACGTAACCGCCCGGCACCTCCGCCTGGGACGGTTTCACGGGCGGTGCTTGCAGGCCAATGACCGAATTGGTATAGCCCTCTGCCATGCTGCCCAGAGGAATGCCAATCAACGCCGCTTGGGGCGGTTGAACGGCGTCAAAGTGCTGCTGTATGGCTTGTAAATACCCTGCGGGTAGATCGCTTGGCAACAGAGGAATGGCCGTTTCCGGTGCGACAACCAGAGAGGTGGTGGCGGCTTTGAGCTGCTCGCCGTACCACTTCAAAGCCATGGGAACGCCTGTGCCCTGCTGGAATTTTTCGTCCTGAGGGATGTTGCCTTGCAGCAGCGTCAAGGACAGCGTGCCCGCGCTGTTAGCCGCTTGGACATTGCTGTGCTCGCGGGCGGTGTGCAAGCCCCAGGGCACCGCGCCCAGCAACGCGACAATCAACAACACCGGTAGCCCGGAACGCGACAAACCATGCCGTACAGCCAAAGCCACCGCCTGCGCCCCCAGCATAGCCAGCACAGCCGCCAGGGCGTTCATGCCGTAAACGCCCACCCAGGGTGCATAGGCGGCAAGCGGGCCATCCACATGCGCATAGCCCACAGCGCCCCAAGGAAAACCGGTGAACCAGACACCACGGGCCAGTTCGGCCAACACCCACAGTGCAGCAAAAAGCATAGCACCCCAAGCCCATCCAGTGCACACCAGAACCCGATATGCCATGCAAGCAGCAGCGTAATAGAGTGCCAAGAAGCCCGCCAGCCCCACAATGGCCAAGACCGTCAGTGGCACAGCCAATCCGCCGTAGGTGTGCATGGAGATGTAAAGCCACCAAAAAGTGCCAACCAGCCAAGCGGTAGCGAACACCCAACCCGTGACAAAAGCTTGCCGTGCCGTCAACTGGGGCGCCGAAAGCTGCCCGGCCAACACGCCCAGCGCAAGCAGTTGCAGCCACCACAGCGGCTGACCGTCCCAAGGCGTGGCCAGCGCCAGCGCTTGGGACAAGCCTGCAAACAGGGACACCAGCAGCGAAAACACCCGTGAAGCAACCACCTGAGTGTTTGCCTTAAGCCGCAGCGTCGTCACCGGTCACGGGCGACACTTTGAACCAGCGCACCGCGCCGCCTTTGGTGTGCAGCACCAAAAACCGCAGCCCAGCAATGTCCCAATGCTCGCCACGCTTGGGCACATGGCCCATTTCATGCGCGATCAGCCCGCCAATGGTGTCGAAATCCTGCTCAGCGTCGGAGGGGGTCAACAGCACATTGAAGGCTTCATTGACGCGCTCGATCGCGGTGTCACCGCTCACGCGGTAGGTTTTGTCCGCCAGCCCGAAAATATCGCCTTCGTTGTCGGCAATGTCGAACTCGTCTTCAATTTCACCCACGATTTCTTCCAGCACGTCCTCGATGGTGATGAGCCCCGCCACGCGGCCAAACTCATCGATCACGATGGCTTGGTGGTTGCGGTTGCCACGGAACTCGCGCAACAAATCGTTCAGCTGCTTGCTCTCGGGCACAAAGACCGCAGGCCGCAGCAGGGCACGGACGCTCAGCGTGGGGGCACGTTGCAGCTTGAGCAAGTCCTTGGCCATCAGGATGCCGATGATGTTTTCGCGCTCACCACTGTAGACGGGGAAGCGTGAATGGCCAGTTTCGATCACGCCATGCAGCAGGGCATCAAAGGGGGCGTCAATGTCGAGTACATCCATGCGCGGGGCGGCGACCATCACGTCGCCAGCGGTCATGTCAGAGAGGCGAATCACGCCATCCAGCATCACGCGGGTTTCGGCGTTGATCACGTCGTTGTCCTCGGCATCAGCCAAGGCTTCGGTCAGTTCTTCGCGCGAATCCGGGCCAGGACGGATGAATTCGATCAGCCTTTGCAGCAGGCTGCGCTTGTCTTCCTTCTCAATACGCGGATCGCCCCGCGTGGTGTTAGAAAACTCAGGACGGGACTCTGAACGGGAATGGGAAGGCTCTGACACAGACCGAAAGCGCAGGACATGCTGTAGTGGATTGACTGCCTAGGATACTTGATAGGCCTGACAAGCCTGTGAAACCTTGGCCAAGGGTTTATCACCGTTGCTCAGGGTTTGTCCGTTTTGACCGGTTCTGTGGCCATCAGCGCCCGCAACAAGGGCTGCCTGAACGCTTTGGCAACCGGGTCATACACGCCAAAGCCCGAGGCCAACTCCCAGTAGCTCCAGGCAAAGCCCCGGCTCTCGGCCTCCAGTCGCATCAGGCGAGTGAAGTTGACGCGCGAATCCAGGTCTGCCGCATTGAAGGCACCAAACTCGCCCAAGTACACCGGGTAATTGTTTTTCACCGACCACGCCTTCGCCAAGTCCAGCGGTGCGGTGATTTCCAACTGCTGCGCGGCGTTGCAACAGGTCACGCCCTTGGGCAACTCGGGCTTGATCCAGGATGCGCCCTGGTGGGTAAAAGTGAACGGCTCATAGTGGTGGATGGCCGCGATCAGGTGCGGGTCGTTGGGCAAACGCAGGGTCTCCAGCGATTTGGCATTGTTCCAGCCCACCGGCCCAACGACCACGGCGCGCTTGGGGTTGTGCTGGCGCACCACAGCCAAAGCACGCGCCATCAGATCGTTCCAACGGGCGGCGTCCAGACGGCCATGCGGTTCGTTGTACAGCTCGAAAATCAGGTGATCGCTTTTGAACATGAAACGCTGGGCAATGTGCTGCCACAGCGTCAAAAACCGCTCATCGGCCAACCCGGCGTCTACGGGCAAATCGCCGGCATCAGGGGCATCGCCGTCAAGCTGGCGGTAGTGGTGCATGTCGAGCACCACGTACAAGCCCTTGGCGAGCAGCGCATCAATGACGATTTCAACGCGCTTGGTGAACGGGGGATCGAGCGTGAAGGGCTGCAAGGGCAAGGCGTGGTTGCTCCAGCGCACAGGCAGGCGCACGCTGGTAAAGCCCGCAGCAACAGTGGCGTCAATGAACTCGCGGTTGACGATAAGGCCCCAATCGCCCTCGTTGGGAGATTCGAGCATGTTGCCGAAATTAATGCCACGCCCCAGCCCCTTCAAGGCACCGAGTGCTTCAGGGGATGCACCGGGCGGGCTGCCGCTGGCCATAGGGGGGAACGATTGCAAGTTGCTGCGCAGGGGCGTGGTACAGCCTGCAATGAAAAGGAGGCCCAGCAGGCCAACAGCACCTAAAAGGGTACGCCAGCGTGCCAAGGGGGAGCTGACAAGCGCAAAGAATGTGTTCATGCCGTCATGGTAAACGCAAGCCCCCGACGCGCCCGGAAGGTCTTCAGACCTTACTGAAGTCCGGCTTGCGCTTCTCCATGAACGCCGTGAACGCTTCACGCGCGGCGGGCTCACTCAGCATCCGGCCAAAGCTGACCGCTTCTTCCTTGATTTGAGCGGTCACGCGGGCGGCCTGGCCGCTTTTCATCAAGCGCTTGGTTTCGATCAAGGACGTGAGGGGTTTGGCGGCCAGTTTGCGGGCTTGGGCTTGGGCCAAGGCATTGGCTTGGGCAGGCGGAACGATACGGTTGACCAAACCCACCTCCAACGCCGCTTCCACCATGAAGGGCTCACCCAACAGCAAGGCTTCAGCCGCACGGTGGTAGCCCATCATTTGAGGCACGAGCAGGCTGGATGCGGCTTCGGGGCACAGGCCCAGGTTCACGAAGGGCATGGAAAACGCAGCGTTGTCGCCCGCGTAAACCAAATCGCAATGGAAGAGCATCGTCGTACCAATACCGACAGCCGGGCCACAGACAGAGGCGATGACGGGCTTGGGGAAATCGGACAAACCGTGCAAAAAGCGGAATACGGGCGCATCTTGTGTCGAGGGTGAGGCGTTCAGGAAATCACCAATGTCATTGCCTGCGCTGAAAATCGTCTCATGGCCCTGGAACACGACCACGCGCACACTGGCATCAGCGGCGGCGGTGACGAGTGCATCGGCCATCGCGGCATACATGCCCGCCGTAATGGAGTTTTTGCGGGAGACGCGGTTCAGTGTGATGGTAGTCACACCGGCTTCGGTGTGGGTCTGGATGTCGGTGTTGGGGGTATTGAGGAGGTCGCTCATGGCTTAAGTCTCTTTGGAAAATAAAAATCAGACAGGGATTTTCAGGCCTTGTTTTCAGGCCTTGTAGTAGACCACCTGGTGCGTGGTCGCCATCAGCACACCCTCTTCGCTCCACAGTTGCGCCGTTTGGTCAAAAAACCCTCTGGCATAGGCCTGTGCACGGGCTTGGCCCAGCAGATAGCCCGTACCGACAGCAGTTAACTCGGCGCTGCTGGCATGGAAGTACACCGTCATCGACACCGTGCCTACCGGCGTCATGGTGGCGCGTTTGAGAAAGATGCGAGGGAAAAACACATCGCACAGCGCAGCCAGCGAACAAAAGTCCAGCGGGCGAGCGGGGGTATCGCGCATCCAAACCTGAGACAGACTGGCTTTCAACGGGTCGTCGCTGGCGGCTTGACCTTCCCAGACGGCAGGGATGCTGCCGAACACGGGACGCAGCTCATAGCGGTTCAACCATTCCATGTGGCGGCTGGTCGCAAGGGGTACGTCCAAAGGGCGGCTGACGGGCGGCATGGGCAGGTCACTCGCACCCCAGGTGTCGCGGCGCAGGGCCGTCATCACCGTGGCGGTCAGCACGACTTCATCGGGCTGGTCATCCGACGCGGTGGCACCGGGTGCCGGTTGGCGCAATTCCACCGTCCAGTGCTGGGTAGAGCGGTTGGTACGCACAGGGCAGGCCGTGGCGGTAAAGGGGCCGGGGGCCAAGGCACCAGCGAAATTGACGGTGAGGGACACTGGCTCGCCCAAACGCGCCGGGTGCTGCATCACGGCGTTCAATGCAGTGGCGGCACTGATGCCACCAAACGGCCCCACCATGTTGTTCCACGCGGGGTGCGTGGCCCCAGAGAATTCGTTCGCGCCTAAAGCCTGGAGGGCAATGGCAGCGTCAAACAGATGATTTGGAAGAGGTTCTGGGGTCATACGGGAAGTGTGCCTGGAGATGGGTGGATACGCAGTCGTTTGAGAGACGGCACGGGGCACTGCGTTGCGCGCAGCACCCCGCGTAAAGGCCAAGCTTAGACCCGCTCGAAAATACCCGCAGCGCCTTGCCCCATGCCGACGCACATCGTCACCATGCCGTATTTCAGATTGTTGCGGCGCAGCGCATGGACAACCGTCGCCGCGCGAATAGCACCCGTGGCCCCCAGCGGATGGCCCAGCGCAATTGCGCCGCCCATCGGGTTGACCTTGGACGGGTCAAGCCCCAGCGTGTTCATCACAGCCAGTGACTGCGCAGCAAAGGCTTCGTTCAGCTCGAACCAGTCGATGTCCTGGTGCTTCAACCCAGCGTAACGCAGCGCAGCAGGGATGGCTTCGATCGGGCCAATGCCCATGAGGTGCGGTGGCACACCCTTGCTTGCGAAGCTGACGAAGCGGGCCAGTGGCGTTAGACCAAACCTTTTGATAGCAGACTCGCTAGCAAGGATAAGCGCACCGGCACCATCCGAGGTTTGTGAGCTGTTGCCCGCTGTGACTGAGCCACGGGCTGAAAACACGGTTTTTAACTTGCCCAGACCTTCCACGGTGGTGTCAGGGCGCGCGCCTTCGTCGAGGCTGACAACACGCTGGGTGATGGTCACGTCAGCCGACTCCAGGTCAACACTGCGCTCGCTCACGGTGACGGGGGTGATTTCATCGGTGAACTCACCCGCCTTCATCGCGGCAATGGCCTTCATGTGCGATTGGTAAGCGAACTCGTCTTGCTGGTCGCGCGTGACCTGCCACTGCTGGGCAACTTTCTCAGCCGTCAAACCCATACCGTAAGCGATGCCGTAGTGATCCACGTCATCGGTGTTGGTGAAAATGTTGGGCGACAGGCTGGGCGCATTGCCCATCATCGGCACCATGCTCATGCTTTCCACACCCGCCGCAATCATCACCTCGGCCTCGCCCACACGGATACGGTCAGCGGCCATTTGCACCGCGCTGATGCCCGAGGCGCAAAAGCGGTTGACAGTGACACCACCGACCGACTTGGGCAAGCCGGCCAGCACCGCACCGACACGCGCGATGTTCAGGCCCTGCTGCGCTTCGGGGATGGAGCAGCCGCAGATCAGGTCTTCGATGGCGAGGGGGTCTAAACCAGGTACTTGGGTCAGCGCGGAGCGCAAGGCAGCAGCCAGCAATTCGTCAGGCCGAGTATTGCGGAAAAAGCCCCGGTGTGAACGGCCAATCGGGGTGCGTGTGGCGGCGACGACGTAGGCGTCTTGAAGTTGTTTGCTCATGATGTTGGTTCCTTCTTATCGGCTTTATCGGCTTAGTTACGCACAGGCTTGCCGGTAGAAAGCATTCCCATAATTCGCTCTTGCGTCTTGGGGTGCTCCAGCAGGCCGCAAAACGCTTGCCGCTCCAGCGTCATCAGGTAATCCTCGCTGACCAGCGTGCCGTTGTCCACGTCACCCCCCGTCACCACCCCGGCGATCAGGCTGGCGATATGGAAATCGTGCTTGCTGATGAAGCCACCGTCACGCATGTTGATGAGCTGGCCCTGGATGGTGGCTTTGCCGCTACGGCCCGCCACCGGGAACAGGCGTTTGTGCGGGGCGCGGTAGCCGCTGACATACAGGGCTTTGGCTTCGTTGATGGCGACGAAGAGCAACTCGTCTTTGTTCGGCACGATCACATCGCTGTCAAGCAGGTAGCCCAGTTTGCGACTTTCCAGTGCGCTGGTGCCTACTTTGGCCATCGCGGCGGCAGTGAACCCCTCCGTCACGAAAGGCAGCAAATCTTTGTGCGTGGACAAGGCCGCATTTTCGGCAGCACGGCGGGCGATGTAGGTCAGGCCGCCAGCACCGGGCACCAAGCCGACGCCGACTTCCACCAGACCGATATAGCTCTCCATGTGAACCACACGGCGGGCCGAATGCACGGCCATCTCGCAGCCACCACCGAGCGCCAAGCCGCGCACCGCAGACACCACGGGCACAGCGGCGTAGCGCAATTTGAGCATGGTGCGTTGCAACTCGTGCTCGGCTTCGTTGATGGCAGCTGCGCCGCCCATCATGAAGCCAGGCAACATGGCTTGCAGGTCAGCACCGGCGCTGAAAGGCTCGTCGCCAGACCAAATCACCACGCCCTGGTAGTCTTTTTCGGCCAAATCAACCGCCAAGCTCAGGCCTTCAGCCACATCAGGACTGATGGCGTGCATCTTGGTTTTGATGCTGGCGATGAGCACTTCGCCATCCAAAGTCCACAGGCGAATCGCGGCATCTTCATGCAAGGTTTTGCCAGCGGACTCAAAACCAGCGCCGCCCAAACCCAAACCTTGGGCATGACCCGACAAGGTTTCAGGGAAAAGCTGTCTTGTGTAGACTGGCAGGGCATGGCGCGCTACGAATTTTGAAGTGCTGGGGTTCCATGAACCTTCAGCGGTATGCACCCCCCCAGCGCTGGCCACCGGGCCACTGAACACCCACTCTGGCAGCGGCGCATGGCACAGGGTTTTACCGTTGGCGATGTCTTCCTTGATCCAGTTCGCCACGGTCAACCACCCGGCCTCTTGCCACAGCTCGAACGGGCCTTGCTTCAGCCCAAAACCCCAGCGCATGGCCAAGTCCACATCACGGGCAGTCTCTGCGATGCTGGCGAGGTGGATAGCGGCGTAGTGGAAGCTGTTGCGCAGGATGGCCCAGAGGAATTGCCCCTGTGCACCTTCACTGTTACGCAGCAAACGAAGGCGCTCGCCCGCAGGCTTTTTGAGCATGCGGCCATAAACTTCATCGGCTTTTTGGCCAGCGGGCACGTAAGTCTCGGAAGCCAGCTCAAAGCGCATCACATCGCGGCCTGCTTTCTTGAAGAAGCCTGCCTTGGTTTTTTGCCCCAGGTTGCCCAGTTCCAACAACTTGGCCAGCACGGGTGGCGTGCCAAAGCTGGGGTAGAACGGGTCGGTCTCCACGTTCAGATTGTCTTGCAGTGTTTTGATGACGTGCGCCATGGTGTCCAGTCCCACGACGTCGGCGGTGCGGAAGGTGCCCGAGCTGGCGCGGCCCAGGCGTTTGCCGGTGAGGTCGTCCACCACGTCAAACGTCAGACCAAATTTGTCTGCCTCATGCATCGTGGCCAACATGCCGGCGATGCCAACGCGGTTGGCGATGAAATTCGGCGAATCTTTGGCACGCACCACGCCTTTGCCCAGGCTGGTCGTGACGAACGCTTCAAGCTGGTCGAGTGCTTCAGGTTGCGTGGTGGGCGTGTTGATCAACTCCACCAGGTACATGTAGCGGGGAGGGTTGAAGAAGTGGATGCCGCAAAAACGTGGCTTGAGGGCTTCTGGCAACGCTTCGCTCAGTTTGGTGATCGACAAACCCGAGGTATTGGAAGCCACCAGCGCATGCGGGGCCACAAACGGAGCTATCTTTTTGTAGAGGTCGAGCTTCCAGTCCATGCGCTCGGCAATGGCCTCGATGATGAGATCGCAGTCTTTGAGCTGCTCCAAATGCTCTTCGTAATTGGCCTGCCCAATCAAGGCGGCGTCCTCTGCAACGCCCAGCGGCGAAGGTTTGAGTTTTTTCAGACCGTCGATGGCTTTAGTGACGATGCCGTTCTTGGAGCCCTCTTTGGCGGGAAGATCAAACAGCACGACCTGTACTTTGACGTTGACTAGATGGGCGGCAATTTGCGCACCCATCACGCCTGCACCCAGGACTGCAACTTTTTTAATTTGAAAGCGAGACATTTATTTATTTCCTTGTGGCATTCACTGCACACGGTTCCAGGTTTGCGTGCGGCCAAAGGGGCCGAACGAGCCGCGCACTTCGAGTTTTTTGCCGCCTTCGATGGGCGTCAAACGCAAGGTGTAGTTTTTGCCGTTTTCAGGATCGAGAATTTTGCCGTCTTCCCACACCTCCTTGCCCTCCGCTTTTTTGGCACCTCGGATGATTTCCATGCCCAGCTTGGGTTTGTCTTTGCGGTCATCAGTGCACTGGGTGCAAATCGGTTCACTGCCTTGCACCAGGGCTTTTTCAATCGCGCCATTGAGCAAGCCCGCGCTGTTGGCGGTGATGCGAATTTCCGCTTTGGGTTGGCCGGTTTTGTCATCTACGCTTTGCCACAGGCCGACGGGCGACATTTGGGCAAAGACGGAAGACCCCACCCCCAGCGCCAAACCAGCCAACACGATTACAGCTTTGTTCATCATCATTTCCCAGGAGGGTTTAGGGGCAAGACATCAAAAGGACGCCAGACGCTGCTCAATCAGGCCAAAGCTGCATCGGTGTCCATCAACACCGCACTGCCGGTACGGGCGGTGCGCATCAGCGACGCAGTCTCAGGGAACAACTTGGCAAAGTAAAACCGTGCGGTTTGCAGCTTGGCCACATAGAACTGGTCTGTGTTGCCCGCAGCAATCTCACGCAGCGCCACTTGCGCCATGCGTGCCCAGAAGTAGCCAAACACCAAATGCCCAGCAACACGCAAATAGTCCACCGCAGCAGCACCCACTTCGTCAGGATTCTGGAAGGCCTTGAAGCCCATTTCTGTCGTCAGCTTGGTCACTTGGTCGCCTAAATAGGCGATGGGGTTGATGAACTCAGCCATCTTCTCGTTCACGCCTTCTTCCATCACCAAGGCGCCCACCAGCTTGCCAAACTTCTTCAGCGTTGCGCCGTTGTTGCCCAGCACTTTGCGGCCCAGTAAATCCAGGCTCTGGATGGTGTTGGTGCCCTCGTAAATCATGTTGATACGGTTGTCGCGCACAAACTGCTCCATGCCCCACTCTTTGATGAAGCCGTGGCCACCAAACACCTGCATACAGGCATTGGTGCTGATGTGGCCGTTGTCAGTCAAAAAGGCTTTGACGATAGGGGTCAGCAAAGAAAGCATCTCACCACTGTCTTGGCGCACTTTGGCATCAGGGTGACTGTGCTCCTTGTCCAGCAGCACCGCGCAGTAAGTAGCCAGCGCACGGCCACCTTCAGCGTAGGCCTTGGCGGTCAACAGCATCTTGCGCACATCAGGGTGAACAATGATGGGGTCAGCAGCTTTGTCTTTGGCTTTAGGGCCAGAAAGCGAACGCATCTGAATGCGGTCTTTGGCATACGCCAAGGCGTTTTGGTAAGCCACTTCGGTCAAACCCAGCGACTGGTTGCCTACACCCAAACGGGCAGCGTTCATCATCACGAACATGCCTTGCATGCCCTTGTTGGGCTGGCCCACCATGGTACCGATGGCGCCGTCAATCACCATCTGCGCCGTAGCGTTGCCGTGGATGCCCATTTTGTGCTCCAGGCCACCGCAGTAAATGTTGTTGGCCGCACCCAGCGAGCCGTCTTTGTTGACCAAAAACTTGGGCACGATGAACAGGCTAACGCCCTTGATGCCAGGGGGCGCATCGGTCAAGCGGGCCAGCACCAAATGCACGATGTTGCTCGTCATGTCATGATCACCAGCGCTGATGAAAATCTTGTTACCCGTGATTTTGTAGGTGCCGTCAGGCAGCGCCTCGGCCTTGGTACGCATCAGGCCCAAATCGGTACCGCAATGAGGTTCGGTGAGGCACATGGAACCTGTCCATTCACCGCTGGTCATTTTGTGCAGGTACGTCTGCTTTTGCTCGTCGGTGCCGTGCGTGTGCAAGGCAGCGTGGGCACCGTGGGTCAGGCCGGGGTACATCGTCCAAGCTTGGTTAGCGCTGTTGAGCATCTCGTAAAAGCACTGGTTCACCACCAATGGCAGTCCCTGCCCGCCGAAAGCCGGATCACAGCTCAAGCCTGGCCAGCCACCTTCAACGTACTTGTCATACGCCGCTTTGAAGCCCTTGGGCGTGGTAACAGCGTGGGTGGTGCGGTCAATCGTGCAGCCTTCTTCGTCGCCGCTGATGTTCAGCGGGAAAGTAACTTCAGCCGCGAACTTGCCGCCCTCTTCCAACACGGCGTTGATGGTGTCCACGTCGATGTCAGCATGCTGCGGGCAAGCCTTCAAATCGTCCGTCACTTTGAGCACTTCGTGCATCACAAATTGCATGTCGCGCAGGGGTGGGGTATAGGTAGGCATGGATGACTCCGTTAAAGACAGGGAAATAGCTGAGAAGTAAAGAAAAAAGGCGAAAGCAGAGGGCCAATCAGCCCGGGGTGTGCGCAGCCAGGATGTTGTTGAAACCTCGGACAGCCCGCTCGATAGACCCCGCTGTTTTCAAAAACCGGGCTTCATAATGCAGCGCCAAAATCAAGCCATGGATCTCAAACCGCAGCTGGTCGACATCCACATCCACATTCAAGTGGCCCGCCTCTTTGGCCTGCGCCAGCGCACGGTGCATGGCCGCCAACCACGTGTGTACCGTGCCCACCAGCGCATCGCGCACCGGGCCGGGCCGATCGTCAAACTCGACGGCTCCACTGATGTAGATACACCCCGAATCCAGTTCCACCGAGGTGCGCTTCATCCAGTTGTCAAACAAGGCACGCACCCGTGGCAGGCCACGCTCGGCCTGCATGGCGGGGTAAAAAACTTCCTGCTCGAACCGTGCGTGGTATTCACGCACCACCGAAATTTGCAGCTCTTCACGCGAGCCGAAGTGGGCAAACACGCCCGACTTGCTCATCTGGGCCACTTCAGCCAGCGCGCCAATGCTCAAGCCTTCGAGACCAATGTGGGTGGCCAGACCGAGGGCCGCATCCACGATGGCGGCCTTGGTTTGCTGACCCTTTTGCGAAGCACGCCCATCCCGGGCCGTGTCGGCGGCGGGAAGGCGGGGTGTTCTGCGGGGCAATGCACTGACAGACATGGGATCCTGACAAAATAAACGAACGATCGTGCTATTTTGCAGTAAATCAGGAGAGACCGCCAGAAGGGGGTGATTTCTAGGTGTGAGATTCTAAGAATTTAGCGGGTTTACCCTAATTTTGAGATGTATCACGAATGAGGCCAAAAATACGTACCGCCAGAGAAATACAACTTCGTACGCCCCCTAAAACGTGACATGTTGAGCTGGCCTCCCCAAAGCGCGTAGAGGGATAACCAGCTTTAGCGCAAGCCCTACAGCTTGAACGCCACCACCTCCTGCCGCTGCTCCCCTAGGCCTTCAATCCCTAGCGTTACCACGTCGCCCTTCTTCAAGAACACAGGGTTCGGCTTCATCCCCAGGCCGACACCGGGAGGCGTGCCTGTGGTGATCACATCGCCTGGCTCCAGCGTCATGAACTGGCTCAGGTAGCTCACGATTTTGGCTACGCTGAAAATCATGGTTTTGGTGTTACCGGTTTGCATGCGCACGCCGTTCACGTCCAGCCACATTGCCAGTTTTTGCGGGTTGGTTATTTCATCGCGCGTCACCAGCCAAGGGCCGATGGGGCCAAAGGTGTCGCAGCCTTTACCCTTGTCCCATTGGCTGCCGCGCTCCAGCTGGTATTCACGCTCGCTCACGTCGTCGATGGTGCAGTAGCCGGCCACATGGCTGAGGGCTTCTTTTTGCGAGACGTAGCGGGCGCGTTTGCCGATGACCGCACCCAGCTCGACTTCCCAATCGGTCTTTTTGGAACCTTTGGGCAGCATCACCGGATCATTCGGG
>JANXSZ010000079.1 GCA_025356445.1 Betaproteobacteria bacterium | reverse complement strand
ACATGGAGGTGGAATTGGGCATAGCCCTGCGCGAAGCAGGGTATGGGGTGTGGCAGGCTTGAGGGTGGCTACGCCAGCTTGAACGGCAGCTCCCGCAGCCGCTTGCCCGTCAGTTTCGCCACCGCATTCGCAAAGGCGGGTGCCAGCGCTGGCAACCCAGGTTCGCCAATGCCCGTAGGCGCATCCGCACTCGGCACGATATGCACGGCCATCTGCGGCATGTCGGTGATGCGAGGCACCACGAAGTCCCCGAAGTTGCTTTGCTCGACAGCACCGTCTTTCAACGTGATGGCGGCACCGGGCAAGCACATCGACAGGCCCATGAGCGCTGCGCCCTGCACTTGGGCCTCCACGCTTTTCGGGTTGACAGCCAGGTTGCAATGCACGCCTGCGGTCACGCTGTGCAGCTTGGGCGTGCCGTTTTTGACGGACGCTTCCACCACATAGGCCACCACCGACTGGAACGACTCATGCACCGCCACGCCCCAGGCGCGGCCAGGGGCGAGTTTCTTTTTGCCGTAGCCGGATTTGTCCACCGCCATTTGCAACGCGGCTTTGTGGCGAGGGTGCTTGTCGCCCATCAGCTTAAAGCGGTAGGCCACCGGGTCTTGCTTCGTGGCTGTCGCGATTTCGTCGATCAGCGTTTCCATGACGAACGCGGTGTGGGTGGAGCCCACGCTGCGCCACCAGAGCACGGGCACATTGACCTTGGGATGGTGAACGGAGAGGCGCATGGGCAATTCATACGGTTCGCGCATCCCCTCCACAGAGGTGCCGTCGATGCCGTCTTTCACCAACATGGACTCGAACAGCGTGCCCATCAAGATCGACTGGCTGACGATCACGTGATCCCAGCCCGCAATCTCACCTTGGGCGTTGAAGCCGATGTCGGCGCGGTGAACCGTCATGGGGCGGTAGTAACCGCCTTTGATGTCGTCCTCACGGCTCCACAGGGTGCGCACCGGAGCGTTCAGACCAGCGGTGTAGGCGGCTTTGGCGATGGTGCAGGCTTCGACCACGTAATCACTGGTGGGAATGGCACGCCGGCCAAAACCGCCACCAGCCATTTGCACATTGATTTTGACGTTTTGCGGCGGCACGCCCAGCACCTTGCTCGCCGCCATGCCGTCAAAGCCGGGCATTTGCGTGCCCAGCCACAGCTCGGCCTTGTCGCCAGTGACGGCCACCGTGCAGTTCAGCGGCTCCATCGGTGCATGGGCAAGGTAGGGGAAGACGAACTCGGCGCTGATTTTGTGCGGTGCAGCGGCTATCTTGGACACATCGTCGTTGTACTTGAGCGTACCCGTTTTCTTCGCCAAGGCTTGGTAGCTGACCAGCTGCTTGGCAGAATCCGTCTTGTCCACAGCGCTGCTGTCCCAGACGATTTTCAAGGCTTCGCGGCCCAGTTTGGCCGCCCAGTAGCCATCCGCCACCACGGCCACGCCTTCGCCGCCCCGATCTAGCGGCACGCGCAGCACGGCTTTCACGCCCTTCACGGCTTTGGCAGCGCTGTCGTCCAACGAGGCGAGTCTGCCACCGAACACGGGTGGGTGCGCCACCACCGCCGTCAACATGCCGGGCAAGCGCACGTCGATGCCGTAGTTTTGTGTGCCGCTGGATTTGGCAGACGCGTCAATGCGCCCGGTAGGCTTGCCGATGATGCGGAAATCCTGCGGGTCTTTGAGGGTGACTTTCTCGGGCACAGGCTGCTGCATGGCGGCCTCTGCCAAATCGCCATAGCTCAGTTTTTTGCCGCCGGGGCCAATCACGTTCCCGCTTTGCGTGCGCAAGGTGGACGCATCCACATTCCACTGCACCGCAGCGGCATTCACCAGCATGGCGCGGGTGCGGGCACCCAGTTCGCGGTACTGGGTGTACGAGTTGCGGATGGAGCCGGAGCCGCCGGTAAGGTGGATGCCAAACGCAGGGTCCACATAGGCCGGGTTGTTCGAGCCGTGGACGCTCTTGACGCGGGCCCAGTCGGCGTCCAGCTCTTCAGCCAGGATCATCGGCAGGCCTGTTTGCACACCCTGGCCGAAATCGAGCCGGTTGATGGTGACTGTGACGGTGCCGTCCTTGTCGATATGGACAAAAGCGGACGGTTGCTGTGTGGGCTTGAGGGCAGCAGATTTGGCTGGGGTTGCCTCTTGCGCACTGGCCAACATCGGATAAGCCCCCAAGGCAAAGCCACTGGCGGTGGCCGCCTTCAAAAAGCTGCGGCGCGGCATGGCAGCGCTACTGATACTGACATCGTTTGCTACAAAATCCGTAGCTGCCTGCGCTTTCTCAGCAAGCAGTGACAGGTGTTTTGGCATCTCTAAGTTATTCATATCGAAGTGCATGGTGTGTCCTTGCTAGCGTTAAGCCAGAGTGCTGGCAGCGTCATGAATGGCGGCGCGGATGCGCACATAGGTGCCACAGCGGCAAATGTTGCCCGCCATCGCCGCGTCGATATCGGCATCTGTGGGTTTCTTTTTGGTTTGGAGCAGGGCCGTTGCGCTCATGATCTGGCCGCTTTGACAGTAGCCGCACTGCGCCACGTCGTGCTTGACCCACGCGACATGGACAGCTTTGCCCACTTTGTCGTTCACCGCCGCTTCGATGGTGGTGATTTTTTGTCCGGCTGCCGCAGAAATCGGCGTGATGCATGAACGGATGGCCTGGCCATTCAGATGCACGGTACACGCGCCGCAAAGCGCCTGGCCACAGCCAAACTTGGTGCCGGTCATGCCCAGCGTGTCGCGCAAGGCCCAGAGAATGGGGGTAGAGGGGTCAGCATCGACGCTCAGGTCTTTGCCATTGATATTGAGGGTGGTCATGGTGGGGCTATTTTTTTGAAAAAGTTGAAAGAACGCAGGGATTGCAGAAAAAATACGGTTTAGCGCAGGCCTTTCCACCACTGCACGTTGGTGCGAGCTTGCCCCACCGTCAGCACCTCGCCGATCAGGGGCGTGGCCAGCTCGATGTTGTTGTGATCAGCCAGAGCAGCCAAACGCTCCAGTGGGTCTTGCCAGCGGTGAAAGGCCAGATCGAAAGTGCTGTTGTGCACGCCATAGAGCGTCTTGCCCTTGATGTCTTGAAAGGCTTGCAGGGTTTGCTCCGGCGTCATGTGAACGGCAGGCCAGTAGCTGTCGTAAGCACCGTTTTCCATCAACGCCAGATCGAAGCCGCCAAAGCGCGTGCCAATCTGCTTGAAGCCGGGGAAGTAACCCGAATCACCGCTGTAAAAAATACGCTGGTCACCACTTTGAATCACCCAAGAGGCCCACAGCGTCTCATCACGGTCGCTCAAGGTGCGCCCCGAGAAATGCTGAGCCGGTGTGGCCGTCAGCGTCACACCGCCCTGCACCTGGGTTTGCCACCAGTCCAGCTCGGTGATGCGCTCAGCGGCAACACCCATGCCTTGCAGGCGACGGCCAATGCCCAAGGGCACAAAATACCGCTTCACCTTACCGTTCAGGTACGCGATGGTGGCGGTGTCCAGGTGGTCGTAATGGTCGTGCGACAGCACCAAACCTTCGATCTCCGGGAGTTCTGTCAGCGCAATCGGGGTGGGGTGAAAGCGCTTGGGGCCAATCCACTGCAAGGGTGAGGTGCGCTCGCTGAACACCGGGTCAATCAACCAGTAACTGCCACGCAATTTGAGCAAGTGCGACGAATGGCCCAGCCGCACCACATGATTACGTGTGCCGTCCAAGGCGTCCAGCTGAGTACGGCTCAAGGGCTGCATCGGAATCGCGTCCACCGGCACCGTGCTGACCTTCGTTTCGGTCAACATGCGCCAGTAAATTTTCAAGGTACTTTGCGCGGGCAGGGCATCGGGATTGTCCATATTGCGAAAGCCGCAGCCCTTGTACTGCGGCGATTGCGCATACGGGCTTTCACACACCTTGTCGCGGGGCGTGCTGCACGCGGCCATGAGCGCAACAGCCACCAGCCCCAGGCAGATCTTGATAACGCGTGCAGTTTTCATAATAAATGAATATTTATTCGGTTAAAAATCAAAAATGTACTTAAAGCACGCCTCATCTTAGGCTTTGATGCCATCCCAACACAATGAAAATGCCATGTTCAGTGCGGACTCATCTTCCGCTATCGCTTGGCTGCGGATCAAATTCACCGTTTCGCGCACCGAGCCAAACAGGCACCCTGTCAGCATCGGTGTGGGCACAGCCTTCAATTGCTCCTGACGCTGACCTTCTTCGAGCAACGTAAAAAACCCGGCAAACAGCTTGGACACCAGCTCACGGCTGCCCTGCGTGAACCAGGGGGAGTTGTAGTACTGCTCTTGGAACACCACCTCGGCGTAATGGTCGAGCCGGTTGCGCAGCATGTTGTTCCACATGCAACGCACACTGCTGCGCAGGGTAGGCGCGTCGGACACGCCCTCCATCAGGCGCTGGGCGGTGGCGGTTTTGGCGGCTTGGTAGAGCTCAGAAATCAGGGCATCTTTGGACGGGTAATACACATAGAGCGTGCTGGTGGCCATGCCTGCCGCCTTGGCAATGCTCGCCATGGTGAGGCCACTCAAACCCGTTTGCTCGACCAAGGCGAAGGTCGCCTCGGCAATAGCGCGGAGTTTGTCGTCGCATTTGGGTTTCATGGCTGTCAGTATAGGCGAATGTTTATTCGGTTTCAAGCACTGTGCAGCCCCTGGCAGCACAGAACGTGGTGGCGTATCGCGGGCACAATCCCACCATGCTTGATTTATTGCGCACCTTTTCTTGGCGGGAACTGCGCCACAACCCTTGGCGTAACGCGGCGGCTGTGGTGGCGGTGATGCTGGGCGTGGCGCTGGCGTTTTCGGTTCACCTGATTAACGCCTCCGCCTTGAGCGAGTTCTCGGGTGCAGTGCGCTCAGTGAATGGCGAGCCGGATTTGTCGTTGCGGGCCGTTGCCACGGGGTTTGACGAGGCACTGTACGGCGAGTTGGCGCGCCACCCCTCGGTGCTGGCGGCCAGCCCGGTGGTCGAGGTCAGCACCTATGCCTTGCCAGTGGGGAGCGAGCGTAAAACCTTGAAAATTTTGGGGGTGGATGCGCTGGTGATCGCGCGCGTAGCCCCGGCGCTGATGCCGGTGCCTTTCCCCGAAAGCACAACGGCTGACAACAGTGGTGCCTATGCCCTGTTCGCGCCCGACACCGTCTTTCTGAACGCCAGCGCCATGGCTTTGCTGCGAACCCAACCCTCTGAAAAAAACCAACGCCCCACCCGCCCAGGCACCGAGGTGCTGAGCGTGCAAACCGGGATGCGTTTGCAAACCCTGCGGGTGGCCGGTAGCGTGATGGGCAATGCGGCAGACAGCGGCCTAACGGCCAACAGCCCAGCTTTAGCAGTCATGGACATTGCCGCTGTGCAAGAGCTGTTCGGCAAGCTGGGCCAGCTCAGCCGCATTGACATTCGCTTGCAAACAGGGGCTGATCGGGCTGCGTTTTTGGCCGACATACAGGCGCTGCCGGGCTTTGCAGGCCAAGTGACGGCGACTGAGCCAGACGACGCGAACCAGCGCATCAGCGCTCTGTCGCGGGCCTACCGGGTAAACCTGACGGTGCTGGCGCTGGTGGCGCTGTTCACCGGTGCGTTTTTGGTATTTTCAGTGCTATCGCTCAGCGTGGCCAAGCGGGCGCAGCAGTTCGCGTTGTTGGGGGTACTGGGCTTAACGCCTGCACAGCGCTTGCACTTGGTGCTGGCGGAATCGGTCATTTTGGGTGTGCTGGGCAGCGTGCTGGGGCTGGCACTGGGTACCACGCTGGCAGCGGTGGCCTTGGCCGTGCTGGGCGGGGACTTGGGTGGCGGCTACTTTCCAGGTGTGACGCCGCACCTGCAATGGAGCACTGGCGCGGCGTTGGTCTATGGCATTTTGGGTGTGCTGGCAGCCGCTGCGGGCGGCTGGTGGCCAGCCCGGCAAGCACAGCGACTGCCCCCAGCGCAGACGCTGAAAGGTTTGGGGCTGGCACCCGGCAGTGCGGGTCAGCACCGGTGGTTTGGTATCATTTTGATAGCTATTGGTGCCCTGCTGTCGGGCGTACCACCCCTGTTTGGCATTCCTTTGGCGGCCTACCTGTCGGTGGCGCTGATTTTGCTCGGTGGCATCAGCGCGCTGCCCGGTGGCATTGCACTGCTGTATGACGCGCTCAGCCCCTTGGTCGCCCGGCGCGTGCTGCCCATGCTGGCAGTGGAACGGGCCCGGCGGCAGCGCGACACCGCTGCCATAGCCATCAGCGGCGTAGTAGCCTCGCTCAGTTTGGCGGTGGCCCTGACGGTGATGGTGACGAGCTTTCGCCAATCGGTGACGGCCTGGCTGGACGTGGTGCTGCCTGCGGGCCTGTACGTGCGCATGGCAAATTCGGCTACAGCGGGCGACAGCGTGTATTTCGAGCCCGCCTTCGTGCAAAACGTGGCGCTGCTGCCAGGTGTGAAAAAGCTCACCGCGCTGCGCGTCTCCAGCCTGCAACTTGACCCGACACGTCCGCCCGTGGCATTGATTTCGCGCCCCTTGGACGATCCACTGGCCGCGTTGCCACTGGTGGGTACACCTGTAGTCATGCCCACGGACAACGCCAAATCCAGGGATGCGGTGCCCGTGTTCGTCAGTGAAGCCTTTGCCGACCTCTACAACGTGCATCCTGGTGAATTTTTTAGACCTTTTAGCCCTTCTGCGCAAGCTGGATCAGCTTCACAAGCTACGCTTTCAGGAGCAAACTTCTTTGTCGCAGGCATCTGGCGCGACTACGCCCGCCAACACGGCTCTATTGCCATTGACCAAAGCGACTTTGTGCGCCTGACCGGCGATCACCGGGTGAACGATTTGGCGCTGTGGCTGCACGACGGCGTGGCCCCGGAAGGCGTGCAAACCGGCATCCGCAAACTGGCGGATCTGAATTTCGGTGCCGACAGCGCCGCCAGCCAGCTGCTTGAGTTCTCCAGCGCGGCGCAAATCCGTGCCGTGTCGCTGGCGATTTTTGACCGCAGCTTTGCCGTCACCTACTGGCTGCAGGCGGTGGCGATCGCGATTGGCCTCTTTGGCGTGGCGGCAAGCTTCAGCGCGCAAGTGCTGGCGCGGCGCAAAGAATTCGGCCTGCTGGCCCATCTGGGCTTGACCCGCCGCCAGGTGCTGAGCGTGGTTGCCGGTGAAGGCCTGGTCTGGACGGTGATCGGTGCCATCGCCGGACTGGTGCTGGGGCTGGTGGTTGCCATCGTGCTGGTCGATGTGGTGAACCCCCAAAGCTTCCACTGGACCATGGATTTGGCTGTGCCGTGGCTGCGGCTGATCGTGCTGTGCGCAGCGGTGGTGCTGGCCGGTACAGGCACCGCATGGCTGGCCGGGCGGGCAGCAGCGGGCAAGGATGCCGTGCTGGCGGTGAAAGAGGATTGGTGACGGATTTAACGCCAACAGCCCATACCGCCCCCCGACAAGACCTGCTTGGTCTCAGAACTCAGAAAGCCCACCGATGAACTCCTCTTGGCTCAGCACCGCCATTGCCCGCATTGAAGCGGATTTCCAGCGCAGTGCGGACACGCATTTGATCCCTCTGCCCATCCCTTATTTCACGGCGCTGGGCATCGATTTTTATCTGAAGGACGAATCCACCCACCCCACGGGCAGCCTCAAGCACCGGCTGGCGCGGTCACTGTTTTTGTACGCGCTGTGCAATGGCTGGATCACTGCGCAATCGACGATTGTCGAAGCGTCCAGTGGGTCTACCGCCGTCAGTGAGGCTTACTTCGCCCGGCTGCTGGGGCTGCCATTTGTAGCCGTGATGCCGCGCAGTACGTCGCCTGAGAAAGTCGCGCAAATTGAATTCCACGGCGGGCGCTGCCATTGGGTAGACAGCGCGGCAGAGGTCTACGAGGCGGCCCGCAGCATAGCCATGACCACGAATGGCCACTACATGGATCAGTTCACCTACGCCGAGCGTGCCACCGACTGGCGAGGCAACAACAACATCGCCCAAAGCATGTTCCACCAGATGGAGCGCGAGCGCCACCCCATCCCGCGCTGGATCGTGGTGGGTGCGGGCACGGGCGGCACCAGCGCGACGATCGGGCGCTTTGTGCGCTACCAGCGCCACGCCACCGGGGTCTGTGTGGTGGACCCTGAAGGCTCCGTCTTCAGCGCCTACCACCACAGCGGCGACACCACACTGTGTGGCCCGGGTTCACGCATCGAAGGCATTGGCCGCCCGCGCGTTGAGGCCAGCTTTGTGCGCAACGTGGTGGACCGCATGGTGGAGGTCGCTAACGTGGACTCCATTGCGGCGATGCGGCTGCTGAACGTCAAACTAGGGCGGCGTGTGGGGCCGTCCACGGGGACGAACCTGGTGGGCATGGTGACGCTGGCGCAAGAAATGGCAGCGCGGGGAGAGACAGGCTCCATCCTCTCCCTGCTGTGCGATGCGGGCGAACGCTATTTACCGAGTTATTACAACGATGATTGGGTCAACACCCAGATTGGCGATTGCAGCCAGGCACAGTTGGCATTGATGGCCACACTCGAAGGCATTCCAGCATGAACCGCCGACGTGATCTGGTCATGGGCGGCCCACTGGCTGCGCTGGGCCTAGGTTCAGGCTTGGGTCTGGGTGTCAATGGCCCCGCACAGGCTATCGCAGGGGGAACGCTGGAATTCCCCCGCGACCACGGCGCACACCCGGACTTTCGCACCGAGTGGTGGTACATCACCGGCCAGGCCTTCAAAACCACGGGCCGTGAACGCACTGACGCGGAGGCCGTAGCGCTGGCTGAACCTGATTTTGGCTTCCAGCTGACGTTCTTCCGCTCCCGGGTGGACGCCACGCAGGGCATGCGCTCCACCTTCGCGGCCAAACAACTGATCTTTGCCCATGCGGCAGTGACGGATGTGAAAGGCCAAAAACTCTGGCACGACCAGCGCATCGCCCGCTCCAGCGGTGCAGAGAACATCGACCAGGCCTCAGCCAGCAAGCGCAACACCGTGCTGGAACTGCGAGACTGGTCGCTCAAACGCAGTGCAGTGCGCGACAAGTACAACCCCGATGCCCCAGAAGGCAGCGTCTACCAAGCCAAATTGCCAGGACGCGACCTCAGCATCGACCTGAAATGCACCAGCACCCAACCCCTGCTGCGGCAAGGCGACAAGGGCTTGTCGCGCAAAGGCCCGCAAGCTGCGCAGGTCAGCTTTTATTACAGCCAACCGCAGATGGCGGTGCTGGGCAGCTTGAGCGTGCAAGGCAAATCGTTCGAGGTGAAGGGCAAAGCCTGGCTGGACCACGAATGGAGCGAAGAACTGCTGCACCCCGACGCCGTAGGCTGGGACTGGATCGGTATGAACCTGGACGACGGCAGCGCCCTCACTGCCTTTCGCCTGCGGAACAAAGACGGTAAAGCCCTGTGGGATGGTGGCTCGTTCCGCAGTGCGGGGCAAGCCACGCAGGGGAAAACCTACGCGTTCAGCCGCGGGGAAGTGGTCTTCCGCCCCCTGCGCTACTGGAAAAGCCCGCTGAGCCAAGCCAACTACCCCATCGAATGGCTGGTACGCACACCCTCAGACTTCTACACCGTGCGTGCGCTGGTGGAAAACCAGGAACTGGACAGCCGGGGTTCGGCCGGTGCGATCTACTGGGAAGGTCTGTGCGAGCTGCTCGACAGCAACGGCCACAGGGTCGGGCGCGGGTATTTGGAGATGACGGGGTATGCGGGCGCGCTGCGGATGTGAGGCTACACACTGCTTGGTGTTTTACGCCTACCAGCGTTCCATATAAGGCCGCAAATCCAGCTCAAACGTCCACGCATCTCTGGGCTGCGCGTGCAGATGCCAGTAGTTCTCTGCAATGTGGTCGGGGTTCAAAATCCCGTCCTGGTCTTTCAAGGCGTAGCGCTCAGGGAAGCTGGTGCGGATGAAATCAGTGTCGATGGCACCGTCCACCACCACATGGGCGACGTGGATGTTTTGCGGCCCCAGTTCACGGGCCATGCTTTGAGCCAGGGCACGCAGAGCGTGTTTGGCACCGGCAAAAGCGGCGAAGTTGGCTGAACCTCGTAGACCCGCTGTGGCGCCCGTGAACAAAATCGTACCGTGGCCACGCTTGACCATGCGCCGTGCGGCGGCTTGCGCGTTCAGGAAGCCGCTGAAGCAGGCCATCTCCCAAATCTTGAAGTACTTGCGTGCTGTTTCATCAAGGATGCTGCAAGGCACGTTGGCACCGATGTTGAACACCATCACGTCGATGGGGCCGTGCTCGGCCTCAATGGACTCAAACAGCGCCGTCACTTCTTCCTCTTTGCGTGCATCGCTGGCATAGCCGAACGCTTGCCCGCCGTCGGCGTGGATGCTGTCAATCAGCGGTTGCAGCTTGTCGGCATTGCGCCGGGTCATGCAAGCGATGTAACCTTCTTTGGCGAAGCGCTTGGCGATGGCACCACCGGTGGAGTCCCCCGCTCCGATGACGAGGGCGACACGGGGTGCAGGCAGGGTAGCGGGGGTGACAGAGTTCATGGCTTGAGCTGGGTAAAAATGAAGAATCAAACGCACGATGATTGTCATGCGGTGGATTTTTTTTGCAATGGCAATGGAATAACTTAGGAGACACCTCATGGTTCGCACCACAGAGTTCTTTTTCGATGTCGGCAGCCCCGCATCCTATTTGGCCTGGACACAGCTGCCCCGGCTCTGCACCCAAACCGGTGCCACGCTGGTCTACAAGCCGATGCTGCTGGGCGGGGTGTTCCAGGCAACGGGCAATGCGTCACCCGCCAGCGTGCCGCTCAAGGGACGCTACATGAGCAAGGACTTGGGCAGGTTTGCCAAGCGCTACGGCGTGACGCTGGTGATGAACCCCCACTTCCCGATCAACACCTTGACGCTGATGCGCGCCATTGTGGGTATTCAGCTGCGCCAGCCCGAACGCTTCGATGCGGTGCTGCGTGCCGTATTCAACGCCATGTGGGTGGATTCACAGAACCTGAACGACCCGGCACTCACGGTGCAGGTGTTTGAAAAGGCCGGGTTCGCAGCAGCGGACATCATGGCGCTGGTGGGGGATGCCGAGGTGAAGGCAACTTTGAAAGCCAACACCGAAGCAGCGGTACAGCGTGGGGTGTTTGGTGCGCCCACGGTGTTTGTGGGAGACGAGATGTTCTTTGGACAAGACCGGCTGGATTTCGTCAAAGAAGCGTTGATGGCAAGCGCCTGACGCCAGCTCATCCATCCTTCATCCTCGCGAAGGCGGGGATGAAGGTACTGAAGCTTAAGCCAGCTGCAAGCGCGCCCGTGCAGCGGTGTATTCGCGCTTGAGTTTGCCAACAAAATCTGCGGTGGTGGAAATCTTGTTCACCGCGCCAATGCCCTGGCCGCAGCCCCAAATCTCCTTCCATGCTTTGGCCTTGCTGCCTTCGCCGGTAGCAAAGTTCATGGTCTTGAGATCACCTTCGGGCAGGTTCTCGGGGTCCATGCCTGCGGCGCGGATGCTGGGTGCCAAATAGTTGCCATGCACGCCGGTAAACAGGTTGCTGTAGACGATATCGTCCGAGCTGCTGTCCACAATAGCCTGCTTGTAGCCTTCTACGGCACGGGCTTCTTCAGTCGCAATGAAGGCCGAGCCGATGTAGGCAAAGTCAGCGCCCATGGCCTGAGCGGCCAGCACGGCGTCGCCGGTGCTGATGGAACCACTCAAGGCCACGGGGCCGTCAAACCACTGGCGGATTTCCTGGATCAAGGCAAAGGGGCTTTTGACACCCGCGTGGCCACCCGCACCAGCCGCCACAGCAATCAGGCCATCTGCGCCTTTTTCGATGGCTTTGCGGGCGTGCTTGTTGTTGATGATGTCGTGTAGCACCACGCCACCGTAGCTGTGCGCAGCGGCATTGATATCTTCGCGCGCGCCCAGGCTGGTGATGATGATCGGCACCTTGTATTTGACGCACATCGCCATGTCGTGCTCTAAGCGGTCGTTGCTTTTATGGACGATCTGGTTGATGGCGAAAGGCGCAGCGGGTTTGTCGGGGTTGGCCTTGTTGTACGCGGCCAAGGTTTCGGTGATTTCAATCAGCCATTCTTCGAGCTGTGCCGCAGGGCGGGCATTGAGCGCGGGCATGGAGCCCACCACGCCTGAGATGCACTGGGCGATCACCGATTTGGGCGTGCTGATGATGAACAACGGCGAGGCAATGATGGGCAAAGGCAGGTTTTGCAAAGGAAGGGGCAGCTTGGACATGAATTTCGATCAGATTGAAGGGTTAAAACACCTGCTACGGCTTATCAGATGGGCTGTAGCAGCTACAAAAAAAATAGCAAATCAAAAAGCATCTAAGGCCAGCGCTGTCACGCACTCCGCACCTTCGACGATGCTGTCACGCATCCCTGGCGCTTTGGTCAGCAGGTGGTCGGCGTAGAAGCGGGCGGTGGTGATTTTGGCCTGCATGAAAGCCGCATCTTCTCCATTGGTCAACTCGCGCTGTGCGGCCAACAAAGCCCGGCCCATTTGCCAACCGGCCATCAAATTGCCCGCCAGCATCAGGTAAGGCACGCTGCCTGCAAACACGGCGTTGGGCGATGACTTGGTGTTACCTGCAACGAAATTCACCACGTCCACAAAGGCCAAGCGGGCAGCTTTGAGGCGTTTGGCGACGGCCACGGCATCGGCCGTGCCCAAGGCGGTGAGTTCGGTTTCTGTTAACTCAATCTGAGCGGCAATGGCTTTGGCAGTTTGGCCGCCATCGCGCATGGTTTTGCGGCCGACCAAGTCGTTCGCCTGGATGGCGGTGGTGCCTTCGTAGATGGTCAAAATTTTGGCATCACGGTAGTGCTGGGCAGCACCGGTTTCCTCGATGAAGCCCATGCCGCCGTGAACCTGCACGCCCAAAGACGTGACTTCCAAACTCATCTCGGTGCTGTAGCCCTTGACCAGCGGCACCATGAATTCATAGAACAAGGTGTTTTGCTTGCGCACTTCAGGATCAGGGTGCTTGTGGGCTGCATCGTAAGCAGCAGCAGCGACGGTCGCCATAGAGCGGCAGCCTTCGATGTAGGCACGCATCGTCATCAGCATGCGCTTCACATCCGGGTGGTGGATGATGGGCGCGCTGGCCTTGATGGAGCCGTCCACGGGGCGGCTTTGCACACGGTCTTTGGCGAAATTCACAGCCTGCTGGTACGAGCGCTCGGCCACCGCAATCCCTTGCGTGCCCACGGCGTAGCGGGCGGCGTTCATCATGATGAACATGTACTCCAGGCCCCGGTTTTCCTCGCCTACCAAGTAACCCACAGCACCGCCGTTGTCACCGAATTGCAGCACCGCTGTGGGGCTGGCCTTGATGCCCATTTTGTGTTCGATGCTGACGCAGTGCGCATCATTGCGACTGCCCAGCGTGCCGTCTTTGTTCACCATGAACTTGGGCACCACAAAGAGGCTGATGCCCTTCACGCCTTCAGGCGCACCAGCGACACGGGCCAGCACGAGGTGGACGATGTTTTCGGCCATGTCGTGTTCGCCGTAGGTGATGAAAATCTTGGTGCCAAAAATCTTATACGTGCCATCGGGCTGCGGGTCAGCCTTGGTACGCACCATCGCCAAATCGGAACCGGCTTGTGGCTCGGTCAGGTTCATCGTGCCCGTCCACTGACCGCTGACCAGCTTGTGCAGGTAGGTGGCTTTGAGCGCATCGGAACCGGCTGTCAGCAGGGCTTCGATGTTGCCGTCGGTCAGCAGCGGGCACAGGGCGAAGCTCATGTTGGCGGAGTTCAGCATTTCCACGCAGGCTGCGCCAATCAACTTGGGCAGGGCTTGCCCGCCGTATTCCGTCGGGTGCTGCAAGCCTTGCCAGCCGCCATCGGTGTACTGTTTGAAGGCTTCTTTGAAACCAGGCGTGGTGGTAACTTTGCCGTCTTTCCAGCTGCTGGGGTTTTTGTCGCCTTCCCAGTTCAGCGGGGCCAACACGTTTTCATTGAACTTGGCGCATTCTTCAAGCACGGCTTGGGCAGTCTCGAAACCAGCGTCTTCAAAACCGGGAATCAGCGCTACCTGTTCGATGTTGGCGAGATGCTTCATCGCGAACAGCATGTCTTTGATGGGGGCTTTGTAGGTCATTTTTTTGTCTCGGAAAGCTGTTTTGAGCGTAAAAAAACAGCCCTGTTGACGGGGGTCAAGAGGGCTGCGGGAGGCGTTTTAAGTCCTGCGGGAGGTGAACTTACAGGGCAGCCACCAACTCAGGCACCGCCGTGAACAAGTCAGCCACCAGGCCGTAATCCGCCACACTGAAAATAGGCGCTTCTTCGTCCTTGTTGATCGCGACGATGACCTTGCTGTCCTTCATGCCGGCCAAGTGCTGGATAGCACCCGAGATACCGGCGGCGATGTACAGCTGGGGCGCGACGATCTTGCCGGTCTGGCCGACTTGCCAGTCGTTGGGCGCGTAACCTGCGTCCACAGCGGCACGGGATGCCCCCATGGCGGCACCGAGCTTGTCAGCCAGTGGGGTCATCACTTCGGCAAACTTCTCGCTGGAACCCAGGGCACGGCCACCGCTGACGATGATTTTGGCGGCGGTCAGTTCAGGGCGGTCGTTCTTGGCGATCTCGCTGCCTTTGAAGCTGCTCTTGCCGCTGTCGGCCACGGCAGAAGCAACTTCAATGGCTGCTGCGCCGCCACTGGCAGCAGCGGGGTCGAAGCCGGTGGTGCGCACGGTGATGACTTTGGTAGCGTCCAGGCTTTGCACGGTGGCGATGGCGTTACCGGCGTAGATGGGGCGCTCGAAGGTGTCGGCGGCGATCACTTTGGTGATGTCGCTGATCTGGCCCACATCCAGCTTGGCAGCGACGCGAGGGGCAACGTTTTTACCAGCGGCTGTCGATGGGAACAGGATGTGGCTGTAGTTGCCTGCGAGGGCGACCACTTGGGCGGCGACGTTTTCAGCCAGACCGTGGGCAAACTGCTCGCCTTCAGCGTGGATGACTTTGGCAACGCCTGCGATCTGGGCAGCGGCAGCGGCTGCAGCGGCTGCATTGGCACCAGCCACCAGAACGTGAACATCACCACCGCAGATGAGGGCGGCGGCAACGGTGTTGAGGGTGGCGCCTTTGATGCTGGCGTTGTCGTGTTCGGCAATAACTAAGGATGTCATGTGTGTGTTCTCCTAAAGGGTCAATCTGCTTAGATGACTTTGGCTTCGTTCTTGAGCTTGGCGACCAAGGTTGCCACGTCGGGCACCTTGATACCGGCACTGCGCTGGGGCGGCTCGCTGACTTTGAGGGTTTTGATGCGGGGGGTCACGTCCACGCCCAGGTCAGCGGGGCTGAACACGTCGAGTTGCTTCTTCTTGGCCTTCATGATGTTGGGCAAGGTGACGTAGCGTGGCTCGTTCAAACGCAGATCGGTGGTGACCACAGCGGGCAGGCTGATCGCCAGCGTCTCGGCGCCGCCATCGACTTCACGGGTGACAACGGCTTGGTTGTCAGCGATCTCGACTTTGCTGGCGTTGGTGGCTTGGGGCAAATCGGCCAGGGCGGCCAGCATTTGGCCGGTTTGGTTGCAGTCGTCATCAATGGCTTGTTTGCCGAGAACGATGAGGCCGGGTTGCTCTTTGTCCACCAAGGCTTTGAGCAGCTTGGCCACGGCCAGGGGCTGCAGCTCTTCGTCGGTCAGCACATGGATGGCACGGTCAGCACCGATGGCCATGGCGGTACGCAGGGTTTCCTGGCACTGCTGCACGCCGCAAGAGACGGCGATGATTTCGGTGACGACGCCCTTTTCTTTCAAACGAACAGCTTCTTCGACGGCAATTTCGTCAAACGGGTTCATGCTCATTTTGACGTTGGCGATGTCCACGCCCGTGCCATCGGATTTGACGCGAACTTTGACGTTGTAGTCCACCACGCGTTTGACTGCGACCAGTACCTTCATGCTCATGACTCCTGAGAAATTGAATTGTCGAATTGACGTATACGTAAACCAAATGATTTTATGCTGTGACCAGCCCTTTGGCGGCGACACCCCTGTGACAGCACCTAAAACAGTGCCTGAATCACATAAAAGCACGATCGTTCTTTTTATGAATTATATGCCAGCACACCAATGGAGGTATGCTATTTTCCAAACGCACCCGTTCCGCAGGCTTTCGCGGCCACTTTCTAGGTTTTCACGCGCAGGGTAAACACGCAGTCTCCATACCATGACAACACTTTCTACCGCCTCCTCCTCCGCCCTCGCTGACCTGCGCAAAAGCTATGAACGCGCCGAACTGGACGAATCCGCCTCGCACAGCAACCCACTCACCCAGTTCACCCAATGGCTGAACGAGGCCATCACCGGTCAACTGCCCGAACCGAACGCGATGACACTGGCCACCGTGGGCAGTGATTTACGCCCCAGCACCCGGGTGGTGCTCATCAAAGGCTACGACGAGCATGGCATCGTCTGGTACACCAACTACGAGAGCCGCAAAGGCGTGGAGCTGGCGGGTAACCCCTTTGCCGCCTTGCAATTTCACTGGGTAGAGCTGGAGCGCACGGTACGCATTGAAGGCCGCGTCGAGAAAGTCAGCGCCGCTGAGAGCGATGCCTACTTCCACAGCCGCCCGCTGGATTCCCGTCTGGGGGCCTGGGCGTCCCCGCAATCGCAGGTGATCTCAGGCCGGGCCGTGCTGGTGGCGAACGCCGCCAAAGCAGGCGCACTGTATTTGCTCAACCCACCCCGCCCCCCGCACTGGGGCGGCTACCGTCTGGTGCCTGACAGTTGGCAGTTCTGGCAAGGACGGCGCAGCCGCCTGCATGACCGGCTGCGCTATACCCTTGATAGCAAAGAAGGCTGGCTGCGTGAGCGCTTGGCACCTTAAGGGGCCTCTTCATCCGTCTTTTAATTGACCCCGACCGCTTTGCTTACCCCACCAGCGCCATCACCACCGACACCGTGACCAGCGCCAGCGCGGTGGACACCGCCACACTGGCCGTCACCAGCTCCTCGGCCACCTTATAGCGCTGCGAAAACAAAAACACGTTTGCGCCAATCGGCAACGAGGCCGCGACGACCATCACCGTCAGCGGCAAGCCCGTGAGGCCCAAGGCCCAGCCCAGCGCCACCACCAGCACCGGATGCAACAGGTTTTTGACCAGCGCCTGCACCAACGCCCCCCGCAGATGCTGCCCCACAGCGGTATGGGCCAGGGTGATACCGACCATCACCAGCGCCAGCGGGCCAAAGGCTTGACCCAGCAATTGAATGGGTTTGTCGATCACCTCGGGCAGCACCCAGCCGGTTTGCGCGAACAGCAGGCCCACGATGATGGGAATGGGCACAGGATGCAACACGGCGTTACGCACCGCTGTGAGCACCGTGGCAAACATGGGGCGAGCCGGCACCTGCACACCATCCCGCTTGGCGGCCAGCGCAGCGTCCCGCGACACCGCCAATTCCAGCACCACCGTGGCGGTGGTCAAAATCACCAGCGAATGCAAAGACACCAGCGTCAGCAACGTCACCATGCCCTCCGGCCCGTAGGCAAGACCGATCAACGGGATGCCGATCATCACCGCGTTGCTGTACGTGTTGGCCAAGGCCAGGACGGCGGTACGCGAGTTAAAACCCCGCAGCACCAACGTACCCGCAAAAATCAGCCCCGCCGCGATGAAATACACCGCCACAGGCCGCAAACTGAGCTGTTCGACATGCACCGTGCTCATGGCCCGGAACAGCAGTGCGGGCGAGAGCAGGAAAAAGACAAGGTTAGACAGGTCTTTGACCGACCCTGCGCTTATCCAGCCACGCTTTCCTGCTGCAAAACCTGCAGCAATCAGGAGAACAACGGGAAGCAGCGAGGTGAGGACGGGATGGTTCATACCCGGTATTGTCCCAGCGGCTACCCACGCCAATCGGTCATGTTTGCCCGGTTATTGGGCGGGTAGTGCTTGGAGATGAATTCAGGTTATTGACGGCGGTCAGAAGGTTGAAATCAGGTTCAGCCACCGCACCGCCAAAGCTCAGAACGTCGCTTGCACGCCCACCTTCAGTCCCCGCCCTGGCAGCGGCACACGGTTTGGGGCCGTCTGCGTCAGCACTGAGCTGGCGCTGTAGGCCAGCTGGTTGGACGCATTGTCCAGACGCGCAAACCACACCAGATTGCTCGCACCCGCCTTCATCGCATAAGTCGCGCAAGCGTTCACAAAGGTGTACCCGCCCGTCGTGCGGTCGCCTGTGGGCACGCGGTTTTGGGCGGAGAACACATCGACGCCGAGGCGTGCGCCAAAACCCTGTGCACCGGTGCCCTGCCCCCAGATCAGGGTCGCGCCGACACGGGCTGGAGCGATGCGGGGCAAGGCTTGGCCGGTGCTGATGTTGGTGGCGCGCACCACATCAGCTTTCAGGGCCAGGTCAAGCGTGCTGCTGTCCGTACTCAGACCCTGTGCGCCCAGCAGGCGGACGTTGCCGGTGGACTCTAGGCCGGTGAAGCGGGCTTTGACTTGGCGGTAGGCGTAGACGGGCAGATCACCCGCCGTGGTGCCGGTGGATTCCAGGCTGATGTAGTTATTGAACTGGTTGACGAACGCATTCACGCCAAACTGGTTGGGGCCACTCTTCCAGGCCAAGCCCACGTCCACGTTGGTCGAGCGCTCCAGGCCCAGATTGGGGTTGCCTTGTTCGTAGGCGGCGGTGGCCAGATGGGGGCCGTTGGCGTACAGCTCGTAGTCTTTGGGGGCACGCTGGGTGTAGGAGAGGTTGGACGTTGCCGTCCAGCCGCTGGCCACGTTCCACAGCCCACCCAGCGCGTAGCTGCCGGGGTTGAAGCTGCGGCTGTCCGCAAAGAAGCGGGCAATGCCGGGGCTGCCCAGCGATTCAATGCGTACCGATTCCAGCCTTGCACCAGCGCTGAGCTTGCCCCAGTCTGTGCCCAGCTCTTCATACGCAAACACGGCCTTGGAAGCGGTACGGGTGTAGGGCGCGAACGCCTCCTCACCAATGGCCGAAAAGCGACTGCCCTCAACCTGCGCGCCCACCAGCCCCTCCAGGCGGCCGATTTTGGCTTGCCGTGCTTCCAACCGGAAATCGTTACCCGCATTGTTGAAAGTGGTGCCCGCCACGCCCGATTCGTACTCTGTATGCTGGTAGTTCACCGCGCTCCACTGGCCTTTGACGGACTGAAACGGGCCTTGAAACCCGCGCATCTCGCCTTGCAGCGCATAGCGGTTTTGCTTCATGCCGATGTTGACCGTGTCTTCCGCGACCGAGCCGTAGTTGGTTTTGAAGGTCTCCACCGACGCGCCCAGGTAGCCTCGGTCAAAAAACAGGGTGCCCCCCACCGCGCCACCATGGGACTGGCTGCTGGAATTGCACAGCCGCTGCGCAAAGCCTGGTGTGCCGGTGGCTTTGGGGTCACAGGCCAAGCTGGTGGGCACCCGCACATCGGCGGTTTTGCGGTCAAACGCATCCACATGGACGGTGAACTTGTCCGTCCCCGTCTCCAGCAGAACACTGGCCGCACGCTCGCTATCGGCCCCACCGCCACGCACCTCGGCACGGCCCGTGACGCCACCTTTCTCATCAAACAGAGGCGTTTCATGGATGCGGTGGTTAATGACGTTCACCACGCCGCCCACAGCGCTGCCGCCGTACTGCAAGGCCCCGGGGCCACGCAACACCTCCACACGCTCGATCACCAACGGGTCAATCGGCACGGCGTGGTCAAACGACAGGCCTGAGGCGTCGATGCTGGCCCCGCCGTTGCTCAGCACACGGATGCGGTCGCCATCTTGCCCGCGAATGATGGGGCGACTGGCGTTAGGGCCAAAGTAGGTGCTGCTGACGCCAGGCAAGCCGTCCAGCGTTTCACCGAGGCTGCTTTTCTTGCGCAACAGCAGCTCTGTGCCCGTCAGTACAGTTGCAGGCGCTATCAAATCAGCAGCACCCAAGGGGTTGCCGGTGACGGTGACTTCGTGGAGCGTTGCTGTGTTTTGGTTTTGGGCGAAAGCCAAGGGAATTGCTACGGTATTAATAGCTACGAATGCCGATGCAATTTGCACAATGGCTGTTTTTTTGTATTTTCGGGATACGAGAATATTTACGGGGGTATTCATGAAATAAGGTTCTTGCTGCTGCGACCACGGACGCGATGCGACACACGTCAGCCGACGGTGCAGTGCATCGCAATTTGGAATGGGGTTTTAGCGCGAAGCAGGCGGGCCACGCGCATTGAACTGCGCAGCCCAGCGGGCGATGAAATTGCCCGCGAGAAGAGAAAGGTAGGTCAGCGACGGCATGGCCGCTACGGTCAGCATGGGCGGTGGCGTGAGGGCATCGCCCGTGCTCAGATGATCCAGCACACCACAAAGACTGGCATCGTGGGTCGGGAAAACCGTGGAAGCCATCGGAGTGGCAACTTGACCGGTGGACTGCTGCGCCACGGCTTCCACCCGGCTTGCATCCCCCACCCCATGCACGTAGCGGTGCCCCAAGCCCAATTGCTGCATCAACAGCAGAGCAAGAACAGCAAACCAGCAGAGGTGACGGCGAAGGACGGGCACGGGGGGGACTATAACCAATCCTCGCCCAAAGCCTGGGCTTGCAGCAATACCAGCTCCACGGCAGCATCAGCCAAATCAGGCGGGTACTTGTATTTGCGCAGAATGCGCTTGACCATCAACCGCAGTTTGGCACGCACGCTCTCGCGCTCCGACCAGTCCACGCCGAGGTTCTGACGCAGGTTATCGGTCAACTCGTGGGCTATCTTCTTCAGGGTTTCGTCGCTCAGCTCGCGCACGGCGGATTCGTTGGCGGCCAGCGCGTCATAAAAGCGCACTTCGTCTTCCGTCAGGCCCAGCGTCTCTCCGCGTGAAGCTGTAGCGCGGAACTGTTTGGCCATGTCGACCAGCTCCTCCATGACCTGCGCAGTTTCAATGGAGCGGTTCTGGTAGCGGGTAATCACATTGGCCAGCAGTTCAGAGAACTTGCGGTCTTGCACCACGTTACTGGCAAAGCGGCTTTTGATTTCGCCTTCCAGCAGGCGCTGCAACAGTTCCACCGCCAGATTACGTTCAGGCAGGTTGCGTACCTGGGTCAAAAACGCATCGTCCAGCAGGCCGATGTTGGGCTTGTCCAGACCCACAGCATCGAAAATATCCACCACCGTATCGGACACCACCGCCTGGTTGATGATCTGCCGGATAGCCAGATCACGGGCTTCGTCGCTGCGCTTCTGGGCGGTGGCATCTTTTTTCGTCAAGATGACCTTCACGCCTTGCATAAAGGCCACTTCTTCGCGCACCAGCTTGGCCTCGTCCAGCGTGCAGCACAGGGTGAAGGCGCGGGCCATGGCCACGGCGTTGTCGGCAAAACGCTTCTTGCCGTCGCGCTGACCTTTGCCCGGTAGCCCGGTTTGCAGCCCCAACACGTGGTTGGCGGCCCCGGCCAGGGTTTTATGCCCACCTGTCAGAAATCCACGGTAGTCAAAGCCGTGCAGCAGGCTGCGCAACACATCGATCTTTTCCATCAACAGGCTGTACGCCTCGTGCGCGTCCACCGTGGGGCGGCCCCGGCCTTGGGCCTGGGTGTATTCCTTCATGGCGGCTTTGAGCTCATTGCCGATGCCGATGTAGTCCACCACCAGGCCGCCCGGCTTGTCTTTGAACACCCGGTTGACGCGGGCAATCGCCTGCATCAGGTTGTGGCCCTTCATGGGTTTGTCCACGTACAAAGTGTGTACGCAGGGCGCGTCAAAGCCGGTGAGCCACATGTCGCGCACAATGACGATCTGCAGCGGGTCGGCCAGGTCTTTGAAGCGTTTCTCCAGCCGCTTTTTGGTTTGCGGGCTGTAGATGTGCGGGCGCAGCAGGGCGCGGTCGCTGGCAGAGCCAGTCATCACGATCTTGATCGCGCCCTTTTCAGGGTCTGCGTCATGCCAGCCTGGGCGCAGGCGCACGATCTCGTTGTACAGGTGCACGCAGATGTCGCGGCTCATGGCCACTACCATCGCTTTGCCAGGCTGGGCGCTGTTGCGCGCCTCGAAGTGCGCCACCAGGTCAGCCGCCACGCTGGCCACGCGCGGTTCCGCGCCCACCACCTTTTCCAGCGCAGCCCAGCGGCTTTTCAGGGCGGCTTGCTGGCTGTCTTCTTCATCCTCGGTCAGCTCGTCCACCTCGTCGTCGATTTGCAGCAGCTCACCCTCCTTCAGGCGCAGTTTGGCCAGACGGCTCTCGTAGTAGATGGCCACCGTGGCCCCGTCTTCCTTGGCCTGCTGCATGTCGTAGACATGGATGTAGTCGCCAAACACGGCGCGGGTATCGCGGTCGGTGCTGCTCACTGGCGTACCGGTAAAGGCCACGAAGGTAGCGTGAGGCAGCGCGTCGCGCAGGTGCTGGGCATACCCCACTTGGTAATGCGCGACTTGGTAACGCTCAGACACAACAGGGGGTGGTTCAAACTCGACGCGGTGAGGCGTGGGAATACCATCGCCAGTCGCTATAACATTCGTAGCTGCTTGTGCATACCTGAATTGCGCCAGAGGCACTTTTCGTTCTTTTAATTTGGCCTCAAACCCGTACTGCGTACGGTGCGCTTCGTCGGCGATCACCACGATGTTGTGGCGGTCGGACAGCACAGGGAAGGTGTCTTCATCCTCGCCCGGCATGAACTTCTGGATGGTGGCAAACACGATGCCGCCGCTGGGGCGCTTGATCTCCCCGCCACCCAACAGTGCGCGCAACTCCTGCCGGGTGCGGGCCTGCACCGGCTGCTCGCGCAACAAATCCTGCGCCAAACTGAACACGCCGAACAGCTGGCCGTCCAGGTCGTTGCGGTCGGTGATGACCACGATGGTCGGGTTCTGCATGGCGGGCTCTTGCATCACCCGGGCGGCAAAACAGGTCATGGTGATGCTCTTGCCGCTGCCCTGGGTGTGCCAGACCACACCCCCCTTTTGGCTGCCGCCCGGGCGCGAGGCTGCCACCACCTGCCCAATGGCGGCGCGCACGGCATGGAACTGGTGGTAGCCCGCAATCTTCTTCACCAACGTGCCGTCATCCTCGAACAGCACGAAGTAGCGCAGGTAGTCCAGCAAGTATGCCGGGGCCAGCACACCGCGCACCAGGGTTTGCAGTTCGTTGAATGCACCCAGCGGGTCCAGTGTGGCGCCGTCGATGGTGCGCCAGGCCATGAAGCGCTCGGGGTCGGCGCTCAGCGAGCCCAGCAGCGCCTCGGTGCCATCGGAGATGACCAAAATCTCATTGGTCTGGAACACATCCGGGATCTGCTCCTTGTAGGTCTGGACTTGCTCGTACGCCTTCCACACATCGGCGTTCAGGTCGGCCGGGTTCTTCAGCTCCAGTAGCACCAGCGGCAGGCCGTTGACGAACAAAATGATGTCGGGCCGCCGGGTGTGGCGCGGGCCACGGATGCTGAACTGGTTCACCGCCAGCCAGTCGTTTTGCGCAGGTACTGCCCAGTCCACCAACCGCACAAAGTCGCCCCGCGTGTCGCCGTTGAGTTGGTATTGCACCGGCACACCGGTAACCAGCAAGCGGTGGAAGTGCCGGTTGGCCGCCAGCAGCACCGGCAGGCCCAGGTCCAGCACCTGCTGCAGTGCGTCTTCCTTGGCACCAGCGGGCACGGCGGGGTTCAGCCGGTCGATCGCCGCGCGCAAACGGCCCACCAGCAGCACCTGGCGGTGGTTGCTCCGCTCGGGTGCAGGGCCGTCGGGGGCGATGTCGGGGCCGTAGGCATGGGTGTAGCCCACGTCTTGCAGCCAGGCCAGGGTTTCGCGTTCGAGCTGGTCTTCGGTCATGGGTAAGAGCTGGTTTTAAGCTGTAAGCAGCGCAATGTAGGCTTGATAACTGAAACTGCGGTTCTTCTTCTGCCCCGTCAGTTCAGCCACGATGCCCAGGTTCTCCAGCACCTTGACCGCAGCGTTGGCCGTGGGGAAGCTGGTGTCCAGCTTTTGGCGCACCTGCTCGATGGTAAAGCGCGGCATCATGGGCAGCATCTCAAATAGGCGGTAGCTCGCCGGCCCCGCCTGGGGCGACGCCAGCAAGCGGCGACGGTCTGACGCCAGCAGCGTGGCAATGGTCACGATGCAGCGCTCGGCTTCGGCTGCCGCCTGGGCCACGCCTTCCAGAAAAAATGCCACCCACCCTTCCCAATCACCATCGGTGCGCACACCCGACAGGCGGCGGTAATACTCGGCCTGGTGTTGCTTCAGGTAGCCGCTGAGGTACATCACCGGCTCCGGCAGCAGGCCCCAGTGCTCCAGCAATGCGGCAATCAGCAAGCGGCCAATGCGACCATTGCCATCCAGGAACGGGTGGATCGTCTCAAACTGCTGGTGGACCAGCGCCACTTTCACCAGCGGTGGCAAGGGCGCTGCCCCGGCATTCACCCCACTGTGCAGATAGCGCTCCATGTCGGCCAGCAAATCGGCCACCCGCTCCGGCGGTGGTGGCACAAACACCGCGTTGCCAGGCCGCGTACCACCAATCCAGTTTTGCGAGCGGCGCAGCTCGCCGGGCTGCTTGCCTTGGCCCCGCACGCCATCCAACAGCAATCGATGGGCATCGCACAGCAAGCGCACGCTCAAGGGGAGCCCCGCCGGGTCGCGCAGGTGCGCTTGCACAAGCCGGAAGGCCCGCAGGTAGTTGGTGACCTCTTCCACGTCATCGGTATTGCTGATGGCGAAACCGGCCTCTTCATCGAACAAGTCCACCAGCGTGGCCTGGGTGCCTTCGATCTGCGAGGTCAGCAGCGCCTCTTTGCGGATGGCGCTGTAGAGCAGCCAATCCACCGATGGCACCAGCCCAGCCACCCCTGACAGCCGCGCCAGCGCCAGCTCTGCCACCCGGTTGGCGTCCACAAAGCACTCTGGTGCCAGCGCGGGCGTGGTTGGTGGCAGTGCGTGCGGCACAAAAGCCTGCACGGATTCGCCCAAGGTGGAGGAGATGGCGTAGGTACCGATGCTGCGCATGGTATGAAAGCAATCTTTAATTTTGTGAAATCACATTAAAGCAATCTTTAGCAAGAAATACAACCATGAAAGAATAGTTGAATAGCAGGCATGATTGGTCGGATATCAGCGTTGCTGCATATTTTTCAACATCTAATTGCCCTGTAGCTCCCGTGGAATGTGCGCAATAAGCTATCAAAAGCATAGTAACCACACTGCGACTCTGCGCGTTGCTGGTTAGACTACCGTTCAAGTGGATTGGGGGTTCCTGGTCGGCGTTATAGCCTCGGTGGGTTCATCGGGGCTTTTCGCTTTCTAAGCTGGACACCATATTTTCCCGATATCGGTATAATCGTCAGCAGCTCATCTACCACGTGTAGAAGGAGTATCAGGGGCCCTGACACAGCAATGTGTCGGGGCTTCAGTCTTTCTGGGCTGCCCAATACACATCACGTTCCTTGGTAAATTTGCGAATGGTGTGACCTCTAAGGCAATACGCCGTCTTCAGCAGGTAGTAGCGGGGGCCCTCCAGAGTATCGCGTTTGGCCAGCACCACTGCAAAATCATGCTGCTCTGCCCAGATCACCACATGCGCCTCGGTGCCACGCTTGTTCTCCCACCATGAAAAGCCCGCAGACTCTACGTTCTGAATGCACCAGGCCACCCAGCGCACACGGGCGCAGCGCTCAAGGTCGGGAATACGGTCATCTTCATTGCGGTTGTTCTGGCTGGGCGCTTCTGAAATCAGGTGCCAGAAACCATAACCTTTGTGCTTGGTGGTAGGGTTGAACCGAACCTTCACCGGGTCGCCCCAAAGCTGTAGCCTGGCGCGGGCCACCAAGGTCAAATACTCGGCATAGATGGCATTTTCATACGCAGCCCAATCTGCGTAATCGTTGAAATGCATGAGCGCTGGGGGCTGGCTCACGTTTGCGGCCTCCATACAAAGAGATTGAACTTTTCCGCCTTCAGCAGTGAGCTTTGCTCCAGTCGCAAGCCAGAACGATGGCGCAAATAGCTCACCAACGCCAACTTGGCTGGACTCTCCTGCAAGCCCCGGTGAACATAACCAATCGCGCCAATCAACAAATCCGCCAGTTGTAGCAACAGCACATCATGTGAATGCACCAACTCAATTTTTTCAATCACGCTGCGGTCAAAATCATAGTTGGCGCTGCACAGCACATCGTGCAACTTGGTCACCTTGGCTTGGCCCAGCGTGTCTTTGATGTCCAGAAAAATGCGGTAATGCCGGGTCGGGTCAATCAGGCGATTGAGCACCAAGTACCACATCTTGTAATAAAACTCGTCGTGGTTCTGCTCAAAGCGCCCGTGGTTTAGCGCCTGCTTGTTCGGCACCACCAGCCCCCGAAAATGCAGCAGGGGCTCGTCAAAAAACAGGTCGATCAAGGCCCGATAAAAGTCCAACTGCCCCGGTGACACCTTGACCCACTTGATTTCAAACTGCGGTGGCAATCCATATTGCTTCTTCAGTGCCTTGATCTTGCGCGCCAGCATGGCCCGGTGCGAGGCGGGGCACCACACCGCCCCCAACACCATGGCCCGCATCTGGTCGTTTTCAAGGTGGCAAGACTCGTCGCAATAGACGTGTATGAGTTCGCTCATGCGGCCGTCTCCTCAAAGTGGGTTTGCGCC
>JANXSZ010000073.1 GCA_025356445.1 Betaproteobacteria bacterium | reverse complement strand
ACCCGCCTTTGCGAATGCGGTGGCGAAACTGACGGGCAAGCGGCTGCGGGAGCTGCCGTTCAAGCTGGCGTAGCCACCCTCAAGCCTGCCACACCCCATACCCTGCTTCGCGCAGGGCTATGCCCAATTCCACCTCCATGTCCCTTGCAGCGTCGTAGGGCATGGGGCTGTACATGGCGTAGAGCTGAGGCAGCAGACGCCACCGCTCAACCGCCCGTGATCGTCCTCGGATCGTTGTAAGTGATTTCTCAATTCAGCGCCATAATTAGCGTCAATTAAGGAGCCAGTTATGGAAGCCATTTTTGCCGATGTGACCATCAGCATGTCTGAGTTCAAAAAGAACCCGGCGGCTGTATTGCGCGAAGCCCGCAGTCGCCCGGTGGCTGTGCTTAACCACAACAAGGCGGCGTTCTACATGGTTGAGCCTGCGCTGTTCGAGGCCATGCTGGAAGAGCTGGCTGACCAGGAACTGGGCCGCACCGTGCTCGCGCGCATGGGCGAACGGGCGCAGGCCATTGAGGTCGATGTAGATGCCATCTAAGGCCGTGCAGCCGGTACGCCAATACAAGTACCGCTTGCAATTTGTCCCCAGCGCCTGGGCGGAATGGCAAAAGCTCGATGGCTCAGTCAAAGAGCCGTTGCGCAAATTGCTTAAAAAGCGTCTGGATAACCCCCATGTGCCCGGCGCAGCGTTGCATGGGGCGCTGGCAGGCCACTACAAAATCAAACTCAACAAGCAGGGCTATCGGCTGGTCTATGGCGTGCAAGACGATGTGCTGATCGTCATGGTGATGGCTGTGGACAAGCGCGAAGACAGCGTTGTTTACCAGTCAGCCATCGCACGGGTCACTGAAAAGATGGCTGAACTGGCTAAAGCCGTCCAAAAGCGCTTGAAGCCATGAGTGAACCCACCGTGATCGTCCTCGCCTCAGGCCGTGGTGAGCGCTTCCTCGCGTCGGGCGGCACCACGCACAAGCTCAAAGCGCTGCTGGCGGGCAAGCCGGTGCTGGAACACACATTGGACGCGGTGCGGGCCAGTGGCTTGCCTTGGCACCTGGAAGATGCGGGCCACCCGGGCATGGGGGACAGCATTGCCGCAGCGGTGCAGGCGACTGCGGGAAGTGCTGCGGGCTGGTTGATCTTGCCGGGGGATTTGCCGCTGGTCAGCGTCGATACGCTGCGGGCTGTAGCGGCGACGTTAGTGTCAATGGCCGCGTTACAAAGCAAGTCATTGTCCGCGGTGGTACCGGTTTACCAGGGCGAGCGTGGCCACCCGGTAGGGTTTTCGGCGCAGTGCGGTACAGCTTTGGCGGCACTGCAAGGGGACAAAGGGGCGGCGGCGGTGGTGCGAGCCTGCGCGGTGCAGGAGGTGATCGTGAACGATGCCGGGTGCGTGATGGATGTGGACACGGTGGAGGCGCTGCGTGCTGCGCAGGCACAGCTTAACGGTCGCCGTCTGTAAACGCCATTGCCATACCTGCTTGCGCCATCAAGTCCGCCAAGCTGCTTTCCGCTCGTAACTTACATCGCCTTCGCAATCACCCCACAAGCCACCCGCGCACCCGAGTTCCCTGTGGGTTGGGTGGTGTAGTCGTCGGGGTCTTTGTGGACGATGAGTGAGCGGCCCACGATGCTGGTAGGGCCATCGGCCACGGTCACGCTTGTCAGGTGAAAGGTGGCTGTGGCGTTGCCGCTGGCATCCGCTTTGAGTGCGGGCATGTCGCCGCCGTGGTGGTCGCTGGTCTGCGGGCCGTGGGGTTTGGCGGTGGGGTTGAAGTGGCCACCGGCACTCATGCCATCAGGGCCGCTGCAATCACCTTTGTCATGGATGTGAAAGCCATGCTCCTGATTGGGCTTCAAGCCAGCCACGTTCACCGTTGCCATCACGTGGTCGCCATGCTGGACAAATTTCACGGTGCCGCTGACGCTGGAGCCACTGCGGGCTTGCAGGGTGCTCATGGCGCTGGGGCCTTGGCTCATCATCATGCTGCCGCAAGCGGTCAAGGACAAGGCGGCTGCGGACAGTAGCAACGTATTCAAAAGGGGGCGCATGCATCATCTCCAAAAGGGTTTAACCACCAGTATCGGACAGTTTTGCATGGGTTGCCAGGTTCCTTGAGGGACGGCTGGCTGCTGATTACAATCAAGATCAAATTTATTGGAGCTTAAAGCAATGTTTTCTTCTGACGATGACAACCAGGGTGTGGTTTTGGGTGTGGTGTTTGGCGTGATTGCGCTGGTCATTGGTTTGGTGATTGGCGTGGCCATCTACAAGACCAACATGGACGCCGCCAAGCCCGTAGCCGCTTTGGCTGCGCCAGCCATGCCTGCTGCCGAGGCAGACAGTGCCAGCGTCAAGGTTGAAAACGGCGTCGTCAAGTTCTACTTCGCGACCGCCAAGTCGGATCTGGCTGCCGGTGGTAACGAAGCCCTGGCCGAAATCATCAAAGCTGTGGCCGAAGGCAAAAAAGCCGTGGTCAGTGGTTTTCATGATGCCACTGGGGACTTGGCCAAGAACGAAGAACTTGCCAAGTTGCGTGCCTTTGCTGTGCGTGATGCGCTCAAGGCGCTGGGCGTGGCCGAAGACAAAGTAGAGCTGAAGAAGCCTGAAGCGATGACGGGCACTGGCTCAAATGCGCAAGCGCGTCGCGTGGAAGTCAGCGTGCAGTAAAAATCAGTTTTCTCTGCTTTTTTTGCCAAACGGCCTGTGTGGTTTACGCTACGCAGGCCGTTTTGCTTGGCGCCTGTGGGCGCTTTTGTATTTGGGAACCGGTTCGTAACTCCCTGATGGGCTAATTGACGGTCATCCGAGTTACCATTGAAACATGTAATTTTGTTACGGACTCAAAATGCAACTTCACCCCACCGTCGCTGCCGTCACGCAGCGCATTGTTGAGCGCAGCGCCGCCATGCGCAGTGCTTATTTGCAGCGCCTGAACGAGGCTGTCAACCGCCCACCGGGCAACGAGCGCATGGGCTGCGCCAATGTCGCCCACGCCTTTGCCGGTATGCCGGAGGACGATAAAACCACAGCGGTGACAGGCATCAGCAAATTCCGTGTGGTCACTGAGCGTGCACCGCATATTGGCATAGTGACCGCTTACAACGACATGCTCTCGGCCCATGCGCCCTTGCAGCATTACCCCGACATCGTCAAAGCCCAGGCCCGTGCCAACGGTGCCACTGCCCAAGTGGCCGGTGGCGTGCCCGCTATGTGCGATGGCGTGACGCAAGGCACTCCGGGCATGGAACTCAGCCTGTTCAGCCGCGATGTGATCGCGATGGCCACTGCCGTCGCCCTCAGTCACGACATGTTCGACGCTGCGCTGATGCTGGGCGTGTGCGACAAAATCGTGCCCGGCTTGCTGATTGGTGCTCTGCATTTTGGCCATCTGCCCATGGTGTTCGTGCCTGCTGGCCCTATGCCCTCAGGTTTGTCGAACAACGAAAAATCCAAGGTGCGTGAACTCGCTGCCCAGGGCTTGGTGGGACGCGAAGCCCTGCTGGAAGCTGAAGGGAAGGCCTACCACGCCCCTGGCACCTGCACTTTCTATGGCACCGCCAACAGCAACCAGATGCTGCTCGAAGCCATGGGGCTGCATGTGCCCGGCACCGCCTTTGTTGCCCCCGGTGGCGCATTGCGTGACGAGTTGACGCGCGAATCCACCCGCACCGTTTTGTCGATCACCAAAGCCCGCCGCTTCGCCCCCATCGGGCAGGTGGTGGACGAGCGCTGTATCGTCAACGCCATGGTTGCGTTGTTGGCGACGGGTGGCTCCACCAACCATTTGATCCACTGGGTGGCCGTGGCCCGTGCGGCGGGCATCGTCATCGACTGGGACGATTTCGCCGCCCTGTCTGACGTCGTGCCGCTGTTGTCGCATGTCTACCCCAACGGCAGCGCTGACGTGAACCAGTTCCAGGCCGCAGGCGGCACGGGTTACATCATCCAGGAGTTGCTGAATGCCGGTTACATGCACGAAGACGTACTGACGGTGCGTGAAGGGGGTCTGCGCGAATTCACCTGTGAACCGGCATTGGACGGCGATAAGCTGGTGTGGAACGCCACTGGCGCCTCCAAAGACGACACCATCGTGCGCCCCGCCACCGCACCTTTCAGCACTTCGGGTGGCCTGAAATTGCTGCAAGGCAATCTGGGCCGTAGCGTCATCAAAGTGTCGGCAGTGCCTGACGACCGGCACATCATTGAAGCGCCTGCGCGCGTGTTCGATTCGCAAGACGATTTGCACGTCGCCTTCAAGGCCGGTGAGCTGAATAAAGACGTGATTTGCGTCGTTCGTTGGCAAGGCCCGCAGGCCAACGGGATGCCCGAGCTGCACAAACTCACCCCACCGCTGGCTGTGCTGCAAGGCAAAGGCTTCCGCGTGGCGCTGGTGACGGATGGCCGCATGAGCGGTGCATCCGGCAAAGTGCCCGCCGCCATCCACGTGTCGCCCGAAGCCGTCGTTGGTGGGCCGCTGGCCAGAGTCCGCAATGGCGACGTGATTCGCCTTGATGCGGTCGCCGGTACGCTGGAAGTCAACGTCGATGCCGCCGAGTGGGCCGCCCGCCCGCTGGCTCAAATGCCCGAAGCCCTGCGCGCCGCCAACAGTGTCGGCATGGGCCGCGAACTGTTCACCAACATGCGCCGCAGCGCGCTTACCGCTGAAGAAGGAGCTTCCTCATGGCTTTGAAACCCTTGCCCGACCGCCTCACCTCGCTGGACGTGATGCGCGATGCGCCCGTCATTCCTGTCATCGTGCTACATAAAGTAGAGCATGCTGTGCCCATGGCACGTGCACTGGTGGCCGGTGGTATCCGCATGCTGGAGGTGACGCTGCGCACAGCCGTCGCCCTGCAATGCATCGAAGCCATCGCCCGCGACGTGCCTGAAGCCGTCATCGGTGCAGGCACCATCCGCAGCGTGGCCGATGCACAAGCGTCAGTCGCCGCCGGTGCGCGCTTCGCCGTCAGCCCCGGCTACACCCACGCGGTGGGCAAGGCTTGTCATGTGCTGGGTTTGCCCCTGTTGCCCGGCGTGGCGACAGGCAGCGAAATCATGATGGCGCAAGAAGACGGCTATACCGAACTCAAGTTCTTCCCCGCCATGCAAGCCGGTGGTCTGGCCATGCTCAAAGCCTGGGGCGGCCCGTTTGGCGATGTGAAGTTTTGCCCCACAGGTGGCGTATCGATCGCTAACGCGAAAGACTTTTTGGCCTTGAGCAACGTCGCCTGCGTGGGTGGCTCGTGGCTGGTGCCCGCCGATGCGATGGAGCAGGGCGACTGGGCGCGGATCACGGCGCTGGCGCTGGAGGCGACGACGCTGCGAGGGTGATATGTGTGATTTTTGAATGAAAAAGCCACCAAAACGGTGGCTTTTTCATTGTGGTTTACATGCCTGCATGTGCCCGATGTCGGCGGGGCTGTTTGCGATTTACCGCAGTCCCCCACCAGCACCTTCCAGTGGCCGCTGAATCAGCTCAATCTTGTACCCGTCCGGATCTGCCACAAACGCGATCACCGTAGTGCCGCCTTTCACGGGCCCGGCTTCCCGTGTGACCACGCCGCCCGCCGCCTTGATCTTGTCGCAGGCTGCCGCCACATCGGGCACGCCCAGCGCGATGTGGCCGTAGGCGGTGCCCAGGTCGTAGCTTTCAACACCGTAGTTGTATGTCAATTCCAACTCTGCGTGGTCGGGGTTGTTGCCGTAGCCCACGAAGGCCAGTGTGTACTTGTAGGCAGGGTTGTCTGAGGTGCGCAGCAGCTTCATGTCCAGAATCTGGGTGTAGAAGTCGATGGAGCGTTGAAGGTTGCCAACGCGCAGCATGGTGTGGAGGATTCTCATGGCGCTATTGTGCTGTTAATTTGTGCTGCTAATTTGTGCCGTTCATTTCAGCTCAAACACCAGGCAGGTCGTCGTGGCGTGTGCGTACAGCTTGCCGTCTGGCCCGACGATGCGCGCTTCGGCGGTGGCCATTTGGCGACCGCAGTGGATGACGGTGCCAATGGCGCGCAGTGGGCCGGTTTTAAAGGATGCAGCACGCACGATGTTCATGCCTAATTCCGCTGTGGTGTAGCCCCGGCCCACGGGCATCATGGTGTGGACGGCGCAGCCCAGCGCAGAGTCGAGCAGTGTGGCGTACCAACCACCATGCACCGTGCCCAGCGGGTTGTAGTGCTTGAGCTGCGGTATGCCTTGGAACACCGCTCGACCCTCGCTCACTTCGACCAATGAAAAATCCAGCGTATCCGCAATGTGGGGGTAGGGCATTTCGCCAGCCAGCATGGCTTGCATGATTTGCATACCGGTTTTACCGTGGATTTGCTCTGGTGTTGCAAGGCCTGCGACACCACCGCCAGCGGTCATGCGGGCGACGACTTCATCGCGCTGTTGCTGCCACAGTACTTGGGTTTGTTCGGCAGTCATGGAGGGGGGTGGCTGAGTCATGCGGGTTTGATTTAAGTTGCAGATACAATAATTGTAGCTACAATTTAAAACATGAAACCACGTTCACTTTCCATCGCAACGCAAACACCGATGGCTGCGCTGCCTGAACCGGTGCTGCAAGGCTGCACCAACTTCAAGCTGCGCCAGCTGATGCGCCGTGTGGCTCAGCATTACGACGATGAGGTGCGCCAAACCGGGCTGAAGACCACGCAGTATTCGCTGCTGTCGCACGTGCTGCACCTGGGGCCGATACGTCCGGGTGATTTGGCAGCGGCCATGACGCTGGACGCCTCCACGCTGACGCGCAACATGAAACCGCTGGTGGCAGCAGGGTGGTTGGAGGTCAACGAAGGACGCGATGGCCGCAGCCGCACGGTCACCTTGACTGACGCTGGACGCCAAAAGCGCACTGAAGTTCAGCTGCATTGGAAGGTTGCCCAGCAGCGCTTGAACGAGGCGCTGGGTGTGCAACGCGTGGCTGCACTTCACGCACTGATTGATGAATCTTTGGGACTGCTGTCCTCTCACCTTGACGGAGCAACCGATGAATAAGCCCCAGACTGAATCCCCATCCAAATCCATTGCCGTCTGGTTGGTGCTTTTGGCCGCCGCAGGCACCTTCGCGTTGACGATGGGTACGCGTCAGACCATGGGCTTGTTCATGAGTCCGCTCAACACCGCCACTGGCCTGGGCATCGGCAGCATCAGTCTGGCGTTTGCGTTTGGTCAGCTGTTCTGGGGGCTGACCCAGCCGTTTGCCGGGGCGATGGCTGACAAAGTAGGTGCTGGACGGGTATTGTTCCTGGGGGCCGTGCTGGTTGCTGTGGGCACCTTCATCACACCGTTGATGACGACCACTGCCGGATTAATTTTTGCCATTGGTGTGCTGTCGGCGGGGGGGGCGGGCATGGCCGGGCCTGCGGTGCTGATGGCCGCCACCACACGGCTGATTCCACCCGCCAAGCGTGGCATGGCAACAGGCATCGTCAACGCAGGGGGGTCGTTCGGTCAGTTTCTTCTGGCACCGCTGGCAGGCATGCTGACGGCTACTTTCGGTTGGGCCAGTGCGCTGCAAGCGATGGGCTTGATCGTGCTGCTGGCGATTCCCGCTGCCCTCATTCTCAAAGGCAATTCGGTGCAAGTCGCCGTACCTGGGCAAAAGACCGTGGGCACCGGTGAGGCGATCAAAACCGCGCTGCGCAACCCCAGCTTTCTGATGCTGGGCGCGGGCTTCTTTGTCTGTGGCTTTCACGTCGCGTTTTTAGCAACGCATTTGCCGGGTGTGATTGCCGCCTGTGGTCTGCCTGTTCAGGTGGCGGGTTGGTCGCTGGGGATCATTGGCTTGTTCAACATCGTGGGCAGCTTGACCATGGGCTGGGCGATGGGGCGTTGGCGCATGAAGTCGCTGCTGTCACTGATCTACGCTACGCGCGGCCTGGCTATTCTGGTGTTTGTGCTGGCACCCAAGACCGAGCCTGTGGTGCTGATCTTTGCGGCGGTGATGGGCGTGACGTTCTTGTCCGTCGTGCCCCCTACTGCCGGTTTGGTTGCCAAATTCTTCGGTACGGCCAACATGGCCACGCTGTTTGGTATCGTGATGCTGTCGCACCAGGTGGGGGGATTTTTGGGGGTGTTTGTGGGCGGAAAAATCTTTGAAGCCACCGGTGCGTACGACTGGGTGTGGTACATCGACATTGTGCTGGCCTTGGGGGCTGCGCTGGTGAATTTACCGATCCGCGAGGCGCTGCTGCCAGCCAAGGCGGCTAGCGCGTAATCTGATTCATCTCCTTATGGGGGCTAGGGCTGCACCGCCACCGTGTAGTTCAACGCCATGCGCCCGCCGTCCACCATCACGATCTCGCCGGTGATGTAGCTGGCCGCATCGCTGGCCAAGTAGGCCACGGTGTCGGCAATTTCACTGGGCTTACCCAGGCGCTTCATGGGGGTGCGGCTGAGGATGCGGATTTTGGCGTCTTCACTGGTCAGTACGGCTTTGGTGGCGAGTTCAGTGGCGACGGTGCCGGGGGCAACGCTGTTGACCCGGATGCCTTTGTCTACCAGTGCCAGCGCCATCGCCCGGGTTAATTGGTTGATACCGCCTTTGCTGACGTTGTAACTGGCTATGGCCGGAATGGCCAGGGTGCCGTTCACGCTGCTCATGTTGATGATGCTGCCCTGGCCGGTTTTGGCCATCTCGCGCGCCACAGCTTGGCCGACCAGGAACGCGCCTTTGAGGTTGACGCGCAGCACGGCATCAAAGTCCGCTTCGGTCACGTCCAGAAACTCCGCGGCTTTGAAGATGCCGGCGTTGTTCACCAGCACGTCGATGCGACCAAAGGTGGCAATGGTTTGGGCTACCAGTGCATCCACCTGGGTTTTGTCGCCCACGTCGCAATGGACGTAAATGGCGTTGACCGCTGGGGTTTGGGCTTGCAATTGCGCAGCCAGTGCTTGGCCTCTGTCATCGTCCACATCGGCAATGACCAGCTTCGCACCTTCCTGGGCAAAGCGGCGTATGCAGGCCTCACCAATGCCTTGCGCCGCACCGGTGACAAGGCATACGCGGTCAGCCAGACCGAAGTAAATTTCAGGTTTTTGAGTCTTCATGCACTTATCCTATCAGTGCAGACAGCTGTGGTTTTGGCCCTTACTGCACGGGTTGCTAAGGTCATCAGGACGTCTGGCAGACTTTGGTAAAACATGCGACTATTCTTTTTTTATCTGAGAACTTGCCCCATGACGCCATCAACCTTCACTGCCAGCTTCGTTATGGCTCTCGCAGCCCTGTCGTCTGGGGCAGCCCAAGCCTGGAATGCTAACGAAGAGTCCGACACGAACTACAGCCGGCCTCTTTGCATTGCCGGTATTTTGAATGGCAACAAAGCGTGGATGCGCAATGAAGTTCGCAGCCCAGGCTTGATGACCACTTACTGGGTATCCATGGAAAACCGCACCACCTTCCCCTTGGTGTACACGCTCAAGTTCACCTTGCCCGGCACCAGCCTGCACATCGACGAGACCGTGACGATGCCCTCCCAAGGGCTCAAAAGCTTCCAACTGGGCTTGATCTACAAAGACCCCAGCCAGAAGCCTTCCCCCATCGTCAAGGCGGTGGACATCTTCAAATACCTGTCCATCAAGTGCACCGATGCGATGGGGCGCAAGCTGTAAGCGGGGTATTGTGTGGATGTTTCTTCATCAAGCTGGTCTTGTAAATAGCTCTATATGCTTATCTGGTCGGCGTAAGCAGCTATAAATTCAATAGCGTTGGCCTTCACCTCTGCCGCGCCCATGCCCGGCTTGTACAGCGCTGAGCCAATCCCGAAACCACTGGCCCCTGCTGCTCGCCACGCGCCCATGTTGCGCAGGCCGATACCGCCTACGGGCAGCAGCAGGGTGCTGGCGCTCAGCACGGCGCGCAGTGCTTTGACTACCGCCGGGTTGATCTGCTCGGCCGGGAACAGCTTCAAGCCACTGGCTCCGGCTTCCAGTGCTGCAAAGGCTTCGCTGGGGGTGATGACGCCGGGCAGGCTGACCATGCCCAGGCGCACCGTTTCACGCACCACCTCAGGGTTGAAATTTGGCGACACGATGAGCCGACCACCCGCAGCATGGACGCGGTGCACATCGGCCACTGTCAGCACAGTGCCGGCCCCTATCAAGGCGTTCGGCAAGGCGGCTGCCAGGGCGGCGATGCTGTCCAGCGGCTGGGGGGAGTTCAGCGGCACTTCGATCAACTGCCAGCCGGTGCTGGCCAAGGCTGTGCCGACGGCGACAGCTTCATCAGGACGCAGACCGCGCAGGATGGCGACCAAGGGCAGGGTGTGGACGGCGGAGGCGAAGGTGGCGAGTGGGGTCATGGGTGTTCAGTCAGGAAATGTTTCAGTCAGGCGTTTGCATGGGTTTGCCCATGGTTTGCAATGTTTTTGACAGCGACCATAGCCCATTCCATGTGCTCTCAGCGCCAATACGATGTACTTTGACTTGGCACAGGGCGAGTGCACGTGCGTAGCGCTGCGTCAGTGTAGGAGAGCCGATCACGACCACCTCACTGCCTGGTTCCGGGTGCTGTGCCCGCAGCTCTTCGCCAATCACCAGGCCCGAAAGGTAACTGACCAGTGCGGTGGGCGATTTGCGGCCAAACAACGCCAGGGTGCGGGTGCTGAAGGCGGTGTTGAGCAAGCTGTGTGAGCGCAGCGCGTGGGTGACGCCATCGTCAAAGGCTGCGGTGTCTTCCGTTTCGGGGGGCGCGCTCTCTGTCCTGCTTGTGGGTGTTGGGAGTAAGGGGGGCAGGGTGCGGGCCAGCAGGGAGTGCTGACGCAGCAGCGCGAAGATTTCACCCGTCATGTAACTGCGAAAGTGCAGGATGCGTTGCCCGCGCACCGTCACCCATTTGCTGTGCGTGCCGGGCAGCACCACGGTGGTGTCGCGCAGGCCCAGCAACTGCAAAGCCCCAAAGACCTGGATTTCTTCGCCCCGCATCACATCGGGGATGCCGCTGTGCTCGCAGCTGAGGCCAGGAACGATGGCGATGTGATGTTGGGGAGCTTCGCCATTGATCCACTTGAGTTTGGCACCCAGTTCCTCAAAGCCTGCGGGGCAAGCACAGTAGGGCGCTTCCACCCAGCCTTGCTGGCTGCCGGCCATCCCTGAGATCAAGGTTAACGTGGGGTTTTCGCTTATCCAGTGGCCAAAGTTTGCTCTGAAAACAGCAGCAAACTGGCCCGGTGGCACATTCAAAATGCCCTGGCCGGACGCGCACTGGTCAAGCACCTCACCGTGCTCACCCAGCAAGGCTCCGCGCAGCGCGCTGGTGCCCCAATCGACGGCGATCAATGGCATGCCAGCACCGCCTTGACCTGGGCTGCTGTGGGCAGCGGCGCCACGGCACCAAAGCCCTGCACCGCCAGTGAGGCGGCGACATTCGCGTAGCGGGCGGCGGCAAAAACGTCATCGCCCTGTGTCAGGCGGGCCAGCAGGTTGCCACAAAAGCAGTCACCCGCGCCGGTGGCGTCTACCAGCGCAACGCGGTGTCCAGGTATTTCGGCACGCTGTTGGCCGTTGCTGACCAAAGCGCCCTTGGCACCTAGCTTCAGCACCACAGCGCGTGCGCCCAGGCGGTGGCCCCAGTCCACGATGGCATGTGGGTCGGTCAGGCCCGTGAGCTGGGTGATGTCTTCCAGGCTGGGCAAGAACACATCGCACAAGCCCACGGCTTGTTCAATGGCGGTACGGGCGGTTTCCAGTGACCAGAGTTTCAGGCGCAGGTTGGAATCGAATGACACCAGGGTTTGCGCCTCACGTGCCGAGCGCATGGCGGCGAGTGCGGCCTCACAGGCTGTGGTGGAAAGGGCCAGAGAGATGCCTGAGACATGCAGCATCTGGCTCTGTGCAATGCACGTGCGTACCGGCTCGCTCTGTACCCATGCCGTTGTCATGCGGCTGGCTGCAGAGCCGGCACGCAGATAACTGAATTGGTGGCCCTGCTCGCCATGGGTGACGAAGTAGACGGCGGTGTGGGCTTGCGCATCGCGTTCCACGGCTTGCGTGTCTACGCCTTCGTGCTGCCACAGGGCTTGCAGTGCATCGCCAAACAGGTCTTGCCCCAGGCGGGTGAGGTAGGTTGTGGTGGCGCCCGCTCTGGCAGCGGCGATCGCCGCATTGCTGGTGTCGCCGCCAAAGCCTTGCAGGTACTGTGGCTGGCCGGGGTGGGTTTGGTTGAACTCAATCATCGCCTCACCGAGGGCGGCTACGTCAAAGGGTTTGTGCATGGTGCTAGCGATTGTCATCGCTGGGGTTGAAGTCTGCTTGGCAGGTCAGCGACTGTGGCCTTTTCAAGTGTCAAGTAAAAAAACCGCTGGGTCGGTTGACCCAGCGGTTTCAGCGGCATGGCTTTGTCGCTAACGCGCAAGTTAGCAACGCCGCCATGGCACAACCCAACAGCTTAAACAGCTCCGCAACTTAACGATTTACCACCAGGCTTCTACTTGTGCGCCAAAGGTTGTTGCGTTGTTGCGCCCGGAGATGATGCCCGCCGCGTTGTTCCAGTTCACACGGGTGGCATACAGGCGAAGTTCTGGGCGTGTCCAGAAATCGGTGTTGGGTGACAGGGCCAGAGCCAAGGTGCCTTTGTTCAGCGTTTTGGTCGCCATGCCATCGGTCTTGGAATTGGTGGCAGCCAGTTCAGCCAGCAGCTTCACGTTTTTAGCCACACCGTAAGACATCCGTCCGCCGAGCGAGAAGTTTTTGGTGGTTGCCGACGCGTCGGGCGTCAACGTTTCATAGCCCATGATGGCCTGGCCGCCAAAGACGCCGAGTTGCCAATTGATGGAGTCGGCGATACGGGTTTGTTTGGCACCGGGTTTCGGCATGGCCGGTGTGCCCGCTACCGTGGACACCACACCCAGCGCAGACTGAACCAATGACGGGGCTGTAGCGGCGGCGTCCAGGTTGTAGAAGCGGCCATCCATCCCCGCGTGGCCTGTGGACGATTGGATGAACAATTGGTTGTTCACGCCAGGAATGATGAAGTTGCTCTGGTTGTGCAACAAGCCTAACGCGCCACCGGCAGAGCCTTTGGCGAAGTTGCCGCTGATCATGGCGCCCGTCAGGTTCAGCTTGCCGCCGGGGTTGGTGTCAATGTCACGCAACTGGAAGTTCACGCGACGGGCATTGTTGGTGCTGGTGTTGCCATTGCCGGTGTTGCCATCGGTGTGGATGGCAACATTCAACTTGGCCGAGCCTACGGCGATGCCGTCTGCGCCAGCGCCGTAATCGCCACCGTCTTGCATCAGCCAGTTGTCGATCATGTGAACGTCTGAAATACGGTGGAAGCGCTGGCCAGCCCAAAAGCTGACGTTGGGGGCAAAGTCCAGCCCCGAGATGTCGGTGTAGATCTGTTGGGTGCCGTTGCTGCCGTTGAATACGTAGGGCATGTAGTAAGTGCCCCATTTCACGCCACCGCCCAGGTCAAAGCGCTTACCCAGCTTCAACTCCATGTAGTTGTTGCCTTCGTTGCCCAAACGGAAAAACTGCAAGCTGCCACCCAGAGAGTAGCCGCCTTTGGGGGCGTTGTCGGAAGCACCGTAAAAGCCGCTGCGCATGTAGCCGGAAAATTCAATGCCTAAGGCATCGGTTACTTTTTGTGCATTGGCACCGATTTGCGAGATCATGTTGGTCTCTGCAGGTGCATCCGCTGCGAATACGGAAGCACCCATGGCGACCAGGGAAGCGGCGGCCACAGTGGCGCGGAGTTTGTGGAATTTCATCTGAGGTATCTCCTTAAGTTTTTTGAGACTAGTGGGCTAAGAAACCAGGGCTGATGAGGCCTTGGCAGGTGGGAAGCGGTAGGTATGAAAGAGGGGGTAAAGGGGTGAAAAAAGACGGTGCCCAACCTGAGCACCGTCAAGCTCGCATGAACTTGATTAATTTTTCATTCATTAATTATTTGTTAATTAATGAAAAATTGACAGTTGGGACAAACCCTGTGCTAACTGGGTGATGCGCAGTTTCTAGAGGCTGTTAATGCAATGAGCGAGCGCTTCACACGGCCTTACAGGCGGGTTGCGTGCTGGGGCAAGATATGTCGCTGATCGTGTACGACGGCCTGGGGACAGACTCGGTGATCTGTCAAGCCATCACGTCCATTGACCAACCCGCGCCTGGCTTGGTGGGCTTGGTACTGGCCGAATTGCTGCTGGCCCGCCTGCGCGGTGAAGCGCCGGAGACGCTGCAACGTGTGCGGATGCCGGTGCTGGTCGTGGGCGACAGCGATGGGCCACCTCGCGGGTGAGGTGGCAGGAAATCAGTATGATTTTGATAGCTTCTAGCGCTCTACCCGATTGCGCTAGAAGCCCATTTTTCTTGTAATCTGCCTGAAAGCGCAGAGAGGCTGATCAGTGGTTATCCCGAGGCACAAATGCGCCCCGCTTGCCCACCAGAAAGTCCAAGTCCACCCCCTCATCGGCTTGCAGCACATGGTCAACATACAGCTTCCAGTAGCCGGATGACAGCGGTGGCGGTGGTGTCACCCACTGGGCAAGGCGCTGGGCCAGCTCTTCATCGCTGATGTGCAAATGCAGGCGGCGATTGGGCACGTCCAGCTCAATCATGTCGCCGTTCTGCACCACCGCCAGTGGCCCACCGGCGGCGGCTTCGGGGGCGGTGTGCAGCACCACGGTGCCGTAGGCTGTGCCGCTCATGCGCGCGTCGCTGATGCGCACCATGTCGGTGATGCCTTTGCGCAGCACCTTGGGTGGCAGCGGCATGTTGCCCACCTCGGCCATGCCGGGGTAGCCTTTGGGGCCGCAGTTTTTCAGCACCATCACGCAGGTTTCATCAATGTCCAGGTCTTCATCGTCGATACGGGCGTGGAAGTCTTCGATGTTCTCGAACACCACGGCACGGCCGGTGTGAACCATCAAAGCTGGAGTAGCAGCGCTGGGTTTGATGACGGCACCGCGTGGTGACAAGTTACCGCGCAGCACCGCAATACCGGCTTTCTCTTTGAACGGGGAATCAAAGGTTTTGATGACGCGGGGGTCGTAGTTCTGCGCATCGGCAAAATTCTGCGCCACGGTTTGGCCGCTGGCGGTGACGATTTCGGTGTGCAGCAGGTGGGCGATTTCCTTCATCACGACGGGCAGGCCACCGGCGTAGCAAAAATCTTCCATCAGGTGCTGGCCGCTGGGTTGCAGGTTGACCAGACAGGGCAGCTCGCTGGCCAGGCGGTCAAAGTCGTCGATGCTGAGCGGCACACCCAGGCGGCCAGCGATGGCGATCAAATGGATCACGGCATTGGTGGAGCCTCCGATGGCGGCGAGTGTGCGGATGGCGTTCTCGAACGCTTCCTTCGTCAAAATCTTGGACAGGATTTGGTCGCTGTGAACCATCTCCACAATGCGCCGTCCCGCACTGCGCGCCAGCACATTGCGGCGCCCATCGACAGCCGGGTAGGCGGCGTTGCCGGGCAGGCCCACGCCCAGAGCCTCCACCATGCTGGCCATGGTGGAGGCCGTGCCCATCGTCATGCAGTGGCCGTGGCTGCGGTGCATGCAGCTTTCGGCTTCAAAGAAGTCCGCCAGCTTCAGCGTACCCGCACGTACCTGTTCGCTCATGCTCCATACGCCGGTGCCACTGCCCAGCTCTTGGCCGCGCCATTTGCCGTTCAGCATCGGGCCACCGCTGACGCCAATGGTGGGCAAATCCACGCTGGCCGCGCCCATCAGCAGCGAGGGCGTGGTTTTGTCGCAGCCCATCAGCAGCACCACGCCGTCGATCGGGTTGCCACGAATGGACTCCTCCACGTCCATGCTGGCCAGGTTGCGGTACAGCATGGCGGTAGGGCGCAGCAGCGTCTCGCCTAAGCTCATTACCGGGAATTCCAGCGGAAAACCGCCCGCTTCGTAAACGCCAATCTTCACTTGCTCGGCCAGCGTGCGGAAGTGGCTGTTGCAGGGCGTCAGTTCGCTGAAGGTGTTGCAGATGCCAATGACGGGGCGGCCATCGAACTGGTCATGCGGCACGCCCTTGCCTTTGACCCAGCTGCGGTAGGCAAAGCCATCGCGGTCCTGGCGGCCAAACCATTGCTGGCTGCGCAGTGTTTTGGGGTCTTTTTTCGGGGTGTTTTCAGGATTTTTGGAATCACTCATCAGGGTATCTCCTAGGAATTTGAACGTATTATGGTCATACCATTGGTCGCATGACCTCGGTACAAACCATGATTAAGAACATGCACGGCAATACGCTGGACATGCTGGGTTTTGCTGTCGTATCCGGGCGCTATGCACCGGGCCAAGCGATACCGCCCGAGCCTTTGCTGGGGGAGGAATACGGTGTCAGCCGCACGGTGATTCGCGAAGTGATCAAGTCACTGGTAGCCAAGGGCTTGGTCAGCGCTGGCCCCAAAGTGGGCACCCGTGTGCTGGCCCGTGAGCGCTGGAACTGGTTCGATGCCGATGTGATCGTCTGGCAATCCCGCGTGGGCCTCACGCCTGAGTTTTTGCGTGATTTGCAGGATTTACGCCGCATCATCGAACCCGCTGCGGTGCGCTTGGCAGCCGAGCGTGCCACTGCCGAAGACATCACTGAAATCGAAGCTGCCTATGTCGGTATGAAGGTGGCGGTAGAGCAGGGTGGGGACTACGTCACGCACGATTTGCGCTTCCACCAGGGTTTGCTCAAAGCCTGCCACAACCTGATGCTCGCGCAAATGAGCAAAGCCCTGAGTGCTTTGCTGCGCACCAGTTTTGAGATTTCCATCACCCGCGCCGACGGCCCCAAGCGCTCGTTGCCCTTGCACCGTGCCGTGCTGGATGCTGTCATCGCACACCAGCCTGACCTTGCCGAAAAAGCTATTCTGGTGCTGATTGACGGTGCGCGTGAAGACATCAATGAGGTGCTGAAATCGCGCCGCAAGCTGCCCCAGTTAGACCGCCCGGTGCGCTTGCTCAAGGCTTCTCGCACGGTGACCACGGTGACGGTCGCGCTCTAAGCATTCCTTCAAAATAACAGGAGACTCCTCTGAACAAGCTCATAGATTGGTTTTTCAAGCTGCTGGAGTTTCTGGTGGTGGTGTGCCTTGTGGCCATGGTCATCATGGTGTTTGGCAATGTTGTGCTGCGCTGGGTGTTCAACTCGGGCATCACCGTATCAGAGGAAATGTCACGCTATTGTTTCATCTGGTTGACCTATATCGGGGCCATGGTGGCGATGCGCGAAAACGGGCATTTGGGGGTGGACACTCTGGTGCGCAAACTGCCCTTGGGTGGCAAAAAGCTGTGCGTGTTCCTGAGCGAATGCCTGATGCTGTTTTGCAATGCGCTGTTCTTCATCGGCACCTGGAAGATGCACGAATTGCAAGTCACCAACGTCTCGCCCGTGGTGGGTCTGTCGATGATCTGGATTTACGGCATGGGCTACATCGTGGGTGCAGTGATGGCCATCATCAATGTCCACAAACTCTACCGCCTGCTGAGCGGCCAGATGCGCGAAGACGAGATGGTGATGGTGGTGGAGGCCGAGGGTTTGCAAGAGGCTGAAGAAGCGATCAAAAGTGCCCAAAAAGCCGAACAACAACGTCAAGCCCAGGGAGCACATGCATGACCGTTCTCGTTTTTATCGGCAGCCTGCTGGCTGCCATGGCGCTCGGTATGCCGATTGCTTATTCCTTGTTGGTTTGTGGTGTTTCGCTGATGGCGTTCCTCGCCAGCAACGGCGCACTGCCTGCGTTTGACAGCCAAATCATTGCCCAGCGTTTTGTCGATGGTGCGGATAACTTCCCGCTGCTGGCAGTGCCGTTTTTCTTGCTGGCGGGCGAGTTCATGAACGCGGGTGGGCTTTCGCGCCGTATCGTCAACATGGCCATGGCCTGGGTAGGTCACTTTCGGGGAGGCTTGGGTTATGTGGCGGTGATTGCTGCCATCATCATGGCGTCGCTTTCCGGCTCAGCGGTGGCGGACACCGCCGCCTTGGCTGCGCTGCTGTTGCCCATGATGAAGGCCGCAGGCTACGATGTGCCGCGCTCAGCGGGCTTGATTGCGGCAGGCGGCATCATCGCGCCAGTGATTCCGCCTTCGATTGGGTTCATCATTTTTGGCGTGGCGGCGAATGTGTCGATCACCAAGTTATTTCTGGCGGGCATCGTGCCGGGTGTGATGATGGGCATCGCCATCGGTGCCACATGGTGGTGGGTAGCACGCAAAGAAAACGTGCCGCCCGCCCCCAGGTTGAGCATGGCCGAGCGCCTGCGTATCACCCGCAATGGCACGCTGGCGCTGGCTTTGCCGGTGGTCATCATCGGAGGCATGAAGATGGGTGTGTTCACCCCGACAGAAGCGGCGGTGGTAGCGGCGGTGTACAGCTTTGCGGTGGGCATGTTCGTCTACCGTGAGCTGAAGTGGAAGACGCTGTACGCCTTGATTCTGGCTGCCGGTAAAACCACCGCTGTGGTGATGTTTTTGGTGGCCGCAGCGATGGTCAGCGCGTGGCTGATTACCGTGGCCAACATCCCCACCGAGATCGCCAATTTGATGGAACCGTTCATGGGCAACAAGATGCTGCTGATGTTCGTGATGATGGTGCTGATCGTCGTCGTCGGAACTGCACTGGACTTTGCACCCACCGTGCTGATTCTCACGCCGGTGCTGATGCCTGTGGTGATCAAAGCGGGTATTGATCCGGTGTACTTTGGCGTGCTGTTCATCATGAACAACGCTATCGGTCTCATCACCCCGCCTGTGGGCACCGTGCTGAACGTGGTGTGCGGCGTGGCCAAGATCAACATGGACGATTCGTTCAAGGGCGTGCTGCCGTTCTTATTTGCCGAGCTGGCGGTGCTGTTCCTGCTGGTGCTGTTCCCCGACCTGGTACTGGTGCCTTTGAAGTGGTGGATGAAGTGAAGGTGTTCTTTTAAACGGAGACAAAGTAATGAAGCGTAATACTCTCAAAACGATAGCTATCTGTGCCCTTCTGGTATGCGGTGCAGCCACTTCTGCCTATGCGCAGTTCAGTGACCGCACCATCAAGTTCACCAACGGTGTGAACGAAGACCACCCGGTGGGTGCGGGCTACAAGAAAATGCAGGAAATCATCGCCGCCAAGACGGGTGGCAAGATGAAAATCGTCGCCTTCTGGGGCGGTGCCGCAGGCGGTGACTTGCAGGCCACCCAGGCGCTGCGGGCAGGTACGCAAGAGATGGTGTGCACCTCTACCTCGCCGCTGGTGGGTATCGTGAAAGAGCTGGGCGCGTTCGATTTGCCCTTCTTGTTCGCGAATGAAAAAGAAGCTGATGCTGTGCTTGACGGCCCCGCCGGTGCGTACTTCAACAAGAAGCTGGAAGAAGTGGGCCTGGTCAACCTGTCCTACTGGGAAAACGGTTTCCGTAACCTGACCAACAGCAAGCGCCCGGTGGCTAAAGCCGAGGATTTTGATGGCGTCAAGGTGCGTGTGATGCAAAACAACATCTTCCTGGACACCTTCAAAACCCTGGGCACCAACGCCGTGCCCATGGCTTTTGGCGAGGTGTTTACCGCGCTGGAGACCAAAACCATCGACGGCCAGGAAAACCCGTTCGTGACGATCGAAACCTCCAAGTTCAACGAGGTGCAAAAGTACCTCAGTGTCACCCGCCACGCCTACACGCCGTTCCTGATTTTGTACAGCAAAAAGCTGTGGGATCAGCTCAACCCGCAAGAGCAGTCCGTTCTGCGTGAAGCTGCCATGGAAGGTCAAAAAGTGCAGCGCAGCACCATCCGCGCGCAAAGCGACAAGGCGCTGGCCAGCCTGAAAGCCAAGGGCATGGTTGTGAACGAGATCAGCCCTGCCGAGCAAAAACGAATGTTCGACAAGGTGAAGCCGGTGTACGACAAAAACATCCCGACCATCGGTGCCGATGCCGTGAATGTGGTGCTGGATGCGCTTAAAAAGGCGCGTGGAGGCTGAGCAATGAAAATCACCCAGCTCGAAACCATCCGTCTGGGTGAATTCCCCAACATCATTTGGGTTCGCCTGCATACCGACGAAGGACTTGTCGGTCTGGGTGAAACCTTCATGGGGGCGCAGGCTGTGGAGGCGCACCTTCACGAGTGGGCTGCGCCCAAATTGTTGGGCAAAAATCCGCTGGCAATAGAAGCCAGGAACAAAGACCTGCTGGGCTATTTGGGCTGGCGCGGCTCCGGTGTCGAAACACGGGGTAATTCTGCGGTGGACATCGCCCTGTGGGACATCTTTGGCAAAGCCGCCAACATGCCTGTGCATACTGCCCTGGGTGGTGCCAGCCGCGACAGCATCCGCACCTACAACACCTGTGCAGGCTACCAGTACATTCGTTCCAACACCAACCAAACCAGCGCTAACTGGGGTATTGATCGCCAAGGCCAAGGCCCCTACGAAGACCTGCAAGGTTTCTTGTACCATGCCGACGAATTGGCCGAATCGCTGTTGAGCGAGGGCACCACAGCCATGAAAATTTGGCCATTCGACCCAGCTGCTGAAGCCTCTGACGGCCAGTACATCAGCGCGGGTGATCTGGATCTTGCTCTTGAGCCTTTCCGCAAAATCCGCCAAGCTGTGGGCGACAAGATGGACATCATGGTGGAGTTCCACAGCCTGTGGCGCTTGCCCATGGCGCAAAAGATCGCCCGTGCGTTGAAGGAGTTCAACACCTTCTGGCACGAAGACGCGATCCGCATGGACAGCCTGGATTTGCTCAAAGCCTATGCCAAAGACTGCGATGCGCTCGTCTGTGCCAGTGAAACGCTGAGCTACAAATGGGGCTTCAAGGACTACCTGCAAACGGGTGTGGCGGGCGTGGTGATGTTGGATTTAAGCTGGTGCGGTGGCCTGACCGAAGCCCGCAAAATCGCCGGCATGGCCGATGCTTGGCAGCTGCCTGTGGCCCCTCACGACTGCACTGGACCGGTGGTGTGGGCGGCCTCGACGCACCTGAGCCTGCACGCACCCAACGCGTTGATTCAGGAATGCGTGCGGGCGTTTTACACGGGCTGGTACAAGGAACTGGTGACCGAATTGCCGCAGGTCAAGAACGGCATGATTTCGGTCAACGACAAGCCAGGGCTGGGGTTGGAACTGCTGCCGGATTTGCATTTGAGAGCGGATGCCACGGTGCGAATTTCCAAGGTTTAATGCCAAGATTTAACGCTAAGGATGAGGCTGGTCGATAGCAAAATCAACCGGCCCTTATTGGCGTTCGGTGGTGTTTTCCTCGTCTGACCCATCCCCCAGTGCGACCCGTGCGTGGGCAACCAAGCGGTTCAGCAAGCTGTCTAGCTGAGCGCATTCCTCTGTGCTCAGGCACGCTACGATCTCGGCATTGCGCCGCTCCACCACGGCGACCACACGCCGCCAAACCACGGCACCTTTGCGCGTTAACGTTAACACGACACCACGCCCATCGGTGGTGCTGGCTTCTTTGTTGACCAAGCCTTGCGTGACCAGGGACTGCGCCGCACGGCTGGCTTGGCCTTTGTTCAGATTGGCACGGTGCGCCAAATCATTGACCGACAGCGGCGTGAATGCCCCCACTGCCGAGAGGCATCGCCCTTCGCTGAGCGACATGCCTGCATCTTCCAGATAGGCAATTTGGCTGACCCGATCAGTCAGTTTATGCAGCGTGTGCAGTCTGTGCGTGACAGTTTCGTCGAGGGCAAATCGAGGCGTCGCTGTGCTTGTTCTGTCGGGTCTGCTCATGTGTGTCGGGTTGGAACGGGACGGGTTTAATCGAGGCGAATATTGTTTGAGCGAATCAGTGCCCCCCATTTTGCGCGCTCACTTTGGGTGTACGCCGCCATTTTCGCAGGCGTGCTGGGCAGGGCTTCCAAACCCAAGGTTTGAAAGCGTGCTTTCACTGCGGTGCTGTCGAGCGCTGTCAGCAGTGCTTTGTTCAATGTGGTGATGGCTTCTGGGGGCGTGTTTGCAGGGACAACCATGCCCTGCCACGCATAGGCTTCAAAATCTTTCATACCCTGTTCGGCAAACGTTGGGACATCAAAGCCGGGTACGCGCTTGGCGCTGGCTATTGCAATCGCACGCAACCGGCCAGACATGATGTGCGGGTAGCCGCTGGCCGTATCGACAAACATCATGGGTAATTGGCCACCGATCACATCCTGTATGGCTGGGGCTGCACCACGGTACGGTACATGCGAAAGCGTCAGGCCACTGCGCTCGCGGAACAGCTCTGTCGCCAAATGGTGCGGGCTGCCGGCGCCGGGTGTGGCGTAGTTCAGACCCTTGGCTTGTTGCTTTGCCCACGCTGTGAATTCAGCGAGGTTTTTCACCGGAATATTGGCGTTGACCACCAAGATCATCGGAAAGCGAGCGATCAACCCCACAGGGACCAAATCCTTTTCAGCGTTGTAAGCGAGTTTGGTGTAGAGGGCGGGGTTGGCTGCCAGGGTGGCAGTGTCTGCTGTCAGCACCACATGGCCATCTGCCTTGGCGTGGGCCACGTATTCGGCACCGATGTTGGTGGCTGCGCCAGGCTTGTTGTTAATCACCATGGCTTGACCGAGCAGCCGCCCCATGGGTTCTGCCAGCACGCGGGCCACCACGTCAGAGCCACCGCCTGCAGGGTAGGGCACCACCCATTCGATAGGCTTGTCAGGGAAGGCTGCCACAGCCAAGGGCAGTGTGAGTGTGGCCAGTGTCAGCGTGCGGGTCAGTGCGCGGTTTAGCCAGGAAGTGAGTCGCATGGTGTCTCCAGTAGAAATCAAGGTGGTAGCAAAACAGGAAGAGGTGACTTTAGGTGTATTTAGTTGCGTACGCAACTAGGTATATTCACCTACTGGACAGGTCGTGTTGAAACAAGCATAGTTGCGACCGCAACAATAATTTTGTTTTTTGTTTTTTTGTTTCACGCTGATTTATCAGTTTTATTCTTTTCAAGGAGCGATCAGATGGCTTACGACTGTGTTCCCTACCCCTTTACGGCGCAGTGCTACGCCCCGCGTCTGCCCCCATTGCATGATGGGGTTGATGTACAGCACCACCCCGTGGTGGTGGTGGGGGGCGGCCCAGTGGGCTACACCGCTGCGTTGGGACTGGCTCGCCAAGGTGTACGTGTGGTGCTGCTGGAGGCGGATGATTCCGTGTGTACCGGTAGCCGTGCCATTTGCATATCGCGGCGCAGTCTTGAGATTGCCGAGCGTTTGGGTGCGTTGCCAGGGTTCCTGGACATTGGTCTGCCGTGGACAGGTGGGCGCAGTTACTACCGAGACACCGAAGTGTTGCACTTTCAGATGCCGCAAGATGAGAACCAGAAATTGCCGCCTATGCTGAATTTGGCGCAATACCATATTGAGCAAATTTTGCTCGACCGCGCAGAGCAGTTGGCCGACCTGATCGACATCCGCTGGCAAACCCGTGTGACGGGTGTCGAGAGCCGTGCTGACGGGGTACGGCTCATGCTGAGCAGCCCTTTGGGTGACTACACACTCAATACCGACTGGCTGGTGGCTGCTGATGGTGGGCGCAGTACGGTACGGGAGTCTTTGGGGTTGGCGCTGCAAGGTACCAGCTATGAAGGTCGCTATGTGATCGTGGACATCTTGCTCGATACCCAGCGTGCCACAGAGCGCTTGGCTTACTTTGACCCGCTGTGCAATCCGGGGTCTACCGTGCTGGTTCATAAGCAACCCCATAGTGTGTGGCGCATCGACTATCAACTGGGCGATGGGGAAGACCCCGCGCAAGCTGTGCTGCCCGAGAACGTCATGCCCCGCGTTGCCAGTCTGCTGGAGATGATGGGTGAGCGCGGTGCGTGGAAGCCCATATGGACCACTCTTTACAAGGCCAATGCCCTTACGCTGGAGCGCTACCGTCATGGCCGGGTGCTGTTGGCAGGAGATGCCGCCCACCTGGTGCCTATTTTTGGCGTACGTGGTGCCAACTCCGGTATTGACGATGCAGACAACCTTGCCTGGAAGCTGGCTTATGTCGTGCGTGGTTTAGCGTCTGAGCGCTTGCTGGACAGTTACTCTGACGAGCGGGTGGCTGCCACCCATGAAAACCTCGCACAAGGCACTAAAAGTACCGAGTTCATGGCGCCGCCTACGTTTGCTTTCGCTCTGATGCGTACGGCAGTGTTGGGTTTGGCATTGCGGCATCCCCGTTTGTGCTCGCTTATCAATCCTCGGCAAAGTGTGGCGATTTGCTACACCGCATCGCCCCTGAACACTGCGCTGTCGGCCAGTGCTGAGTTTGCCTCAGGCCCCATCCCTGGTGCTGTGTTGCCGGAGTGTCCGTTGACCCACATTGACGCAGGCACGGCACGCCCAGGGCATCTGACGGATTTGCTGGCCACCGGTTTTACGGCGCTGTATTTCAGTGAGGCTGGTGAGGTGCCGCCTGAACTCATGGCCCTCACGGCATGGCCTGACAGCATGGCTGGGCAAGGTGTTCTCCAAGGTAGGCCATTGACACTGCGGTTGATTACACGGCTGCAAAGTACCGGCACAACGCCCAGTGCGTGGGATCACACGCAACGTCTATTCCCGCTGCTGGGAGCCAATCCGGGCAGTCTGTACCTGGTGCGCCCGGACGGCCATGTGTCGGCACGCTGGCAGCAAGGCGAGGCAGATGCCGTGCTGAGCGCGATTGACCATGCCTTGCACCTTTGACGCCTCTACATTTCCTCAGGAGATTGACATGACTGACACTGAACTTGATGCCGTCTACACCCGGCTGTGCAACACCATGACGGCCCTTGGTGAACCCGTGGCGCCCTTATTTTTAGCCCGTTTCGCGTTGTTAGCCATCACCCATGTGGGCGATGCAACGCTGGCCGGGCAATGGATCGACGATGCCGCACATGGCCTTGCCAGTCCTGCGAACCCTGAATCAACCGCTGACTGAAAGGCCTGCCATGTCAATAGAACTACGCCATTCACGCCAATTACGCCATTACCAAACTGGTTTTGCCAACGAATTTGCGACCGAGGCTTTGCCAGGTGCGCTGCCTGATGGACGCAACTCCCCGCAGCGTGCGCCTTATGGGCTGTATGCCGAGCAGCTATCGGGTACGGCCTTTACCGCGCCGCGCCATGCCAACCGACGCAGTTGGCTGTACCGTATTCGCCCTGCAGCCATGCACCAATCTTTTGTGCCCATGGCCGAGGGCTTGTTGCGTAGCCGCTTTGATGATTTGCCTACACCGCCAGATCCGCTGCGCTGGAATCCTTTGCCAACGCCCACAGCTCCTATCGATTTTGTCGAGGGCTTGGTCACCATGGCGGGCAACACGGCCTGTGGCATCCACCTGTATGCGGCTAACCGCTCCATGGAGACCCGGTTTTTTTACAACGCTGATGGCGAAATGCTGATCGTGCCACAGCAAGGTCGCTTGGTGCTGGTCACTGAGCTGGGCGTGCTGGAAGTGGAACCCCAAGAGATTGCCGTGATTCCGCGCGGCGTGCGCTTTCAGGTTCTTTTGCCGGACGCCAAACTGGGCTCAGATTCCGGTGTGGCCCGTGGCTATGTGTGTGAGAACTACGGTGCGCTGTTCAAGCTGCCCGACCTTGGGGTGCTTGGTTCGAATGGCTTGGCCAACCCCAGGGACTTCCAAACCCCAGTGGCTGCCTATGAAGACCGTGAGGGGAACTTTGAGTTGGTTGCCAAATTCAATGGCCATTTGTGGCGGGCCAAAATCGACCACTCGCCGCTGGATGTGGTGGCCTGGCATGGCAATTACGCGCCTTACAAGTACGACCTGCGCCGCTTCAACACCATAGGCTCCATCAGTTACGACCATCCCGATCCGTCCATCTTTTTGGTGCTGCAATCGGCCAGTGACACACCGGGTGTTGACAACATTGACTTTGTGATTTTTCCTCCGCGTTGGTTAGCGATGGAAAACACTTTCCGCCCGCCGTGGTTTCACCGCAACATTGCCAGTGAATTCATGGGCTTGATCCATGGCGTGTACGACGCCAAGGCCGAGGGTTTTGTGCCTGGTGGCGCATCGTTGCACAACTGCATGACGGGCCATGGCCCGGATGCGGAAACCTTTGCTACTGCGAGCGCTGCCGACACCACCCAGCCACACCGTGTTCGCGACACCATGGCGTTCATGTTCGAGACACCCGGCATCATTCAACCTACCCGTTATGCGCTGGAGAGTGCCCAGCGCCAGCAAGATTACGCCCGCTGCTGGCAGGGTTTGCAAAAGCATTTTGACCCCGCTCAGCGTTAAGTTGCGCTCACCCCACTTCCTACGTCCCACTTCTTGAGGCAACTCACCATGTACACCTTGAATGAAACCCACGATCCAGCGCTGCGCAGCTGGGTCGCATCAGCCAACACCGGCACCAGCGACTTTCCTATCCAAAACCTGCCCTTTGCCGTGTTTCGCCGCACTGCGGGTGATGAGGTCTTTCGCGGTGGTGTTGCCATCGGTGACCAGATCCTCGATTTGTCTGCCGCTGCTGCCAGTGGCGTATTGCAAGGGCTGGCCCTGCAAGCCGCTCAAGCAGGCAGTGGGGACAGCTTGAACGCGTTAATGGCTTTGGGTGCCACCAGCTGGTCTGCATTGCGTTTGGCACTGTCGCAGTCGCTGCGGTCAGGCGCTGTCGCCCAATCCGCATGGGTTGCTTGTTTGGTGCCACAGGCCGATGCCGAATACGCGGTGCCTGCCCGCATTGGCGACTACACTGATTTTTACACCTCGCTTCACCACGCGACCAATATTGGCAAGCAGTTTCGCCCTGACCAGCCGCTTTTACCCAATTACAAATGGGTACCGATTGGTTACCATGGCCGCGCTTCCAGTCTCAGTGTGTCAGGGCAAAGCTTTCACCGACCTCAGGGCCAAACGCTCGCACCGGGTGCCACACAGCCCGCTTTAGGGCCTTGCAAGCGACTGGACTATGAATTGGAGCTTGGCGTCTTTATCGGAACCGGCAACGCCATCGGTACGCCGATTGAGATGGCGCAAGCTGAATCCCATATCTTTGGCTTGTGCCTGCTCAATGACTGGTCGGCACGCGATCTTCAGGCTTGGGAATACCAACCTCTGGGGCCTTTTTTGTCTAAGAATTTTGCCACAACCCTTTCTCCTTGGATCGTTACTTTGGAAGCGCTCGCCCCCTACCGTCTGCCCTTCACCCGACCCACAGGAGACCCTCAGCCTTTCCCCTATTTGGACTCTGCTGCCAACCAGTCGGGTGGTGCTGTCGACGTGCAACTCAGCGTCAGCCTGCAAACGCAAGCTATGCGTGAACAAGGGCACAACGCGACCCGCTTGACGCTGACCAGTTACCGCCATGCCTACTGGACGATGGCCCAAATGGTGGCACACCATACTGTCAATGGCTGCAATTTGCAGGCTGGTGATCTGCTGGGCACCGGTACCCTGTCAGGTCCCACGCTCGACCAAGCGGGTGCCTTGATTGAACTGACCGTTGGCGGCAAGCAGCCTCTGACCTTGCCTCATGGTGAAAGCCGCAGCTTTTTGGAAGATGGAGACTGTGTGGTGATGGCAGGATGGTGCGAACGTGCTGGTGCTGTCCGTATTGGCTTTGGGCATTGCTATGCCACGGTGCTGCCAGCGCGGGGTTGAAGAGATGCTCGCAAGTTTGGTATGGTTACGCCATGACCTCATTCTCTAAAGTTATTCTGTTCACTGACACCGATGGCCGTGCCAAATTCTGCGAAGAGCCGTTGGCCTTGGACGAGGGCACGCCGGCAGCACGGTTGTCGGCGCTGTTTGCCTCTGGTGGGTTTCAGCTGCGTCAAAGTCCAGTTGGGTTTCGCAGCCAGTTTCATTGCACGGGGGACGCGCAATGGCTCTTTGTACTGGAGGGGCAGATGGAAATTGGCCTGCAAGATGGCAGTTCGCGCATTTTTTCGGCAGGGCAGCATTTCTATTCCAACGACACCTTGCCCATAGGGGCGATTTTCGATGCAGCAATTCACGGCCATTGGAGCCGTCAGGTAGGGGATGTGCCGCTGGTGACGTTGTTTGTACGGGGATAAATGGCAGGTGTTCTGCTATTGGCACTATCAGCTGCTTTGCAACGCGCCTGACAGCAGCACTTGCCGCCCTGGCTTGCCTGCCTGTACTTGGTGAATCAGTGCTTGCGCCACATCTCCCACGGCCACAGCGCGGTAGTTCACTGGAATCAGCGGTTTGAACATCGCCATGGCGACCAAACCCATTTTCTCGCCGCGCCGTGCCGTTTGCCCGGTCGTCGTGCGCTCGCCTGCCAGCAAGGAAGGCCGGGCCAGGACCACGGTGGTGTAGCCCAACGCACTGACGGCTTCCTCCATTTGGCCTTTGATTCGGTTGTAGAACACCAGCGATAACCGATTCGCGGCCATGGTACTGACGACTCCTAATTGTGTAGCGCCTAAAGCACGTCCAGCAATCGCTACAGCCACTACAGCGTCTAAATCAACGGCGCGGAAAGCCGCTTGACTGCCTGCTTGTGCAATCGTGGTGCCCAACGCAATAAAGACCTCGTCTACCAGAGGCAGAGGAGGCCAATTTGACGGGTCTGCAAAATCCACCGTGTGCGATGAAATTTTGCAGCCCTTGTAAGGGGATTTCAGCAGCTCAGGCGACAGAGGTCGTCGCCCGATGCAGTGAACAGCGCTGTAGCGCTTATCGGCCGAAAGTCTTGTTAGGATTTCCCGTCCCACGAGACCCGTAGCCCCCGCCACCAGAGCGGTGCGCGCCGCCACCGTTGCCACCACCGCCGCCGCCGTAGCCTCCACCATTGCCGCCTCCTGTGTTGCCATTACCGCCACCGTTGCCGCCGCCATAACCACGTCCACCGCCGCCGCCTGCGCCACCGCCGCCGAAGCTGCGTGCGCCACGGTTGGCGTTACGGCCACGTTCTGCCATGCTGTCTACGCTGGTGCGCAACGGGTCAGGAATGTGTTCGATGCCGCTGGGGGCTGGACGTGGGTTGCTGTGACCGCCACCGTAGCCGCCTTGACCTCCGCCATTGCCACCACCGTTACCGCGAGCACCGCCGCCATTACCGCCGTAACCGCCGCCACCATTGCCACCGCTGTTAAAGCCCGCTGGGCCACGAGGTTGGCTGGCGCGGGCAGGGCGATTCCCGCCACCGTTACCTCCGCCATTACCGCCGTTACCACCATTGCCGCCGCCATAACCGCCAGCGTTACCGCCGCCGTTGCCCGCATTCGCACTGCGTCCGCCACCGCCACCTTGCGGGCGACCACCACGTCCACCGCCAGCATCTCCAGATGTGGCTTTCTTTTCACGAACGCGCAGCAGCATTTCACTGCGTGCTGCTTTGGCGGCTGCAGCCATCACATCGCGGCTGGGGGCTTTACCGGCACCGCCCCAAATGGTTTGGCGGCCCATGGCGATAGGCTCGCCTTTTTCGCCTGGCTCAGGGCCAAAACCTTCAACCATGACGACCTGGATTTCCTGCTTGGTAAAGCGCTCGATGTCTTGCATGAAGCCTTCTTCGTCCATGCAGACCAAGCTGACCGCTTCGCCGCTGTTGCCAGCGCGGCCGGTACGGCCAATGCGGTGAACATAGTCTTCGCTGACGTTCGGAATTTCATAATTGACGACGTGTGGCAGCTCGTCAATATCAATGCCGCGCGCTGCAATATCTGTAGCTACCAGTGCCCGGATGTCACCATTCTTGAAGCCTTGCAAGGCTTGCGTGCGGGCGCTCTGGCTCTTGTTGCCGTGCAGTGCCATCGCCTGAATGCCGTTTTTAGTCAGGAACTCGGCCACGTTGTTCGCGCCAAATTTGGTACGCGTGAACACCAGCACCTGGCTCCAGTTGTGCTCCTGGATAATGTGTGCGAGCAGGGCCTTCTTTTTAGACCGACCCACAGGGTGAATCGTTTGCGTGATGCGCTGCACCGTGGTGTTGCGCGGTGTGACCTGGATGCTTTGGGGGTTCTTGAGCAAGGTATCGGCCAAATCGCGGATTTCATCGCTGAAGGTGGCCGAGAACAGCAGACTTTGTTTGTCTTTGGGCACCACGGCGAGGACTTTTTTCACGTCATGGATGAAGCCCATGTCCAACATGCGGTCAGCTTCGTCGAGCACCAGGATCTGTACTTGGCCTAAGTCCAGCATGCCTTGTTGTTGCAAATCGAGCAAACGCCCTGGGGTAGCGACCAACACATCAACACCGCTGCGCAGCTTGCTGATTTGCGGGTTCATGCCAACACCGCCAAAAACGACGGTGGATTTGAGTTCCAGGTACTTGCCGTAGGTGCGTACCGATTCTTCGACCTGTGCGGCCAGTTCACGGGTAGGGGTCAGCACCAGGGCGCGGATACCGATACCACCGAATTTGTTTTTCACGCGCTCACCCACAGCCAACTTGTGCAGCAGGGGCAGGGTGAAGGCTGCCGTTTTACCGGTGCCGGTTTGTGCGCCACCCAACAGGTCATGGCCTGCGAGTACAGCGGGGATCGCTTGTGCCTGGATAGGCGTAGGGGTTTCGTAACCATGCTCAAGCACGGCTTGCAAAATGGCAGGAGCCAGGTTCAATTCAGTAAAGTTCATAGGAATGCGCCCGTCCGGGGCGCTGGGAGTCTGCCCGCTACGGCGTTTTTACACCGAGCCAGTGATTGGCAAACAGATACAAAGGTGGGACGGTGTTGCCAAACCGGAATGTTGTGGCCGAATGATTCGACCCTTGGTTTGAGCAACGTGGCCCCCAGCGAAGATGCTGGTATTGCAGGCAACTGGAGGCTGCAATGACCTATATTGTCGCATGACTGGCGGCCAAGGCCCGATAATCAGGGTTTTGCCGCTGCCCAACCCGCTCTACAGCGGTGCCGCAACGGCCCCCCAGTTTTCACTTCAGACTCAAAATGGCCCAATACGTATTTACCATGAACCGCGTCGGCAAGATTGTGCCGCCCAAGCGCCACATTCTTAAAGACATCTCTTTGAGCTTCTTCCCCGGTGCCAAAATTGGCGTGCTGGGTACCAATGGCTCTGGCAAATCCACCTTGCTCAAGATCATGGCGGGTCTTGACAAAGAAATTGAAGGCGAAGCCCAGCCGATGGCGGGCCTGAACATCGGCTATCTGCCCCAGGAACCCAAGCTTGACCCTACCCAAACCGTGCGCGAAAGTGTGGAAGCGGGCATGGGCCGTGTGTTTACCGCCAAAGCCCGCCTGGAAGAGGTTTATTCCGCTTACGGCGAAGAAAACGCTGACTTTGACGCACTGGCTGCCGAGCAGGCCGAGTTGGAAGCCATCATCGCTACTGCAGGCACCGATTCGGAGCACCAGCTTGAAATTGCCGCCGATGCGCTGCGCCTGCCCCCGTGGGATGCTGTGATTGGTGTGCTGTCCGGCGGTGAAAAGCGCCGCGTCGCGCTGTGCACACTGTTGCTCTCCAAGCCTGACATGCTGTTGCTTGACGAGCCGACCAACCACTTGGATGCTGAATCGGTGGATTGGCTGGAGCAGTTTTTGCTGCGTTACTCGGGCACCGTGGTTGCCATCACCCACGATCGCTATTTCCTTGACAACGCTGCCGAGTGGATTCTGGAACTCGATCGGGGCGCTGGCATTCCCTATAAGGGTAACTACAGCGACTGGTTGACGCAAAAGCAAGCCCGTCTTGAGCAGGAAAACAAGGGCGAAGAAGCCCGCGCCAAAGCTTTGAAAAAGGAGCTGGAATGGTCGCGCCAAAACCCCAAAGCCCGTCAAGCCAAGAGTAAGGCCCGTTTGGCCCGTTTTGAAGAGCTGTCAGATTTTGAATACCAAAAGCGCAACGAGACGAATGAAATCTTCATCCCCGTAGCCGAGCGCCTGGGCCATGAAGTGATTGAATTCACAAACGTCACCAAATCCTTTGGCGACCGCGTGCTGATTGATGACCTGAGTTTCAAAATTCCTGCGGGTGCCATCGTCGGTATCATCGGTCCCAATGGCGCGGGTAAATCCACGCTGTTCAAGATGATTGCAGGCCGCGAAAAGGCGGATTCTGGTGAAGTCAAAATCGGCTCCACGGTCAAGATGGCCTTCGTTGACCAGCACCGTGACGATTTGGCAAACGAAAAAACCGTCTGGGAAGACGTGTCCGGCGGGCTGGACATCCTGAACGTGGGCAAATTTCAAATGGCCAGCCGTGCCTATTGCGGTCGCTTCAATTTCAACGGTGCCGACCAGCAAAAGCGCGTGGGTACCCTGTCCGGCGGTGAGCGCGGGCGTTTGCACCTGGCCAAGACTTTGATTGCAGGTGGTAACGTGCTGATGCTCGATGAGCCCTCCAACGATCTGGACGTGGAAACCCTGCGGGCGTTGGAAGACGCGTTGCTGGAATTCGCCGGCACGCTCATGGTCATCAGCCATGACCGCTGGTTCCTTGACCGCATTGCCACCCACATCCTGGCTTGCGAAGGTGACAGCCATTGGACGTTCTATGACGGCAACTACCAAGAGTATGAAGCTGACAAGAAGAAGCGCCTGGGTGAAGAGGGTGCCAAGCCCAAACGCATGCGTTACAAGGCATTGAAATAAGGCCTGTGGGGTAGTGTGTGATCAGCGGTGACTGTTGTGGAGCGATGCCAAGGCTTTTCTTTCAGTGAGGACTGGTGAAAGTGTGAATTCCTTCCACAAAGGGCGTACTTGTTGGCTTGGCTGAGGTGCAAACTACATGCTTTAGGGAGTCGCCCACGAGGGCGAACAGTTCAAAGTAATGAGATTTGCCATGTCGCCCGATCAATTACTACGCCCCAGTGGCGCAGCTTCTACGGCTTTTAGCACCACCTCTGGGGTGCGCCCCCCTGCTCAACCAACACCTGCGCAGACCGCGATTTTTCAGCTCTGTTTGCGACAGGCTGCAGAAGCCAGCGAGGCGTTGATGGCGGTTTTGTTGTCTCAAGCCGTTGCGTTGGCCAATGTGCAAGCTGCGGAGCCGGCTTTGCTGACCCCAGCTGCAAACCGTGACCGTACAACGGCTTTGGCGCAAGCCGTCACACTGCTGACCCAGCACGTCCCAGCCTTGTGTTCGCATTTTCCAGAAGCGCTACGGCATACTTTTTCAACGGCTGTGAATGACGGGGCGGGCAAGCATCTTGCGCGCAGCGTACGGCGGTCGGACCCGTTGGCGCTGATGGACGATGCGCAGGTTCAAATGCAAATGGCGGTTGCCCATGCGCTGCAAAGCGCGGTGATAGACGCCGAAACACCGTTGGCCGAACTGGATGCGCTGATCAGCACGGTGCAAGGTTTTGCATCTGTGCAGCCAGACTTCAATCCGCTGCGACCCGCTGCTTATATCCGCGCGCTGGAGTGGGTGTTCGCGCAAATCCCTGTGACGCCTGCTGTCCGCCTCGTGTGGTGGCAACTTACAGGCCCTGGTTTCGGTAAAGCGTTGTGCGCGACCTATGCGCAAGCCGTGTTGTTGCTGCAATCGGCCAACACGCAGCCTGCAGCCTACGGCGTTCCCGCTATCCCGCGCAGCACAGACTCAAAACTGAATACCGTACGCTTTATCAAGCGGTTGGTGGCGGGTAACAAGGCTGGTCACAAGACTGGCAGCCGTGTGGCGGGGAATAGTTTGAACGCGAAGGGCCAGCACAGGAGCGCCGAGACGGACGATACCGAATTTCAAATCTCCAGCTTCGACTACACCATGCCTGCTGCATTGGAAGCGCTAGAGGAGATGCAGCAGGTGGACCAAGCGCTGGATCGCCTGGCTGCGCGTGGTGCCCCGGTGCGCCGCCTGGCCTCACGTGCCAGCCCGTTTGATCGCATGTCCGACGAATTGGCGGACACCCAGCCCCTGCCTTTGGGGGCTACCCAATTGGCCGGTTTAGGGCGCAATGAGCTGTACATGGGTTTGCGCCAGCAGGCCCGGGGCGTTGGGCAGCTACTGGGGTTGGAGGTGGTCGCCTTGATGATCGACAACATCGCCAGCAACCCGCAGTTACTGGCCCCGCTGCAAGCGGTGGTGCGCCGTTTCGAGCAACCCTTGCTGCGGCTGGCGATGGTCGATCCGCGATTCTTCAGTGACAAGGCACACCCTGCACGGCAGCTGTTAGAGGCCATTGTTGTACAAAATAGCCGTTTTGAAACGGCAGACAGCCCTGCCTTTTCGCTCTTTTTCCAACCTCTGCGGCAGGTTGTTGATGAATTGCAGCATGTGCCTATTGAAAGCGCTGAGCCCTTTTCACTTTGTCTGAGCACCCTGAGTCAAATCTGGAACGAGCAGCTGCAGCTTGAACGTGCTCAACAAGCGCAGGTCATTGCTACCTTGCGCCGTGCAGACCAGCGCAACCAGCTGGCTTTGCATATTGCGCAAGAGATTCGTGCGCGTGCTGATGTCGCCGAGGTGCCCTCCACCGTGGTAGCGTTTGCGACTGGCCCTTGGTCACAGGTGATTGCGCAGGCTCAGCTTATGGCCCTGGCGCCCTCTGTGGTCAGTGACAGCATGGGCGCAGCTTTGTATGGTGCAGAAGCCCGCGCACCAGCGTCTTCCTTGTCTGAAGCCGAGCAATATACGGCGTTATTAACCGATTTGTTCTGGAGTGTGCACCCCGAGTTGGCCAAAGCGGACCCTAACCGTTTGGTCAAGTTGATTCCTGCCATGCTGAGCCGTTTGCGCACCGGCATGAAGGCCATTGAGTACCCGCAAGTGGCGCTCAATGGTTTTTTTGATGCGTTGATGCTGCTGCACCAAAAAGCTTTGATGGCTAAAACCTTGGTGACGGTAAATCCTGCACCTGTTGACTTGCTGGCCACAGTGGCATTGCCTGCTGCCTCTGCTGTGTGGTTAGCGCCCAGCGAAGCCCAAGTCAGTGGTTTTTTGCTGAGCGATTTTGATTTTCCTAGCCACACACCCTCGTCCAGCTTATCGTTTGCGCACCCAGTTACCGTGGCCGCTTCGGGTCACGCATCGTTGGTTGCGCAAAGCCTGCCTTCAGAGGCAGAAGCCTCCGCCATACCCCTTGGGGCGTGGGTTGATTTCACCCATGATGGCCGTTTCATGCGCGCCCAGTTGGTCTGGGTCAGCGCGGAAGGCACAATGTTCATGTTCACCACCGCGACAGGTCGAAACCAGTCGATGACGCGCACTTCGCTGGACAAGTTGATTCAACAAGGTGGTGTGAAGATAGTTCAATCCCTTTCTGGTTTGAACGAGGTGTTTGAGCAAGCTATGGATGCTGCCGAGCAGCTTGTCCTGCGCGACACGTTGACCAATCCTCCTCCTTGATCATCATTTGTCCTGAGAGCTACGTGTTATTTTGAGCAGTTTTCCTTTGATTAGCGACGCGTATTTCTACGCTGTTGCCGTTCCTGCTGTGCTGCTGCTGGGCATCAGCAAAAGTGGTTTTGGCGCCGGTTTTGGCTCTTTGGCTGTGCCCATGATGGCCTTAGCCGTCACGGTGCCCCAAGCTGCCGCGATTTTGATGCCGGTGCTGTTGGTGATGGATCTGCTCGGCTTGGCTGCGTTTCGCAATAACTACGACAAAGCGCTGCTCAAGTTTTTAATCCCTTTTGGCTTACTGGGCACATGCATTGGGGCCTTGCTGTTCAAGGCGCTGGATGCGCACTTGGTGGCAGGCATTGTGGGTGCTGTCACGCTGCTGTTTTTGGTGCAACGTCTGCTGTTTCCGCCCAAGGCGGACAGCCCACCGCCGCCGCGCTGGCTGGGTGCGCTGCTGACTGCTACATCAGGTTTCACCAGCTTTATCGCCCATGCCGGTGGCCCGCCTATCAACGCCTATGTGATTCCGCTGCGCTTGTCACCGCTGACGTTTACCGCGACGATGGCCTTCTTCTTTTTCTTCATCAATCTGTCGAAATGGATTCCCTATGCCCTGCTGGGCCTGCTTGACTGGCGCAGCTTTGCGACCTCGCTGGTGTTGCTACCCTTGGCTCCAGTCGGGGTGTGGATTGGCATGCGCATTGCCAAACGCATCAACCCTGTGCTGTTTTACCGCATGGTTTACATCGGCATGTTTTTGACTGGGTGCAAGCTGGTGTGGGACGCGTTCCGCTAGAGGGCTCTGTTGAATAAAGCCTTAGCGTTGCACCGCTCTGCTTTTGGGGCGCAGGCCCGGCGATACTTTTAGCGTGATGATTTTCTCTTTGCGCAGCAGCTCAAATGGTGCGGCTGTGCCGGGTTTGAGGGCGGCCACGTTCGACAGCAGCTCCGACACATTGCGCACTTTGTGCGAAGCTACTGCCGTAATCACATCTCCTGGTTGGATGCCAGCCTGTGCGGCAGGGCCATTTTGCAGCACGCCGGTGATGATGACGCCTTCAAAAGGAGCCCCATTCTCACTGTCTTTGGGCGGCTTGACGCCAAAAGTTTCGGCCAATTCGGGGGACAGGTCTTGCGGTTCCACGCCAATCCAGCCACGCGTGACTTGGCCGTCTTTCACAATGCCTTCCATCACCTGCTTGGCGGTGGAGACGGGTATCGCAAAACCAATCCCCATGCTGCCGCCTGACCGCGAATAGATCGCTGTGTTGATGCCCAGCAGGTTGCCATTCACGTCCACCAGCGCGCCACCCGAATTGCCGGGGTTGATGGCCGCGTCCGTCTGGATGAAGTTTTCAAAGGTGTTGATGCCCAAATGATTGCGACCCAATGCGCTCACGATGCCGCTGGTGACGGTTTGGCCCACACCAAAGGGATTGCCTATGGCCAGTACCTGATCGCCCACTTGCAGCGCGTCAGAGCTGCCCAGAACGATGGTGGGTAATTTGTCGAGTGCAATTTTCAGCACGGCCAGATCGCTGTCGGGATCGGTACCGATCACTTTGGCCTGGACTCGGCGGCTGTCGTTCAGCACGACTTCAATTTCATCTGCGCCTTCAACCACATGGTTGTTGGTGAGGATGTAGCCGTCTGCACTGACGATCACACCGCTGCCCAACCCAGTCTGTGACTCTTGACCCTGTTCGCCAAAGAAAAACTTAAACCAAGGGTCGTTGCTGTGCGGGGTACGCGCGGCCGTTTTGCTGGTGTTGATGCTGACCACCGTTGGCGATGCTTTTCGGGCGGCACCGCTCAAGCTGCCAGCGGGAGCTGCTACGGAAGTTGTAGCGGGAGCCTCCAGGGTAGCGACCAAGCCAGCCACTGAGGGGCGGCGGTTAAGCCACTCGGGCTTGAGCGTGGCTGTAACGAAGTAAGCCGCAACCAAGATGGTCACAGTTTGAGAAAAAATCTGCCAGAGGCGTTGCATGGTGAGGCTGTTATCTGGTTAGTGTGAAAGGTATTGACGTCTAAATTGTAGGTGGCTGCCCGTCGGGCTATGCTGTGCCCATGTCCCCTCGCCAAGCTTCTCACCGCGTCATCTACATGGAGTCTGCCGCACCGCCCAAGCCACTGGAGGGGCAGGCGTGCAATGGCTGCGGTGTTTGCTGTCTGACTGAGCCTTGCCCACTGGGCGTGGTGCTGACGGGGCGACGCACCGGGGCGTGTGACGCACTGCGGTGGGATGCTGACCAGCACATTTACCGCTGTGGTGCCATGAGTGAAGCGCAAGCGGTGCTAAGCCATCGCTTGCCCAACGTGCTGCAGCGCATCGTTCCTTTGGTCGCATGGGGATTGCCACGTCTGGCCAGTCGCTGGATTTCAGCTGGCCGTGGTTGTGATTGCAGCTTGGAAGCTGTTGATCCCGGGGCAGATTCGGCGACTACACTGCCACGATGATGATTCCACAGCGCACCCTTTTAGCGTTCTTTGACGCCCTGTTGCAGCCTGAGCGCTTCAAAGACTATGGGCCAAATGGCTTACAGGTCGAGGGTAAAACCTCAATTGGCCATCTTGTTTCAGGTGTCACTGCCAGCCTTGCCCTGATTGATGCGGCCATTGCCGTCAAAGCGGATGCTATTTTTGTTCACCACGGCCTGTTTTGGCGCGGCCAGGAAGGTTGCGTGACGGGCTGGATGCGGCAGCGGCTGAAAGCTTTGCTGGCGCACGATATCGCACTCTATGCCTACCATTTGCCGCTGGACGCACATCCCACACTGGGCAACAACGCCCAACTTGCGCAACATTTGGGCTGGGCTGCTCTGGACGGCCCGGCAGGGCATTTTGGTGACCATGGGTTGGGGTGCCTTGCTGAGGTTGACTTTGCCAGTGACCAGGCACTTGCGCGGCATGTTGAAAGTAAACTGAATCGGCCTGTAGTGCTTATTCCCGGGGTACAGCGTGCAATTAAAAAAATAGCATGGTGCACGGGCGGTGCACAGGGTTATTTTGAGGCGGCCATTGCCGCCGGTGCTGACGTGTACATCACTGGTGAAATCTCGGAGCCTCAAGCCCATTACGCCCGTGAACTGGGGGTGGCCTACATTGCCTGCGGCCACCACGCCAGCGAGCGCTACGGCGCACCGGCTGTGGCAGCCCATGCTGCGGCACAATTTGGCCTGGTTCATACCTTCATTGACATCGACAACCCCGCTTGACACTCATGACTTCCACCCTGCCAGTACGGCCCATGGTCATCACGCTGGGCGACCCGGCCGGCATTGGCCCTGAAATCATCGCCAAAGCTTTTCGCGATGTGCCTGAGCTGCTGCACGGCTGCTTTGTGGCCGGCGATGTGGCGACCTTGCGCCGTGCGGTGGGGTTCATCACCCGCGAGGGGTGTGTCGCATTGCCTTTGGTGCAAATTGACAACCCTCAAGCGGCTTTGAGTGTGCCGCCACGTTGCTTGCCAGTGCTACAAGTTTCAGAGCTGCATACGCCCGTTCAGATTGCGCAAGTGAGTGGAATTGCCGGGAAGATTGCAGGTGACAGCGTCCTGTGGGCTGCACGCGCAGCCTTGGCAGGGGAGGTGGCCGCCATGGTGACCGCACCGCTCCACAAAGAGGCGCTGGCAGCGGCAGGATGGCCGTATGCCCAGTACCCCGGACATACGGAACTGCTGCAGGCTGAAGTGGCTGCGTTTTTGGGGCTTCCTGTGTGTGATGTTCCGGTGCGCATGATGCTGGCGAATGAGGAGCTGCGCACCGTGCTGGTCAGCATTCACATGTCTTTGCGCGACGCGATTGAGGCAGTGACTTTCGATAATGTTTTGCAAACTCTACGTATCACTGATGCAGCTTTACGTGCCAGCTTGGGTCGTGCGCCGCGCATTGCTGTTGCCGGGTTGAATCCCCATGCCGGTGAGGGTGGGTTGTTTGGCCATGAGGAGCAGATGTTTATTCAGCCTGCCATTGTTGCGGCATGTTCGGAGGGCTTGGATGTGCATGGCCCTTTCGCACCAGACACGGTCTTTATGCGTGCCAGAGCCAAAAAAGAGCAACTGGGCGAATTTGATGTGGTGGTCGCGATGTACCACGACCAAGGTTTGATACCCGTCAAGTACCTGGGCGTAGAGCAAGGCGTGAACGTCACACTGGGCCTGCCGCTGGTACGAACCAGCCCTGACCATGGCACTGCGTTTGATATTGCAGGCACAGGCAGGGCTGATGCGTCGAGTTTGCTGGCTGCTGTGCGCATGGCACGCCAGCTTCAAAAGGTGTGAGGGCTATTTTTTCAAGCTGTCGCGAATTTGACGCAGCAGAACGATGTCTTCAGGTGTGGCGGGCACTTCCACTGGCGCGGCGGGAGCGTCTTTCTTCAGGCGGTTCATTTGCTTGATCATCATGAAGATGATGAAGGCCAAGATCGCGAAGTTCACTGCTACCGTGATGAAGTTGCCATAAGCAAACACGGGTACACCAGCTTTTTTCAAACCGTCTAAGGTCATGGCTGTGCCTGCTGGTGGTGTGCCCAGGGCAATAAAAAGATTGGAAAAATCCAACTTGCCAAACACAGCGCCCACCACAGGCATGATGAGGTCGCCTACGATGGAGTCCACAATTTTGCCGAAAGCGCCACCAATGATGACGCCGACCGCCAAATCCATCACGTTGCCTTTGATCGCAAATTCTTTAAATTCCGTCATCATGCTCATAGTTAGCCTCTTGTTGGGTAAGTTCAGGTGTGCGTTTATAACCCAGTGAATAGGTTACGGGCACCACCTTCATGCTATTCAATCCGTGCATTGACACAATTCATCACACTTCGCGCTATGAATTTCAGTGCTGGTCGCTCAGCTACAATCCGCAGTTAACCCCCATATAACAGTGAAGTTCATCGAGGAATGCCATGAGTGACACCCTTGTCGACACCAGCGAGATCGACGCTAGCAAAAGAACGTGGCTGATAGCCTCCGGATGTGCCGGCGCAGTAGGCGGTGCAGCCGTTGCTGTGCCTTTCGTCAGTTCCTTTCAACCCTCCGAGCGTGCGAAAGCCGCTGGTGCAGCCGTTGAGGTGGACATTTCCGCACTCAAACCCGGCGAAAAAATGACCGTGGAGTGGCGCGGAAAGCCAGTCTGGATCATCAAGCGCACGCCTGAGCAATTGGCCGTTCTGCCTAAAAATGACGGCTTACTGGCTGATCCCAAATCTGAGCGCAAGCCTGGCGAATTGACGCCTGTCTATGCCCGAAATGAAGGCCGTTCCATCAAGCCCGAGATTTTCGTGGCCGTGGGTATTTGCTCGCATTTAGGTTGCTCTCCATCCGACAAGTTCCAGATGGGTGCACAACCCTCGTTACCCGATGATTGGAATGGCGGCTTTTTGTGCCCTTGCCATGGCTCAACCTTTGACATGGCTGGCCGTGTGTACAAAAACAAACCTGCACCCGATAACCTTGAGGTGCCCCCTCACATGTTCTTGACCGATGCGCGTTTGCTCATTGGTGAAGACAAGAAGGCATAACAAGGAAGCACACAACATGGCTGCTCAATTCAATGAAATTTCTCCCAATGCCTCAGCAGGTGAAAAACTGCTGAACTGGGTTGATAACCGCTTTCCCGCTTCAAAACTCTACAAAGAGCATTTGAGCGAGTATTACGCACCCAAGAATTTCAATTTCTGGTACATGTTTGGTTCGTTGGCACTGCTGGTGCTGGTGATTCAAATCGTGACGGGTATTTTCTTGGTGATGCACTACAAGCCTGATGCCGCTTTGGCATTCGCTTCGGTCGAATACATCATGCGTGATGTGCCATGGGGCTGGTTGATTCGTTACATGCATTCCACAGGTGCGTCGGCGTTTTTTGTCGTTGTCTATTTGCATATGTTCCGTGGTTTGCTGTATGGCAGCTACCGCAAACCCCGTGAGTTGGTCTGGATTTTCGGTTGCGCAATTTTCTTGTGCCTGATGGCCGAAGCTTTCATGGGTTACCTGTTGCCTTGGGGTCAAATGTCCTACTGGGGCGCTCAGGTGATCGTGAATTTGTTTGCTGCTATCCCCTTTGTTGGTCCCGATTTGGCGTTGCTGATTCGCGGTGACTATGTGGTGGGCGATGCAACTTTGAATCGCTTCTTCAGTTTCCATGTGATTGCGGTGCCTCTGGTGCTGCTGGGGCTGGTTGCAGCGCACATCATTGCCTTGCACGAAGTGGGTTCCAACAACCCTGATGGTGTGGAAATCAAAGGCCCCAAAGCCCCGCGCGATGCGCAAGGCCATCCCCTTGACGGTATTCCGTTTCACCCCTACTACACTGTTCACGACATTTTTGCGGTCAGCATGTTCTTGATGGTGTTCACTGCCATCATCTTCTTTGCACCTGAGTTGGGTGGCTATTTCTTGGAGTACAACAACTTCATCCCAGCCGACTCGTTGAAGACACCTGCACATATTGCCCCCGTCTGGTATTTCACGCCGTTTTATTCCATGTTGCGTGCAATTACCGGTGAAATGATGTATGCATTGATAGCTTGTGTGGTGTTGGGTGCTGGTTTCGGTATATTTAAAGCCAAGCTGCCCAGTATTTTCAAGCCCGTGATTGCCGTGGTTGCCGTGGGTGTGATCGCCATGATGCTGAGCATTGACGCCAAGTTTTGGGGTGTGGTCGTGATGGGTGGTGCGGTGATTATTTTGTTCTTCTTGCCATGGCTGGATTACAGCCCCGTCAAGTCGATCCGCTACCGTCCTGATTGGCATAAGTATTTGTATGGCGTTTTTGTCATCAACTTTGTGGTGTTGGCCTATTTGGGTGTGCAGCCGCCGTCAGCTTTGGGTGAGCGCGTTTCCCAAGTCGGTACCTTGTTCTACTTCGGCTTCTTCCTGCTGATGCCTGTGTGGAGTCGTATGGGTACACCCAAGCCCGTACCTGACCGTATCATCTTCGTGGCGCATTGAGCGAAGGATCATCACCATGAAAAAATTTATTTTCGGTTTAATTGTTGCTTCAGGTTTGACATTTGCTGCATTGGGTAACGCCTTTGCTAATAGCGAAGGTATTGTTTGGGACAAGGCGCCCAACAAAACCAATGACCTCGGTGCTTTGCAAAATGGTGCCAAGTTGTTCGTCAACTACTGCTTGAACTGTCACTCTGCTGCTTACATGCGTTACAACCGCCTGAGAGACATTGGTTTAACTGAAGTACAAATCAAGGAAAACTTGTTGTTTGCCACCGATAAGGTTGGTGAAACCATGAAAGCCGCAATTGATCCTAAGCAAGCTAAGGATTGGTTTGGCGCTAATCCACCTGATCTGACTGTGATTGCTCGCTCACGCGCTGGTCATGGTGGTACCGGTGCAGATTATCTCTATACCTATTTGCGCACCTATTACCGCGATGAGACCAAAGCCACTGGCTGGAACAATTTGGCATTCCCCAGCGTTGCGATGCCCCATGTGCTTTGGGAGCTGCAAGGGGAGCGCCGCCCAGTGTATGAAGAAGCTATGGAGCATGGCCATGAAGTGAAAAACTTCAAAGGTTGGGAGCAAGTTACTCCTGGTCTGATGACACCTTTGCAGTACGAGCAAAATATTGGTGACTTGGTTAGCTACCTTCAATGGATGGGTGAACCTTCTCAAAATACCCGAGTTCGCGTCGGCGTTTGGGTATTGCTGTTCTTGTGCGTGTTCACACTTCTGGCATGGCGTCTCAATGCCACGTATTGGAAAGAAGTGAAGTAACGCTATTGGTTTCACCCTGGGCTGCAAAGCTCAGGTGTTGTCAGAGTGGGGTTGTCATCGCGGCCAAGCCGTGAAATTGACACCCCGCTCTTTTTAGTTTCAGCATAACTTGATTGCAAGTTATTCAGCCTAACTTAAATACAAGTTGGCTTTCATTGAAACTGCTTTTTGATTTTTAGGAGCTCCCGCCATGATGGTGTTGTATTCAGGAACCACTTGCCCGTTTTCCCACCGCTGCCGCTTTGTGCTGTTTGAAAAAGGCATGGACTTTGAGATTCGGGATGTTGACCTGTACAACAAACCTGAAGATATCAACGTGATGAATCCTTATGGACAAGTGCCTATTTTGGTGGAGCGTGATTTGATTTTGTACGAATCAAATATCATTAATGAGTATATCGACGAGCGTTTCCCACATCCACAGTTGATGCCTGGCGATCCTGTTGACCGTGCTCGTGTCCGCTTGTTCTTGCTTAACTTTGAGAAAGAACTCTTCGTTCATGTGACAACGCTTGAAACCCGTGGTATCAAGAACAATGAAAAAGCCTTGGAAAAAGCCCGCGCGCACATCCGTGACCGTTTGACTCAATTGGCACCTGTATTTTTGAAAAATAAATACATGCTAGGCGACAGCTTCTCTATGCTCGACGTGGCTATTGCACCACTGCTGTGGCGCTTGGACTACTACGGTATTGAGCTGAGCAAAAATGCGGCACCGTTGCTGAAATATGCTGAGCGTATCTTCTCTCGTCCTGCCTACATTGAAGCGTTGACCCCTTCCGAAAAGGTCATGCGCAAGTAAGTATCCCGTTAGCTAGAGACTTGCAATGATTAATGCGCTGGATTCTTCTTCGACGCGCCCGTACTTGATTCGGGCCTTGTACGAATGGTGTACCGATAATGGCTTCACGCCTTACGTTGCTGTCTCTGTGGACGAAACGGTCGTTGTGCCTCGTGAGTTCGTTAAAAACGGCGAAATCGTACTTAATATCAGCTTTGATGCCACAAGCGCATTGCGTTTGGGCAATGAGGCGATTGAATTTAAGGCCCGCTTTTCAGGTATTGCCCGTGAAATCATGGTTCCTATTAACCGTGTCATGGCTGTTTATGCCCGTGAGAACGGACAAGGCATGGCGTTCCCGATGACCGGCCCTGGTGTAAAAGTAGAGGGCGTTGGTAAAGAGGTTTTGCGAGAGGTTGCGAAGTTTCCTAATTTAACCCGCGTACCTGCTACTGCGCGGAGCACCGATACCGGTGAAAATATTGTTCCATTGGTTCAGCCCGATGTGGATCACAGCGATGGTGATGATAATTTGCCACCACGTCCGTCCAGTGGTAGTCGTCCATCACTGAAACGAGTTAAATAGTTAGTTTTTTACCGCTGTTGCTGATCCTTCTCCAGAATCAGCAGTAAAGCCCGTTAAAATACAGGCTCGCCGATTTAGCTCAGTTGGTAGAGCAACCGCCTTGTAAGCGGTAGGTCGTCAGTTCGATTCCGACAATCGGCACCATTAGATAGTACAAAGGCCTTCAAGGAGTGATTCTTGAAGGCCTTTTTCATTGGTAAATCAGCTTCTTACGCTGCAACGGCGTACAAAGCCTGATATTGACTGGCACATCAAAACGGGGGAACATGCGGGGGAACAAAACACGGTTTTCTGATTTTGGGGGTAAATGTTCCCCCATTCACCAATGAAAGCCCCTTGTTCCCCTACCCTGGAGCCGTTCCCCCATGCTGACCGATGCCGAATGCAAAAACGCCACTTGCCCACCTGAAAAGAAACGGGCACGGCTGGCCTGTTCCGGCGGGCTGTACCTTGAGATAAGCCCGGCAGGATCAAAACGCTGGTTTTGGAAATATCGCAAAGACGGCAAAGAGGCGCGCATGGCGCTGGGCAGTTACCCAGATGTAGGGGCAAAAGATGCACGCAAGGCGCGGGATGCGGCGAAGTTGAATAAATCAGACGGCATTGATCCAGTGCAGGCGCGGCAGGTTGAAAAGCTCAAATCCTCTGTGGGCAGCGGTGACACCCTGGCTGCGACGGCGGGGGACTGGCTGGCGCGGGGTAAACCAAATTGGAGTGATGCCCACTATGTCCGAGAGAGCCGCAACATCACCAAAGACTTGAACCCCTACCTGGGCAAGCGTGCGATAGGCGACATCCTGCCCATAGAGTTACTGGCAGTCCTTCAAAAAGTAGAGGAACGCGGGGAGCTGGACGTGGCGCACCGGGTACTGATGACGGCGCACGGTGTTTGGTGCCATGCAGTCGCAACGGGCCGGGCCACCATCGACATCACCCCCAGCATCAAAAAGGCCTTGAAGCCACACATCCGGTAAAACCTGCCAGCCATTACAGACCCGCTTGAGCTGGGCGAACTACTACGCGCCAGCGAAGCCTACAAGGGCGGGCCGATTGTCCGGGCGGCTCTAAAAATGGCGGCAATACTGTTTCAACGACCGGGAAACCTTCGCACAATGCGCTGGGTTGACCTGAACCTTGATGCCGCGCTGTGGTCAATCCCCAGCGAAGATATGAAGCGCACCAAGGCGCA
>JANXSZ010000055.1 GCA_025356445.1 Betaproteobacteria bacterium | reverse complement strand
AAACGGATGCTCGCGCCCCGCATCAGCCGTTTTTTACCCACAGCGCACTGGGAAGCTGTTAAAGACACCATCCAGGCGATGCCCCTCACAACCGAGCGCGAAAAGCGCCACGCCGCGCGCGTGCGCTGGCTGTTCTCGTTGTTGTATCTGGGAGGCTTTCGCGTCTCAGAGATTTGTGGCACCGCCATGGGCGGCTTCTTCAGCCGAAGCGGCAACGACGGCCGTGAACGCTGGTGGCTGGAGGTCACAGGCAAAGGCGGTAAAACCCGCTTGGTACCCGCCACCGAGGAATTGATGGCCGAGCTGATGGCCTACCGCGAAACCAACGACTTGAGCACGCTGCCTTTTGAAGGAGAAACAACCCCCTTGATCTTGCCTGTGATCGGGCCCCTGAAGCCCATGGCTCGCACCGCCATCCATGAGATCGTCAAAGCCGTAATGAAAGACAGCGCCGCCAGCCTGCGCCAAAAAGGCCCTGAATTTGAAACGGCAGCAGCACACATCGAACAAGCATCAACCCACTGGATGCGCCACACAGCGGGCAGCCATTTGAGTGAAAAAGCCGACTTGAAAGTGGTGCGCGACAACCTGGGGCACGCGAACATCAGCACCACCAGCATTTACCTGCACTCAGAAGACGATGCCCGGCATGATGCGACAGCAGCAGTGCACAAGGTGGGGTGGAAAAATGCATGAGCGCTGCGGGCATGCTCGTCAAGCATAACTTACTCAATTTTGGCGTATACGGTAAATTACCGTATACGTTAATTTACCGTATCTAAGGAACCCTTATGCCTGCTGTTGCTCGATTTGATTTGAAAATGGATGCAGAAGAAAAAAATGTTGTGGCTCGCGCTGCGGCCTTGGTCGGCACGACGATGGCCGCATTTGTACGCACAGCAGCCAAAGAAAAAGCGCGTGAACTGTTAGACCGGGAATCCCGCATCACGATGTCAGCTCAAGATTTTGAGGCATTTACCATGGCTCTTAATGGGGCATTTACACCCAATGCCGCACTGCAAAATGCGCTGAGCGTTGCACAAAAGGTGCGGCGTGCTTGAGGAGCAATTGCTCGACCCCCTCCGTCATGACCGCAAAACCTTTACCTCTGGGGTTGCCGAGTTGGATGAGTACCTTCATCGCTTCGCCGCGCAACAAAGCAAGAAAGGTATTACCGTTGTGCGCGTTTTAGTTGACACAGACATGCCGAAAACCATACTGGGCTACTACAGCCTGAGTGCCGCGCAAATCGATGCCATTCAAATGGATGAGCGGATATAACAAAAATTGCACCGCTATCCCGTGCCGTGCTTTCGCCTGGGCCGCTTGGCAACGCATTCGGCCCATCGCAACCGTGGATTAGGGCGAATCCTCATGGGGTGCGCGGTTGAGCGGTGCTTAGAAGCCAAAAAACATGTTGCCGCGTATGCACTGGTGGTCGATGCAAAGGGCCAGGATGCCAAGTCGTTCTACGAGCACTACGGTTTCACCCCCTGCCGTGATGAACCCATGACCTTGTATTTAGCGCTTGGGGCATAAAACAAGTCGTTATAGCTTGCGCAGAAAGCAACATCAGCTATCAATTTAGAAGCGATTAAGGCTATTGGCATATGAAGCAAGGGGCCGGCATACCGCGCTCCCCCTTCATCAATGCGCGTGAACCCCATCCCCCACCGCCGCATTCACTTCCACCACCTCCGCCATGTTTGCTCCTGGCACCGATTTACGGGCGAACAGCGTGTACATCGTGGGTACAACAAAAATCGTCAGCAGCGTGCCCAGGCTCATGCCGCCTACGATGACCCAGCCGATTTGGGTGCGGCTTTCAGCGCCTGCGCCTTTGGCAAGCGCCAAGGGCAAAGCGCCCAGCACCATCGCGCCAGTGGTCATCAAAATGGGACGCAGACGCTGGGATGCAGCTTTAATGAGGGCATCGCTCATGGTCATGCCCGTTTCGCGCAGTTGGTTCGTGAACTCCACAATCAAAATACCGTGCTTGGTAATCAAACCCACCAGCGTGATCAAGCCGATTTGCGAGTACACATTGAGCGAACCTCCTGACCACTGCAAGGCCAGCAGCGCGCCAATCATCGACAGCGGCACCGACAGCATGATGACAAAGGGGTCGATAAAGCTTTCAAACTGTGCGGCTAATACCAGAAAAATGAACAGCAGCGCCAGCGCAAACACGATCACCAGCGCACCCTGCGAGTTTTTGAACTCGCGTGACGTGCCGTTCAAATCAGTGCTGTAGCCGGGCTTGAGCACCTTGGTGGCAGTGGCATCCAAAAAATCCAGCGCCTGACCCAGCGAATAGTCGGCGGCGAGATTGGCGGTGATGGAGACCGAACGACGTTGGCTGAAGTGGTTCAGCTCACGGGGGGCCACGGATTCGCGCACTTTGACCAAGGTGGCAAGCGGGATCATGGTGTCATTGCGACCTCGGACGAAGATTTTTTCGATGTCGTCTGGCGTATCGCGCCCAGTAGCCTGGGTTTGCACGATCACGTCAAACTGCTCGCCTTCGCGCTTGTAACGGGTCACTTGGCGGCCGCCCAGCATGGTTTCAATGGCACGGGCCACGGCGTCCACGCTGACGCCCAAGTCGGCGGCTTTGTCGCGGTCTACATCGATTTTTAGCTCGGGTTTGTTCAGACGCAGGTCAACGTCAGCACTGACGATACCGGGGTTTTTAGCGATTTCGTCCATCATCTGGCGCGACACCCCCGCCAGATTTTGGTAGCTGTCGGAAGTGACGATCACGAAATTCACCGGACGCTCGCGAAAGCCTTGGCCTAGCGAGGGTGGCGTGATGGGGAAGGTGGTGACGCCGGGCAAACCGGCCATTTTGGGTTGCATCTCACGGGCCATGTCCAGCGTAGAGCGGGTACGTTTTTCCCAGTCGATGGCACGGTAAAACACGTTGGCCTGGGAAACGGTGGGGTTGCCAGCGGTGACGAAAATGCGGTCAAACTCTTTGTAACTTTCACCGATTTTCTCCAGGGCACGGACGTATTTTTCGGTGTATTCCAAAGTGGCGCCATCAGGCGCTGTCACCACGGCGAGCACCTGGCCTCGGTCTTCCAGCGGTGCGAGTTCGCGTTTCATATTCGGGAAGATCGTGACGATGCTGACGGCGCACACCGCCATCACGCCAATCACCAACCAACGCGCATCCAGGAACCAGCGCTTGAGGGCAGCGGCCGCCCCTGTTTGGGTATGTGCCTTGTCATACCCGGTAGTGACGAGCCAGCGCAAAGCCACCTCATAACCCTTCACCAAGCCCACCAGCACACGCTCCATGCCCCGGTCAAACCAACTGGGCTTGGGGTTGTGCTTGAGCAGCAGCGAGCACATCATGGGCGACAGCGTGAGTGCGATAAAGCCCGACACGGCTACCGCACCTGCCAGCGCCAACGCAAATTCCACAAACAACCTGCCCGTGCGGCCCGGCGTGAAAGCCAGTGGCGCGTACACCGCCACCAGCGTGAGCGTCATCGCGATCACCGCAAAGCTCACCTCTTTCGCACCTTTGATGGACGCACTGAACGGGTCCATGCCTTCTTCAATGTGCCGGTAAATGTTTTCCAGCACCACAATGGCATCGTCCACCACCAGTCCGATGGCCAGCACCAGAGCCAGCAGAGTTAGCGTGTTGATACTGAACCCAGCCAGCGCCATCATCGAAAATGTGCCGATCAAACACACGGGGATAGTGATCACCGGGATGATGGACGCTCTGAGCGTGCGAAGGAACACAAACACCACCAGCGCCACCAAAAACACCGCCTCCAAGATTGTTTGGAACACGTTTTTGATCGAGCGGTCAATGAACACCGAGTTGTCGTTTGCCACCTCAATCGAGATGCCAGGGGGTAAATCAGCTTGCAGCTTGGGGATCATGTCGCGCACGCCGTTGCTTAAATCCAGCGGATTCGCGGTGGCTTGACGGATCACACCGGCCGTGATGGACGCCCGGCCATTCAACCGGGTGGAGCTGCGCTCGTCCACTGCGCCTTCTTGTACCCGGCCCACATCCCGTATGCGCACGGGGAAGCCACTGGCATTTTTGATGATGATGTTGGCAAACTGGTTGGCGCTGCGCAAATCGGTTTCCGAGGTCACGCTGAACTCACGCTGGGTGGATTCAATCCGCCCGGCAGGCACTTCAAGGTTAGAGCGGCGAATGGCGTCTTCGGCGTCTTGTGTGGTCAGCTTGTAGGCGGCGAGTTTGTCGGGGTCCAGCCACACGCGCATGGCGTATTTGCGTTCGCCAAAAATACGCACATCGGCAGCACCGGAGACCGTTTGCAGCCGTGGCTTGGCAATCCGGTTGACCAAATCGTTGATCTGCAAGGCGTTCATCGTCTCGCTGTTGAACGACAACCAAATCACAGGGAAGGCATCGGCCTCGACTTTGGCAATAACCGGTTCATCAATCGCTTGAGGCAGGCGATTGCGCACGCGAGACGTGCGGTCACGCACCTCGGCAGCAGCGGTATCGGCATCTTTTTCCAGACGGAAGCGGATGGAGATTTGCGCCTGCTCAGCACGGCTAATGGAGGTAATCACGTCCACGGCGTCGATGCCAGCGATGGAATCTTCCAGGGGCTTGGTGACTTGCGACTCCATCACCTCAGCGGAGGCTCCGGCATAGCGCACCGTGACGGTAACGACAGGTTCGTCAATCTTGGGGTACTCACGCACCGAGAGTTTGGTGAAACTGACGGCTCCGACAAGCAGCACCAGCAAGGAAAGGACGGTCGCAAAAACCGGGCGGCGAATGGATACTTCAGCGAGTTGCATGGCGCTTCCTTGGGCCTAGCTGGCGCGCTTGGATGAGCGTGCTGGCGATGCGGAAGGCGCAAATTGCCCCCCTCCAGCGCCATTGCCACTCAGATCAGCCATACAAGGGTTGGGGCCTTCGGGTGCTTTGGCCGCCACAGGCTTCAGCATATCAGGCTTGGCGGGCGACAAGACCAGCGTAGCTGTCGAGGTCACGGATTGCGTGGGTGTGAGCGGAGGGGTTGCAGCGGGAGAAGCGCCGGGCTTGCCCAGCGCCATCACTTTCACCATTGACCCGTCCTTTTGTACCCGCTGCTGGCCCGCGACGATCACCACATCGCCTTCGGACAGGCCTTCGATAATTTCGACCCGTCCCGGGCGGCGTATACCGACCTTGACTTCCGTGCGCTGCGAAATTTTGCTGTCCTTTTCCACGCCATCTACCACCTTGATGACAAACTGGCGCTGCCCCTGCGGCACGATAGCCTCTTCAGGTACAACCAGCGCACGTTCGCGCTCACCAAACACAGCGGTCACACGGGCAAACATGCCAGGGCGCAACCCCATGGCGCGGTTGTCGATGCAGGCCCGCACACTGACCGAGCGGCCATTGGCGTCAATCAACGGATCAATCGCCTGCACCACAGCGAAAAATTTACGCCCTGGCAAAGCGTCCAGATCGACAGAAGCCTTTTGGCCCTTCTTGATCTTGGTCAGAAACCGTTCGGGCAGCCGAAAGTCAACAAACACAGCGTCCAGATCTTCCACGTTGACGATATCGGCGCCATCTTTCAGGTAATCCCCGGGGTTGACGGTACGGATGCCTGTCACGCCATCAAAGGGGGCCAGGATTTTGAGACGCGCTGCGGTGGCTTCAGACAGAGCCAATTTGGCTTGTGATACCTCCAAATTTGCAGCGCTTTCATCAACCGTGCGCTGGCTGATGAAGTTTTGTGCCGCCAAGTCCTGGTTACGCTTGTGGTTGGCCAGCGCAATAGACAGTTCAGCACGGCTTTGCTTGACTTGGGCCAACGGCAGTTGGTCGTCAAACTGCACAAGCAACTGGCCTTTGTGCACCCGCTCACCGTCTTTGAAATTCAGCTGCGTGATACGGCCACTGATTTCAGGACGTAAAACCACACTTTGGCGCGAACGCAAACTGCCAACAGCCTGGGTGTCGTCAGTGAGTTTCATCACCTCAACTTGGGCGACTTCAACGGACGGAGGGCGTGGTGCTGTGGTGCCAGACGCTGCGCCTGCTGGAGAGGGACTGGTGGCAGCGCTGCTAACCGAACTGTTGGCACTGTTGATGCCGCCATCGTTGCTTGATGACTTGTGCTGGAACCACCATGCTGCGCCAGAGGCTGCGGCAATGCCGGTCACGGCCACCAAGGTATAAATTGATTTCGACGCCATAGTCAATGTGGGTTGTTTAAGTCGCTTATTCCGACTTGAACGGGTGCTGTGATAATTAGCTTTTCAATATAACAGTCAAGCAGAAATTCTGCACAGCACAACTGACCTGAAACGCCTTCCCAACCCTGTATCAAGCCGGGTAAACCCACCCACCTTTACCGTTCGTTTACACGTCAGCGGCCCAAAGCCAAGTCCACACCCTTGTTGGCCAGCGCATCCGCCCGCTCATTGCCCGGGTCGCCTGCATGGCCTTTTACCCAGCGCCAGTCGATTTTGTGCCCACCAGCCTGTACCAGAGCGTCCATCTCTTTCCACAAATCGACGTTCTTCACTGGCTCTTTGGATGCGGTGCGCCAGCCTTTGGCCTTCCATCCATGAATCCACTCTGTGATGCCTTTGAGCACGTACTGGCTGTCAACGTACATGGTGACTTGGCAGGGGCGCTTGAGGGCTTTGAGTGCTTCAATCACGGCCATCATTTCCATGCGGTTGTTGGTCGTCTCGCGCTCGCCGCCAAACAGTTCTTTTTGGGCAGTAGCTGATTTCAGCCAAACACCCCAGCCACCAGGGCCTGGGTTGCCTTTGCAGGCACCATCGGTGTAAATATCAATCAGATTCAATGTATTTTCTCGTTGTAGTGCCTGCTGAATGGGCACTGCTAGCTACAGAAACAGGAGTGCCTGCCATCTTGGGTGTCGTTTTCCATGCGCGACGGATCAGCGTCATGCCACGCACGCGTTTGACCGCCACCACAAAATATACCCCACCCAAAATCGGCCACCAGCGGCTACCCAGAGGGTCAAGCCACGCCGTGCGGTCCAGCCAAGGCTGGCTTTCTACCGCAGGACGGTAACAGCCAAAGCGTACCGATTCGACCTCAAAACTGAGCAACCGCAGCCAGTCACGCAGGCGGCGGTAGCCTATCCATTCACGGGTATCGGGCACGTACAACTCACCAAAACCGAACCGCTGGTAAAGCTCGGCGCGGCGTTGGCGCAGGCCCCACAGACTGGTGGGGTTGAGGCCGCAAATCACCACCCGCCCTTCAGGGACGAGTACGCGGTGGACTTCGCTGAGTGTGCCGTGCGGGTCACCGCTGAGTTCCAGCGTATGAGGCAGTGTGACCAAATCCAGGCTGGCCTCAGCGAAAGGCAGGGCATCAAAATCGGTCAACAAGGCAGGTTTTAGCGCAGGTTTCAGGGCTGGTTGAGACGGTCCATCAACCACATTCAATACCGCAGCGTCGTCCAGTGCCAGCCACTGGTTGGGCATCCGGTTGGCTTGCAGGGTGTCGATGTGGGGCAAACCCAGTTGCAGCGCATGGTAGCCAAACACGTCCACCACCGAGCGCTCGAATTCCTGAGCCTCCCAGTGGCGCAGGTAAGCACCAGGCGGGGTTTGCAGCCAGTCGTGCAGGCGCAATTGCGCCGGCGTTGGCAGCGTGGTTTGCAAAGATGGGGACATTTGGGTGTGAAAACCTATAATTTCGCGGCTTATGACATTAATTCCACTGCCCGCTTTCACTGACAACTATGTTTGGCTGCTGCACAACGGCACGCACGCCGTCGTGGTCGATCCGGGCGATGCCCAACCCGTTTTTGAGGCTTTAGAGCTCTTGAAACTGCCATTGGCTGCGATTCTAGTCACGCACCACCACGCCGATCATGTCGGTGGTATTGATCTGTTACGCGAAGCCACTGGCGCTGCTGTTTACGGGCCAGCCACCGAAAAAATGCCTGAGCCCTTGCAGCGCTTGAAAGAAGGCGATGCTGTGGACGTGCTGGGCCTGCGTTTCGCTGTGATGGATGTGCCTGGGCATACCGCCGGGCATATTGCGTATTACTGTGACGGCGCAGATGTTGATGGCACGCAGCAGCCCCTGCTGTTTTGCGGCGACACGCTGTTTTCAGGCGGCTGTGGGCGTTTATTTGAAGGCACACCGGCGCAGATGCTGGTTTCTCTCGACAAATTGGCGGCCCTGCCCGCCACCACGCAGGTGTGCTGCACACACGAGTACACGCTGAGCAATTTGCGCTTTGCACTGGCTGTTGAGCCTGACAACCTTGAATTACAGCGCTACAACGCGCAATGCGTCGCGCTGCGCAACAACAACCAGCCCACCCTGCCCTCCAGCATCGCGCAAGAACTGTGCATCAACCCCTTCTTGCGGACTCGCCAGCACAGCGTTATGGAGGCGGCTGACCGTTTTGATGCCGCGTTGGCCTCCAGCACTTCCGATTCATCCCGCGAGATTGCCGTTTTTGCAGCCATTCGCACATGGAAAAACCAATTCAAATGAAATTGATTCATGCCGCCTGTGTGGCCAGCTTGCTGTGGTTGACCGCTTGTGCGACCAAACCTGCTGCCGACATCGCCCCTTCTGAGCTTGGCACGGCTCAAACGCCTCTCACACCAGCACCTAAGACGACCCTGCCACGCACCGCTATTTATCCAGGTGGCCCCTTGCTGGCCATCACAGCCAACTCGGCCAATGGTCAACCTGTTGCGGAATTAAGCCCACCCCGAGACCTGTGGGAACGCATCCGCAGGGGCTACGGCATTCCCAATCTGGACAGCGATCTGGTGCGCGACCGTGAGCAGTGGTACACCGCCCGCCCCGACTACATGGTGCGCATGACGGAACGTGGCCGCAAATACCTGTTCCACGTCGTTGAAGAGCTGGAGCGCCGTAACATGCCAACCGAGCTGGCGTTGTTGCCCTTCATTGAGAGTGCCTTCAATCCGCAAGCCGTCTCCAGTGCCAAAGCAGCAGGCATGTGGCAGTTTGTGCCCAGCACGGGTAAGTATTTCGACCTGAAGCAAAACATCTTCCGCGACGATCGCCGCGACGTACTTGCCTCCACGCGTGCCGCACTGGACTATCTGCAAAAACTCTATGGCATGTTCGGTGACTGGCAACTCGCTCTGGCCGCCTACAACTGGGGTGAAGGCAGTGTGCAGCGCGCCATCGCCAAAAACCAGCGCGCAGGCTTGGGCACCACCTACAGCGACTTGAACATGCCGATGGAAACACGCATGTACATCCCCAAGCTGCAAGCGGTGAAAAACATCGTTGCCACGCCTGAAGCTGTGGGTGTGCAGCTGCCTGAAATCTTCAATCACCCCTACTTCCAGCAAGTGCCCATCACCCGGGACATTGACGTGGCGCTGGCGGCCAAGCTCGCAGAGGTGAAGTTTGACGATTTCAAAGCCCTCAATCCTTCCGCCAACCGCCCTGTGATCCTGGCAGCAGGCACCCCCCAAATTTTGCTCCCCTGGGATAACGCCACCGTCTTTCAGCAGAACCTGGAAGCCTATACCGGTGGACGTTTGGCCAGCTGGACAGCCTGGATCGCGCCCACCACCATGAAGCCCATGGATGCAGCCCGGCAAGCGGGTATGGGCGAAGCCGAATTTCGCGCTATCAACAATATCCCCCCGCGCATGCTGGTCAAAGCAGGCTCCACCCTGCTGGTGCCGCGCAGTGGCAACCAGCAGGCAGATGTCACCATCCACGTTGCCGATAACGCTCAACTGAGTTTGGCACCTGAAATCGTGCTGCATAAAACCACGGTAAAAGCCCGTAAAGCTGAAACTGTGGCCAGCGTGGCAAAGCGGTTTAACGTGACGGCAAGCAGCGTGGCGGAATGGAACCACGTCAGTGCATCCGCTGCCTTCAAAATGGGGCAACAGGTGGTGGTGTTTTTGCCCATCAAGGCGCATGTGGTGATGGCAAAAGGCATGACCCAGCAGCCCGCTGTACGATCAGCCAAGTTAGCGAAAGGGCCTGTGCCAAGGCCATCGGCCACCAGCAAGGTGGCCATCAAGGTGGTGAACAGCAAAGTACGTATTGCCAAGCGCTAAGCTGAAAACCCGTAGCTAGGTCAAGCCTTGAACTTGTCCTTGGCCCTGCGGGCAAACTCATTCGTGTACGTCTTGACCAGCTCGAACGTGTCGGTGCCCATACTGGGATCAAAACTGACCATGGCTTTCAGCGCTGTTCTTGCGGCTTCTTCGGGCAGCACGCCGTCCAGCGACAAGGCCTCGCGCATGTTGTTGAACGCTGACAGGTAAAGTGCCCGGTCTCCTAGCAAGTACGCTTCGGGCACGGTGCGCACCATGGCGCTGGGCCCGGCCTGTTGCAGCCATTTCAAGCTGCGAACCATGGCGTTGGTCAAGGCTTGCAGGGTGTGCGGGTGCTTTTGCACGAAATCAAGCGGTGCATACAGACAACCCGCAGGCATAGGGCCACCAAACACAGCTGCAGTGTCTTTGAGTGTACGGGTGTCAGAGACAATTTTGATTTCGCCCTTTTGCGCCAGTATGGTCATCACCGGGTCCATGTTGCTGATCGCGTCAATTTGACCGCTGCGCAACGCTGCCAATGCCCCTGCTGCATTGCCAACGCCCACATAGCTCACATCACTTGCCCTGATGCCGGCACCAGAGAACAGCAAGCTGGCCACCATGTTGGTGGACGAGCCTGGTGCGGAAATACCGATCAGCTTGCCTTTGAGGTCGGCCAGATTTTGGTACTCTGGCATTGCTTTGCTGGAAATGCCGACAGCAATTTGCGGCGCCCTGCCCTGCAGCACAAACGCCTGGAAATACTGGTTCTTGCTCTGCAAACTCAAGATCTGCTCATAAGCACCACTGACCATGTCCGCAGACCCGGCCATCACCGCTTGCTGCGCACGGGTGCCGCTCACAAAATCCATGATCTCAACATCCAGACCTTCGGCCTTGAAGTAGCCCAGCTGCTCTGCAATGGTCAAAGGCAGGTGGTAGAACGTGGACTTCCCCCCCACGGCAATAGCGATTTTGTTGCGCTCCAATTTAGGCTGGGCGTGCACCATAGGCACCGCAACAGCGGCAGCCAGCAACAGGGAGGCATTGAAGCCGCGACGGGTCAGCAACCGTGGGGACAAGCCAGGCTTGGAACACATGTTGTCGGAATAAAACATGGGGCAATTGGCTGTTTTGGGGCTGTTTCAGAATTTGTCCCAAGGTTAGACAAAACAGCGACAAAGCACATCGGTAACATCCCGAGCGGGTAACTACGTAAAACGTGGAGAGGTCAGGCTACGGCTGTGTCAAAGTGCAGCAACATGGCGGCACGGCATGCGATGTGTGACAAACAAAGCCCTTTTTGTGGAGCACCTTCACCTGCGCATGGAAAGATCAGCGCCGGTCCACCAAGGCATGGGCGATGGTGCCCAGATCCACATACTCCAGTTCGCTGCCCACGGGCACCCCTCGGGCAAGGCGTGTTACCAGCAAGCCACGGGCTTTCAGCGCTTGGGCAATGACATGGGCGGTAGCCTCACCTTCAGCGGTGAAATTGGTCGCCAAAATCACCTCGCGTACATCCAGTGCGGCATCCTCATGGCGGTGGCAGGCGCGGTCGAACAATTTTTGCAAACCGATGTCTTTGGGGCCAATGCCATCCAGAGGGCTCAAGCGGCCCATCAGCACGAAATACAGGCCTTTGTAGGCCGATGTGCGTTCCAGCGCCCACTGGTCAGCCGGTGTTTCAACCACGCAGAGTTTGCTGCGGTCACGCTCCAGGTCCAGGCAGGTGCTGCACACCTCGTCTTGGGTGAAGGTGTGGCACAGCGCGCAATGCCGCACCGTGTTGGCTGCAAGGTGCAAGGCTTCAGACAGCGCCAACGCACCAGAACGGTCGTGCTGCATGAGGTGAAAGGCCATACGCGATGCGGATTTATCCCCTACGCCTGGCAAATGCCGCAGTGCCTGAATCAGCGCATCCAGGGCGTTGTCGGCGTGAGGGAACTTAGCCAATGGAGGTGCCAGCTAAGTGATCAGCGATCAGAACGGGAACTTCATGCCACCGGGCAAGCTGGGCATGCCTGCGGCAATCTTGCCCATCTTCTCTTGGCTGGTGTCTTCAGCTTTGCGCACAGCAGCGTTGAAAGCAGCGGCCACCAAATCTTCCAGCATGTCTTTGTCTTCGGCCAGCAGGCTAGGGTCGATGGTCACACGCTTCACATCGTGCTTGCAAGTCATCGTGACTTTGACCATGCCCGCACCGGATTCACCGGTGACTTCGATGTTGGCAAGATCGTCTTGCGCCTTTTTCATGTTGTCCTGCATGGCTTGGGCCTGCTTCATGAGGCCAGCGAGTTGTCCTTTGTTGAACATAATTTCCTTGGAGGTTGGGGAGGGTCAAAGTTAAAAGAAGCATGTACAAAAACCCACGCAAGAGGCTTACGTGAGATGCTTGAGCGATCCGGGGACGATTTTCGCCCCAAAGTCACGCACCATCGCTTGCACAAAGGGGTCGGCACGCACGATTTCTTCAGCCACGCGTTGTTTTTCTTCGTTCACGGCGGCATTGCGTTTGGCGGGACAGTCAGTCACACGGCCAATCTCGATGCCCAGGGTGACGGCGTAGCCCGCTGTAGACAGTGCATTTTGCAGGCGTTCGCGGCTGTTGGCGTGGTTCAGCGATTCGCGCTCGACACGCAATTGCCAATGATCTGTATCGCGCCCCAAGAGCTGAGACTGCAAAGCCAGTTCACGCGCCATGGCCGTGATGGCTTCTGCTGCGATCAGTTGTTGAACGGTGTCAAACCAAAAGTCCGCATCCGAGGTGTCTGGGTCAGTACCAGGCGCGTCCATGGCATGACGAGGCGTGTCAAGCGCGCTGGCTATGGGCGATTCATGCACCGCAACCGCTATCGTATTGGAAGCATCTGATGCCCAAGGAGCTTGCTCTGTGGGCCGATTTTCTTCAAGAACAGCCACCAGAGGCGCTTGGTGAACCGTCAAGGCCGTCATCTCTGGCACGGCAAGGGAAACAGGGGACGCCGCAACAGGTGCGACAACCGGCGGCGATGGGGCAGCAACCGCAAACGTTGGCGGTGACGCCAGCGGTACCGTTACAGCCTCAGTGGCGTATTTCAGTGTTTTTTTTTCAGCCAGTTGCACAGAAGCAGAAGCGCCAGTCGGTTTGAACGCCAACAAACGCAGCAGCACCATCGTCAACGCAGCGTATTCATCAGGGGCCAGCCCCAGTTCACCCCGGCCATGCAGGCACAGACTGTAGAGCAGCTGGGTTTCATCAGCGGGCATGAACGTGGCCAAACTGGCAGTGGCAACGGCATCCGGGTCGGTTGTGCTGGACACGGCCATCGCAGGCACCGCTTGCAACACCGCCATGCGCTGCAAAATCAGGCTCATTTCTTCCAGGGTAGACGCCGCACTGAAGCCGTTCAGACGCAGGCTCTCCACCGTTTCCACCACCGTCTGGCCATCGTTTTGGGCCAAGGCTTCAATCAGGCGAAACACGAAGGAACGGTCTACGCTGCCCAGCATCAGGCGCACTTTGACTTCGTCCAGCGCGCCAGAACCGAAGGCAATCGCTTGGTCCGTCAAACTCAGCGCATCGCGCATCGAGCCTCGGGCGGCGCGGGCCAGCAGACGCAGCGATTGCTCGTCTGCCGGCACCTGCTCTAGCGCCAGCACCTTGGTCAGGTGCTCCAGAATTGTCTCGGGCGCCATGGGCCGCAGGTTGAACTGCAAGCAACGCGACAGCACGGTGACAGGTACTTTTTGCGGATCGGTGGTGGCGAGCACAAATTTCAGGTATTCAGGCGGCTCTTCCAGCGTTTTCAGCATCGCGTTAAACGCGGTGTTGGTCAGCATGTGCACTTCGTCGATCATGAAGACCTTGAAGCGACCCTGCACCGGTTTGTAAACAGCTTGTTCCAGGAGCGACTGCACTTCGTCTACACCCCGGTTGGAGGCGGCGTCCAGCTCGGTGTAATCGACGAACCGTCCGCTATCAATATCGGTGCAGGCAGAGCAGACTCCACAAGGGTTGGCAGTGATTGTGCCTGTGCCATCTGGCCCGGTACAGTTGAGCGATTTGGCCAAAATACGCGACACCGTGGTTTTACCCACGCCGCGCGTCCCAGTGAACAGGTAAGCATGGTGCAGGCGCTGGGTGGTCAGGGCATTGCCCAACGCTTGCACCACATGCTCTTGCCCAACCATCTCCGAAAAGTTTTTCGGGCGGTATTTGCGGGCGAGTACGAGGTAAGACATGCTGGAATTCTACGGGGTGGCGTGTATCCTTCTCCCATGGCAAAACTCTTGGTTGTTGAAGACGATGAACTGCTGCGCGACGCGCTGGCAGCCCAGCTGCGTTACGCAGGGCACCAGGCCGAGGCGGTAGACGATGGCGAGCAGGCTCTGCAAGCGTTGGGGCAAGGCCAGTTCGATGCCACAGTGCTCGATTTGGGCCTGCCCGGTATGGATGGCTTGAACGTGCTGGACTGGATACGCCAACGCGCGCCCGCCCTGCCCGTGCTCATCCTTACCGCCCGTGACGGCATTGATGACCGGGTGGCAGGCTTGCAGCGTGGCGCGGACGATTACCTGACCAAACCCTTTGAAATGAGCGAGCTGATTGCCCGCATCGCCTCGCTGCTGCGGCGCTCCAAGCTGCCCGCTTTTTTACCCACGCTCGGGAATGACGCCACGCCCTCGGCAACCGCTGCCACAGACGATTTGCGCCTGGATCCCGACATTCCCCGCGCCTGGCTGGGGGGGGAACCTACCGAATTGACCCAGCGCGAATGGGAACTGCTGGGTTTGTTGGTCGCCCACACCGGTCAGGTTGTTAGCCGTGACGCCGTGTTCGCCGTCTGGCAAAGCAGCAGTGGCGCAGAGCCTCTGCAATCGAACGCGCTTGAAGTCTATGTGCACCGCCTGCGCCGCAAGCTGAACGATTCGCCCTGGGGAATTCGCAATATCAGGGGGCTGGGCTACATGCTGGAACGCCAACACAGCGGACTGGAACGCACCTTTGGCGCTGTAAGTTGATGCCGTCTTCACCATCGTCCTTCTCGCTCCCCGCGCATTCACCGCCAAGCACTGCTGATTCGATAGCGGTAGATGCCGGTGCAGCAAGCACCACAGCTCGTTTATCCTTAAAACGCCAGCTTTTGCTGTGGTTACTGATCCCCCAGCTGGTACTCTGGCTGGTGGGGGGCACCCTGGCCTACCGTATCGCACTGAGCTACGCCACACGCGGCATTGACCAGTCCCTGATGCAGTCCGTGCGCTCGCTGGCCCGCCAAGTCAAACCGGTAGGCTCCGGCCTGCTGGTGGACTTCCCCAAAGCAGCCCAGGCCATCATGGAAGAAGACCCGGATGACCGCGTCAGCTACACCGTGACCTCACCGCCCGGCAAGTTCGTGCTGGGCAACGCAGGCAATACCCTGTTGCCCCCTCCCAATACCTCTATGCCTGTGGGTGAACCGGTGCTGTATGACGCAGTCATTGACGGTAAAACCCTGCGCGTGGTGGCGCTGGAGCTGAATTACGGTGATGCCGATGCCCCCCAGCGCATGCGCGTGCAGGTCGCCAAAAGCCTCGCTGTGCGTCAGCGCATTGCCCGCGAACTGGTGGTTGACATGCTGGTACCGCTGTTGCTGTTGGGCACCGTTCTGGGGGCGATTGTCTACGCTGGTGTGGCACGCGGGCTCAAGCCCCTGGCCAAACTGCAAGCTCAAATCCAGGCGCCGCTAGGGAAAAAATCCATGCAGGGATTCAGTCCGATTGAGATGAAAGAAGCCCCACTGGAAGTCCATGCCCTGGCCCGCGCGCTGAACCAGCTCTTGTCTGCCGTGCGCCGCAACGTGAAGCAGGAAAAACGCTTTCTAAGCGACGCCGCTCATCAGCTCCGTACCCCGCTGGCCGGTTTGAAGAGCCAGTTGGATTTGGCCTTGACCGAGCGCGACCCCACAGCGCTCAAGGCCCGCCTGCTCAAAGTCAATTCAGCGGTGGAGCGCAGCACCCACCTTGTTCACCAGCTTTTGTCCTTGGCACGCAGCGAAGGCGACGTGGAATTCACCCCGCTTGACGTGGCCCAACTCGCTCAGGATGTCGCCAGGGAATGGGCACCCCGCGTGCTGGCGCAAGGCATCGATTTTGGCTACGACGGTGAAGCACACCTGCAAGTGATGGGCAATGCCGTACTGCTGCGCGAAGCCCTGGGCAACCTGATTGACAACGCAGCGCGCTACGCGGCAGGCCCCCCCACCACGAACAACACGGACGACAGCACCCCACAGTCACGCCGCCCCCTCACCGTGACCCTGCGCGCCCGCGAGGCCAACGGGCTGGTGATCGTAGAGGTCGAAGACAACGGCATAGGCCTGAGCGAGAGCGACCGCACCCGCGCCTTCGAACGCTTCGTGCGCGCCAGCGTTCTGCCCGGTGGCGTCGGCCTGGGCCTGCCCATCGTGCGTGAAATCGCCCAGCGGCATGATGGCGAAGTGATCGCCTCGGCTGTGTTGCCGCATGGATTCAGGGTTGAAATAAGGCTGAAGAGCTTGATGGAAGGGCCAGGGTAGCTATTGTTTATGTAGCATTTTCTTCATCACAAAAAACTTTTGCACGATAGCTTTTGCACGTCAGCCCAGGCGCGCACCAGATTCCCTGTCAAACCAATTCACCTTGTCCGCCAAAATACGCAGGCCCACGTTGTCGCCCACCAGCACCTCGGTATCGGGCGAGCAACGGGCAGTCATGGCTCCGGCGGCGGTTTGCACAACGATATAGGTGTCCGCGCCCGTTGGCTCCACCAAACTGACTTGGCCGCGCCATGTAGCCTCCTCATTCAAGCTGATGTGCTCGGGGCGCAGGCCCAGGTCAGCCGCAGCGCTGGGGCAGGTCAAGGGCAGCACCGCGCCTTCTACCGCAAAGCCTTGAGGTACGCGCTCGCCTTTGACCAAATTCATCGTGGGCGAACCCATGAAAGTCGCCACAAAGGTATTGGCTGGCGTGTTGTACACCTGAGACGGCGTACCCAGTTGCTGCACTACGCCGCCTTTCATCACCGCAATGCGCGAACCCAGCGTCAGCGCTTCTACCTGATCGTGCGTCACGTACACGCTGGTGATACCGCTGGTTTGGTGCAGGCGCTTGATTTCAGCGCGCATTTCCACGCGCAGCTTGGCGTCCAGGTTCGAGAGCGGTTCGTCAAACAAAAACAACTGTGGTTGGCGGGCCAGCGCACGGCCCATCGCCACGCGTTGACGTTGGCCGCCGCTGAGCTGGCTGGGACGGCGGTCGAGCAGGTGGCTCATTTGCAGCATCTCAGCCACTTCGTTGATGCGTTTGATACGTTCGGGTTTGGGTACGTTGCGCATTTCCAGCGCAAAGCCGATGTTGTCGGCCACGCTCATCGTGGGGTAAAGCGCGTAGCTTTGGAACACCATTGCAATGTCGCGGTCTTTGGGGGCCATGCCCACCACGTTACGCCCAGCGATGCGGATTTCGCCCTCGGTGGGCTCATCAAGCCCAGCAATGATATTGAGCAGCGTGGATTTGCCGCAGCCTGATGGGCCGACCAAAATCAAGAACTCGCCCGGTGCCACGTCGATCTCGATGTGTTTGAGCACCTCAACTTGCTTGTCGCCCTTGCCAAACTTTTTGTTGATGCCTGAAATATGTAATGCGGATGCTTTTGCTGATGCCATGACCAATTCCCTTTTAACCTTTGACGGCACCGGCTGTCAGCCCGCGCACAAAAAACTTACCCGCCAGCACATACACCACCATGGTGGGCAGGCCCGCAATGATGGCGGCCGCCATGTCCACGTTGTACGATTTGACGCTGCTGGATGTGTTGACCAGGTTGTTCAACCCCACCGTGATGGGCTTGGAATCGGTGCCTGAGAACACCACGCCGAACAAGAAATCGTTCCAGATGTTGGTGAACTGCCAGATCGTCGTCACCATCAAAATCGGGGTGGAGAGCGGCAGCACGATGCGCCAAAAAATACGCCAAAAACCTGCACCGTCCATGCGGGCAGCATTGATCAACTCGTGCGGAATAGCGCCGTAATAGTTGCGAAAAAACAGTGTGGTGCCTGCTAAACCTGCCAAACAATGCACCAGAATCAGCCCGCCAATGCTGCTGGAGAGGCCCAGCCAGCCCAGTACCTGGCTCATTGGCAACAACACCACCTGAAATGGCATGAACACGCCAAACAGCAGCAGGCCAAACAGCGCATCGCTGCCCCGGAACTTCCACAGGCTGAGCACGTAACCCGTCACCGCGCCCCAGATGGTGGAGATGATGACAGCAGGCACGGCCATCGTGACCGAGTTCCAGAAGAATGGTTGCAAACCATTGCAGTCCACGCCTGTGCAGGCCGTTGACCACGCACTGCGCCATGCAGAGAAATCGAAGGCTCCTGGCAAAGCCAGCAGGTTGCCCGCACGGATTTCGTCGGCATTTTTGAACGACGTGACCAGCATCACGTACATCGGTGACAAAAAGAACACGGCTGCCATCAGCAGCACCAAGTAGACGAGCAGTCGCCCTGCGGTGAATTTAGTGGCCATGGGGCTTGCTCCGCAGTTCGCTGTAAAGGTAGGGGATGACGATGGCTGCTACGGTGGCCAGCATCATCATGGCGCTGGCGGCACCCAGGCCGATTTGCCCGCGTGAGAACGACATGGTGTACATGAAGGTGGCAGGCACGTCAGTGGAATACCCCGGCCCACCGGCGGTCAACGCCATCACCAGATCAAAACTTTTGATGGCCAAGTGCGACAGCACCATCAGCGTAGAGAAAAACACGGGCCGCAGCACCGGCAGCACGATGCGCCAGTAAATGCGCGGCAGGCTGGCCCCGTCCACCTGGGCGGCCTTGATGATGCTGTCGTCCACACCGCGCAGACCGGCCAGGAACAGCGCCATCGCAAAACCGGCGCTTTGCCAGATACCGGCAATCACCACGCAGTAGATGGCGGTGTCGGTGTTGACCAGCCAATCAAAGTGAAAACTTGTCCAGCCCCAGTCGTGCATGAGTTTTTCCAAGCCCATGCTCGGGTTCAAAATCCACTTCCAGGCGGTACCCGTCACCACGAAGGACAAGGCCATGGGGTAGAGGTAAATGGTGCGCAAGGCCCCTTCAGCACGGATTTTTTGGTCCAGCAACACGGCCAAAAACACACCAATTGCCATGGAACCACCGACATAGCCAATGCCAAAAATAGCAAGGTTTTTGAGCGCCACCCACCAGCGGTCCATCTCCCAAAGCTTGGCGTACTGGGCAAAGCCCACAAATTCGTAGTTTGGCAACATGCGCGAAGCCGTCATACTGAGCACGCCATTCCACAGCATCAGGCCATAGATAAAAGCGAAACCCAGCACAAAGGCTGGGGCTACCACCACGCGGGGCAGTAGGTCTTCAAAGGAGCGAGACAAGGGGGGAGACATCGGGCGTATTCCAAAAATCCAAGATTCCAAAATTCAATGCAAAGTGAATGAGCCTGCCGTAGCGCGACAGGCTCGCCGATTCGGCTTACTTCGCAGCTGTTGCGATGCGCTTCATCGCATCCGCCACGGTGATCTTGTCGTCATTCCAGAATTGGCTGACCACGTCTTTGATCGCGCCTTCCACGGCTGGCGCAATCGCCATGCCGTGCGCGATGCTGGGCACCAGGCCACCGCTCTTGGCAGAGTCCACAAAGTCTTTGGCCGATTGCTTGCCGCAATCGTCAAACTTGTCCATCTTCATGCCCAAACGCACGGGGATAGAACCTTTGTTCAAGTTAAATACCTCTTGGAACTCGGTACCCATGATGGCGGCAGCCAGATCAGCCTGGGCCTTTTGGGCGTTCGCGTCTTTCAGCTTGAACAGGATGAACGAATCCACATTGAAGGTGAACGCATTGCCGGTGCCCGGTGCAGCAGCACACATGAAGTCTTTACCGGGCGCCTTGCCTGCGGCCAAGAATTCGCCTTTGGCCCAGTCACCCATCAGCTGAAAGCCTGCTTTGCCTTGAATCAGCATGGTGGTGGCCAAATTCCAGTCGCGCCCAGGAGCCGCTGGGTCGGTGTAGCTTTTGATCTTGCGGAAAGTTTCGAACGATTTCTTCATCGTGTCGCTGCTGAGGGCTTTGGGGTCCAGTTTGACCATGGCTTCCTGGTAAAACTTGGGGCCACCGACGCCCAGCACCACCGACTCGAACGTGGTGAAGTCTTGCCAGTTTTGACCGCCATGCGCCACGGGAATCAGACCTGCGGCTTTAAGCTTTTCAGCATCAACGAAGAATTCGTCCCAGGTTTTGGGCATGGTGGCGATACCGGCTTTTTTCATCGCCTCGGCACTGCCCCACATCCAATTCACGCGGTGAACATTGACCGGCGCAGCCACGTAATTGCCTTTGTACTTCATCACATCAGCGACGACTTTAGGCAGCACAGCATCCCATTTTTCAGCTTTGGCAACTGCATCCATGTTGGCCAGCACGCCCTCGCCTGCCCACTCCTGGATGGCAGGGCCCTTGACTTGGGCTGCCGAGGGCGCATTGCCCGACACCACGCGGCTTTTCAACACCGTCATCGCGCTGTCACCGCCACCACCGGCCACAGCGAAGTCTTTCCAGGTATGGCCCTTGGCCTGCATGATTTTTTTCAGTTCAGCAACCGATTTAGCCTCACCACCGGAAGTCCAGTAGTGCAGCACCTCGACTTCGCCCGCCGCCGCCAGGCCACCGATTGCGCAGAGTGCGGCCGCAGCCGCGAGTTTTGACAGTTTTACCATTTGCAGTCTCCTCGTATTGCGGCAACACACTATGCGATCCGCATGCATTAATTATTCATTAATTAATTAACAAACCAATGGGGACTTACCCGCAGTGCCAGCGCTGCAGGAACCGAAAGCACACGCCAAAAACCGAGTGATTCCTCGCCTACAATACAGCTTGACGGGCCTTCCCGCATGGCGAAGCGGCCAACCGGGTCAGGTGGGGAACCAAGCAGCCCTAACTGTAGAGTCAGTGCCGGGGTCAAGGCTCGTCAACCTTATTTTTTTGTACACGCTTGTACAGAATACAAAACCAAAAACGCAAAAGCCACCTGCAACACAAGTTTGCAGGTGGCTTTTGTCTTTGTGCCGTTTTGTTTTTCAGCGCATCCCACAAAGGGATGCCGAAGATGGCAGAAGATGAATAACTGAGTGGTGGTGGACGGGGGGTAAAAACCCTAGCGCGACCGCCTCACTGTCACGCTATTGCGCACGCCATGGCACATGCTGTGCATCAAACAGTTTGATGTCACCGGCAACCAGCACGCCTTTCACCCGCACACCATGGCGTTGGTGAAAGTGGCGGCGCGAACGATTGAAAACTACTGGTTTTGCGACAACTTCAGCCGCAACCTGCGCCTGCATTTCCACAGTTCGGGCCAAGTGCCGTAGGCCCGGGGACATTGCAGCAATGCGTCTTTTGCACCACTGTTTTCGTTCAACGATATGCACCCCAGCCAAGACACCGCCCATGCGCCCCATCTGGCATCCATTCGCAACGCACTGCAAGCCTGCAAAGGCAATGTGTAACTGGCGGCCAAACAGCTCAACATCAGCCGCAACACAATTTACCGCAAGCTAAAACCCAGCGCCATGGACGTGACATTACCCCATTAAGGCAACTTTAAGCAGGCTGCGTGTTGGCTTTGCACAACGCGCATGCCCCGCAGCACGGTGTGAGCCACCTAGTGAAAACCAGTAGCCACTGTCACAACAGCAGGCAAAAGTGTTCCAAAGTGTTTCAGTCGGCCATGTGCATTGCACCGCTGTCAAACGCTGGGTACAGTGGGCCACCAGCGGTAAATCCACAAACCTGCCTGGGCATGAGAATTGCGATAATTTCGCACCGCTGCGCCTCATTCGCAGCCCATGACTGCCCATCCAAAGACACCTAAAG
>JANXSZ010000057.1 GCA_025356445.1 Betaproteobacteria bacterium | reverse complement strand
AAAAACCGCATCCCCGCCAAACGCATTGGTACCGACGAAGACATGGCCGGTGCAGCGATCTTTTTGGCGTCAAGGGCTGGGGATTATGTGGTGGGAACGACGCTGGTGGTCGATGGCGGCGTGACCATCGCACGCGGCTGAGACGCATCAGCCCGTTTGGGCATGTTTAGACGGGGTTAAGCCGCTCTAAACTCGTCGCCTATGGATGCACCGCTTGTTTTTACCGCCCGCTACGAAGACGATGACAGGGGGTTTGCCGCGCCCAGCGATTTGCCCCTGCTGGTGGCCGCAGAGCAAGCAGGCCATGTTCCCTTAAATTCTTGCCGCAACGGCACCTGCCGCACCTGTCTGTGTCGCCTGCGCAGCGGCAAGGTGGCCTACCGCATCGCGTGGCCGGGTCTAAGCCTGGAAGAAAAGGCGGAGGACTACATCCTGCCGTGCGTGGCCTATCCGCTCAGCGATGTGGTGCTGACGGACAGTGTGTTTTAACCCTGAAGGGGGCGCGACAAGCGCATTTCTTCGATTTTGAAGTCACCCAGCAGCACGGTTTTAGCGGTGGTCAGCTCACGCTTGAAACCGGCCAAATCATGGAAGCGCAGCGCACGCTCGTTGCGCAGAGGCACCCACACCGACACCTTGGTACAGCCTTCTTCTTGCAAACCTTCGCGGGCGGCATCCCACAAGGCCAAGCCCACGCCCAACGTCCAGTAGGTGGGCAAGGCGTAGATTGCCCAGATTTCACCGGTGGTGGGCGGTGTGCCTTTGTCGCGTGAACGGTCGTAGCCGACAAAACCGACCACGGTGTCCATGTCCATCGCCACTTGAACCTGGGGTTCACCATACTCAATGGCTTCGCGCCAGTAGCCTAGACGCTTCTCAGGCGTCATGACTTTCAGGTGCTCGTCGGGCACCAAGCCCTCGTAGGCAGCGCGCACAGACGCCGAGTGGATTTCAGAAATAACTTTGGCATCGCGAAGCGTTGCGGGTCTCAGGGTGTAAACGGACATACGGGGAATCGACTGAACATGTAACTTTTATAAGGACTCGGATTGTCGCTGGTTTTAAAGCCATGCTCTCGACTGCCCGATCAATCGCTGCGCGCTTATTCCCGCGTCGCCATCTCGTTCAGCACCCGACAAGCTGATTCCAGCAAAGGCCACGCCAGTGCTGCGCCAGAGCCGTCCCCTGAACGCAGACCCATGCTGAGTAACGGCTCTGCACCCAGTCGGTCCATCATCAGCGCATGGTTACGCTCGCCCGAGTGGTGTGCAAAGACACAGCGCTGCACCACGTGGGGCGCAAAGGCCTGCGCCACCATCACTGCCGCGCTGGCGGTAAAACCGTCAACCAGCATCACCCGGCGCTCGTGGGCGGCTTGCAGCACCGCCCCCACCATGGTGGCGATCTCGTAGCCCCCAAACGCCGCCAGCGCCGCCATCGGGCCCGCCGCGTGCGCATGGCGTTGCAGGACGCGCGCCAAAATTGTCGTTTTACGCAGCACGGCATCCGCATCAAGCCCGGTGTGGGTACCGGTACAAACGGTGATGTCCAGCTCGGCCAAACGGGCCAGCAGCAGCGAAGCTGATGAGCTGTTACCGATGCCCGTGTCACCCAACAGCAGCGCATTACCTGGCATTGCCTGCACCAGCGCCAAACCCTGTGCCATGGCCTGCTGGCATTGCTCAACCGTCATGGCAGGCTGCTGGGAAGAATCCGCCGTACCCGCTGCACTTTTTCGGATGAGCAAGTTGGGCAAGCCATCGGCACCTGCACGTTCGGTTTGCCCAGCGGGTAAAAAATCATGCTGGACACCGCAATCCACCACCGTCAGCGCCAAGCCGTGTTGGCGTGCCAGCACGCTGACAGCGGCACCGCCAGCGAGGATGTTGTTCACCATTTGCCATGTGGCATCACTGGTGTAAGCCGATACGCCTTGCGCCGCAAGGCCGTGATCACCGGCGAACACCAGCAATTGCGGCGCGACAAGACGGGGCGTTTCGGTGCCCAGAATCAAGCCCAGCTGCACCGCCAGCACTTCCAACTGGCCCAGTGCACCTTGGGGCTTGGTTTTGCAGTCGAGAACATGCTGCAAGTCCATGGCCAGCGCAGCGTCCCCCAAATCGGGGATGGAAGGGAGGGAGAACTGAATTGGCATCGTCATGGATGCAGTCTGCCACTGCGGCAAAGACCGTGCAAACCGTATGTCCGCTCAGTCAGCGTAAATACCGGCCTTCTTGATAACCGGCGTCCACTTGGCAATCTCTGCTTCCAGGTGGGTTTTGAGTCCAGCGGGGGTAATTTTGTCCAGCGGTGCAATGTCGCAGCTCAAATCGGCCAACCGCTGTTTGACGCTGGGGTCTTGCATGGCCACACGCAGGGCAGCGTTGATTTTGTCCAGAATCGGCTTGGGTGTGCCTTTGGCAGCGTACATGCCGTGCCAGACTTTCACCTCAAAGCCCTTCAGACCCTGCTCGTCCAGCGTGGGCACATTGGGCAATGCGGAAAGGCGGTTCAACGTGGTCACGCCGTACACCTTGATACGGCCTTCTTTGATCATCGGCACGGTTTGCGTGGTCTGGTCGCACAGCAAATCCACCTGCCCACCCAGCAAATCGTTCATCGCCGGGCCGGTGCCTTTGTAGGGGATGGTGTTCAGCTCCACGCCAATCTGGCTTTGGAACAGCAAACCGCACAGGTGCGACACCGCTCCCAGACCCGCATTGGCCAGCGACACCTTCTCTTTGTTGATTTTGACGTAGGCCAGCAGCTCAGCGAAATTGGTCGCCGGAAAGTCTTTGCGGGCCAACAGCGTCATTGGCACATCGACCACTTGACCGATGTACTCAAAATCATTCAGCGGGTCAAAGCTGAGTTTTTTGTACAGCGCAGGCGCTGTGGCCATGCCCATGTGGTGGATGAAGATGGTGTAGCCATTGGGAGCTGATTTGGCCACCTTGTTCGCCGCAATCGTTCCCCCCGCACCCACCGTGTTTTCGACCAACACCCCCTGCCCCAATGATTTGCCCATCGGGATCGCAATCATCCGGGCCACCACATCGGTAGGGCCACCGGCTGCGAAAGGAACGACGAGCGTGATAGGCCGGTCAGGGTAGGCCGATTGGGCCTGCACAAAATGAGGTGCAGTGCAGGCCAATAGGGCGGCGGATGCTATCAAAATACGTTTGAAAAATGAAGGCATGGTGTTGTCTCTTTGTTGTGATGGTGTCGTGAAAAGGCGGGGTCAGGACGCCTCTTTGCTTAAGGTGCGAGCAGTCGCCCTACCCTGTCCGCCTGCGCAATGTGCCACAGATTGGCCAAAGCTGCACCTACCTCACCAGCTGTTGCCCCGTGGCTGAACGCCGCTAAACGCTGGGCCTTGGCAGTCAACTCTTCGCGGCTCAGGGTGTTGCCTGGGTCGCCTTTGGGTTCGTCTACTCGGCCTGCCAAGACGCGGCCATCGCGGGTATGCACAGTGACTTTGCCAATCCAGCGCTGGGGGTAAGCACCGTCCACTTCGGCGTCCAGCACCATGCTGATGCGGTCGCGCAGGCTTTGGGTGCTGGGGTCAGCGAAATACTGCTCAAACTCGACCAGACCGGCATGACCAAACCGGGCAACCAAGGCCAGCACCGTACCCATGGAAAACTTGCTTTGGTGAACGGTAGACGGGTGTGTGACCGGCCCCAGTACGTCGATCGCCCCCTGATGCACGTGGGTGACGACGCGCTCCAGGTCGTCCGGCTTCAAGCCGTGGGCCAGCATCACACTGAGAAGTGCGTCGGCCGCCGGGTGGGTATGGCGGCACGAAGCATGGAATTTGAATGAGGTCTCCGCCGTCGCCCAGCGCACACCCAGGCCTGCCGTCAACTTGGCCGCGTCCGCATCGCTGGACATGCCTGCGGCCATGCCTTGCGGGCCTTCCAGGATTTGCGCGGCACCGGTGAAGCCGTCTTGGGCGAGCATCGCGGACATCAGACCGGCGGCTGCGGCGTGGGCGGTGTGGAGCTGTTTGCTGTCAGCGGCGGTACGCAAAAACTCCCACAACCCCGCAGATTGCGTGCCTGCGGAGCCTAGCGCGTGCTGCATTTGGGCGGCGTCCAGCCGCAGCAAGCTGCCAGCAGTGGCCGCTGCGGCCAAGGTGCCTGCTGTGCCGGTGGTGTGGAACACTTTGTAGTGCGAGCGGCCCAAAAACTCGCCCACGCGGATGCCCACCTCGTAGCCAGCGACAGAGGCCGCCAGCAGCTCAGCCCCGCTGCGCCCCAGCGATTGCGCCAGCGCGACGGCCACCGGGAACACCACTGTGGCCGGGTGGAACACCGAGCCGTTGTGAACGTCGTCCTGCTCGGCCACGTGCGAGGCGGCAGCGTTGACCATGGCTGCGAAATACGGGCTGGTGAAACTGCGGTTGATGAGCACCTCAGCCGCGCCAGGATGGTCTGCTGCGTACGCAGGGGCCATGCTGGCAGCAAAGCGGGCAATGGTCTCGACAGGGCGCGCCCCCTTGCCTGCCAGCGCGGAGCCGAACCAGTCCACCAGCAAATCCTCGATTTTACGGACGACTGAAGCGGGAATATCGGCAAAGCGCAGTTGCGCCGCGAAGGTGGCGAGTTGGGCTGTGGGAGACGCAGAGGATTGGGCAGACAGATTCATCGGTGTCATCTTTCAAGTCAAAAAGGCTGCTTGCGCTTACTGGATGGGCATAAGCAGCTATTAAATAAATAGCAAATTTAAATTAACTCACGCCAACATCTCAAATGGCCTTAGTCGCTCGCAGTGCGGCAATGGCCGACGCATCGCGCCCCCACTCCCGCAAAATGGCCTCGGTGTGCTGGCCCACGGCGGGCACGGCATCCATGCGGTAGTCAAAGCTGCTGTTGCGCCCTGGGGGCAGCAGCGCGGGGATGTCTCCGGCGGGGCTGCCCACCGTTTGCCAGCGGCCACGGGCCTGCAACTGTGGGTGTGCCCACAGACCGGCCATGTCGTTCATGCGGGCGTTGGCGATTTGAGCCGCATCCAGACGGGCCAGCACTTCGGCTGTCGTGAGCGTGCTGAAGGTGGCGATGATTTGGGCTTTCAGCGGCTCACGGTTGGCGTTGCGGCGGGCATTGCTGTCGAAGCGGGCATCGGTGGCGAGGGCGGCATCCAAAAGCACCACATCGCAAAACACCCGCCATTCGCGCTCGTTTTGCAAGCCCAGCATCACCGTGCCACCATCGCCCGCAGGGAACGGGCCGTAGGGGTAGATGGTGGCGTGGGCAGCGGCGGAGCGGGGTGGCGGGGCCGCGCCCTCGAAAGCGTAGTACATGGGGTAGCCCATCCATTCCCCAAGAGACTCTAGCATCGACACGTCAATGTGGCTGCCCTCCCCGGTGCGCCCGCGCAGCAGCAAGGCGCAGAGGATGTTGGTGTAGGCGTACATGCCCGCTGCAATGTCGGCAATCGAGTTACCGGCTTTGCTGGGATCGTCGGGCGTGCCGGTGACGCTCAGGAAACCCGCCTCGCTCTGGATCAGCAGGTCATAGGCTTTTTTGTCGCGGTAGGGGCCGTCTTCGCCGTAGCCTGAAATATCACAGACGATGAGCTTGGGATGGGCAGCGTGCAGCGTCTCGTAACCCAAGCCCATGCGTGCGGCGGCACCGGGTGCCAAGTTTTGCACCAGCACATCAGCGCTGGCGATGATGTCCAGCAAGACACCTAAAGCGGCAGGCTGCTTCAAATCGAGCGTCAGGCTTTCCTTCGAGCGGTTGACCCAGACGAAATGCGAAGCCTCACCGTGCACCCGCTGGTCATAGGCGCGGGCAAAGTCACCCACGCCTGGACGCTCGACCTTGATGACGCGGGCACCGAGATCAGCGAGTTGACGGGTACAAAAGGGTGCGGCAATGGCGTGCTCAAGGGAAACGACCGTGATGCCATCCAAAGGACGAATGGAAGAGTTAGCCATTAAAACGACCTCGGCAACTCAAGGATGTGCTCGGCGATGTACGAATAAATCATGTTCGTGGACACCGGGGCGACTTGGTACAGCCGTGTCTCGCGGAACTTGCGCTCCACGTCGTATTCGCAGGCAAAGCCAAAGCCGCCATGGAACTGGATGCACGCGTTCGCCGCTTCCCAGCTGGCTTTGGCGGCCAGGTATTTCGCCATGTTGGCTTGCGCACCGCAGGGCTGGTGGGCGTCGAACAGCTCGCAGGCTTTGTAGCGCATCAGGTTGGCCGCTTCCACCTCGATGTAGGCATCGGCAATCGGGAACTGCACACCCTGGTTTTGACCGATGGGGCGGCCAAAAACCACGCGGTCTTTGACGTAGGCCGTCACCCGGTCGAGGAACCAGTAGCCGTCGCCAATGCATTCGGCGGCGATCAAGGTGCGCTCGGCGTTCAGGCCATCAAGGATGTATTTAAAACCCTGGCCCTCCACACCGATCAGGTTTTCTTCGGGGATTTCCAGGTTTTCAAAAAACAGTTCGTTCGTCTCGTGGTTCACCATGTTGAGGATGGGGCGCACGGTGAGACCCGACTTTTCAGCCGCACGCAAATCGACCATGAAAATCGACATGCCTTCGGTCTTTTTGGTGACTTCGGCCAGCGGTGTGGTGCGGGCCAGCAAGATCATCCAGTCGGAATGTTGCACGCGGGAGATCCACACCTTTTGGCCGTTGATGACGTAGCGGCCGTCCTTTTTGACCGCTGTGGTTTTGATTTTCGTGGTGTCGGTGCCGGTGGTGGGCTCCGTCACACCCATGGCCTGCAAACGCCATTCACCCGAGGCGATTTTGGGCAGGTACAGCGCCTTTTGCGCCTCAGAGCCATGGCGCAGCAGCGTGCCCATGTTGTACATCTGACCGTGGCAGGCACCCGAATTACCACCAGCCCGGTTGATTTCTTCCATGATGACCGAGGCTTCAGTGAGCCCCAGGCCTGAGCCGCCATAGGCCTGGGGAATCAGTGCCGCCAGCCAGCCAGCCTGGGTCAGCGCATCGACGAAAGCTTCAGGGTAGACGCGGGCTTGGTCGATTTTGCGGTGGTATTCATCAGGAAAAGCCTTGCACAGGTCGCGCACAGCATCGCGGATGTCTTGGTACTTGTCAGGGGTAGTTTTGATCACGGGTGAGGTCTCCAGAAAGGTTTTTGGTGTGGTGATGTTTCGGCGTGGTGTGGTGCTTTAAACGAGTTCGGCTGTGGCCTGCATCGTCAACCAGCCTTCATGGTCTTCGGCCCACAGCCGGACAGACGTTTTGCCGTCAGCCGACGCGTTCAGGCGCGGTGCTTCGGGTTGACCGTTGACGCGCAAAGGCTGCACGTCGACGGCGGCGAAGGTGGGGCGCACGGCTTTGAAGTCGAACTTTTGGAATACCGCGCCAGGCATCTGGCGGCGGGCCAAATCCACCAGCAGCGTGGCAATCAAGGGCCCGTGGACGATCAGGCCCGGATAGCCTTCAACTTCGGTCACGTAGTGGCGGTCGTAGTGGATGCGGTGACCATTGAAGGTGAGCGCGGAGTAGCGAAACAGCAGCACGTCATCGGGCACCAACTCGCGCTGCCAGGCGGCGTTTTTCTTCACAGCTTCGGGCTGCGGCACCGGATCGCTGGGCAGGGCAGCGGCGCGGTAAACGATGTCGTGCTCTTCGGTCAGTGCGAGGCCACCCGCGTTATGGACTTCATGTTGAACCCGCACAAACAGCAAGTCCCCGGTGCGCCCGGCTTTGTGCGTGACCGAGGCGATGGTGGACGTGCGCCGCACCTCGTCACCCACCCGCAGCGGGTTCGCCGTCTCCCAGTGCAGCCGCCCGCCGGCCCACATGCGGCGTGGCAAGGGCACAGGTGGCAGAAAGCCACCACGTGTGGGATGGCCATCTGCGCCGATGTCGCTTTGGCGGGCTTGGGGTAAAAAGTACAGCCAATGCCACAGTGGGGGCAGCGGTGTGCCATGCACGGGCGCTGCATCGTCACGGTCCAGCGTCGCACTCAAGGCCCGCAGAGGGGCTGGAGTGATGGTGTCGGTGAGCGTTTCGGTCTTGCCGACCCAGCTTTGCAGATGGGCGAGCGTGGCGGGATCAAGGGTGCGGGTATTTGGCGCTTTATCAGCGTTTGTGTCAGAGGTCATAGCCCAACATCATGGGACAGAAAAAGGGCTGGCACCATCACTGATTTCAAAAGCAAGGCTTTTGTTTTATCGAAGTCTCAGCAAAGACTCAGCAACACAGGTTTAACATCAGCCATGCACTTCGACTTGACCGATTTACGCCTCTTCGTGCGCACAGCCGAAGAACGCAACCTGACCCGAGCCGCCCTCGCCCAGCACCTGTCGCTGGCCGCCGCCAGCGCCCGCATCAAGGCGCTGGAAGCCCAGTCGGGACTGCCACTGCTGTTCCGCGAAGCGCGTGGTGTTCGCCTCACATCACCAGGAGAAGCCTTTTTGCACCATGCGCGTGGGGTGTTACGCCAAGTTGACCAATTGAACCGCGATTTACAAGATTACGGCGACGGTATGCGAGGCCATCTGCGCGTGTTTGCCAACACCACGGCGGTCACCGATTTCTTACCCGACATCCTGCCGCCCTTCCTCACAGCCAACCCACGTGTGAACATTGACCTTCAGGAAAAACCGAACGCTGAGATCGCCCGGGGCGTGCTGGACGGCCGGGCTGATATCGGTATCGTGGCAGGGCAAGTCGACACATTGGGCCTGCAAGCCATCCACTTCAGTACCGACAGGCTGGTGCTGGTTACCGCACAAAACCACCCGTTCGCGAGCCGCAGCAGCATCGCCTTTGCTGACACGCTGGACGAAGATGCCGTGGGCATGAACCAGGGCAGTACGCTGCAAACCTTTTTGGCGCAAGTCACCGAAAAGCTGGGCAAGCCACTGAAGCTGCGCATCCAGCTCAGCAGCTTTGACGCCATGTGCCGGATGATCGGTGCCGGTGTGGGCATTGGCATCGTGCCCGAAAGCGCAGCGGGGCGCTACCGCGAGAGCATGAATCTGGCACTGGTGCGCTTGACCGATGCGTGGAGCGTGCGTGAACGCTACATTCTGGTGAGGGAACAGGCCGCGCTGCCGGGCTATGCACAAAGCTTGATGGAAACGCTGTGCGGGTACTACTCCCCTCACGCCGACAGCAGCAACCCCACGGCCTTGTCAAGTTGAATTTAGCTCCTAAAAAGTGAGCTAATTATGCCCACCAGCATTGCATAAATGGCTTATTTTTTGCTATTTTTCTTGCTATTCCCCCTGCTGTTTTCTTACCGTGAATGCTTGGCGTGCAGTTTTTGCAGTCCACCAATCCAACGGTCATAGTCTTGACCTTTGTTGCGGAAATACTGCAGCACCTCGGGGTGCGGCAAGACCAAAAACGTCTCATCCGCCATGGTGCTGACCACCTCAGCCGCCACCTGCTCGGGCGTCAAAATGCCATCATGCCCGGCTGAACCACCATCGCCTGTCACCATGTCGGTCTGCACAGACTGCGGGCACAGGCACGACACCCGCACGCCCTTGCGGCCATAGGCCACGCGCAGCCATTCGGCAAAGGCCACCGCAGCGTGCTTGGTCACGGCGTAGGGAGCGGATTCCACAATGGTCAGCAAGCCCGCTGCTGAAGCAGTGACGAGAAAATAGCCCTCACCACGCGCCACCATCTCAGGAACCACGGCTCGCGCGGCCCACACATGGGCCATACCGTGGATGTGCCACATGCTTTCCCACAGCGGGTCTTCCAGCTCAAAGCCGCCCACACGCCCAAGGATGCCGGCATTGGAGATGTAAATATCCACCTGACCAAAACGCTCAACGGTAGCGGCCACCAGCGCCTGAATATCCGCCTCTTGGCTCACGTCACAGCGCACGGCCATGGCGGTATCGCCAATCTCACGGGCCACGCCCTGTGCTCGCGCCAGGTTGATGTCGGCCACGACGATGCCGCGTGCACCCTCAGCCGCAAAACGCTTGGCAATGCCCGTGCCGATACCGCTGGCACCACCGGTGACGATGGCTACTTTGTTACGAATGTCCATTGAAAGCTCCTTGTGGCCGGGAGTATCGGAGTGCGGGACGGGATGCGGTGCCCCGCAGGTGACAAATCAAACAGGGGCAGTGAAAAACTGAATGGTATTGCGCCCAGCGTCTTTGGCTTGGTACATGGCCGCATCTGCCGATTTGAGGATCTCATCCTGGCTCGCGTCCAGACTGCTGAACACGATCACGCCGATGCTGGCAGTGCAGTGGTGCTCAACCACTTTCACCTCCTGCAGCGCGCCAGCAGGCAACGCTTTGGAGGGAAGGGGAAGGGGAAGCAGATAAGACGCGGCCAATGCCGTATGGATTTTTTCGGCAATGCCCAGAGCCTCCGCTGTAGCCGTCGCCGTGTCGGTACTCAAATCGCTGAGCATCACCACAAACTCATCGCCACCAAAACGAGACACGGTATCAATCTCACGCACGCATTGCCGCAGCCGGGCAGCCGTCTCCATCAGCAGCAAATCACCCACCGCATGGCCATGGACATCGTTCAGTGGTTTGAAATTATCCAGATCCAAAAACATCAGCGCCCCATGGCAATCGCTGCGCCGGGTCGCCGCCATGGCTTGGCTCAGGCGGTCATTGAGCAGGCGGCGGTTGGGCAATTGGGTAAGCGGATCGTAAAACGCCAGCTGGCGTACCTGCTCTTCCCGCTGGCTCAAGGTGTCCAGCAGGTGGTTAAACCCGCCGATCAAATCACCGATTTCATCGTTACGGGTGATGGCCAAGCGCTGCACTGGCTGGGTTGGGTCGGAGAGACTGGCCAACGTGTTCACGGCGGCCAACATGGGCGAGAGTTGCCGCCGCAGCATCCACCATGTGGCGCCCCCCGCGAGTAACGTCAACAACACCGTGGCCAGCAGCATGCGCAACTGCATCGCGCGAATCGGCTCAAAAGCTTCGTCACTGGCGAGTGTGACCGAGGCATACCACCCGGCCAAAGGAATTTGCTTGACGGACACCAGCACCTCATGGCCATGGGGATTGACCGTCACCACCGAGCCATTGAACCCCTGCACAAAACGGTCAATCCACGGGCTGATGCCGGCTGCGGGCAACACCTCCATCAAACGCTCCTGGTCAGAGGTGGCCACGATCATCCGGTAGCGCGAAGCCATCAGAAAATAATTACCGGTTTGACCGTAGGTGTGGTTGGTGATTTTCGTCAAAAAGCTGGGGATTTCCAGGTTGGTAACACCCGCGATTGCGCCGATCACCTTGCCCCGCTCATCGTGAACGGGCGCCGCTATGGCAAAAAACGTCATCGCAGGGGCTGCGCTGATGACGGTTTGACCCACCATGGCTTTGTCGTGTTCGAGCGCGCTGACCAGGTAGTCACGCTCGCGGTGGTTAGCGCCCACCCGGCCAGCGGCAAGCGGAATCTCAGCGATGGCCGTGCCCTCAAGGCTGTAGGCGATGACGCCTCCATTGAACGAGTCTTGCAGCAACAGACGATCACTCAAAAAAGCCTGCAAGGCGGCAGGGTCAGCAAGCAAGGTGGGGCTGATTTTGGACGCGACCTTCTCCAGCACCTGTAAACGGTCTTCCAGATCCTGGTTAACCTGGGCCACCATGAAAGACACGGTAGAAAACTGCTGATCCCCCAGCAAACGCTGCATGTCACCACGCAACATTCCACTGGCATAAAAAGCCAATGACCAAAGGCCGACCAGAAAAATACCGAGGCAGTAGAGCGTGATACGCGTCTTAAGTGACTGCCACTGAAACAAATTCCACATTGAGCCAGTTTCCAGTGGTGATAGGGGTGGCCAAGCAAAAGCTACAGCTGACAAATCACTTTATCACCAGAGCAGCAACATTTGCTTGCACTTTCGTTTTAACCTCAAACACCACAGGCAATCCGATCAGTGCGCAGGCCCCTTGCCACTGCCAACGTCATCCAACAGCGCCCGCTTGAGCACTTTCCCGCTCAGCGTCATGGGCAATGCCGCCACACAAACCACGCTGGCAGGCCGTTTGTACGGGGCCAGGTTGTCTACCAAAAACGCGTTCAATGCGGCCAAATCCAACGGTGCACCACCCACGGTTTCGACGAACGCCAGCACATCTTCGTTCCCGTCTGCCGCCAAACGCCCCAGCACAGCCGCGCGTTGGATGCCTGGGAAGCTGCTCAACACGGCCTCTACTTCGCCAGGATACACATTGAAGCCCGAGCGAATAATCATTTCCTTCAAGCGCCCCACGACGAACAGCGCGCCATCAGTCACTACATAGCCGATGTCCCCGCTGGCATACCAACCGCCGGGGCGCATCACCTGGGCGGTGGCATCAGCATCGCGGAAATAGCCGGGCATCAGGCCGGGGCCACGCATCCAGATTTCGCCGCGTTCAGGTGAAGCGAGGTCGTCCCCTTGGCTGTTTACGATGCGCAACTCAGCGCCTTCCACCAAATAACCTGCAGCCGTGTCATCGCGCTGCATGCCGCAGGGCACGAGACACAGGGCACCGGCGTATTCCGACAAGCCATAGCCGTGGTGCAGGGGCAGGCCAAAGCGGGCTTCCACTGCACACTTGAGCGGCATGTCCAGCGGTGCAGCACCGGCGTAGAGGTAGCGCAGAGCGGGTGCTGCGGGGGCGGTAATCCCCTTTTCGTCCAGCCACGCCAGCAGCCGTGTGAACATGGCGGGTGGGCCTTGCAAGTTGGAAACGCCCTGATGTGCCAGTGCGTCGAACAGGTCAGCAGCGTCAAACTTGCTGCGCATCACCAGCGCAGAACCCGCATACAGCGAGGCCATCAGTACCGTGGCAAGGCCAAAAATATGCGTCATCGGCAGGTAAGCGTAAGAGCGGTCTTGCGCACCTAAGCCCCGCGAGGCGCTGGACACACGGGCGTACTGCAACAGCCCGGCATGGCTGACCAGCACCCCTTTGGGCACGCCAGTGGTGCCCGACGTGAAAATGATGGCGGCAACCTGTTCGGCGGCCTCCCCCCGCTCAGCCACCGCATCGGCATACACCGGGCTGCGCGACAGCCCCGCCAGACCGCTGGCAACAGCCCCCGTCTGGACACCGTGCTCAGCAGCGGCACGGGACACCCCGCTGGTGAAGTACACCACCCGGGGCTCGGCCTTGGCCACAAACCCTGCTACCTCACCGCGCGACATGCGGGCATTCACACCACATGACCACGCACCCAGCTTGCTGCACGCCAGAATCAGCGCGACGTGTTGGGGGCAGTTTTCCGCGACGATCAAAACCCGGTCGCCTGGCTGCACACCGCTGGATTGCAGCTCCTCTACCAACAGGCTGATCTGGAGGTCCACATGCGCCAGCGTCAGCGTGGCCTCTGGGGTGAGTAAAAACGGTTGATCAGGCGCAGCGGCCAGACGCTGCTCAAAAACATGGTGGATACGGGCGGATGTCATCTTAAAAGCCATTGAAATCATGGGTTTCATTGAATTTGAATGCCTTTGGTCACACTGCTCCACAGCGCCAGATCACGGGCGGCGCGGTCACTGAGCAATTTGGGGGCGCCTGTCCAGAGGTCGTAACCCTGCTCAATCAACCGCGCCTTCAACTCTTCACCGGCCAGCGCCTTGCGGGTCGCCTCGTTGAAGCGGGCAACAATGTCAGCAGGCAGCTTGGCCGGGCCATACAGACCGTACCAGCCCCCGACATCGTAATCGGCGATGCCCGCTTCCTTCAAGGTAGGTACGTCGGGCAAGGACGCATTGCGCACGCTGGACGTGACCGCCAAAGGCCGAACCCGACCCGCTGTGATGTAGTTGCGGGCGCTGCCGATGATGTCGAACATCATGCTGAGCTGGCCGCCAATCACATCCGTCATCGCCGGGGCGTTGCCTTTGTAGGGGATGTGGTTGAGTTGGGTGCCGGTGCGCAGCGCGAACAGCTCACCGCTCAGATGGTTGGATGCCCCCATGCCCGCAGAGCCGTAGGCCACCTTGCCCGGATTGGCTTTGGCATAAGCCACCAGTTCCGGCACCGTGCTGAACGGCTGGTCCTTGTTGATCACCAGCACATTGGTATAGCTGAGGATAGGCGCTACAGCAGTCAAGTCTTTGGCCGGGTCAAAGGGCATGGATTTGAGAATATGCGGGCTGATGGTGATGGTGGGGCTGGCGGCAAAGTACATCAGCAAACCGTTGGGCACGGCTTTGGCGACCGCATCCCCGCCCATCGCACCACCGGCACCGGGGCGGTTTTCAACGATCACGGGCTGACCCAGCTCTTTGGCCAGAGCAGGGGCAAACAGGCGCGCCGTCGCATCCACCGGGCCACCAGCGGCATAGCCGACGATCAGTTTGATGGCTTGGCCTGCGGTGGATGGCGACTGTGCAGCGGACATCAAGGGCGACAGCAGCGGAGCAAGAACAAGCAAACCCACAGCATGGCGCGCGAGCACGCGGCGACGGCCATCAAATGAAGGTAATTTGAAGGCGAACGAGGTGAAAGGAAGCATGGTGATGGTCTCTTTGTAGTGGGTAGTTGAGATCAGATTGAAGGGGGTCAATTGGCTTTAGCCCCTGACTTGCGTACGATTTCAGCCCATTTAATGCTCTCACTGGCGTTGTATTTGGCGAATTCCGCTGGCGCAGACCCTACAGGTTCTGCGCCCATGGTGCTGTACTGCTCCACGATTTGGGGCTGCTTGAGCGCACGTGCCGCAGCCTCGGCCAGTTTGGCGACGATGGATGATGGTGTGCCTTTGGGTGCCCAAAAACCATACCAGGTGCTGATGTCAAAGCCGGGATAACCCAACTCGGCGATGGTGGGCAAATCAGGCAAAGCCTGCGCACGCTTTTCAGTGGTCACAGCCAAGGCCCGCAGCTTGCCTGATTTGATGAAGGGCATGGCGGACGGCATGGAATCAAACATCAGCTGGATTTGCCCACCGACCAGATCCGTCAGTGCAGGCGCGCTGCCTTTGTACGGCACATGCTGCATGTCCAACCCTGCCACGGTTTTGAAAGACTCTCCGGCCAGCTGCTGCGACGATGCGTTGCCCGCAGACCCAAAATTCAGTTTACCGGGGTTCTTCTTGCCATAGTCCACCAGCTCTTTGAGCGATTTGATGGGCGAGCTGGCTGGCACGACCAGCACCAGTGGCACAGCAGCCAACTGAGTGACAGGAACAAAATCTTTCAATGCATCAAACCGCATGTCAGGGTAGATGCTGGAATTGATAACGTGCAACGATGCATTGGCCAAAAAGGTGTAGCCGTCCGGCTCGGCCCGTGCAACCGCCTCTGCACCCAACATGCCGCTGGCACCAGGGCGGTTGTCCACAAAAATCGTCTGCCCCAGGCTGTTGCCCATCTCGACAGCCACAAGGCGTGCCGTCAAATCCGTGGGGCCGCCCGGTGGGTAAGGCACGATCAAACGGATGGTCTTGCTGGGGAACGCACTGGCAGACTGGGCCTGCACGCCAGCCACAGCCAGTAACCCCATCACAGCGACGATCACACCGTATGAAGCACGGTGCAGCCGGCTCTGGTGGAAAAAGATGTTCATGGGTCAAATCCTCGGGGGTTGGTTATCAAGAAGTTCAGGCGTCATTTGCAAGGCAATCTTGCCCACGATCTGGCGGCTTTCCAGCGCAGCCAACGCATCGATCAGCCCACTGATCGGAAACACGGCAGACACCGTTGGTCGAAGGCGCCCTTGCAGCGCCCAATGCCCCAACTCGTGCATGGCCTGCTGTAACGCGGGGGCAAAAGCCACGCGCTCGTCTTGAGGCGTCCAGCCGAGGTAGCAGCCAAAGAAGAATCCGTGCAGGGTGATGTTCTTGACCAGCAACAGATTCAGCGGTGCTTGCGGCACCCGCCCGCTGGCAAACCCCACGCTCAAGATGCGGGCGTTTTGCGCCGCTGCCCTGACCGAACGGTCAAACAAATCCCCGCCTACCGGGTCCACCACCACGTCAGCACCCCGGCCAGCCGTCATGGCCTTGATGTTGTGTACAAAATCATCATCCGGGGCCACCGCATAACGCGCCCCTCGTGCCAAAGCCTCGGCGCGCTTGGCCGGGGTGCTGGCACAGGCGATCACCTCGGCCCCCAGCAGCACGGCCAACTCGACGGCGGCCAAACCCACACCCGCACCAGCCCCCAACACCAACACCGTTTCCCCCGGTTGCAGCGCGCAGCGCCACACCAAGCCGGTGTAGGCCGTGCCATAGGAGAGCGGCAGCGGCAATGCCTGCAACAGCGACAAGCCTTCAGGCAGCGGGTACACCGTGTGCGCCGATACAGTGATGTTTTCGGCATAGCAACCCCAGCGCGCCAAGGCCATCACGGTGTCGCCTGCTTTCAGCCGCGTCACCGCAGTGCCGCAGGCCACCACATGCCCAACCGCTTCGGTGCCGGGCACAAAGGGCATGGGCGGCTTGCTCTGGTAGCGCCCTTCGATCAGCAAGCGGGTGGCATGGCTGACGCTGGCGTAGGCCACGGCAACCGTGACCTCGTCAGCCTCAGGCGCAGGGGGCAAGGGCGCATCCACCACCTGAACCACATCTGACGGCGCACCAAACTGCGCGCACTGCAAGGCCCGCATCACGCGGCAGCAGCAGCTTGGCACACCACGCCAGCCGCTGTCCATTGGTCGATGTGCGCAGCATCAAAACCTGCATCCACCAAAATGCGTACCGAATGCTCGCCAATCCGGGGCGCAGCCCCCACTTTTCGGCGAAACGGTGTGGCCGGTAAGCCCAGGTAAGGCAACGGCGACAGAGCTGCGAGCGAAGACCCCAACCCCGGCTGTACCAGCGACTGAAACATCTGCACATGGCTGGCCTGCGGGTGGGCCATCACGGCGTCATAGCCGCGTACAGGAGCGTGCAGCACGTCATGCGCTTGCAGCTGTGCCATCCAAAAGGCTGTGGGCTGAAGCTTCAGCAATGTATTGATGGCGGCGTGCAAAAACTCAGCATGCGCCATGCGAAGGGTGTTGTCGGTAAAGCGAACATCGGTTAACCAGGCCTCCTGGCCTAGGGCACGGCACACCCGAGCGAACTGGTCGTTGTTCAGGGCCAGCAGCGTGAGTTGCCCATCTGCGGTCTCAAACACGCCATTCGGCGCACTGACCGCACCAAACGGACGTTGACCGGCCATGGCATGTTCCAGAAAGTTGATGCCCTGCAACGACGCGCAAGCTTCAAACAAACTCACCTCTACATGGCTGCCCACCCCACGTGCCAAACGCTGGTAGAGCGCCGCCGATGCGGCCTGCGCAGCGTACAGCCCAGTGGCCACATCGGCCATCAGCATCCCAATGCGGCGTGGCACACCGTGCTGGTCTTGGTTTGTCACCATCAACCCGCTGTCAGCCTGCATCACCGAATCAGACGCTGGCGCCTCCGCATACGGGCCATCGGGGCCATAACCACTGATGGACACGTAAAGCAAATCAGGCTTGAGTGCGGCCAATGCCGCATAGCCCAGACCCATGCGTTCTGCCACGCCGGGACGAAAGTTTTGCACCACGATATCGGCCTGCAAAGCCAATTGGCGCAGCAGCGCCCTGCCCGCCTCCACTTTGCCGTCAATGGCGATGCTGCGTTTGCCCGCGTTGTACTGGATGGACAGGGCGCTGTGCTCGCCCCGCACCACACCGACAAACCGTCCCCAGTCCCCGCTGGGCGGCTCCACCTTGGTCACATCAGCCCCTTGCTGCCAAAGAATATGTGCGCAGTACGGCCCGGCAATGCCCTGGCTGATGTCCAGAATACGCAGGCCGGTATAGGGCAAGATCAGTGAAGCATCGTGGTTCATGCGGACCCTTATTGACTGAGTTTGATGTTCGCGTCCTTGATGATCCTGGCGTACACCGCTGCATCCGATTTGACGATCTTTTGGAACTCGTCCTGCTTCGCCCCACCCACCAACAGCCCCAGGCCCTCCACGCGGGCCACAACGTCAGGCAGGCTCAAAATGCGGCTGACTTCGTCTGACAACTTGGTGACGATGGCGGCAGGCGTGGCGGCGGGCAAGAAAAGACCAAACCAACCGTAAGGCTCGAAGGACTGGTAGCCCAGTTGCTCAAACGTGGGCACATCCGGCAAGGCCGCCAGACGCTGGGTGCCCGTGACGGCCAGCACCTTGAGCGATTTCAGATGGGCCCGCGCGGTGCCCATGTCGAGAAAAGCGCAGGTCAGTTGACCACCCACCATGTTGTTCACCAGCGGCGCCGCACCGGGGAAAGGCACATGCACCATGTCCAGCCCGGCTTGCAGGTTCAGCAGCGAACCCTGGATGTGTGATGAGGTGCCCGCGCCATAGGTGCCGTAGTTGAACTTGCCGGGGCTGGCCTTGACCAGCGCGACGAATTCTTTCAGGCTGTTTGCCGGTGAACTGGGTGGCACCACCAACAGGCTGGGGCTTTTGGCCACCAAGGCGATGGGTGCAAAGTCTTTCAGCGGGTCGTAGGGCAAATTGGGCATCAATGGCGGCTGCTGTACCAGCGCGACGATGGTCATCAGCACGGTGTAGCCATCGGCCGGGGCTTTGGCGACGAGGTTGTTGCCAATGGTGCCGCCCGCGCCGGGTTTGTTGTCCACCACCACGGCCACGCCCCAAGATTCGGCCAGCTTTTGCGCGATCATGCGGCCCAGCGAATCGGTAGCGCCACCTGCGGGGTAAGGCACAACGAATTTGAGGGTTTGACTGGGATATGTCCCACCAGAGGGACTTTGGGCCAGCGCGTTACCGCAGGCCAGCACAGCACCAGAAGCCAGCAGCGTGCGGCGGGAAAGAACCGAAGGTGTCGCTTGCGAGTTTGTCATCTTGTCTCCAAATTTATTATTGAATGAACTCAGCCGAATGACCTCAGCGCTTGGCCTCACGCACCAGATTGCGTGCGATGACGATTTGCTGGATCTGGCTGGTGCCTTCGTACAGCCTGAACAGCCGCACATCCCGGTAAAAGCGTTCAATGCTGTAATCGCTCAAATACCCGGCACCACCAAAAATTTGCACCGCTCGGTCGGCCACGCGGCCGCACATCTCAGACGCAAAAAGCTTGCAGCAGGAAGCCTCGGTGGACACGTTCAGCCCCTCATCGCGCTTGCGTGCGGCGTCGATCACCATGCAGCGCGAAGCGTAGATTTCAGCCTGACTGTCGGCCAGCATGGCTTGCACCAGCTGGAATTCAGCGATGGGCTGGCCAAACTGCTTGCGTTCCATCGCGTAGTGCAGGGCATCGCGCTGCATGCGTTCGGCCACACCGACACAGATGGCGGCGATGTGGATGCGGCCTTTTTCCAGCACCTTCATCGCTGTTTTAAAGCCCTGACCTTCCACACCACCCATCAACTGGCTGGCGGGCACGCGGCAGTTCTCGAAAATCACGTCCGCTGTGTGCGCACCGCGTTGGCCCATCTTTTTATCGACTTTGCCAATGGTGATGCCCGGCGTGTTGGCCTCCACGATGAAGGCCGATACACCACTGGCGCCCTTGTCGGCCGGATTGGTGCGCGCCATCAGCGTGAAAATACCCGCTTGTGGCGAGTTGGTGATGTAGCGCTTGGTGCCGTTGACGATGTAGTGTTCGCCGTCCGCGTCCACGCCCTTGATGGCGGTGGTGCGCAACGAGGCAGCATCCGACCCAGCATCGGGTTCTGTCAGCGCGAACGAGGCAATCAGCTCGCCGGTAGCCAGTTTAGGCAGGTACTTGGCTTTTTGCGCTGGTGTGCCATCGAACACAATGCCTTGCGAACCAATGCCCACCGTGGTGCCAAACAGCGAACGGAAGCACGGCGAGGTTTGGCCCATGGCCAGCATCACCATCACCTCTTCTTCCATGGTCAGCGCAAAGCCACCGAACTCTTCGGGCACGGTGAGACCGAACAGGCCCATCTCTTTCATCGCTGTCACGATGTCGGATGGGATTTCATCGGTATCAGCCACCTGCGCTTCGATAGGGACGAGGCGCTCGCGCACGAAGCGGTTGACGGTGTCGAGCAATGCGCTCAGGGTTTCGGGGTCACGGATCATTTTTCATCCTTTAAAACAAGCTATACAGCACACTGGATAAGCTATAGCAGCTATCATTTTTAACAAAACAGATGCCTTACAGTGCCTCTGCTGTCCCCAAAATCGCCGTGGACTGGCTGGACAGCGTGCCACCATTGCCATGGGCCAGTGCCGTGTGGATGCCCGGCACCTGTCGCTCACCACAGTCGCCGCGCAACTGCCGCACCGCCTCGATCAGCGCAAAGATGCCGTACATGCCAGGGTGAACGCACGACAAGCCGCCGCCGTTGGTGTTGACTGGCAACCGGCCACCGGGGGCAATCGCACCGCCCTCGACGAACGCCCCGCCCTCGCCTTTTTTGCAAAACCCCAGGTCTTCCAGAAACAGCAGCGTGTTGATGGTGAAGGCGTCATACAGCTCCACCACACCCATGTCCTTGGCCGACAGGCCCGCCATCGCATAGGCCTCGCGGCCCGACTGGCTGGCGGCGGTGACGGTCAGGTCGGGCATGGACGATATTTGTCGGTTCCACATGGCCGTGGCGTTGCCCAGCACATAGACGGGTTTTTGCGCCAAATGCTTGGCCCGGTCAGCGCGCACCAGCACAAAGGCCCCGCCGCCATCCGTCACCAAGCAGCAATCCCGCACGCTCAAGGGATCGGACACCATGCGGGCTTTCAGCACATCGTCAATGCTGAGCGGGTCGCGCATAAAGGCTTCAGGGTTGAGCTGTGCCCAGCCGCGTGCCGCCACAGCCACTTCGGCCAGATGGCGGCGGGTGGTGCCGAACTCGTGCATGTGGCGGGAAGCTGCCAGCGCGTAGGCAGAAAGCGGCTGCATCGGCTGATACGGTGTTTCGTAAGGCTGAGGGTCCATCGTGCGACGGGCCTTGGCCACATCCGCGCGGCTGAAGGTGGCCGTGCGCTGCGTGCTGCCGTAGCAGACCAGCACCGCATTGCACTGACCCGATTGCAGCGCCATCATGGCGGGCAGCAGGTGGGCGATGAAGCTGGAGCCACCGACCATCGTGCCGTTGACGTAGCGCGGGTTCAGGCCCAGGTACTCGACCACGGGCATGGGCCACATGGTGGACAGCACACTGGCGGTACACAAGCCGTCGATGTCGCTCATCTTCAAACCAGCATCAGCCACTGCCGCATGGGCAGAGCGGGCCAGCAGCTCCATGTCGGTGAAGCCGGGGGCTTCGCCACAGCCGAAGGTGGCTGCACCCACGATGGCAGCGGAGCCACGCAAGGCTTTGAGGCCTGGGGAGGTTGATATTGCCGATGCGGTGCTCATGCAGCCTCCTTTTTTGTTTCAGCTGCTTCTGAATTGATAGCTGCTGTCGCTTTCCCAGACTGCTGATGGAACACAATCAATCCTTTTCCTTCGTTCCCTTCGTTCATTTGCACGCTGGCTGTCACGCGCTGGCCAATGCGCACGGCATCGGGCGACACGTCCACCACACGGCTCATCAGGCGCACGCCCTCGTCCAGGTCAATGAGAGAGACGTTGTAGTCGCCCCCCGCATCAGGCTTGCGGCGCACGGTGGTAACGGAATACACCGTGCCGTGGCCGCTGGGGGTCACCCAGGCCAGATCCGCTGCGCCGCAATGCGGGCAGCTTTCGCGGGGAAAGTACACATGCTTGCTGCACGCGCTACAGTGCTGGATGAGGAAATTACCCTGGTCAAGCGCGGCTTGGTGATGGCTTTGGATACCTGTGCTCATACGGGGTCCCAGGAAAAAACGTCACCAGAGCGGTCCAGCGGGAAGAAGCTGGCTTTGAGGGCGGGCAGCGCGTGCGCAGCGACGGATTCGGGTGTCCAGCCTTCGCTGCGGTGAACGGAGCGGATGGGCCGGGGCTGGCTCATCAAGAAGATTTCGTTGTTGCGCACGGCAAAGACCTGGCCGTTGGCGTCAGACGCCGTGTCGCTGGCCAGGCACACCGCCAGCGGCGCGATTTTGGCGGGCGTCATTTGCTTGATGCGGTCTACACGGGCCTGCTCTGCGGGCGTGTCGGTGGGGATGGAACCGATCATGCGGCTCCAGGCAAACGGCGCGATGCAGTTGGAGCGCACGTTGAACTTTTGCATGTCGAGCGCTATGGATTTCGAGAGCGCCATCACCCCCAGTTTGGCCGCCGAGTAGTTGGCCTGCCCAAAGTTACCCACCAGCCCGGAGGTCGACGTCATGTGGATATAGTTGCCGCTGCCCTGCTCTTTAAAGTGCGTGGCTGCGGCGCGGCTCACGTAGTACGCGCCGTAGAGATGTACTTTGATGACGGCATCCCACTCGTCCACACTCATTTTGTGGAAAAAGCGGTCGCGCAGGATGCCTGCGTTGTTCACCACCACGTCAACGCGGCCAAAGGCATCGAGCGCGGCTTGGATGATGCGGCCAGCACCTGCGGCTTCAGACACGCTGTCGGTGTTCGCCACGGCCTCGCCGCCCAGGGCTTTGATTTCGTTGACCACCGCTTGCGCAGGGCCGGTGTCATTGCCTTCGCCAGACACCGAAGCGCCCAGGTCGTTCACCACCACTTTCGCACCTTCGCGCACCATGGCCAGCGCGATGTCACGCCCAATACCACCACCCGCACCGGTCACGACGACGACTTTGTCTTGCACCATATTGCCCATGAAATTCTCCTGTGAGTTGTTGAAAATTGATTAAAGAAACAGTTGAACAGTTGAACAGTTGCAGTGTTGACTGCGTTTTAAGCCTTGGTTGGCCACTGGAACAGCGCAGGTTCCTTGTTCAAAAAGCGGTTCACGGCAATGCTGTGTTCTTTCGTACACGCCGCTATCGCCTGCGCATTGCTTTCAATGTCCAGCATCGCGGGCAAATCAGCCCCCAAAGCACCGCCCAGAGCACGCTTGACGAGGCTCACCGCCACCGGGGACGCATTCACAAAGCTGGCGGCCAGCGCCTGCGCACGGGCCATCAGCGCGTCGGGCTCGTGCAGCTCCATCACGATGCCAAGTTGCAGTGCCTCAGACGCTGACACTTCGCGTGCCGACAGCATGATTTCTTTGGCCCGCTGCACCCCCACAATGCGGGGCAAGGTATGGAAAGCGCCGAAGTCGGGCACCAAGCCCACCCGCATGAACGACATGCAAAAGCGGGCTTTGGGCGTGGCCAGCACAAAGTCAGCCGCCAGCGCAAAGCTGAAGCCGGCACCGTAGGCCACACCATCCACAGCGGCAATGACCGGGCGGTCCAGCGTCAGCAAGTCTTGCAGCCAGTGGTGCAGATCGTGAAAACGGTCGCGCCAGCCCTGGTTGCCTAAATCGGCACTGGCAGCGATGCCGCGCAAATCACCACCACCGCTGAAATGCCCACCGGCACCGGCCAGCACCAAAGCGCGGATGCTGCGGTCTTCGCGCACCTGCGCCATCGCATCGACGATTTCATCGCGCATGGTGACGCTCAACGCGTTGCGGTTGGAGGGGCTGTCCAGCGTCAGCGTGGCAACCTGGTTGTTGACTTCAAATTGGGTGAGTTTCATGGGTATTCTCCGAAAAATTGAAGGTTTGCTTTAGGCTTTAGGCGTTAGCAGGTAAGGCCAGGCCGAGGTTGCGCCCCCCGCCCAGCGAACTGCCACCGTCCACGGGGATGATGGCGCCAGTCACGTATTTGGACTTGCTGGACCCCAGGAACAGCGCCAATTCGGCCACATCGTCCAGCGTGCCCATACGGCCCAGCGGCACGCTGGAAATCATCATGGCCCGCGCCTCGGGGGTAGGGGCCAGACGGCGGATGCCCTCGGTGCCATCAATCGGGCCAGGGATGATGGAGTTCACGCGCAGGCCATCGGGGCCCCACTCCATCGCCAGCACACGGATCAGCATGTCCACCCCGGCTTTGGCCGCGCACACATGGGCTTGCAGCATCGTCGGGTTCATGGCCTGCGGCGCTGAGATGCTGATGAGCGAGCCACCGGGGCGCACCATGTATTGGTGGGCGTTGCGCATCACGTTGAAACTGCCGTTCAGATCAATGTCCACCACGGTGCGAAAGCCGTTGGCAGACATGCCCAGCGCAGGTGCCACAAAATTACCCGCCGCGCCCGAAACCAGCACGTCGAAGTCCCCCATCGCACCGTGGGCTTGCGCCAGCGCAGCGGCAATGGACTCGGCGTTGCGCACGTCGGCGCTGTAGCCGTGAACCTGAGTGCCTAACTTGGCGCTGATGGCTTTCAGCTCGGCCACGGCACCGTCCACACGCTCTTGCGAACGGCTGGCGATGGCGACGTTGGCACCGGCGGCGGCAAAAGCTTTGGCGATGCCCAGATTGATGCCGCTGCTGCCACCGGCCACAAAGACGTTTTTGCCTTGAAATTCAGAAGTTGGGTTCATACGGATTCCGTCACAGAGTTGTCAGATACAGGGTTATCAGATACCGAAGCCTTGCGCTCCGCTTCTTGCAGCTCGCGCCACAAAATTTTTCCGGTACTGGATTTGGGCAGTTGGTCTACCAAGGCGACCACACGCGGCGCTTTGTAGACCGCCATGCGCTCACGGCTCCAGGTCACGATGTCATCGGCGCTGACCTGCCCCCGGTGGCTGGGTTTCAGCACCACCAGGGCTTTGACGCTTTCGCCGCGTTTGGCGTCGTCAATGGCGATCACGCAGGCTTCATGGATGGCAGGGTGTTCGTACAAGGCGCTTTCCACCTCGGCGGGCCAGACTTTGTAGCCCGATGCGTTGATCATGCGTTTGAGGCGGTCGCGCATGAAGAAGTAGCCCTCTTCGTCGATGCTGGCCAGGTCCCCGGTGCGGAAAAAGCGCTTGCCCTCCAGCAGGATGAAGGCGCTGGCGTTGGCTTCGTCGTTGCGCCAGTAGCCTGTCATCACTTGCGGACCATGCGTGACCAGTTCGCCCACCTCGCCTTGCGGCAGTTCCGCCAAAGTCACTGGGTCGATGATGCGGGATTCAACACCTTGCGTGGGCATGCCCAAGCACTGGCGCTTGCCGCGTGCGATAGGGTTGGCATGGAGAAAGGCTGCGGTTTCTGACAGGCCATAAGCCTCGTTGTACGACAAACCAAAGCGCTCGCTGAGCATGGTGGCCACCGCCTCGGGCATGGCGGCACCGCCACCTGAGAGCGTGCTCAAGCTCGACAAATCGTGCGTCAAGGCTTGAGGCTGGGCAAAGAAATCAATCACCATGGCGGGCGGAGCCGTCCACACAGTGATGCGGTGGCGTTCGATCAGGGCAGCTGCGGCCACCGGGTTCCAGCGCGGCATCATCACCACGGTGGCACCCAGTGTCATGGGCAAATTCATGCCGTTTTGCATCCCGAGCATGTGGAACAGCGGTGCTACGCAGAGAAACACCGATTCAACCGTAAAGCCACGCCACAGCTGCGACGCCATGCTGGAGGCCAGGACAGTCGCATGGGTGTGCATGCAGCCCTTGGGGTGGCCGGTGGTGCCTGAGGTGTAAGGGATGACAGCAAGGTCGTCGGGCTGCGGTTGAGGCAGCGGCTGTGGCAGCGCTTGCGCACCCGACACATCAACCGCGCAGGCAGCGTCGAAATCGTGCAGTGTGGCCAATCCGGTGGGTGACAGCGGTAAAGCTGCAGGCAGCGGCACAGCGCCGCTGTAGGCGTGTACCACCACGGCATCCAGCGACTCGCCATCGGCGGCGTTCAGGAACGGAGCGATCTGGGGCAGCAACTCTGACGCCACCAGTGCGACCTGCGCCCCACTGTCGGCCAGGGTGTAACGAATCTCAGCGACCGTCGACATGGGGTTGACGGGCACCACGGCGGCGCGCACACGCAGCGTGGCGTAGTAGGCGATGACAAACTGTGGGCAGTTCTGGCTGAGAAGCAGCACCCTGTCACCGGGCTGCACGCCCAGCACACTCGCCAGGTAGACCGCCAAGGCTTCGACGCGCTGATGCAGTTGGCCATAGGTCAACACCTCACCGTTGAAAATGATGGCGGCTTTATCGGGGTAACGCGCAGCGTTAACCGCCAGAAAATGGGGCAGCCCGACCTGGGGTATGCGCACTGTGTGCGGTACGCCCTTGGGCCAGAAGCGGTGGTGAACAAAGGATTGAGCCATTCCAGCCGGCCTCAAACCAGGTGCGAGCTGTGGCCCGCCCAATATTTGTCGCGCAGCAAGCGCTTGTAGAGCTTGCCGGTCGGGTGGCGCGGCAGCTCCGGCGTGAAATCCACTGACCGAGGACATTTGAAATCGGCCAGGTGCTCACGGCAAAAGGCGATCAGTTCGGCCTCCAAAGCAGGGCCAGCCTCGCTCATGTTGCGTGGCTCGACCACGGCTTTCACGGCTTCGCCCAGGTCTTCACTGGGTACGCCCAGGACAGCCACGTCCAGCACCTTGGGGTGGGTGACGAGCAGGTTTTCGATTTCTTGTGGGTAGATGTTGACCCCGCCAGAGATGATCATGTAAGACTTGCGGTCAGTGAGGTAGAGGTAGCCTTCTTCGTCCACGTAGCCCACATCGCCCAGCGTGGTCCAGCCCTGTGCATTTTGAGATTCGGTGGTCTTGGCGGCATCGTTGTGGTATTCAAACGGGCGGCCTTCGGCGAAGAAAATATTGCCTATCTCACGGGCGGGCAACTCTTCGCCAAACACGCCGCAAATTTTGAGTTTGCCAATCACCGCCTTGCCCACCGTACCCTGGTGGGTCAGCCACTCGGGCGAACGTACCAGCGTCATGCCATTGCCTTCGGTACCGGCGTAATACTCCCAAATAACCGGCCCCCACCACGCGATCATCTGCGCCTTGATGGGTACCGGGCAGGGTGCAGCGGCGTGGATGGCGAATTTCAGTGAGGACACGTCATACGTTGCACGCACCTCGGGGGCGAGCTTGAGCATGCGCACAAACATCGTGGGCACCAGCTGGGTGTGGGTGGCCTGGTGCTTTTGCAACTGTGCCAAAAATGCCTCAGGCTCAAAGTGCTCCATGATGACCACACTGGCCCCCAGGCGCATCGCATTCATGCAAAAGCGCATGGGCGCGGCGTGGTACAGCGGCGCAGGCGACAGGTACACCGTGGACGGCACAAAGCCGAAGTAGGTGCTGCAAATGGTGGTGAGCGAATTACCAGCAGCAAAGTCGGGCGAGTCTGGCGGCAAAAACACGCCTTTGGGCTTGCCCGTGGTGCCAGAGGAATACAGCATGTCCCCCCCCGCTGTTTGGTCGGTAATAGGCGTGGTGGGTTGGAGAGCAAGTCGGGCTTCCAGCGATTCGTAACCCGTGACCACGGCCGCATTCACAGCCCCACCCACCATCAGGCGGGTTTGAACCTTGGGCATCAGCGGCAACAGCCCTTGTGCTAACGAGGGCAGCGCCTGGGACGTGACCAGCAATTGGGCGGCGCAGTTCTCAATGATGTAGGCGGCCTCCGTCAGCTTCAAGCGGGTACTGATGGCAGTGAAGATGATGCCCGCCCGCTGCGCGCCCCAGCAGACCTCAAAAAACCGGGCATGGTTTTCAAGCATCACAGCGATGTGGTCACCCGCCTTCAGGCCCACAGAGCGCAGCAGGTGAGCAAACTGGTTGGAGCGTTCGTCGAGCTGCCGGTACGTCACCACCTCGCCACTGTCGGCCATCGTGTAGGCGGGCTTGTGGGGGGTGAGTTGAGCGTAGTGGCTGGGGTGAAAGGTATGGGCAGGTGGGGTTGCGTCTTTTGTCGCGTCTGTTGTCGTCATCTTGTTGTCTCCTTGTGGTTTTTGAACGCTCAGGATGCCGTGGCTTACAAATTACGCGAGATCAACTCCTTCATCACTTCACTGGTGCCGCCGTAAATACGGCTCACACGCGAATCCACAAAGGCGCGGCAAATGGGGTAGGCCATCATGTAGCCGTAGCCACCGTAGAGTTGCAGCAACTCGTCCAGCGCACGGCCCAGTTCTTCGGTGCAGTAAAGCTTGGCGATGGCGGCTTCTTCCACCGTCAGTTTGCGGCGCAGGTGCTCGGCCAGGTACATGTCCACCATCATGCGCATGGCGGTGGCGCGGGCTTTGATGTCAGCCAGCTTGAAGCGCGTGTTCTGAAAATCAAATAGCGGCTTGCCAAACACCATGCGCTCTTTGGTGTAGCGGATGGTCTCGGTCAGCATGGCTTCGAGCTTGGCCGCACAGCCAATGGCGATGATGAAGCGCTCTTGCGCCAGCTCGGTCATCAGGTAGGCAAAGCCTTTGCCCTCCTCGCCCAGCAGGTTGCTCACGGGCACGCGCAGGTCGTCAAAAAACAGCTCTGACGTATCGGCGGCCTCTTGGCCCATCTTTTCCAGCTTGGCACCTTTGCGAAAGCCGGGACGGTCGGCTTCCACCAAAATCAGCGACACACCTTTGGCACCCAACTCGGGCTGGGTCTTGGCAACCAGCACCACCAAATCGCAGTTCAATCCGTTGGAAATGAAGGTTTTGGAGCCATTGATGACGTACTCATCGCCATCGCGCACCGCCGTGGTTCGGATGGCTTTCAGATCGCTGCCCGCACCCGGCTCGCTCATCGCAATGGCCAAAATCGTCTCGCCGCGTGCGCAGGATGCCAGCCAGCGCGCTTTCTGCGCCGCCGTGCCCAAACGCTCGATATAAGGGGCAATGATGTCCGAATGCAAATAGAACCCTGGCCCACTGATGCCTGAGCTGGCGATTTCCTCGATCAGCACCGCGCAATGGCCAAAGTCGCCCCCGGCACCTCCCCACTCTTCCGACTGGGCGGTACAGAGCAAACCCTCACGCCCGGCTTTCAGCCAGGTCTCCCTGTCGACACGCCCCTCCTTGTCCCACTGGGCTTGCAGAGGCTTGCACTCGCGCTCGATGAAGCGGCGCACGGTATCGCGGTAAGCCTCGTGGTCTTCACGAAACACGGTACGGGGGAAGGTTAAAACGCTGTCCATGGTGTTTGTCTCTTTGTGTTTTGGGGATAGGTTTAAGGGAGGGTTGCCGGGAGCGTCGGCAGCCAAGCTACGGCAGGGCCAGCACGGCTTCACCAGAGAGCTTGATTTGGCCGTCTTGGTTCGTTGTGGTCAGCGTGACGCGCACACATCGCTCGCGCTGCTCGCCACTTTGCCCACCGGATGGCTCACCCGTTTGTCGCTCGAACTTCTCGTCAACGCGCCCTGTGCAGGTGATGCGCTCATGAAGGTGGGTGATAGCCGCAAACCGCACGCTGAATTCGCGCACGGCGGTTTGTGGCACCCAGTCCGTCAGCAAGCGACCCAGCCAGGCCATAGGCAACATGCCGTGGGCGAACACATCAGGCACACCTGCGGATGTGGCGAAATCGCTGTCAACGTGGATAGGGTTGTGGTCGCCAGAAGCACCGCAGTACAACGCCAATGCTAGGCGGGAAACAGGAGGGGTTTCAAAAGTGGGCAGCGCATCACCCACCTGAACGCGGTCAAAACCCAAAGGAGGATTGGGCAGGGAAGTTTGAGGGGAATGTGTGTCAGTCATGGGTTGATTCCATACAGGGGTCAAATTCAGCGCAGCACCGTCACGCCACGCAATTCAGCGACCAACGCGCCGTGCTGGTTAGTGACCTGGGTCTTGCGCACCACGAACTCCAGTGCGCCATTTTTCTTGTCGTAAATATCCTCAATACGCTGCGAAAACTGAAGCACGTCACCCGCATAGGCCATGGCGTGGTAGGTGAAGGCCTGCTCGCCGTGCAGCAACCGGGTGTAGTCCAGGCCCAGCAGATTGCGGATGGCTGCAGGGTCAGGCGAGGCCATCTCCAGGCAAAACAAAAACGTGGGTGGCACGGGCAGCGCCGGGTATCCTGCCGCGCGGGCCGCTGCTTCGTCGCTGTAAACCGGGTCAGTTTGGCCTGTGGCTTTGGCAAAGAACTGCAAACGGCCGGCTTCTACAGGCACGCTGAAGGCGGGCATGGTGTGCCCGATGTAACGTCGGTCAATCATCGCAACACTCCGGTCAGGCGGCGGTATCTACGGCTTGGTACAGCGTCACAACGCAAGCACCACCGAGACCAAGGTTGTGCTGCAACGCGAGTCTTGCACCCTCTACCTGCCGCTGGTCGGCCTGCCCACGCAGCTGCCACACCAGCTCTGCGCATTGCGCCAAACCGGTGGCACCCAACGGATGACCCTTGGACAACAGCCCGCCGGAAGGGTTGGTAACGATACGCCCACCGTAAGTGTTGTCACCGTCCAGGATGAATTTTTCGGCGGTGCCCTCAGGCGTCAAACCCAGGCCTTCGTACGTAATGAGTTCGTTGGCGGTGAAGCAGTCATGCAGTTCCACCACATCCAGATCGTCAGGGCCTATGCCGGCGGCCTCATAAACCTGCTGAGCGGCTGAAGCAGTCATGTCATAGCCCACCAGTTGGCGCATGTCGCGCTTCTCAAAGGTACTGGGGGTATCGGTGGTCATGGCTTGAGCGGCGATCACCACACGGCGGTCCAGATTGTGTTTTTTGGCGAAATCAGCGGAACAGACGATGGCGGCCGCAGCACCGCAGGTGGGCGGGCAGCACTGGTAGCGCGTCAACGGCGCAAACACCGTAGGCGAGGCCATCACTTCGTCCAGCGTCAGGGTCTGGCGGAACACGGCCAGCGGGTTGCGTGCCGCGTGCTGACGGGCTTTGACCGCGATGCGGCCAAAGGTGTCGGGGCGAATGCCGTATTCCTTGATGTAGTCACGCCCTGCGCCACCAAAAAACTGGGCCGCACGGGGCAAGGCGGGTTCCGTGCCCTGGTGGGCGTCCATCGCCTGCGCAAACCGCGCCATGGGTGAGGGCCGGTCATCGTAAGCGCCTTTGAGCGCGCCGGGCACCATTTGGTCAAACCCCAACGCGATGGCGCATTCGACCATGCCACTTTCCACCGCCTGGCGCGCCAGGAACAGCGCACTGGAACCCGAAGAGCAGTTGTTGTTGACGTTGACCACCGGGATACCCGTCAGCCCCACGCCGTAAATGGCAGCCTGACCCGAGGTGGAGTCGCCGTAAACGTAGCCCACATAGGCTTGCTGCACTTCGCGGTAGGGCACACCGGCATCGTCCAGGGCCAGTTGGGCAGCACGTGCGCCCATCACGGTATAGGGGTCACTGGCACCGGGTTTGGTGAAGGGGATCATGCCCACACCGACGACGTGAACGGGACGCTGCATGCATTTCATGGGAACTCCTTAGGGCGTTGTGCAAACTCAGGGCAGTTTGCGCTGGGGTCGGCGCAGACTCAATCGCCGATCGTTTCAAAATCATTGGCTTAAACGATCAACGGCGATCAGCGATCGATCAACTGGCGTTCCTGTACCGGAACGTACCCATCGCCTGTGCGGCCACCTTGCCGTTTTCGTCTTCCACACGCGCTTCGCAAAAACAAAGCGATTTGCCGCCACCCGTGGCGCGGGCAGTGGCCACCAACCGGCCAGATGACGCACTCATGAAAGCCACGTGCATGTCAACCGTCACCACCTCGCGGGCATAGTCGATGCGCGACAGGGCTGCGTTGGCCATCGCCATGTCCATCAGCGTCATCAGCACACCACCGTGACCTGCACCGTGGTTGTTTAAAAGGTGCGGTTGCAGCGCCATAGAAACCACCGCTGTGCCAGCATCGGCTTGCTCGATGACGAAACCTAAATGGGCGGTGAAGGGGACATGGCGGCTGCGTCCGCTGCGTGGCAAGGCAGCGGACGCAGGGTCTGGTTGGAGTTGAAGAGGTGTGAGATTCATGCCGCCAAGCTTAGGCGGCACACAGTGCATCTCCAATGGCCGGAACGGCCAACGTGATTGGCAAAATTGTCGCCCCCAACTTTGGCGACCCGTACCGCATCAAGCCTCGCCGTGCCCAAGGGCGCTGCGGTACTCGCCCGGTGCCACGCCCGTCCAACTCTTGAACGCACGGTGAAAGGTACTGGCCTCGGAAAACCCCACCCGGTTGGCGATCTCCAGCAGCGGCAGCCGGGTCTGGGCGAGGTATTCGATGGCGGCATCGCGCCGCAGCTCGTCCTTGATCTGCTGATAGCCGCTGCCCTCATCGCGCAAGCGGCGACGCAAGGTTTGCGGTGTGATGGCGAGCGTTTGGCCCACCGCCTCCAGCGAGGGCAGTTCGTCACGCAGCCGTTTTCGCAACAGGCGGCGGATGCGGTCGGCGAGACTGCTGGTGTCCCGGTATCGCACCAGCAAGCTGGCGGGTGCTTGCTGCAGGAATTCAGCCAGGCTTTGGCTGTTTTGCACCACGGGTAAATCCAGCCAACGCGCCTCAAACCGAAAGCCCACATGCGCTTTAGCGTAGTGCATAGGGGCATGGAACAGCAGTTCAGCATCGGTGTTGTAGGCCATGTCAGCCTCGGGGTAGGTCACGTCCAGCAAGGGAATACGCCGCGCCACCAGCCATGAAACCAGCCCGTAGGTGAAAAATGCAAACACCCGCTCGGCATAGCTCTGCGCCCGGTCGCGCGGCCCCCGGCTGACCAGCCGGTAGTGCACAAAACCCTGCTCCACAACGAGGCGCGGCACAAAGTCATGCAATTGCAGGTGAAAGAACCGACAACCTGTGCGCAGCACCTCTCCCAGCGTTTGGCAATGCACCAGCATGCGACACGCTTGTACAAAACTGCCCACCCGCAGTGGATGGTGGCACAGCCCCCACAGCTCATCACGGGTCACGCGCCGCAGCACAAAGGTGAGGGCCGCATACTGCGCCTGGGTGACACGGGCCAGGGGGGAGTCCAGCAAAGCGGGTGCGATACCTGCACGCTGGACGATGGCGTGGATGTTGCCACCCCGCTGGCGCACGCCCTGCAAAATCTGAAGGACTTGGGGGATGGAGATGGTGTGGTGAGTCACGGCTGAATGACGATGGCTAAACAAGCTTGCTACAGGCACGCCAAATATGAGGGTGTTGCAGGTAAAGATGGGAGAAAGGTGCGGTTGTTTGCGCACGGTCACTCAGGCACCATCCCAACAGCCCGTGGTCATCCTTTTCTTTCAATGCAGCCATTAACTTTTGGGCCTCCAACTCACCCGTATCCAATGCGGTTTGTACGACAACGCTAAGCCGCTTCAGCGTGCGCAAATAGACCGCTGAAAGGGCTTCTCGCCTGTCCAACTGCAGCACCTCTATGGTCTTGAGGCCTTTGACAGACCAATCGTTGCGGGATGCATCAAAGCGAGCACACATATTCCCGGTAGCAGGGTCAAAATCCAAATGCTTCCACGGGTCTTCCCGCGTAGGGTTTAGCAGCAAGGCTTGCTTGTCCTGCATGGGAAATTTATTCCCCTTAAATCGTCCGCACTCGGTACAGCAGAGCAGCAGGTTCGGCCATGCGTAGAGGTGCTTTGGGTAGAGTGCTTTGGGACGAAAGTGCTCCACATCGGTGCCATGCGAATCCAGGCAATACATACAGCGTTGGGCATCACCAGCCATCGCTTGCAAGGTCTTCAGCACCGGCTTAAACGCTTGGGTTTGCCGGGTGCTGCTCCAGTGCGTATCTACATTGAGTACACCTTGCTGCTTCTGGTTATTTGCCGCTACCTGCCGCCGAGCGAGGTAGTCGGTGGGTGCCTTGCTTAGCGCAACGCGTTGAATTCGCCGCATGGCTTACAACGCCTCTTGAACAGTCGCAAACATTTCAAGCTGACTCGCCTTGGCGGTTTCCGCTATGCTGAGTTTGACACCCGCACGCTGCTTGGCCATCAATTTGCTGTATTCGGCGCGGCCTTCTACGGCACGGGGCGAGCGTGTATTTTGTAAACCAAAAGCCGGAGACAACAAAATAGTATCGGGCCGCGAGGCGATAACCTTGTTGTATTCAGCCTTCGTCAACGGTCTTGGTTTGCTATCGCCGCCCGGTTCAGGCAATACGAATAAACCATTTTCATCTGCAGCCTGGCAAATGATGGGACTGTGCGTGGTGACCAGAAACTGAATTTTAGGGAAATGCTGCTTCAGCCAAAAGCCTATTTTTTGCTGCCATTCGGGGTGCAAATGGGCATCAATCTCGTCAATCATGACGACACCCCCTTTGACAATGAACACCTTGCCATTACCGTCTTTTTCTGCAAGGCCTTCGATGCCGTAAGCCGCAATAAGGTGCCGCAAAATGTCCGCAAGTAGCGCCAAGGCGGAACGATACCCATCGCTCATATCACCCCAAGCCAGTTGCAAGCCTTGCCGGTCTTTGAGCCACAGTCCATCGGAATCCACCCTGTCCACCGTAATCTGGTTGGGCAAAAGATCGTCGCGCAAAATAGAGAGCAGCAACTCAAGTTGTACGGTTTCCTCTCTTTTACCTTCCAGTGTTTTGTGATTCAGATTACGCAGCCACTGATCCACCTCAAGCAGAGAAGCTGCTTCATGGAACATGGTGACAAAGCGCTCTGTAGATGCACCAACCATCAGACGAGTAGCCTCTGGAGATGCACCAAATACCCGTCGAAATGGCCCATACCCGCATGAAAACCAACCCTTTGCATCTGTCGCCCATGGGCCGCGTCGAGCAGTCAACTGGGGTTCAATCACCTCGACACTGGTTTCCCGGCCTGCATTTTTTAAAACAATGGCTGCGGAAAAATTCTTGTAGGCTGTTTTACCGCCACCAGAAAACTCATCCACACCTTTTTCTGGCGTAATCATGAGTTCAATACGACCTTCTTTCTCAGCGGCATCCTCACTGATCCAGCGGTGAAAGCTGGGTTGCAAAGCACGGGCAGTATCTTTGCCTGTGAGCGCCACCGCAATCGCTTTGAGCAGCGTGCTCTTGCCAGACCCGTTATCACCGGTAAACACCGTCCACCCCGCGTGGCTGCCATCAGGCCTTGCCAGGTTGAACTCCAGATCGCTGAAACCTCGGATGTTCTGGAGTCTGATCTTGTCGATGTACATGGGAGTTTCCGAAAATTGCTGAATGGTGGAACACAGAGTGCTCTTGCCTTCAAGTGCCTCAAACGGAATTAACCGAATCGGCGGTGTTGGCGTGTTTAGGCATGAAGTGGATTATCGACTGTCCAATACCTCCAACGCGCCAAACCCCGGCCCCTGCTGCGGCCACTGGTCTGCCTGCGTCGGGCACGCCACACCAGCCAGCAACAGCCTCGCTGCACGCACCACCCCCGCGTGCGTGACCCACAGCGCGTCCTCGCCGCTGGCACGCCACTGCGCGAGGGCACCGTCCACGCGCTGCATGAAGATGCGCACGCTTTCGCCATGCACACCCACGCGCGTGTCGGCAAAATCCGCCGTCCAGGCGTCGATCTCGGTTTGAGGGATGTCGCTCCAGAGCTGGCCTTCCCACGCGCCAAAATTCATCTCGGCGATGCGGGGTTCGGTGTGCGCTGGTTTGAAGGCCAAATCGGGTCTTACCGCAGACAAAGCAAGCGCGAGCTGATCACATCTTTGTAGCGGAGAGCAACGCATGGGCAAGTGCAGCGGCAAAGCAGATGCC
>JANXSZ010000054.1 GCA_025356445.1 Betaproteobacteria bacterium | reverse complement strand
CGTTTCCGTCTTTGTCCTTCGGGGGATTGGGGGCGAACTCGAGCTTGCCCTCGGGGCTGTAGCCCGTTGGAACTTTTGCCAAGCTCAACGCCTTGATAATCTTGATATCAAGGTCAGCCTTGAACGCTGGTTTGCGTTTGTTCGATTCGTCATCCCGTTTGGTCACCATCGCTTCACTCCTTGGAGCCGTGTTTTTGCCACCGAGGGGGACTGCCAATCCGCCGTAAACCCTTGTCGCGCCTAGATTCTAGTCCAGTCCCCCATGAATGGGGACTGAAACAGAAATCTGGGCGACAATCGAACTAGACAGTCCTCTATGAGCCCCCATTAGGCATGAGGAAATTGAGGGAACTTGAAGGCCCACGCAGGAATTTAAAGGAAGCTGAAAATGCTAAGTCATTGATGTCAAAGGAAAAAGACAACACAAACACAGTGCCAGAAGAGGCCTCAAAACACACGCCGATGATGGCCCAATATTTCGCCATCAAAGCCGATTTCCCCAGCACCCTCGTTTTCTACCGCATGGGCGATTTTTACGAGTTGTTTTATGCCGATGCCGAGAAGGCCTCTTCGCTGCTGGGCATCACGCTGACCCAACGGGGCGCATCAGCAGGCATCCCTGTGGTAATGGCCGGCGTGCCGTTTCATGCGATGGAAGGCTATGCGGCCAAGCTGATCGCTCACGGCGAATCGGTGGCGATTGCGGAGCAAGTGGGCGATGTCGCTACCAGCAAAGGCCCGGTGGAACGCAAAGTGGTGCGGGTGTTGACACCCGGTACCGTGACCGATGACGCGCTGTTGTCGGACAAAACCGAATCGGTGCTGCTGGCCGTGCATGAAGGCCCACGCCAGACCTTGGGCCTCGCGTGGCTCAGCATCACCCAGGGGGCGCTGAATTTGGCCGAATGCCATGCCGATGCATTGGGTGAATGGCTAACCCGTATCAGCCCCAGTGAATGGCTCATCAACGCCACCGCCAGCGCCCATTTTGAAAAACGCTGCGAAGCGCTGCAAGCCCAGTCCCTGACAGGGCGTGCCTGCGTGCTCACCCGCCGCCCCGAGTGGCAGTTTGAATCCACCTTGGGCTCCCAAAAACTGCTGACCCAGCTTCAGGCCGCCAGCCTCTCTGCCTGGGGTGCCGAGAACTTGCCCCAAGCGCACGCGGCGGCATCCGCACTGCTGGCTTACGCCGAACACACCCAAGGCCGGGCGCTGACCCATGTGCAATCGCTCAGCGTACAGCGCAGCGATGCCCTGCTCGATATGCCGCTGACCACCCAGCGCAACTTGGAGTTGGTGCAGACATTGCGAGGTGAAAGCGCCCCCACACTGTTTTCGTTGCTCGACAGCTGCATCACTGGCATGGGCAGCCGTTTGCTCAAAAGCTGGTTGCTGTCCCCTCCCCGTGCGCGGTTGGACACCACGCGCAGGCTGGACGCCATCACCGCACTGCGTTCGGGTACCTTCAGCCGAGTGCGCGAGCAACTCAAAGGCAGCAGCGATGTGGAACGCATCAGCGCCCGCATCGCACTGCGTCAAGTGCGCCCGCGTGAACTGGTGGGTTTGCTGCAAACGCTATCAAAAACAGAGCTACTCACGCTCACCAGTTGCGCACAAACAGCCTATTTGACGGATATTTCGGTAGATTTGACCCCGCCCGCAGGTTGTGCGGCCTTGCTGGCCCAATCCATCTTGCCCGAGCCTGCTGCGCTGATCCGTGACGGTGGCGTGATCGCCCACGGTCTGGATGCACAACTGGACGAGCTGCGCGCCATCCAGGACAACTGCGACAGCTTTTTGCTCGACATGGAAATCGCAGAAAAAGCCCGCACGGGCATCGCCAACCTCAAGGTGCAATTCAACAGGGTGCATGGCTTCTACATCGAAATCACCCAAGGCCAGCTCGACAAAGTACCCGACAACTACCGCCGTCGCCAGACCCTCAAAAACGCCGAGCGCTTCATCACCCCGGAGCTGAAAACCTTTGAAGACAAGGCCCTGAGCGCCCAGGAACGTGCCCTGGCCCGCGAAAAATGGCTGTTTGAAAACCTGCTCGACCAGCTGCAAGCCTATGTGCCCGCGTTGATGCGCCTCGCCCGCGCCATCGCGGCGCTCGATGCCTTGGCCGCGCTGGCAGAGCGCTCGCTTACGCTGAACTGGTGCGCCCCTGAATTCGCCCGCGAGCCGTGTATTGAGATTCGTGGCGGGCGACACCCCGTTGTCGAAGCACGGCTGGCGGAAACCAAAGGTATCAGCTTCATCGCCAACGACACCGTGCTGAGCGCCAAACAACGCATGCAAGTCATCACCGGCCCAAACATGGGCGGTAAATCGACCTATATGCGGCAGGTGGCGGTGATCGTTTTGCTCGCCAGCGTGGGCAGTTACGTGCCAGCCCAAAGCTGCCGACTCGGCCCCATCGATGCCATCCATACCCGCATTGGTGCGGCGGACGACTTGGCCAACGCGCAGTCCACCTTCATGGTGGAGATGACCGAAGCCGCGCAAATACTGCGCAACGCCACGCCGCACAGCCTGGTGTTGATGGACGAAATCGGGCGTGGCACCTCTACTTTTGATGGCCTGGCCCTCGCCGCTGGGATTGCAGCGCATTTGCACGACAAAACCCAGGCCTTCACGCTGTTCGCCACCCACTATTTCGAACTGACCGAATTTGCAGCCAGCCACCACGGCGCACTGAACCTGCATGTGAGCGCGGTGGAATCCGGCGCCGATATTGTCTTTTTGCACCATATCGAACCAGGCCCGGCCAGCAAAAGCTACGGCGTGCAGGTCGCCAAACTGGCTGGAATGCCCGCCGGCGTGCTCAACCACGCCAGAGCCAAACTGGCAGCGCTGGAGGCTCAGCAGAGTGATTCGCAACGGCAGGTGGATTTGTTTGCTGCACCGATTGCTATTGAAGCTGTAGCTGCCAGCGCTGTGGATATGGCTCTGGAAGGCATCAACCCGGATGAGCTAAGCCCCCGAGAGGCGCTAGAGGCGCTTTACCGACTGAAGAAGCTGCAAGCCAGCTGACGAGACTGCACCTCGCCGTCCCCTACGTAAAATCTCCGCATCTGTCTACCGGGCACCGCTCTTGCGGTGCCTTTTACTTTTTGAAAGCCCCCATGACCTATTGCGTCGCCATCAAACTCAATGCCGGACTCGTCTTCCTCTCCGATTCACGCACCAACGCCGGTCTTGACCAGATCAGCACGTTCCGCAAGATGATCGTCTACGAAAAGACCGACGACCGCTTCATGGTGCTGCTGTCGGCAGGCAACCTGAGCATCTCCCAATCGGTGCGTGAGATTTTGCAAGTGGAGCAGCTGAAAGAAGAAGGCACAGGCGAGCCCATCACCATTTGGAACGCTAAAAGCATGTTCGATGCCGCCCGCGTGCTGGGCGCCGCCGTGCGCCATGTGTTTGAGCGCGATGCAGAAGCCCTCAAGCAAGCTGGGGTGGACTTCAATGTCTCACTGGTGTTTGGCGGGCAGATCAAAGGCGAAGGAATGCGCTTGTTCCAGGTGTATTCCGCAGGTAACTTCATCGAAGCCACACCCGAGACGCCTTACTTTCAGGTGGGTGAGTCCAAATACGGCAAGCCCGTGCTTGACCGCGTGATCACGCCGACAACGCCGCTGGACGAAGCGGCCAAGTGCGCGCTGGTGTCTATGGACTCCACGCTCAAATCCAACTTGTCAGTGGGCTTGCCGCTGGATTTGGTGGTGTACGAGGTCAACTCGTTCCATACCGACAAGATCGTCTGCGTAGACGAGCAAAACCCTTATTTCCAGATGCTGCACGGCAGCTGGGGCCAAAAGCTACGCGAGGTGTTCGACAGCATTGAAGACCCGATGTGGACAGGCGGTGCGACCAACATCCCGCTGATGGTCAGCTCCGGCCGCAGTGCGCCGTTGCGCAAAATTGCGTCGCCTCAAGAAAAGTTAATCTGAAACCAGACCCACATACCCAACCCACACCCATGAGCCTTCTCGTTTTCTCCCACGCCAACAGCTTCTCGGCCAGCACCTACCGCGAGCTGTTCAAGCTGCTGCGGGCACGGGGCTTTACGGTGAAAGCCGTGGAAAAGTTTGGGCACGATGCGGCCTACCCGGTGACCAACAACTGGCCACACCTGGTGCAGCAACTGGCCGATTTTGCCAAGCGGGAGAGTGACAAGGCGGGCGAGCCCGCATTTTTGGTTGGCCATTCTTTGGGTGGTTTTTTAAGCCTGATGGCGGCAGCCCGTCACCCGGAACTGGCGCGGGCTGTGCTGCTGCTGGATTCCCCCATTCTGGGCGGCTGGCGCGCCACCACGCTGGGGGTGATCAAGCGTACGGATTTGGTGGGCAGTTTTTCACCGGGCGCCATCAGTCAAAAGCGGCGTGACAGTTGGCCCAGTGCGGATGCGGCACTGGCGCACTTTCAGAGCAAAAAAGCGTTTGCCCGTTGGGATATGCGGGTGCTGCAAGACTACATCGACAGCGGCACCCATGATGAGGCGGGACATACCGACAAGTCGGGCAAACCTGTGGCACCCAAGCGCGTGCTGAGCTTTCAGCGTGACATTGAAACCGCCATCTACAACAACCTGCCTGACAACCTGGAACGCCTGATTCGTCGCCATCCGCTCAAATGCCCTGTCGCTTTCGTGGGTGGCTTGCAGTCGGTAGAGATGAAGCAGGTAGGCATGGCGCTGACCACAAAACTGACCAAAGGCCGTATCAGCATGGTGGACGGCAGCCACCTGTTCCCCATGGAAAAACCGCTGACCACCGCAGCCCTGATTGAAGCGTCACTGCGCAGCATGGCGCACTGAACGGCATTCTGGTCGCACGGCCTCGGTCACAACCGATTCACGTGCGGCCCCCACGACATGACCACCATGGGTTTCAGGCACGGACCTTAAGCCGCATGTCATTCGGCAGCGGGGTGGAGCGGCGCAGCACGTCCTCGCTCAGCCACAGCGCGCTCTTGCGGGCGCGGGCGGCCACCACCGGCAGGGGCAGGTTCACGTAGTCCTCGTTGAAGACTTCAAAGCTGTAGTCGCCGCGGTAGCCCAGGCGGTCGAGCTTGAGCACCAGGTCTACCATTTGCTCGCTGTGCACGCCTTCGCCGGGGAACACGCGGTAGGTGCGGGCGGTGGTCATGCGCTCCTCAAAAGTCTTGGTTTCCTGCCACATGAAGTCGGCCAGTTGCACCAGAAAGATCTTGCTCGGGTCGAGGTAGTCGATCTCGTCCAGCGAGGTCTTGGCGGCCACGATGTGGTAGCCGTCGATGCCCAGGCCCAGGTTCGGGCAGTCGGCGCGGCAGACCACGTCCCAGGCGGTGGTGAACTCGTTCACCGTGCGGCCCCACGACAGGCCCTCGTAGGCGATGCGGATGCCCAGCGGCACCGCCAGCATGGCCAGCTTGCGCAGGTCGCGGGCGATGTGGTCCAGGTCCTGCGTGGCGTGGGGCGAGGTGGACGAGCAGGCCAGCAGCACCTTGCAGTCCAGCGCGGCGCACATTTGCAGCATCGCCTTGGCGATGTCGATCTTGTACTCGTGCAGGTGGCCGCTCAGACCCTCAAAGTCGCGCAGCACCTGGAAGCCGGTACCGCGCAGGCCGCTGGCCTTGACCTCGGCCACGGCGGCCTCCATGCCGTCCGGGTGGCCGACGATGTCGTTGGCCTTGAGCATCACCTGGGTAAAGCCCGCGTCTTTCATCGCCTTGAGCTTGGCTTTGAGCGGCCCGGCCAGGGTGATGGTGTCCATGCCGAAGCCCTGGATAGCGTGGTCTTTCATGCTGCCAGCTCGCTGTGGACCAGTTCAAACACCACCGAGCCCAGGTAGGTTTTGGTGATGGCGCCCCGGCTTTCGGTGTGCGTGGCTTGGGTTTCCACAAACTCCACGCCCAGTGCGCGCAAGGCCTTCACCGCTTCCAGCACGTCGGGCACGCCCAGGCCGATGCGTTGCAGGCGCTCGTCGGCGTCATGCACGTTCAGCTCGGGCTCAATCAGTTGCAGCATGAAGCTATTGGCGGCAACGAGTGCCGGGCTGCGCAGCAGGCTGCCCTTGGGCATGATGCCGAAGCGCTCGGCATCGGGGATCAGCGCCATGCCAAACAGGGCGTTGTAGAACTCGATCCAGTCGTAGCTGCGCTCGGGGCCGATGTACTGCACCACGCCAAAGAAGTGCAGCCCGGCGGTGGCTTCGGGCTTTTGGTTGACAGACGGGATCGGGATGAAATCCACGTCGTAGATCGAGAACTCTTTGTAGCGGTCCACAAAGTAGATGCGGCTGCCGCCCGCGCCGTGGATGGCGGGGATGTTCAGCTCCATCACCTCGGCGTGGGTGGTCACCTCCCAGGCACCGCGCTCGCGCACGTAGTGGTAGGCGGCACGGGCATCGCGCACGCGCAGGGCAATCGCCGAAATCACCGGTGACTCGCTGCCGTGGCCTGCGCCCTGGGCATCGGTGGGGTGGCCGTTGACCACGATGTTCAGCCCGCCCTGGCGGTACAGCTGTACCTCGCGCGAGCGGTGGCGCGCCACGGGTTTGAAGCCCATCATCTCCAGCACCTGGCCCAGTGCCTGGGGTTTGGGCGTGGAGTATTCGATGAACTCGATGCCGTCCAGCCCCAGCGGGTTGGCGGCATCGCTGAACGATGCCTGTAGCGGCTCTCGGTTGGCATTAACGAGTAGGTCACTCATGGATTTAAAACTCCTAATTAAATAGCTGCTTGTGCAGGTGCAGCATGCGCTCCACCCAGAAATAGTCGTTCAATGTGCGGATCTGCAAGTAATTCGGATGCCGGTTTTTGCAGCACCAGGCGGCCGGATTCCAGTGCGATGGCGGTATCGGATATTTTGAGCGCACTTTTCACGTTTTGCTCCACCATCAGCACGGTCGTGCCCTGGTCGGCCAACTTGCGCAGCAGTTTGAACACATCGGCCACCACCATCGGGCTCAGGCCAATGCTGGGCTCGTCGATCAAGATGACTTTGGGGCGCAGCAACAGGGCGCGGCCAATCTCCAGCTGCTTTTGCTCGCCACCCGACAAAGCGGATGCCATGCTGTCCATGCGCTGCTTGACGCGCGGAAAGAATTCCAACACCTCGGGGATGCGCTGGTGCGTCAGCTCCTTGCCGATGGTGATGCCGCCCAGCTCCAGGTTTTGCCACACCGTGAGCTGGCCAAACAGGTTGCGGCCTTGCGGCACAAAGGCAATGCCCTGGGCCAGCAGCTCCTTTTGGGTCAACCCGACCACGCTTTTGCCGTACAGCTGGATGCTGCCTTGCCGGGGTTTCAGCAGGCCAAACAGGGTTTTCAGCACCGTCGATTTGCCCGCGCCGTTAGGGCCCAGCAGCAGGGTGATGGAGCCGGTCTGGGCCTTGAAGCTCAGGTTGTTCAGGATCATGAAATCCTTGTATCCGGCCACCACGTCATTGAATTCAATACACACGTCGCTCATGCTCAGGCTCCTAAATACGCGTCGAGAACTTGCTTGTTACCCCGGATTTCGGCGGGCGTACCAATGGCCATCACCTTGCCTTCCACCATCACCATGATGCGGTGGCACAGGTCCATCACGAAGTCCATGTTGTGCTCGATGACGACAAAGCTGCTTTTCTTGCCTGTACCGCCCTGTAGTGCCGGGTTGCGGTTCAGGTCTTTCAGCAAGGTGGAGATACCGCCGACCAGGCTGGGATTCACCCCCGCGCAGGGCTCGTCTAGCAGCACCAGGTCGGGCTCGCTCATGAAGGCCATGGCGATGTCCACCAGCTTTTGCTGGCCGTAGCTGAGTTCACCGGCCTTCTTGTCGGCCACGTGCTCGATGCGAAAGCGCTTGATGAGCGCATCGGCCTTGGCACCGAGTCCCGAGTCGCTGGGCGCGAACATGCGGCTGAACATCGTGCCCTGGTGCTCCTGGGCGGCAACGATCAGGTTGTCGCGC
>JANXSZ010000027.1 GCA_025356445.1 Betaproteobacteria bacterium | reverse complement strand
CGGGGCCTTGGTTATTCAAGCCAGGGGCGACAGTGGAAACATTATGGAATACAACCATATGAACAGCAGTCGCGTCAAAGGCACTCAGCCTTGGAAAAACTATGCCGTAACGATCAAAATCCCACAGGGAGCCTATCAACTTCGGGTTGGCGTCATGCTGGAAGACGGCGGCACGTTATGGGCAGATGATCTGAAACTTGAATTGATTGACCCATAACCTTGAAGCAAGCTAACCAGTCTGTACTGACATGCGATGATTGCCATCGCCATTTCAGATGGCAAAACCACAGTAAAAGGAAGAAAATACAAATCCATCTCCCAAAGCGATGACGCTTTACCCTCAGATGCCCGTTAATCTTCCATGCTCCCCACAGAACGCAACTTCGCCCGCCGCATTGACCTCACCTCGCTACAACTGTTTGTAGCGGTGTGTGATCTCGGCAGCATAAGTCGTGCCGCAGAACGCGAATTCATCGCAGCATCGGCCGTCAGCAAACGCCTGAGCGATATGGAGACCACCTTGGCCACGCCTTTGCTGGTGCGGCATACCCGGGGCGTGAACTTGACACCAGCGGGCGAAAGCCTGCTGCACCATGCGCGCTCCATGCTCTACAGCTTGGAGAAAATGCAGGGTGAGCTGAGCGAATACGCTTTCGGAGTGCGTGGCCATGTGCGGGTCCATGCCAGCATATCGGCAGTGGTTCAGTTTCTGCCTGAAGACTTGGGGCAATTCAGCCGCGAGCATGGGCAAATCAAGATTGACCTGGAAGAACACCTCAGCTCCGAAGTCATTCGAGCAGTGCAAGAAGGGGCTGCCGATTTAGGCATCTGCAATACGGCTGATGGCGTGGGCACACTTCAAACACAGCCTTACCGGCAAGACAATTTGGTACTTATAGTCCCTGTAGAGCACAGTCTGTCGGCACGGGATGCTATTAATTTTGAAGAATCCCTGGATTTTGACCATGTGGGTCTGAACGCCAACAGCTCCATCTATCTGGCCATGCACCGTGCCGCTGCCACCCAGGGCCGCAGCATCAAGCTGCGCATCCATGTGGCAGGACTGGACGCGATGTGTCGCATGATCGCCAACGGGCTGGGCATTGGTGTGATGCCGCAGCGTGCCTTTGAGCTGATGCACCCCGGCCAACTCACCGCTGTGCCCTTGTCAGACCCCTGGGCCACACGCCAGATCGAGCTGGTGGCCCGGGATTTCGCGACCTTGCCCGTTACAGCACGCCTGCTGCTAGAACACCTCACAACCCGCACATCCGCCTAAAATCAAATCCCCACGAAAGAAGCAAAATGGCACGCACCCTGTACGACAAAATTTGGGACGAGCATGTCGTCCACACCGAAGAAGATGGCACATCCATCCTCTACATTGACCGCCATTTGGTGCATGAAGTCACCAGCCCCCAGGCTTACGAAGGTCTGCGTGTTGCGAACCGCAAAGTCTGGCGCGTGAGTTCAGTGGTCTCCACCGCTGACCACAACACGCCGACGACAGGCTGGGAAAAAGGCTACGACGGCATCACCGATTTGGTATCCAAAGAGCAAATCACCACACTGGACGCCAACATCAAAGAATTTGGTGCTGCGGCCTACTTCCCATTTCTGTCCAAACGCCAAGGCATCGTGCATGTGATCGGGCCTGAAAACGGTGCGACGCTGCCCGGCATGACCGTCGTTTGCGGTGATTCGCACACCTCAACCCACGGCGCGTTCGGTGCGTTGGCGCACGGCATTGGTACCAGCGAAGTCGAGCATGTGCTGGCCACGCAAACGCTGTTGGCCAAAAAAGCCAAGAACATGCTTATCAAGGTCGAAGGACAACTGGCCAAAGGCGTGACTGCCAAGGACATCGTGCTGGCCATCATTGGCAAGATCGGCACGGCAGGCGGCACGGGTTACACCATCGAATTTGCCGGCGCGGCCATCCGTGCCCTGAGCATGGAAGGCCGCATGACGGTGTGCAACATGGCCATTGAAGGCGGTGCACGCGCAGGCCTGGTGGCCGTTGATGAAAAAACCATCGCCTATGTGCAAGGCCGCCCCCTATCGCCGACCGGCGTGGAATGGGATCAGGCTGTCACCTACTGGAAGACGCTGCAATCCGATGCCAACGCCACCTTCGATGCCGTGGTCGAACTGAACGCCAACACCATCATCCCGCAAGTCACCTGGGGCACCTCGCCTGAAATGGTGCTGAGCATTGACGACCGCGTGCCAGACCCAGACGATGAAAAAGACGCCAACAAACGCGGTGCTATCGAGCGCGCACTGACCTACATGGGTCTGCAACCCGGCAAGCAGATCAACGACATTCACATAGACAAAGTGTTCATTGGCTCTTGCACCAATTCGCGCATCGAAGACATGCGCGAAGCCGCAGCCGTCGTGAAAAAGCTGGGTCAAAAAGTGGCAAAGAACGTCAAACTCGCTTTGGTTGTCCCTGGCTCAGGCTTGGTGAAAGCCCAAGCCGAGCGCGAAGGCTTGCATGAAATCTTCATCGCGGCAGGTTTTGAGTGGCGCGAGCCTGGCTGCTCCATGTGCCTGGCCATGAACGCTGACCGGCTGGAACCCGGCGAACGCTGCGCCTCCACCAGCAACCGCAATTTTGAAGGTCGCCAAGGTGCCGGTGGGCGCACCCACTTGGTTAGCCCGGCCATGGCAGCAGCGGCAGCGGTACATGGGCATTTTGTTGACATTCGCAAATTCGTCTGATGGCGACTACCCGGAAATCCACCATGAACACATTTATCCTGTCCTTGACATTGGCGGCAGCATTCCTGCTGTCAGGCTGCAACACCGTGCGCGGCGTTGGCCAAGACATTCAAAAAGCCGGTGAAAAAATCGAAGGCGTGGCGACTAAAAAATGAACAAATTCACCGTACACCAAGGTCTCGTGGCCCCGATGGACCGCGAGAACGTCGATACCGATGCCATCATTCCCAAGCAGTTTTTGAAATCCATCCGCAAAACTGGATTTGGACAAAATCTGTTCGACGAATGGCGCTATAAAGACCCAGGTTTCCCTGGCCAAGACCCGACCAGCCGTAAGCCCAACCCGGATTTCGTGCTGAACCAGCCCCGCTATGCAGGTGCTTCCGTGCTGCTGGCACGCAAGAACTTTGGCTGCGGCTCGTCCCGCGAGCACGCGCCCTGGGCGCTGGAGCAGTATGGATTTCGCACCATCATTGCACCCAGTTACGCCGATATTTTCTTCAACAACAGCTTCAAAAATGGCCTGCTGCCCATCGTGCTGCCCGAAGCCCAGGTCACTGCGTTGTTTGACGCGTGCCTGGCCTTCCCCGGCTACACGCTGACCGTGGATTTGGAACGGCAAGCGGTGGTCAAGCCCGATGGCGGCGAAATTGCGTTTGAAGTGCAGGCGTTCCGCAAATACTGCCTGCTCAACGGCTTTGACGACATTGGCCTCACGCTGCGCCAGTCCGACAAAATCAAAACCTTTGAAGCCGAGCGCTTGGCTAAAAAACCCTGGTTAGCGCACACCATGCTGCCCAATGCCTGAGCACCCAGGCCGTTAACCACTTCACACCACTTCATTTTTGATAGCTTCTTACGCACATTGGCTGGGCTTAAGAAGCTGTTTTACCTCCTTTTTAGAGTATCCCCATGAAAATTGCAGTTCTCCCCGGTGATGGCATCGGCACCGAAATCGTCGCAGAGGCCGTCAAGGTGCTCAACGTGCTGGACTTACCGTTCGAGATGGAAACCGCACTCGTCGGCGGCGTGGCCTACGATGCTTTTGGCCATCCCTTGCCCGAAGCCACGCTGAAGCTCGCAAAGCAAGCCGATGCCATCCTCTTCGGTGCCGTGGGCGACTGGAAATACGACACGCTGGACCGCCCTCTGCGCCCTGAGCAGGCGATTTTGGGGCTGCGCAAAAACCTGGGCCTGTTCGCTAATTTCCGCCCCGCCATTTGCTATGAGCAGCTGGTAGACGCGTCCAGCCTCAAGCCCGAGTTGATTGCGGGTCTGGACATCTTGATTATTCGAGAGCTGACGGGTGACATTTACTTCGGTCAGCCACGCGGTCGCCGCATCGCCACCGACGGGCATTTCCCCGGCGCTGAAGAAGCCTTCGACACCATGCGCTACAGCCGTCCTGAGATCGAGCGTATCGCCCATGTGGCCTTCCAGGCTGCCCGCAAACGCAAGGCTACGGGTACCGAAGGCCGCGTGACCAGCGTAGACAAGGCCAACGTGCTGGAAACCTTCCAGTTCTGGAAAGACATCGTGACCGAGGTCGGCAAGCAGTACCCTGACATCGCGCTTGACCACATGTACGTGGATAACGCCGCCATGCAGTTGGTCAAAGCCCCCAAGAAATTTGACGTGATCGTCACAGGCAACATGTTTGGTGACATCCTGAGCGACGAGGCCTCCATGCTGACAGGCTCTATCGGCATGCTGCCCTCGGCCAGCCTGAACAGCAGCAACCAAGGCCTGTACGAACCCAGCCACGGCAGTGCGCCGGACATCGCTGGCAAGGGCATTGCGAATCCTTTGGCTACAATCCTGTCTGCTGCCATGATGTTACGTTTCTCACTCAACCAATCCCAAGCTGCGGACCGCATTGAATCCGCTGTGAAGGATGTGCTCGCGTCGGGTTTGCGTACCGTGGACATCTACAGCGCAGGCACCACCAAGGTCGGCACGCGGGAAATGGGCGACGCTGTCGTTGCCGCTGTCTCAAAAATTACCAAGACAACCAAAGGCTGATCCAGCCCGGTTCGTCACGCCCTCCCCGGCTCGACGAGCCGGGGGTTAAAAAATCATTTTTTAAAAAGGCGATGACATGAAAGTAGGAAATCTCGTAGGTTTGGTCGGATGGCGCGGCATGGTCGGCTCCGTATTGATGGACCGCATGCAGGCAGAGGGCGACTTTGGCCTGATCGAGCCGGTCTTCTTTTCCACCTCCAACGCAGGTGGCAAAGCCCCCGCACAGGCCAAGAACGAAACCACCCTCAAAGACGCACACGACCTGGCAGCCCTCGCCAAGTGCGACATCATTCTCACCGCCCAAGGCGGCGATTACACCTCCGAGGTCTACCCCAAACTGCGCGCTGCGGGCTGGAACGGCCACTGGATCGACGCCGCCTCCACGCTGCGCATGAACGATGACGCCATCATCGTGCTCGACCCCGTGAACCTGCCGGTCATTCAAAATGCCCTCACCAAGGGTGGCAAAAACTGGGTAGGCGGTAACTGCACCGTCAGCTGCATGCTGATGGGTGTAGGCGCACTGTACAAGGCGGGTTTGGTCGAATGGATGACCAGCATGACCTACCAGGCGGCATCGGGCGGTGGTGCCCAGCACATGCGCGAGCTGCTGACGCAATTCGGCACGCTGAACGCCGAAGTACGCTCCTTGTTGGACGACCCCAAGTCCGCCATCCTTGAAATCGACCGCAAAGTGCTGGCCAAGCAACAAAGCCTCACTGCGGCTGAAACCGCCAACTTTGGCGCACCGCTCGGTGGATCGCTGATCCCCTGGATCGACAAGGATTTGGGACTGGGTAAACGGCAAGACGATGCCGAATGGGGCATGAGCAAAGAAGAATGGAAGGGCGGCGCAGAGACCAACAAAATCCTGGGTCAAGGCGCGGGTTTTGGCACTCCCGCCACCCCGGTCGATGGTTTTTGCGTACGCGTAGGCGCAATGCGCTGCCACAGCCAAGCCCTGACCTTCAAACTCAAGAAAAACGTGCCTTTGGCCGACATCGAAGCCATGATCGCCCAAGACAACGCCTGGGTACGTGTGGTGCCCAACACCCGTGAAGCCACCGTGCGCGATCTGACGCCCGTCAGCGTCACCGGCACCATGGGCATTCCGGTAGGCCGTATCCGCAAACTGGCGATGGGGCCAGAGTACGTTGGCGCCTTCACCATTGGCGACCAGCTGCTCTGGGGCGCTGCTGAGCCATTGCGCCGCATGCTGCGCATCCTCCTGGAAGCTTAAAGGCGTTGTGGGCAGACAACAGCGAAAAGTACGGTATAACCCTTGCAAATTGCAGGGTTGAACCTTACCCAGCCCGTCAGCTTGTCAGGCTAATACATTGATGCTATGGTGTATTTCCGATTTGTGCACTGTGACCTTTGGCCCGCCTGATGATAGAAAAACTGCCTACAGCCCACTCCAGGAAGACCCCTCTAACCATGGCAACAAGACCCTGGCCTCTGCGACTCACTGCCCGCATCGCGTCGCATTTCACCGTCACTGCTGTGGTAGCAGCCTGCCTTGGGTTGTTCGGGCAAGAAGCCAACGCATTGGCCTTGGGTCGCATCACCGTGCAATCGGCTTTGGGCGAGCCGCTTCGCGCAGAAATTGACATACCCGACATCAACCCAGATGAGGTAAGCAGCCTTCGTCCTGCGCTGGGCTCTGTAGAGGCATTTCGCCGCGCCGGTCTGGAATACAACAGCGTGCTGGCGGGTGTGCAAGTCACCTTGCAGCGCCGTGCCGATGGCCGCTCCTACCTGCGGTTGAGCAGTGACCGTGTCATCAACGAACCTTTTTTGGATCTGGTCATTGAAGCCAAATGGGCCGCAGGCCAGTTGGTACGTGACTACACCCTGCTGCTTGACCCACCCTTGGCGCGTCAAAATGCAGTGACCCCCAGCGTCACCACAGCGCCAGTCATTTCACCCCAAGCCGCAGGCGCAGCCATCGCGGCCGCCAGGACGCCACCACCTGTTGCCATAACGCCAGCAACAGCCCCAGCCCCGTCTATCGCAGCAACCCCTAAAGCGCCCCCGGCAGCGACGCTTGCGACACCCTCAACGCCTCTGCGCGTACCGCCTGCACGAGCCAAAGCACCTGTTGCACCCAAAGAGCCTCCCAGCCCACGGGATGACCGCCAAGTCACCGTGCACGCAGGCGACACGGCCAGCAAAATTGCAGCCACCGTCAAACCCACTGCGGTGTCCCTTGACCAAATGCTGGTAGCCTTGCTTCGCGCCAATCCCAATGCTTTCACGGCCGGCAACGTCAATCGCCTGAAAGCAGGTGCCGTACTGGACGTACCTGGCGCCGATACAGCCACAACCACGCCCGTGGCAGAAGCCAGTCAAATTGTCTTGGCCCAAAGCCGGGATTTCAACGACTTCCGACGCAAGCTGGCCAGCGGTGCCACAGTCGCCCAGGTTGATGCCCCCAAGCGCACCTCCAGCGGCAAAGTGCAGACGCAAATCCAGGACAAAAAACCCAGTGACGCGTCCCCTGACAAACTGAGCCTGCAAAAAGGCGAACTCAAAGACAAGACCAGCCAAGACAAAATAGCCAAGGACTTGCGCGACAACGATGCCGCCAAACGACTGGCAGAGCTGAATAAAAATATCAGCGATCTCAGCAAGCTGGCCGCCGCCCCTGCCCCTGCTGCAGTGGCCAGCGCAGCAGCAAACACCGCTGCCAGCCCTGCCAAGCCAGCCAGCGCAAGCGCCAGTGCCCCGACGACAGCAGTCACGGTAGCACCGGTTGTCGCCGCCACGGTAACAGCCACCCTAACAGCGACAGCAACCGCGACCACGTCTTTACCAGCAGCAATCACCAGCACCGTCACAGCGACCACGACACTGCCTGCCGCGATGCCCACAACAACAGCCTCTGCACCGGTCAGCGCAGCGTCCAAACCGACCATGCCAGCACCTGCTGAGGCCAGCTTGGTGTCAGACCTGCTGGACAACCCCCTGGTACCCGCGGGAGCAGGCGGCTTGGTCGCCTTGCTCGCAGGCCTCGCGCTCTACCGCATACGGCAGCGCAGAAAAGCCACACAGGTTGACAGCTCCTTCATGGAAAGCCGCTTGCAGCCCGACTCGTTCTTTGGCTCCAGCGGTGGGCACAAAATAGACACCAGCGATGCCGTGGCCTCAGGCTCATCCATGATGTACTCGCCCAGCCAACTTGATGCGGGTGCCGACGTTGACCCCGTCGCAGAAGCCGATGTGTATTTGGCCTATGGTCGAGATTTGCAGGCCGAAGAAATCTTGAAAGAAGCCCTGCGCAGCAACCCGTCACGCGCGGCCATCCACTTCAAGCTGCTGCAAATCTACGCCAAGCGCCAGGATGTGAAGGCCTATGCCGCCTCAGCCACCGAAGCCTATAAACTGACCCAGGGCTTGGGCACCGACTGGTCTGCAGCCTGCATGACAGGGCGTGAGCTTGACCCCACCAACCCGCTGTACCAAGGTGATAACGTCTCGAGCATTGCCGATATGGCAGCTGAATCTGCCACACAACCCACACAGTTCCTGCCATCAGAAATACTGCCACTGACGATAGAAGCACCCGCAGGCACCCCCTCTGTCGATCTGGATCTGGATTTGGATTTGGACTTCTCGGCAGTTGACCCCGGTACGGCGCCAGGGTTTGATACCACCCCACCCGATTTCACCGCCGCCCGGCTGGCGGACAACCCCAGCCCAGCAGAGCGCACTATATCGCTGCAAACCAACGCCAAAGCCCCCCCGCTACCCGACTTGGAAATCGAGTTTGATACGCCAGAGGCAGACACCTCGTTCGACGCCGCTTCACTGCCCAGCCTTGATTTCGATGTCGCGCCTCCTACCGCTCAAGACGGCGATGCGCTGAACTTCACCCACAGCGATTTGGTCGAGCTGCTGAATACCCCGACCGAAGCCGCCGCCATTGCGCCGGACAACACACCGGCTAAACCCGATGACATGCTTGAGTTTGATCTCGATTCGCTGTCCCTGGATCTCGACAGCCCTACACCGTTGTCCGCAGAAACCAACTTGCCTGAAACCTCACCAGGCACCGACGACGATTTCGACTTCCCCCAAGACGCTGAAGCCGATGGCGCTGACCCGCTCGTCACCAAGCTGGCTTTGGCCGAAGAGTTTCAAGCCATTGGCGACGACGACGGCGCGCGCACTCTGGCACAAGAGGTCGTGGACGAAGCCACCGGCAACCTGAAAGCCAAGGCCCAGCGCTTTCTCGCTGAGCTGGGTTAAGGTTAACTGTTGACTGACAACCCTTCTCACCTCCAGAAGCCCATCACGCGCATTGCCCTGGGCGTCAGCTACTCCGGCAGCGCCTACCAAGGCTGGCAAAGCCAACTCTCGGGCTTGACGGTGCAAGACAAGCTGGAAGCCGCTCTCAAGCGCTTCACCACGCACAAAGTCTCCACCCTGTGCGCAGGCCGAACCGATGCTGGCGTGCACGGCCTGATGCAAGTGGTTCACTTCGACACACCGCTGAAGCGCGACATCAACGCCTGGGTCAGGGGGGTGAACAGCTACCTGCCTTCTGACATTGCCATACAGTGGGCCAGAGCAATGCCCACCAGCTTCCACTGCCGCGCCAGCGCCATCGCCCGGCGCTACGTGTACTGCCTGCTCGAATCCCCCGTGCGCCCCAGTGTGGAAGCAGGCCGCGTCGGCTGGACCTTCGGTACGCTCGACCTCCAGGCCATGCAGCAAGCTGCAAGCCACCTGCTGGGCGAGCACGATTTCACCTCGTTCCGCGCCTCCAGCTGCCAAGCGCTTTCGCCCGTCAAAACGATGATCCGCATCGCCATTTCCCAGCGTGGCCCCTACTGGCGCTTTGAATTTGAAGCCAACGCCTTTTTGCACCACATGATCCGCAACCTGATGGGCAGCCTGCTGGTGGTAGGGCAAGGCAAAAAACCACCAGACTGGATGCGTGACGTGCGCGATGCCCGTGACCGCGACGCCGCAGCCCCCACGTTTTCGCCTGACGGCCTGTATTTCGCTGGGCCGATCTACCCTGAGCATTGGGGTCTGCCTACACAAACCGCTGCCTATGATTGGCTCCCATGACTGCTCTTTCCAACCCCAACTGCCGTACCCGCATCAAAATTTGCGGCCTCACCCGCGAACAAGACGTTGACGCCGCCGTCGCCGCAGGTGTGGATGCCATCGGTTTTGTACTCTACCCACCCAGCCCACGCTACATCACCCCCGAACGTGCAGCCGAATTGGCCCGCCGCCTGCCGCCCTTCGTCACCCCGGTGCTGCTCTTCGTCAATGAGATTACTCCCAATACGATAGCTGCTCTGGCCCATGTGGCAAGCGCTACAGCCCAATTTCATGGTGATGAATCGCCGGCGCAGTGCTTGGCGGCCACACAAGGCGGCGCACAACCCTACCTGCGGGCGGCACGTATTCCGCTGGGCGCAGGCGCTAGCCAGTTTGACTTGGTAAAATTCGCCCAATCTTATTCAACAGCCCAAGCCATCCTGCTCGACGCGCATGTCGAAGGGTTCGGCGGCGGCGGAAAAACATTCAATTGGTCACTGCTGCCAGCAAACGTCAATGCTCACCTCGTTTTAAGTGGTGGACTCACACCTGCAAACGTGGGCGATGGCCTCACGCAGGTACGACGCTGCTGCGCGCCAGGCTTTAGCTTGGCCGTTGACGTGAGTTCCGGGGTTGAAGCAGATGCTGCTGGCGGAGGAACCCGCAAAGGCATCAAAGACCCCGACAAAATTTTGCAGTTTGTCGCCGCTATCCGTGAACATGATGCGCGGCAGACAAATTGATAGCAAACATTCTTTAACAGACAAGCGGCAGCGGCATTTTTTGGCCCTGTCCGCCGGACAGAGCACACCATGTACCAACAACCTGACCACAAAGGCCATTTCGGCATCTACGGCGGCAGTTTCGTCAGCGAAACCCTGACCCACGCCATCAACGAGTTGCGCGCCTCATACGCCAAATACCAGCACGACCCAGAATTTTTGGCTGAATTCCACTCGGAACTCAAGCACTTCGTAGGCCGCCCTTCCCCCATTTACCACGCAGCCCGCATGAGCCGTGAGACCGGTGGTGCGCAGATTTACCTCAAGCGCGAAGACCTGAACCACACCGGCGCGCACAAAATCAACAACACCATCGGCCAGGCCATGCTCGCCCGCCGCTTGGGCAAGCCCCGCGTGATTGCCGAAACCGGTGCAGGCCAGCACGGCGTGGCGACCGCCACCATCTGTGCCCGCTACGGCTTGGAATGTGTGGTTTACATGGGCAGCGAAGACGTGAAACGCCAAAGCCCCAACGTTTACCGCATGAAGCTGCTCGGCGCCACCGTCGTCCCCGTCGAAAGCGGCAGCAAAACCCTGAAGGATGCCCTCAACGAAGCCATGCGCGACTGGGTGGCCAACGTGGACAACACCTTCTACATCATCGGCACCGTGGCAGGCCCGCACCCCTATCCGATGATGGTGCGCGATTTCCAAAGCGTCATCGGTAACGAATGCCTGACCCAGATGCCCGAATTCCTGGGCCAAGACGGCAACCTCGGCCGTCAACCCGATGCCGTGGTCGCCTGCGTAGGCGGTGGCTCTAATGCCATGGGTATTTTTTACCCTTACATCAACCATGAGAACACCCGCTTGATCGGTGTGGAAGCGGCGGGCGAAGGCATGGACACGGCCAAGCATTCCGCCTCGCTGCAACGCGGCAGCCCCGGCGTGCTGCACGGCAACCGCACCTACGTGCTGCAAGACGATAACGGCCAAGTGACCGAGACGCACAGCATCAGCGCAGGCTTGGATTACCCCGGCGTCGGCCCGGAACACGCCTACCTGAAGGACATAGGCCGCGCCGAATACGTTGGCATCACCGACACCGAAGCGCTGAACGCCTTCCACTACCTGTGCCGCACCGAAGGCATCATCCCAGCGCTGGAATCCAGCCATGCCATCGCCTACGCGATGAAGCTGGCCAAGACAATGCGTGCTGACCAGTCCATTCTGGTCAACCTCTCAGGCCGGGGGGACAAAGACATCGGCACGGTGGCTGACCTCTCGGGTGCCGATTTTTACGACCGCCCTTCGATGCGCGGTCTCACTGTGAAAGGCGGTACAGCATGAGCCGTATCCAAGCCACTTTTGCCGCATTAAAAGAGCAAAACCGCAAAGCCCTGATCCCCTACGTCACCGCAGGCTTCCCCTTCGCCAACATCACGCCGGATCTGATGCACGGCATGGTGCTGGGCGGAGCTGACGTGATTGAGTTGGGCATTCCTTTTTCCGACCCCATGGCCGATGGCCCGGTGATTCAAAAAGCCGGTGACCGCGCACTGGCCCAAGGCATCGGCATGACCCAGGTGCTGGAGATGGTGCGCAGTTTTCGCACCAAAAACGCGACTACGCCCGTGGTGCTGATGGGCTACGCCAATCCCGTGGAGCGCTACGACCAAAAGTACGGCGCAGGCCGGTTTGTGACGGACGCCGCCGCTGTGGGTGTGGACGGCGTGCTGGTGGTGGACTACCCGCCGGAAGAATGCGAAGAATTCGCGGCCAGCCTCAAAGCCCACGGCATGGACTTGATCTTTTTGCTGGCCCCCACCAGCACCGACGAACGCATGGGCCAAGTCGCCGCGCTGGCCAGTGGCTATGTGTACTACGTATCGCTCAAAGGCGTGACAGGTGCTGGCAACCTGGACACCGATGCGGTCGAGCGGATGCTGCCCCGCATCCGCCAGCATGTCAGCGTGCCGGTCGGCGTAGGCTTTGGCATCCGCGATGCCGCCACGGCGAAAGCGGTCGGCAAAGTCGCTGATGCGGTGGTCATTGGCAGCAAAATCATCCAGCTGATCGAAGACCAGCCGCATGAAAAAGTGGTACCAGTCGCCATCAACTTCCTGCGGGAAATCCGTGCGGCACTGGATGCCTGAGCACGACGCATAATCGCCTCAACTTCACCACCCCCTTCAGGAGCTCTGCATGAGTTGGCTAGAAAAACTGCTTCCCCCCAAAATTCAACAAACTGATCCGGCAGAGCGCCGCACCATCCCTGAAGGCCTGTGGATCAAATGCCCCAGCTGTGAGACCGTGCTCTACAAAACTGACCTGGAGCACAACCAGAACGTCTGCCCAAATTGCAGCCACCACCTGCGCATCAGCGCCAGGGCACGGTTGAACGCGTTCCTGGACAGCGAAGGCCGCTACGAAATTGGTCAGGAAGTGGTACCCGTGGACGCGCTCAAGTTCAAAGACAGCCGCAAGTACCCTGAACGCATCAAAGAAGCCATGGACAACACGGGCGAGACGGATGCGCTGGTCGTCATTGGCGGTGCCGTGCACAGCATTGGCGTGGTCGCCGCGTGTTTTGAGTTCGACTTCATGGCCGGCAGCATGGGTTCCGTCGTGGGCGAGCGCTTTGTGCGTGGCGTGGAAACCGCCATCGAACAAAAAGTACCCTTCATCAGCTTCACCGCCACCGGCGGAGCACGCATGCAAGAAGGCTTGCTGAGCCTGATGCAAATGGCCAAAACCAATGCGGCCTTGACGCGTCTGGCCAAAAAAGGCCTGCCCTACATCAGCGTACTGACCGACCCCACCACCGGTGGCGTGAGCGCCAGCTTTGCCTTCATTGGGGATGTGGTGATTGCCGAGCCTAAAGCGCTGATTGGCTTCGCTGGCCCCCGCGTGATCGAATCCACCGTGCGCGTGACCCTGCCAGAAGGCTTTCAGCGCTCTGAGTTTTTACAACAAAAAGGTGCGGTAGACATGATTTGCGACCGCCGCGAACTGCGCAAAACCATTGCCCACACGCTGGCCATGTTGCAGCGCCAGCCGGCGGACGCTGTAGCTTGACGTAAACCGGGGCCAGCCGTTGCACTGCGTGTTGCTGGCCTTGTGTTGGCGCCTCTAATGCAGCACAGCGGCTTGCAACGCACCCAGCACCATCCCGGCAATCTGGAGCAGCACCAACAAGGCCAACGGCGATAAATCAATCCCCCCGACCAGCGGTACGAAGCGGCGCACAGGCTGCAAGAGCGGCTGGCACAGCCGCTCCACCGTAGCGTACAACGGTGAACGGGTCTGCACCCAAGACAGCACGGCATAGACCATGAGCAAGCCTGTCATGCCTGACACCGCCAAGCGCACCACACCAAACAACGCCAACACCGGCACCACTGTGAGCGCGCCTTCCAGGCCACCGCCACTGCCTGCCACCACCCACAGCAGCGCAAACTGCACCAGCTCAATCACCAGGGCCGCAAGCAGGCTCGCCACGTCCCAACCTGCGCGCAGGGGCAACACACGGCGCAGCGGCAGCACGATCCAGTTGCTCACCGCCAGCACAAACTGCCCCAGTGGGTTGCTGAACGGCGCGCGCAGCCACTGCATATACAACCGAAGCAGGCAAGCCCCGCCGACCAAACCGGCAAGAACATCAAGCACCAAAGAGAAAATGGAATACAGCATGAGCGGCCCAAAAGAGAACGTGGGATGATAGTTGCAAATTTTCAGGCCCTGTGTTTCGGTATTTTCCAACACCCTAACTGAGCACGTTCAACGGGACGCTAAAGGTCGGCAGGCTGGTATTCCGGCACATACGTTCGTAACCAGGGACGCAGCACCGCAGGTTCGGGGGATGGCCCGCAGGCGCTGACCCACGCCAGCACCGCATGAATGGCCAAACCGCCCGGCCCGGGCACCTTGGCCACGCGCAACTTGGGGTGCGGTGTGGGCAGTGTGGTTTCGTCATCGGCCAACAGTTCTTCAAACAGCTTTTCGCCCGGGCGCAGACCGCTGAAGCGAATCGGTACCTCATGCTCGGTCTTGCCCGAAAGGCGAATCAACAGCCGTGCCAAATCCACAATTTTCACCGGCTCGCCCATGTCGAGCACAAAAATTTGCCCCGACTGGCCCATCAACCCCGCCTGCAACACCAGCTGTGCAGCCTCCGGTATGGTCATGAAATAGCGCACGATGTCCGGGTGCGTCACCGTGACGGGGCCGCCACGGGCTATTTGGGCGGTGAACAGCGGCACCACCGAACCGCTGGAGCCCAGCACGTTGCCAAAACGCACCGAGACGAATTGGGTCGCCGCCCACTCGGTGGCCACCGCCTGCACCACCAGCTCAGCCATGCGCTTGGTTGCCCCCATCACATTGGTTGGGTTGACGGCTTTGTCGGTGGAAATCAGCACAAAACGCCGTGCGCCACACGCCCCCGCCGCACGGGCCACGTTCAGCGTACCGAGGATGTTGGTGCGCACGGCCTCGATCTCGTTGAGCGACTCCATCAACGGCACATGCTTGTAGGCAGCGGCGTGGAACACCACGGCAGGCCTGTGCGCCTGCACGATAGCCAACACACGGTCAGCCTCACGCACGTTGGCGGTGTAGTACAAGCCATCCAGCTGCGGGTGATGCGCCTTCAGCTCTTGCGCCAGCTGGTAGATGGCGAACTCGGACACGTCCACGCACACCAGTTGGTGCGCACCCAGGCGTGCAATCTGGCGACACAACTCAGACCCAATCGACCCGCCCGCCCCCGTCACCAGCACCGTTTGACCCGCAAACAAATCCGACAAACCCTTGATGTCCAGCTGCACAGCCTCCCGGCCCAACAGGTCTTCTAACTCCACTTTGCGCAGCCCGCTGTCTTGCGCGTGCAGCCACTGGTCGGGCCGGGGCATGGTCAGCAGGGTAAGACGCCCTCCTGCATTCGCCTCCGATTGCAACAGCAGTGAACGCCGCTCCGGCGCCCCTGGTGGACTTGCCACCAAAACCGTGCCAGCGCCCACCGAATGGGCTATAGCAGCTATGGATTGAATAGCACCCAACACGGGTACCTGCTGCAACGACAAACCCACCTCCGCTGCCAGCGGCGACACAATACCCACCGGGTGCCACTGCTGCGAACCCTTGAGCACCCGCAGCGCATCGGTGGCATCGTGCAGCGTGCCCACAATCAGCAGCGGCTGGGCCCCCGGCACCTGTGCCGTGCGCTCCACCAGCGTACGCCAACTCGCCCGTACCGCACCGAGCAACACCAACGCCAGCAGCGGTTGCAGCAGCAACACGGAACGGGGAAATTGGGCATAGCGCAGCATCAACACCACGGCAGCCGACAGCACGGCACTGAGCAGCACCCCCCAGCCCAATTGGCGCAACTCAGGTAAGCCGATATAGCGCCAGACTTGACGGTAAACCCGGGCCATGCTGAGGCCCAGCGCATAGGACAGCAGCACCCAAGGGCTGCTGCGCAACGCCAAATCGGTGAATTCGGGAGAGACATCAAGGTTGAAGCGCAGCCAGAATGCAAGCCACCACGACACCAGCACCAGCAGCACATCAAGCACCAGCAGAAAAAAGGCTTCTCTACGCACCGCCAACTCCAGCCTGCTTGAGGGCATCCCGCAAATGCGCAATCACACGGGTTTGCTGCTCGGCGGTCAAATTCGAGCCTGAGGGCAGACAGATGCCGCTGGCGAACAGGTGGGCAGACACATCGCCCCCAAGCACGCCCGGGGCGTGACTGAAGTACGGTGCCCCGGCAAACAGAGGCTGCAGCTGCATAGGCTTCCACACCGGTCTAGCCTCGATGGCGTGGCACTCCAGCGCTTGCAGGATGCGTTCACACTGGGTCGCGGCGTCAGGGACTTGCAGTGTGAAGCAGCTCAACCAGCGGGTCGAATAAAACCCGTCAGGCTGCGGCATCCACTGCACCTGTGGCAGATCGACCAACGCGGTACGGTAGCGCTCGAACACAGCGCGGCGCTGCGCCACGCGCTGCCCCAGCACCTGTAACTGACCTCGGCCAATGCCCGCCAGCACGTTGCTCAGGCGGTAGTTGAAGCCCACCTCGGCGTGTTCGTAATGCCGTGCGGTTTCACGGGCTTGGGTGGCGAGCTTGCGGGCGCGGGCGACCAAATCGGCATCGTCTGCCACCAGCATCCCGCCGCCCGAAGTGGTGATGATTTTGTTGCCATTGAACGAGTACACGCCAACGCGACCAAAGCTTCCGCTGCTGCGGTTTTTATAGCATGCACCCAAGGATTCAGCAGCATCTTCGAGTACAGGCACGCCATAGCGTTCGCAGACAGGCAGCAAGGCGTCCATGTCCGCGCTCTGGCCATAGAGGTTGACGATGACCACACAACGCGGCATCCGCCCCTCACGCCGTGCCCATTCCAAAGCGCGCTCCAAAGCGGCGGGCGACATATTCCAGGTCTGCGGCTCAGCGTCAATGAACACGGGCCGGGCACCACAGTAGAGGATGGGGTTGCAGCTGCCCACAAACGTCAACCCTGAGCAAAATACGGTGTCGCCGGGTTGCACGCCCAGCAGCAGCAGCGCCAGATGCAATGCGGCTGTGCCGGAGCTGAGCGCCGCAGCATGGCCGACGCCAACATGGGCCGCCAATTCACGCTCAAAGGCATCAACATGTGGGCCTAAAGGCGCAATCCAGTTGGTGGTGAACGCTTCGGTGACAAAGGCAGCTTCGGCGTCCCCCATGTGCGGGGATGACAGCCAAACCCGCTCTGGAAGCGCTTGAGGTTGAAGCGTGGGAAGTGAGTGAAGTGAGGAAAGTGGGGGTGGGGGGGCATTCATGGTCAGTAGCTGTTCACTTTGTCGAGCAAATCGGCGGCAACGGGTGTCTCGGCCAGCAGTTGCACGATGCGGGGGCTGGACTGGCCGTCGCCATAGCGGTTCTCAGCCGGATAGCGACCGTGGGCCAGTGCCTGTTGCAGCGCGGCGGTGATGGCGGCGGTCGTGGTGTCGCAGTCCAGCGTGTTGGCGTTGCGCTCGCGGTTGCGTTGGCGGTTACCGATATTGACAACCGGCGTGCCCAAGCTGGCCGCCTCCAAGATGCCGGACGACGAATTGCCCACCAGCACGTCGGCCTGTGCCAACGCTTGAACGTAGGCATCGCGGGGCAAGTGGGTGAGGGTGTGCAACGCGGGCCACGTTTCGCTGGCATTGCCCAAGACGGACACGATGCTACCGGAACCTGCATCGGCGTTGGGGGCCAGCCAGACCACGCGCAAGGCTGAATCGTTGCTGGTCACTTTCAACGCCTCCACCAGCGCCTGCGTTTGCGCCACAGCACTTTGTGCCTCTTGCACCACAGGGTGAAACAGCACCAGCGCATAGCGGGCGCTCGCCTGCAAACCCAGTCGTGCCAGCACCTCGTCACGCGGCGCAGCGGCTGCAATGGTATTCAGGCCATCCAGGCTAGGGGCACCTGTCACCCAGACACGATCGGCTTGCTCGCCCAGGCGAACCACCCGCTCGCGGGACGCCTCGGTGGCAACGAAATGCCAATGGCTCAGCTTGGTGATGGCATGGCGGATGGCATCGTCCACCGTGCCAGTGCGTTCCCCGCCGTGTAAATGCGCGACGGGAATACCCAGGTGCAGCGCAGCAATGGCGCCGGCCAGCATCTCGCCCCGGTCACCCAGCAGCAAGACGATATGGGGCTTGTGGGCGTCCATCGCAGCCGTCAGCCCCAGCAGTGTTTGGCCCACCGCGCGGGACATGGCCGCCGGACTGCGCTCGTCAATGTCCACAGGGATGCGGGCGACGATGCTGCCCAACGGCAAGGCGGTTTCCACCTCATCCACCGTGTGGCCGAATTGGGCACTGAGGTGCATTCCGGTAACGGCCACCTGTAACGCAAGCTGGGGGTGGGCCGCGATGCCTTGCAGCGTGGCCGCCATCAAGCCAAAGTCAGCCCGCGTGCCGGTAACGTAGAAGATGCGGCGCGGCGCGTCAGATTCCGTCATGCAGCCCCCAGCATGGCCGCGTGCAACACCTCGTGCGCGGGCGTGGCGTGGCGCAGGCGCTGGCCGATGACGGCTTCCCACTGGTCGGGTTGCAAGCCGGTGCCAGGGCGACGCAGGGCCAAATCTGTGGCTTGCAACACATGGCCAGCGGGCAAACCACGGGTGGTGACGATGCTGCGGCGGGCCACGTCACGGGTGTTGGCCTCGATAGGTTGCGGGGCTTTAATGCCGTCGCCCAGCATGGTTTCGATGCGGCGTATGCCCGCCACCAACGCGGCCAATTCAGCGGGGTCTGCGGAGGCTACGTGGTCAGGGCCAGGCAGGGTTTTGTCGAGTGTCAGGTGCTTCTCAACAGCCATGGCCCCCAGCGCGACAGCAGCCCAGGCGGCTTGTGTGCCCAGGCTGTGGTCAGAATAGCCGACCGGTAAGCCCGTCGCTTGGGCCAGTGTCGCGATGGCACGCAGGTTCAGGGCGTCTGCGGGCGCGGGGTAGGCAGAGGTGCAGTGCATCACGCACAAACCGGGTGAAACGCCCAGCACAGCCCACCGGGCCTGAATCCAGCCCAGCGCAGTCAGCACCTCGGCCAGCGTGGACATGCCAGTGGACATCAGCAGCGGCAAGCCGGTATCCGCCACGCACTCGATCAGCGGTTTGTTGGTGATTTCGCCCGAAGGCAGCTTCAAGCGCTGGACACCCAAGCGCACCAAATCGGCCACGGCTTTTTCTGAAAATGGGGTAGAAAAGAACTCGATGCCGATGCTGGTGCAGTGGGCGGCGAGTTGCTGGTGTTCAGCAAAGCTGAGTTCCAGTGCTTGAATCATCGCGAACTGGCTGGTGGCACCCGTGTTGGTGCGCTGGTAGTCGGCGGTTTGGGCCGTGGGTGTCACCACGTCCTCGGCGCGGAAGGTTTGGAATTTGATGGCATCTGCGCCTGCGGCCAACGCGGCATCGGCCAGTTGACAGGCCAGGGAGAGACTGCCGTTGTGGTTCACGCCGCCTTCGGCAATGACGAAAACCTTGTGGATGGCCTTGTTGAAAGCCGGGTTAAAAACGCTGTTCATCACAATCCTTGCTTGGCCGCTAAAAACTCGGCCCATTCAAAATCCAGCGCATCGTCAATGTCCACCGAACGCTCGCGGGGCATCACGCTGGCGCGTATCGGCACGGTCCAAAAACCCTGGGTGGCCGCTTGGGCCAACAGGGCACGCGGCCAGACGTAGAGCGCCCCGTTCAGCCCCCAGACCTGGGGCGCATCCTGGCGGCGAACCACATGGCTGGGCAGCGTTTTGCTCTGGGCCAGCAGCCCATCCGCCTGCACTTCCACCATCGCATAGTAGGGGTTGTGCGACACCTCGGTGACGCTGACGACCAGTGCGCGGCCCGCATCCAAGGCCCCCAAGGCCATCGCTGCTTGAATATCGGCCACGCTGCGCAGCGGCGAGGTAGACTGCAAATCAATCACCGTCGCCACGCTGTGGCCCAGGGCTTCCATGTGCGCCACCAGATGCTCGATGGCGGGAATTTTGGGCGCGGCATCGGTCGCCAACTCAACCGGTCGCAAGTAGGGCACTGCGGCACCGCAGGCACGGGCCACCTCGGCGATGGCGGCGTCGTCGGTAGACACCCACACGGCGTCAATGCCAGGGCAAGCCAGCGCTTGGGCGATGGTGTGGGCGATGAGGGGCTTGCCTGTGAAAGAGCGGATGTTCTTGCCAGGCAGACCTTTGGAGCCACCGCGTGCGCAGACCACAGCCACGGTGAGGGAGGCCTTATTTGCTCTTATATTCATAGCTTATTATGCCCATCAGTATTGCTTAAAGCTCTGTTTTCATGCAGTTTTACAGCTTGAATGATGAGCTGCTGCACGCAGGGTTGCTCAGCTGAGTCGCGGCGCACCTCCAAGCCGATGCGTTCCACCTCCCAACCTTGGCACAGCGCAGAAACGTCATCGGGCGAGGTGAAACGCGTGCCCCCCAGGTTGGCCAGCGGCCCTTCGGTGCAGGCCCAAAAATGCGGTGCCAACTCGCACCCTGTGCCCTCACCCCAGCAGCCTTGCGCAAAGGTGCGGCTGAACAGGCGACCGCCCGGCTTCGTCACCCGCGCCAACTCGGCGTAAACGGCACGGGCCGACGCCCATGGGGCATAACAGACGGCGGCCACGTCCAGCACGGCATCGAAAGTGCCATCGGGGTAAGGCAACTGCGCGAAGTCCCCCACCTGCACTTGGCCTCCCCGCTCGCGCCAGCCGGGCACTTCACGGTCCAGCCGTTCGCAGCTTTTGGCAACACCTGTGGGTGCGGCGTCAATACCATGGACGCTAAAGCCTTCGCGGGCCATGAACCACAGGTTGGCCCCGGTGCCGCTGCCCACTTCCAGCAAGCGCACCTGCGACCTGTCAGGCGCTGCAAAAAAGTGCCGTGCTACGAAACGCACCACATCCTCACCGGGGTACTGGCCCCAGGGGCGGGTTTGGAAAACACGTTCGAACACATTTTCTCGCAGCGAATGAGCAGCCATAACGTTACACCAGTCTGTGAAAAATTAGCCGCTCAGGGTGAGCCGCCCAAGCTTCGGGGTGGGCGACTTGCACGGCGCGGTACGCCTCGGCATTCAGCACCTGGGTGCCGGTGAGGTAATCGGTTTGCAGGGACGAGAATGCACTTTTGAAGAACAGCAAAGAATTGTCCACAGCCGCCGAACTGCCTCCGCCCAAGTAGAGCGTGTGCTGGCCGGCAGCTTGGGCCTGTTGGGCAATGCGGTGCAACAGGTAGGACGACGCGGCCATGGCACGGCCTGCGGGAACGGTGGCGGCGAGGTGGTATTCGGCGAGCGTGGGCTGGTTCAGCATCAGGGCGGCGGCGAGCCACTGGGTGGGGTCAGCAGGGTTGGTGTTTTCAGCATGGCACACCACCACCTGGGCACCCGGTACAGCGGCCAGCGCTTCAAAGCAGACATCTGGCCACACATAGAACGCACTGGTGCCCATGGCCTGCATGGCAGCACGGTGGTAGGTGGCGAACGACAAGGCTGCACCGGCCAGTGCCGTGACGGCAAGACCTGAGCGCTCTGCTTTGTGCAGTGCCGTGCGCAAGCGGGGCGCGTACTGCGCTGCAAAATCACCTTGCGTATCCAGCCAGACGACGCGGCGATTCGGCGTGACGTACCCGCTGTAACCCCGGTGGTTCGCCGCCATCGGGTGGAAACGCAGGTACTCGACAACCACGCCCTGCGCCTGCAACCACGCGGTGTGGGCCTGCCAAGCAGCGCTTAAGAAATCCACATCGTCTGTGCTGGCCCAGCCTCCGGCATAACCGTAGGGAGCGCTGGCATCACGCCAAGGGGTACCAGAGGTATCGGAGGTGTTGGAGGTGTGGGGGATGGCGGTGGTGTGCAAGCCATGCAGCCAGCGCTCGCCGTGGCGTTCGAAACCTGCGAATACCGGCCGCAAAGCGGGGTCACGCTGCGCATCCGCATGGACGTAAGCGGGGTGCAACGTGGCAGGTTTGTGCTGGCCTGCCCGCGTGGCGGGAAGCGCGTCAAACCACGCTGTGGCCTCGCAAAGGCTCAAGGTTCGCATCAGCACAGTCCCGCTGTCTGGCGCAACACGTCCAGCACGCGGTCTGTGGCCTGCCCGGTCGCGTGTGCCGTCGCAGAGACGGTCAGCGGTTGAAAGGACGATGAAGCGTAGACCTGTGCCACGTCATCCACCCTCACCGTCCGCTGCGCAAACCCCAGCGCCTCAAACGGACTCAGGTGGCTGAGGATGGAGCCGTCCACCTGCGTGACAGGTTTGCCAGCCATTTGCCCCTCCACCCCCACGGTGGACATGGTGACGACGACCTCATCGCAACCCTGCACGCAGCCGTGCAAAGCCATGTTCGGCGTGCTGACTTGGATGCGTAGGTGCAGGGGCACGCCATCCTGCCCGACAACACACGCTGGCTCGCTGGGATGGCGGCGAATCCACAGCGCCAAGCGCGGGTTGGCCAGCACGGCGGCAATCAAGGCACGCTCCACATGGCGGGGGAATTGCGGATTGCCTTGTCCTGAGACACCAGGGTATTCAACCGGTTCGGGCGACGAGGCGTAGAGCAGCACATGAAGCGCGTCATTCCCCGCTGCACCCCATCCAGCTTGTGCGCGGTAGGTGGCCCCCAAAGCGCGGTTTTCATCGCTGCACAGGCTATCAAAGGCAGGGTTGCCGGTGGCGTGGACGGTGGCGGCACTGCGCCCCGCCGCGATCAAGCTGTCGCGCACACCCGCATTGAGCACGCACAGGCTATCGGCATAGGCCGCCTGCGCAAGCAAAGGACGCTCCAAAATGGCCAGCAGGTCAACCAAACACAGCGTGGGGATAGCGAGATTTCGGGCCGCTTGCAAGGCGGCACGTTCAGCGCGGGGCGAGTTGGTGGCGATCACCAAAGCAGGCTGAAGCGATTGCAGCAAGCAAGTCAGCGGGCCCAGGGGCAAAAAGCACTGGCGACCGTACTGCGCATAGCTGCGGGCGGCGGCATCCAAGCCCAGTTGGTCTTCCAGATCGGCGTAACTCAGGCCCAGGTAGGCGATGGTCTCGGCAGGGTCTGCGGCGGCCACACTCAAGCCACGCGCCAGACGTTCGCCATGCTGGACAGCGCGTTGCTGCACCTCGGTGGGGTACAGCGCCAAAATGTCCTGAAAACCCAAAACCTCCAAACCCGGCACCGCGCGTGCCAGTGGCGCGGCGGTGGTCAGCGCCAAAAACACGGTCCGCGCCAAGCCTAACGTCAGCATGCGCTGGGCTACGGGTAGCAGCGCTTTCACATGACCGCCACCGTAAGCCACCAACAGCACCGTTTTCACCAATGCGCTCCCTGCGCCCACAACGCCAGCGCCGCCAGTGCCCGCAGCTCACGGGTGAAGTTGGCGCTGCCTATGCCATGCCGCTCCAGCATCACATTGATCTCTTGTGATTGGCAAACTTGCGAAAGCAGCGCGCTGTTTTGCAATAAATCACACAACCACGGGTAGCGCTCGCCCCGGAACCAGTCGCCTACGGGGACAGTGAACATTTGCTTTTTGCGGTAAGCCAAGTCCGCACCAATCAGCGGGGTCACGGCTCGCTTGAACCAGTGCTTCTTGTCCATACCGTTTTCGCCTTGGTGCAGTTTGAGTTTGGTGTTGCCCTTGGAGCGAAAGGCGAGTTCCATCACCCGGTAATCGAGAAACGGCGTGCGTGCTTCGATGCTCACCGCCATGCCCATGCGGTCGGGCTTGACGAGGTTGTTGCCGCACAGCAGCAGCTGCATGTCCAGGTAAAGCGCTTGGTTGATGCGGTCAAAGTGTTGGGCTTCGTCGAACCAGGGCTTAGCGACGGCGGTGAAGCTGTCGATGCCATGCGTCTGCGCACGCATGGCGGGGCTGTACAGCGCCTGCTTGGCTTGCGGGGAAAACAGCGAGATCGAATCGAAATAGCTGCGCTGGAAGTCAGCGTTCGACAAACTCCGCACATCCGGGCGAGCGAAGAAGCTGGCGTGCTTGTCGTACCCGGCGAACAGCTCGTCGCCGCCGTCGCCTGTCAGCACCACTTTGACGTGTTTCGCCGCCAGCTCACTCACGCGCAGCATGGGTATGAAGGACGCGTCGCCATGCGGCTGGTCGAGGTGGTGCAGCACCTGGGGCCAGCGGTTCAGCATGTTAAGTGCGGCGATTTCCACCTTGTGGTCGCAGCCAAAGCGGTCTGCCGCTTGCTGCGCGTAGGCGGATTCGTCGTAGCGAGGGTCTTCAAAGCCGATGCAGAAGGTTTTGACAGGGGCACGGCTGTGCTGTGACACATGCCGCGCCATCAGCCCAACGATGCTGCTGGAATCCACACCACCAGAGAGGAAAGCGCCAAACGGCACATCGGCGCGCAAGCGGATGCGGGTGGCGTCGTCCAGCAGGGTAAGGAACTCTTCGGCCCAGTCGCCGTAAGCGTGATCCTGCTCGCGCTGGTCAGCAAGGCGCCACCAGCGCTGGGTGTGCACCGCACGGTCTCGGGTGAATTTGACCCAGGTGCCAGGCATGACATGGTGGATGCCCTGGTAGATCGTCCACGGCGCGGGGATGTAGTTGAAGCTCAGGTAGTGGTGAATTGCTTCAAAATTGATAGCTTGTGTAGCGCACCCAGCTTGCACCAGAGGCAATATTGCCTTGATTTCGGAGGCAAACAGCACCTGCTGGCCGTCGTCGCGCACGTAGAGCGGTTTTTCGCCGATGCGGTCACGGATCAGGATGAGCGCGTCTTCCCGGGCGTCGTCGATGGCGATGGCGAACATGCCGTTGAGCTTGCCCACAAACGCCATGCCTTCGCGCTCGTAGAGCCGCAAAATCACCTCGGTATCGGACGCGGTTTTAAGGTGGACGCCCTGCGCACGCAGCTCGGCAGCGAGTTCAATGTGGTTGAAGATTTCGCCGTTTTGCACCACAGCAATCTGGCCATCGTCGCTGACGAAAGGCTGGTGGCCACCGCCAATGTCGATGATGGACAGACGCCGGTTGCCAATCGCGACCCCGCGTCGGGGCTGGTGGTGGATGCCTTCATCGTCCGGGCCACGGTGGACGAGCTGGCTGGCCATCTTGCCCAACAGCGCGTCGGGCAGGGGTTCTCTGTTGCGGTGCCAGTAGCCGAAGATGCCGCACATGGTCAGTTCCCTCCCTTGCCGGTGAGGCGCGACAGCGTCCACAGCATGATGCGCAAGTCGAACAGCACCGAAACTTCGCGGGTGTACTGCAAATCCAGCGCCAACCTTTGTTCCTGGGTGCCTTCGGAGCGGATTTGCGCCTGTGCCAAGCCGGTGATACCGGGGCGCACGCTGCACCGCTGCGCCCAATCGGCATCGCTGTACAGGCTACGCTGAACAGGCACATCAGGGCGCGGGCCCACCAAACTCATGTCGCCTTTCAGCACATTGAGGAGCTGCGGCAGCTCATCCAGGCTGGTGCGGCGGATGAAGCGGCCCACGCGGGTGATGCGGGGGTCGCGGGCAGTGGTGAAGTACGGGCCGGTGGCAGCGGCATCGCGCGCCATGCTGCGGAATTTGAGCATTCCGAACGCGCGCCCGTGCAGACCAAGCCGGGTTTGGTGGAACAGCACGGGCAGGCCACTTTCCAACGCAACGGCCAGCGCGGTGAGCAGCAGCAAGGGGCTTAACGCCACCAAAGCCAGCAGTGACAGCACCACATCGAGCATTCGCTTCGTGAAACTCACGGTCACACCCGCTTTGGGGACACGCCCTGGGCAATCGCGGTGATGCATGCGGCGATGCGTACCCGGTCAGCCTCCACCTGCACTGCGGTGCGTTGGGCCAGTTGCACCTCGGCGGCGCGCAAAGCCAGCACCTCGTCTTCAAACGAACTCAACGCCGTATCAGCACTGTCCGTGCGGTGAAAAGTACGCGACAAAATCACCGCCTGTGACCCCAGCCGCAGGTGCTCGGCCAGCACGTCACGGCCCGGCAGCAGGCCTTCATCCAAACGGGCAATGCCACCGATACCGAGGCGCAGGCTGTGGCGGTGGACGGCTGCGGCAATCCGGTCAACGGTACCATTGGCGAGTGGCTCGAACATGAAGCGCAGGCCCAGCGACAGGTGCAGATCGTTCAGGCCGATAAACACCTCGGTGAGGCCGGGCGTGGTGATCCAGTCGTCCAGTGTGGCGAGCGCACCCGCCGTTTCCAGCAGGGCGACGATGGGGCAGCGGCCTGCGACGATGGCGGCGAAATCCCGCAACGCCGCCGCGCTGGTGAACATGGGCAGCATCAGCAGGTCGGTAGCGGCCAAGCCCTGAGCGAACACGGCATCGACTTCGCTTGGTGTCGCAGGGTTGAGCGGATTGACGCGCACCATCAGCCTGCTGCGCTGCAATGGCGCTTTAATGTGGCCCACGTCGCTTATTTGATGGGTACTGATGAACGTGTTGCGGCCCGCCTGGCGCTCGGCTTTGCCCAAGCGCTCCAGATCGACGAACAGCCGCATCCCGCCCAGGGCATCGCAGCGGCGGGCAAAGTCGGGGTCATGGGTGATTTGGAGCAGGTCGAGCATGGGGAAATTATCGCTTGAGGGCTGCACGCAATTCGGCACTGGCGAACAAGCTGATTGCTATCACAACAATAGCTGCCAATGCCGCACTGGCAATACCAAACAGGCTATACGGCTTCAAAACTGACATCCACGGCCCGTTCGCCATCCAGGTCAGCATGCCCAACACGGCAGCGGGTGTCAGCATGGCTTGCCAAGGCAGCCACGAAGCGGCCTTGTCCACGTGTTTGTTGTTGGCCTGCACTGCCCACAGCACCACCAGCGCCATGCCGGTGAACATGGCGTTGAGCGCCAGCATCCACCCAGCCCCGCCAAGCTCGCCAGCGAACCGGTACCCCAGCACCAACAACACCAGCAGCGCCACCGCGTAGGCCAGCACCGCCGCCCGCATCCGCCCCAGCGCAGCCAGCACCGTCAAGCCCACAGCAATCAGCGCCTGCGGCAGCAGCCCCCATGCCCCTAACGCCCCCCACGCAGCCACCTTCGCAACGCTCTGCGCATCCATGCGGCCCCAGCCAAACAGCAGCGTGGCGATGGCCGGTGCACCCACGTGCAAGGCCGCAGCCGCAGCGCAGGCCAGTGTCCAGGCCAGGGCAAAAGCACCACGGATGGCGGAAACAGCGGAGACTGCAGGTGTGGCCTGCGCATGCCTATCTGCAAAAGCACGGGTGATGGACGGGAAAGCCAAGGTCGCCACCAGCTGAACCGCCAGCACCAGCGGCAACTCGACCAGCTTCCAGGCGTAATTGAAGGTGGCCATTGCGCCCTCGCCTGCGCCAGACACAAAGGCCCGCGCCGCAAACGGCAGCGTCAGCGGCAGGCCCGCCGACAGGGCGGCCCACAGCCAGAGGGAAGCCACAGGCAGGCGGGAGACAGGGGAAGGGACTGGGCGTGATGAGCATTGAAACGGCGTCGACCGCCACCGCAGCCACAGCAAACGCACCCCCATCGCCATTATCAAACCCAAGCCTAATTGAGCCACAGTGCTGATGGGAAAGGCGTCAACAGCTATCAAAACAAGAGCAATCACCAGCAAGGTATTGACCACCAAATTGGCGCCATACAGACCAATGAAGTCGCGCTCATGCTGCAAGCGTGTGCCCCACAGCGCCGCCAGCAAGGCCGCAGGCAGGGCCACCGCACACCACACCAGGCCCTGCCCTGCCTGGGGAAACAGCGCAGGCGGCAAGCCGCTGGCGAGCAGACGAATCACCGGCTGCTGGCACAGCCACAGCAGCCCCCCCATGACCACCGCCGCCGCCAGCAGCCAGCGGGCGACCTGGCGCTGCGTCTGGGCCTGCTGCACGGGGTTTTGCTGCGCCCAATGGGGCAACAAGACATAACTTAAAGCGCCGCTGGCCAGGACGCCAGTGATCCAGTCGGGCAGCGTCAGCATCAGCACCGCCACATCGGCCATACCGGTGGTACCCAAGGCCGCTGCCTGGGCTAACTCGCGCAGCAGCCCCAGCAGGCGGCTGGCGAGCAACAGGGTGAGAGAGAGGGCACCAGCTTTGAGAAACATGGCGGGATTATCCGGTGGGTGGGCCAAGCGGTGCCCAAGTAAAATCAGCGTTTTGCACCGCTTTGGCGCAATCCCTGCAAGCATTCTTCCCCACCATGTCCGAAAACACCTCTGCCAGCCCGTCCCCCGTTCAAGACGAGAACCAACTCATCACCGAGCGCCGCGAAAAGCTCAAGACCTTGCGTGCGACCGCCGCTGCCGCTGGCGTTGCCGCCTTCCCGAACGATTTCAAACCTGGCAACCATGCCGCTGCTTTGGTCGCGGCCCACGGCGAGAAAGACACCGAGCAATTGGCGCAAGAGGCCACCATCGCCAGCATCGCAGGCCGCATGATGCTCAAGCGCGTGATGGGCAAGGCCAGCTTTGCCACGCTGCAAGACAGCACGGGCCGCATGCAGATTTATGTGCAGCGCGAAGCCATTGGTGAAGAGGCCTATGCCGATTTCAAACACTGGGATCTGGGCGACATCGTGGCCGCTGAGGGCACCGTGTTCAAAACCAAAACGGGTGAACTCTCGCTGCACGCCACCCGCGTGCGGATGCTGACCAAGAGCCTGCGGCCTTTGCCCGACAAGTTCCACGGCATGGCCGATCAGGAACAAAAATACCGCCAACGCTATGTGGATTTGATCACCGACGAATCCGCCCGCGCCCGCTTCACCGCCCGCAGCAAGACGGTGAGCGGGATTCGCCAGTTCATGGTGGAACATGACTTCCTGGAAGTCGAAACCCCCATGCTGCACCCCATCCCCGGTGGTGCCAACGCCAAACCTTTTGTGACGCACCACAACGCGCTCGACCAAGAGATGTTCCTGCGCATCGCGCCAGAGCTGTACCTGAAGCGGCTGATTGTGGGCGGCTTCGAGCGCGTGTTCGAGATCAACCGCAGCTACCGCAACGAAGGCATCAGCGTGCGGCACAACCCCGAATTCACGATGATGGAGTTCTACGCCGCCTACTGGAATTACCAGGACTTGATGACGTACACCGAAGACCTGGTGCGCGACGCGGCACTGAAGGCGCAAGGCACGCTGCAACTCAGCTACGGTGGCAAGCCCGTGGATTTGGCCCCGGCGTTTGAGCGGCTCACCATCGTGGAAGCGGTGCAAAAGTACACACAGGCGGGCGATGGCGTGTTTGACACGGTGTGGCTGATCAACGCACTGCAAAAGCTCGGCATGAACGAAGCCAAGCACAAGCTCTCGACCCGCAGCCTCGCCAGCTTGCAGGTGCTGTACTTTGAAGAAACCGTGGAAGAAAAGCTGTGGCAGCCCACCTTCATCATGGAGCACCCCACCGAAATCTCACCACTGGCCCGCGCCAACGACCAGCGCCCCGAAGTGACCGAGCGCTTTGAGCTGTACATCACCGGGCGCGAATTCGGCAACGGCTTCAGCGAGTTGAACGACGCCGAAGACCAAGCCGCGCGCTTCAACGCCCAAATGAACGCCAAAGAGAGCGGCGACGACGAAGCCATGTACTACGACGCGGACTTCATCCGCGCGCTGGAATACGGCATGCCCCCCACCGGTGGCTGCGGCATCGGCATTGACCGCCTCATGATGCTGCTCACAGATTCAGCCAGTATCCGTGACGTAATTTTGTTCCCCGCGCTGCGGCGTGAAGCCTGACCGCGGCCTGTGGCACTGAACCGCTATAGTTTGAAATTCGTGAAATTCGCCAATTGAGCGCCTGAGGTTTGTCTGGAGGTCTGGAGATTTATGACTACGTTCGTTCGATCCCTGTTCAAAGGGGCTACAGCCCTTGCGCTGGCGCTTGGCTTGGCAGCCTGCGGTGGCGGTGGCAATGGCCTGGTGGTAGGCACCTCGCCCACCACCACAGCCACCAGCACGGTGACGGTCATCGTCACCCCCACACTCCCCACAGTGATCGTGCCGTTCGTCGGCATTGCCTTCCCGCTGGCCGCCAATTACTCGGTGCATGTCCCGGCGGGCACGCAAATCACCGCCCCCAACGGCCCCACCACCACACTGAGCAGCGCCACCACCAGCATCAACGTGCCCGCAAACTCGCTGATCACCGTGCCCACCACGGTGGCAGGCACGGCGACCATTCTGGTGACGACCAACATCGCCCTCGCCAGCGGCATCCTGACCACCCTGCCAACTGCCCAATTCATGGCAGGCTCGCCCAGCGTGACAGGGCCACCCGTGGATGGCACCGGTACCAGCGCGGTATTTTGGGGGGGCGGCCATCTGGCGGTGAACTCGGCAGGCACGGTGATGGTGTCTGACGGTGGCGCACTGCGGCAAGTCACACAAGCAGGTGCGGTCACCACCCTGGTCACTGGCTACCTGCCTTACGACTGGGAAGGCCTGGCCGTGGACATTGCAGGCACGGTTTACGGCTCAGGCACCTCGTATGCACCACCACCGGACGCCTATGGCGCGTCGATCCAAACCCGTACCCTGGCAGGCACTCTGGCCACCGTGGTGTCCAACTGGACCACCTCGCCTACCGTCAGCGCACTGGGCTACGGTGGTTTGGCGGTCAACAGCAGTGGCACGATGTTTCTAACCGATGCGGCCAACCACCGCATCCTCAAGTTCACCCCTGCGGGCGCGGTATCGGTGTTCGCGGGCAACGGCAAAGCGGGCCTGACCGACGGCACCGGCATCATTGCCTCGTTCAACAAACCCAGCGATCTGAGCATGGACGGCGCGGGCAACCTGTATGTGTCGGACACCGGCAACTCGGCCATTCGGAAAATCACGCCAGCTGGGGTTGTCACCACCTTCGGCAAACTGGCCACCCCTGGCGCAATCACGGCAGATACGGCGGGCAATGTGTTTGTGGCGGCGGGCACGCCCCGGGGGCTGTACCGCATCAGCAGCGACATGACCGCCATCGTGTCCTACCCTCTGGCAGGTCTCACCGACCCCATCACCGGGCTGACCGTGGACAGCCAGGGCCGGGTGTATGTGGGCACCTTCGGTGTCGGTGCACAGATTTTCAAAGTTGCGTTTTAACTTTTTTAGCTTTGTTTAGCTTTTCGAAACCCCGTTAACGCGGGATTCGGTTCAGTCGTCCATCTCGGTGGGCGCCCCAAAATAGTAGCCCTGGCCAGCATCGTGCGTGGTCTTCAGGGCTTCGGCCTGCTCAGCCGTCTCTACACCCTGGGCAATGACCACCACGTCCAGAGAACGCGCCAGATTCACAATGGAATTCACCAGATCGGTGGTGGCCACGTCTGCGCTGGCCTCTTCCACCAACGCGCTGTCGAGCTTCACGTAATCGGGCGGCAGCAGGCGCAAGGTTTGCAGTGAATGGGGATCCAGACCAAAGCGGTCAATACCAAACTGCGCCCCATTACGCCGCACCAGGGCTGCGAAGCGGCGGGCCAGCTCAATGTCTTGTGCGCAGCCAAAGCGCGACAGCTCAAACGCCAGACCAGACGCCCGCGCACCCAGCGCCTGCAATTCGCGGTTCAACCAGGAAAGGAACGCTGGCGACTGCAAACTCTGCATAGAAATGTTGATGGCCATGCGGGGCATGGTGGGCACCGGGGCTGGCGGCAAGCCCAGCGGGGCCACAGACGCCACCACCAGCTGCGCCGCAGCAGGGCGTGCATTCAGCCGCCGAATCACCAGCGTGACCACGGCGGTATCGACCTCGGGCATCATCTGGTGCCGTATTGCCATGGGGATGAATTTGCCAGCAGGCACCAGCTTGCCTTGCAAATCGCTCAGGCGCACCATCACTTCGGCATGCATGACCCGGTTCATCGCGGCACCTGGTTGGCCCTCACGGTCAAAAGAGATCACCGGTTGGGCCAGCAAGCGCCACAGGCCCTGGCTCAGCGCACCGCGCAACAGATCACGCCAGCCCAGAGAACCCAAAGCATCCTGATCGCCTGATTCTTGCGGCAGCAGCTGCAACTGGTTGCGGCCCGATTGCCGGGCCGCCTCGACCGCCAAATCCGCCTTCGCCATGATCTGCCCACGCTGCTCACCCCCCCGAAAGTAGACGCCTCCCAGGCTGAACGAAATGGCCTTGGCCGTGTCCAGGCGCTCCACCACCGCCATCAGATTGTGGTGGAGCTGGTGCACCAGCGTGCTGGCCTGCGCAAAAGGCAAGTTGGCGATAACGTAGCCAAACGACGCCCCGCCCACACGGCCCAAAATAGTGCCTTGCTTGCCCAGGGTTTGCCGGCTGGCATCGGCCAACGCGCTCAGCAGCTGGTTGCCTTCACGGTAACTGCTGCCGGTGTTGTAAGCCTTGAGCCCATCCACCTCCAGCACCGCCACCACGCCTGAGGCAATGTGGTCATGCCCGTCCAGCAATTCGCCAAAGCGCAGATCAAACGCTTTGCGGTTGTCCAGACCCGTCACATCGTCTTCAAAAGCCAGCCGCCGAAAGCCCTCGGCCTTGGCAGCGTCGGCGTCGAACATTTCCGAGATGCGGCGCGACATGGTGTTCATGGCACGCACCACACGGGCCAGCTCCCGTGCGCGGGGTTCTTTCGGGATTTGCTCAAAGCGGCGCTCTTGCACCGCCTTGGCCGTGTGTTCAATGGCCCTGAGCGGGTTCAAAATAACGCGCAGCAGCAGGTGCGTCAGCACCAGAGCAGCCGCATAGGCCAAGCCCATCCACAGCGCGATCTCGGTCGCTGTCGTCCACAGGTACTGGTAGGCAAAAGCGGGCTGGCTGGCCACCAGCACCTTGCCAAGCTGACGCCAGCCGCTGGTGATGAACGCCTCACCCGTGGGCGCCCGCAGCGGAAACAAGTCAGAGAACCACAACGGCACATCGTCAATCTTGACAGGCAACTCCTTCACAACCAGGCTCGCACCCGTGGTGTTGAGCACGGCGATGCGCTGAAAATACCCCCGGTCGAACACGCTGGACAGCTGCAAATCGGCCAGCACCATGTCAGGCTTCGCCAGGGACTGGGCCAAAGAGATGGACAAAGTGGTGGCCGCGTCTTGCGCATGGGAGCCGAGTTGCTGCTCCAGGTAGTTGCGGGTGCCGCGCACACTCAAGCCCAGCAAGCCGATCAGAATCAGCAAAAAGACAACGGAAATAGCCCCGAAGAGCTGTCGGCGCAAAGTCATAGAGTCACTCCCGAGAAGAAGTCGAACCAGTGGAAGGCAAGGCCGATGCCAGCCAACCCATGGCCAGTATCACCACCAGCGTCAACGCGTTGGCGGGCAATTGCAGGTTGAAATCCACCGTGCTGTGGATGGCCAGCGCCACAATCGCCATCAGCACCCCAAACGAAATACCCCGTGGCAAGCTGGAGCGGCGTTTGGCAATAGCGCGCAGGCATTGCCAGGCCGTAGTGAGCACCAACGCGCCCAGCAGGCCCAGGCCCACCAAGCCATAGTCTGCGGCCATCTCCACATAGTCGTTGTGCGCATGGTCAAAAAAGCCAGGGCGTGGGGTGCGGTAGCGGATGTAGCTGTTGTAAAAACTGCCACCACCCGTGCCAAACACGGGGAAAGCCTTCACCAGATCCAGGCCATGCCGGGCCGCATCGGCACGCAGCTCGACGGATTCTTCAGCTCCTTGGTTTTCAATGCTCATGTTGGTGCCCTGCACACGCTCCATGACTTTTTCCAAACCCACCCAGGTACCGATCACGAACACGTCCACCACGATCAAACTCACAATCAAGGCCACCATGGCAGGGGCGGAGCGGCGTGTCAGCAGCAGCGTCACCGCGCCCACAACCAGCATCGCAGCGAAAAACCCGGTGTTGCCCATGCGCGAACGCGTCAGCACCAGCGCAATGACCAGCACCACCAGCATCAGGCGCAAACGCATTTTTTCGCTGAGGATGAAATCCAGCACCCGTGCAATGCGGTGCCGCCAGTTGCCGTGCTGGGTTTTGTCACTGCCCAGGCGGGCCAGCATCAAGCCAATGCCCACCGAGAGGCACAGCTCCATGTAACCCGCAAAATGGTTGTGGTAACCAAAGCTGCCCTTCACCCGGTCATGGATGGTGTCAAAAAAGAAGATTTGGTAATGCGCCGTGGTGGAAAACAACACCACACCCAGCACCGCCTGCACCAGCCCCGCCCACACGATGCACCACGCCAGCAACTCCAGGCGGCGCTTGTCGCGCACCGTCAACACCGCCACCACAAACAAGGCCCAGTAAGCGCTCGATACCGCAGCGTAAATGCGGTTTTGGTACACGTCCAGCGAAAACCGGGCACTTGCCACGCCGGTTTCCACGCGCCAGCTTTCAGGTGAAACAGCCGCCACCCACTGCGCAGGCATGGGCCAGGTCTGTGCCCAGACCAGGGCCACAAAAGCCCCTAGCAGCGTCAGCGGCACGCCAAATTGCGCCAGCCTCTGCCAAGCGGCATCACTGTGCCGCCGCCAGACATAAGCCACCCCAGCCAACAGCACAAACGCCCACGCCACCAGCACACCCAGCGCCCAAGTGCGGTTGCTGCCCAGGGGCAAAGGCACCCAGAACAACAACCCCACCAGCGCCCCAAAGATCCACTTGTCTGCAATATCTGCGCCGTCTGCGATGCCTGCAGCATCCCGTGCAGCCAGACTTCTTGCGCGTTGCCGCTCACGAGCCATCCCTGTCCACTCCCCAGTTGCCACATGCCATCAGGCAAAAAAAATGGCAGCCGCAGCTGCCATCAGGAACCGTAATAACGAACTGACAACGCGTTGGTGACGCGTTCAGCGCATCAGCTGCGGCTCACACCGCCACCGCCACCACCGCTGATGGTCGCGCCTTGCGAACCACCAAACGACGAATTACCGGCGCTGTTGGTGTTACCGACGTTGCCGCCAGCCTGGTTGCCCGTGTTACCGGTATTGCCTGTGTTACCCGAGTTGCCACCTTGCTGGCCGCTCGATGCGGTAGCTGTCGTGATTTTGGTAGGGTCAGCACCACCTGCGATGGCAGCGGATTGCGCAGAAGCCAAAGGCACGCCAGCAGCCACAGCCGCCTTCACCACAGCCTCAGCCACAGTTTCAGAGCCACCGCTGTTTTGCACCACGGAAGTCATCACTTCAGAAGCGTTAACACCTTGGCTCAGCAGCACAGTGGTCAGCGCTTCAGCGGAGACACCGGCAGCCAGAGCAGCCTTGACGATAACGTCAGTGGATTCACCATTTTGGATGCGGGCAGCCGCCTCAGTAGCGAGCGAGTCAGCAGAGGCTGAGGCGGTGAACTGGGCAAAAGCTGTCACGCTTAGCGCAATAGCGCCAGCAACAAGGGCCGATTTGGTAGCAATACTGCGCATGGTGAACTCCACTGATAGATTTAGGTAGCTCGATTTTATAGCGTAAACAATTTTTGGTGTCAAACTTGATTCGCCAAAACAGGGGGAAACAAGCGTGAATATTACCCATTTCTGTTTTTTATCAGAGACACTGGTCAAAATGTCAACTTCTTTAACCCTTAGAAGAAGGATACCCACGTGTTCACACCACTGACGAATGCCTTTGCAGGTCTTTGTGCACTGACAGGAGGCCTCTTCGTCGTGGTAACAGCCTACCTCGTGCTCCACTGGCAGCGCCGCCTGCGGGCCACACGCACCCGCACCCGCTACCCCTACCAGCCCATGCCCGCCAAGTGGGCCATGGTCAGCACCGATTTGCTGGTGATGTGGGGCAGCATGCTGCTGACCTACGGTGTTTTTCACAGTGATGGCCCGCCGGAAGACGGCGCCGTCATGGTGTATGTGGCCATGTCGGGCGCTGCGGTGATGTGGTGCTGGATCACGCTGGAGCATTACTCGCGGCGGCGCCCCTTCTGGAACGAACTCAAAGAAATGCTGATGGTGTCGGCCAGCGCTTCTTTCATGACCTGCAGCCTGTTCTGGGTGCTGTCCCTGATCCCTCGGCGCTCCGTCGCCGTCGAAATGCTGCTGGGCAACCTCTTTTTCTTGCCTGTGGGCAGAGCCGTGTGCAGAGAGTGGCTGAACCACTTTGGCCTGTGGCAGATACCCACCGTCATCGTCGGTGCCGGTCAAAATGCACGTGAAGCCATTGCCGCTCTCGAAGACGAAGCCGCCATGGGCTACAAAGTCATCGGTCTGATTGCCCTCGAACCCGCCGATGGCGCCAAACCCTCACGCCAAACGCTTGACGTGTCGCCGTATGTGGGCGCCGAGCTGCACAACCAGATCGAAGCCGCCATCGACTACCTGCGCGCGCACCAAGTGGTGATCGCCCTTGACTCGCTCGCCACACCGGTCAACCAAGGCGTCTTGCAGCACCTGGTGTCACGCGTTCGCGGCACTCACGTGATCCCGTCCATACGCGGCTTGCCGCTGTTTGGCACCACGATGTCGCACTTTTTCAGCCATGAGGTGCTGCTGCTGTCGGTGCGCAACAACCTTTCGCGCCGCTCGTACAAATGGGTCAAGCGCGGGTTTGACATCGCCGTGTCTGGCACGCTGCTCCTGCTGCTCTCCCCGGTGTTTCTGGTGCTCTCCCTGCTGGTACGCCAAAGCGGGGCCAGTGCGTTTTACGGCCACCCCAGGGTCGGGCAAAACGGCACCGTCTTCAAATGCCTGAAGTTCCGCTCCATGCGCCCCGACGCCGACAAACTCCTCAAGCAGCTGCTGGCCAACGACGCCGCCGCCCGCACCGAATGGGCCAAAGATTTCAAGCTTAAAAACGACCCACGCATCACCCCCGTAGGCCACTTTCTGCGCAAAACCAGCCTGGACGAACTGCCCCAGCTCTTCAATGTGCTGCAAGGCAGCATGAGCCTGGTAGGCCCAAGACCCGTGGTGACCGAAGAACTGGCCCGCTACGAAGACCGCGCCGAGCTCTACCTGCAAGTGGTGCCCGGCATCACCGGCCTGTGGCAGATCAGCGGACGCAACGACATCAGCTACGCCGAACGCGTTGCCCTGGACGTGTGGTACGTCAAAAACTGGTCACTCTGGTATGACATTGCCATCCTCTTCAAAACCTTGTCGGTGGTCTTCAAGCGCTCTGGGGCGTATTGAAGCAGCGTGTTGCAAGCGCCAGAGGCAGGCAGAGGTTCAAGACCATGGAACCCAAGTTTCTTAAACCAATGTCTCCACCTCAAAGGCCACCACACTGCGCTGTTCCTTGCTGAATTCCACCCCAATCAGGTGAATCGGCTGCTGGAGTGCCCTGTACTTGTCCGCATAGGCTTTGCCCTTGAGTTGCTGCATCGCTTTACCCTCAGGCACCAACTCCACCACTTTGAACTCAAACAAGTAAACCTGCGCATTGAACTTGACCGCCATGTCCAGCCGCCCGTGGTTGGAGGTGTCTTCCAAGACGATGTCCAGCCCTAGAGCGGCAAAGTAGGCATAAAACACACTGGCGTAATAGCCTTCGTACTGCGCAATCGGGTTGTTCCTGTACCAGTCATGAGGAATGGAGGCGAAGAAACCGGTGAACAGCGTGTGCATCCCGGCAAAGTCATTGCGTTTGAGCAAGTGGCCCAACTGCCGCTTGTTGGCAATGGCCACACTCTCGCCAGGACTCCAGCTTTTGAGCAAGCTGTTGTTCAGACTTTGGTAAACCTCATGGTTGGGATAGCGCAGGGCGTACCACGCTTCACCAAAGCTGCGCTCCACCTGGTCAATCGTCAGATACCCGGCCTGGAACATCAGCGCCTCGGTAGGGATGTTGTCCACCTCAAAGGTACTGAGCATGTCCGCATTGGTTTCCATGCGCCCCAAATCGGGAAGCCATGCTTGGCGTTTGGCGAGCAATTTGACTAAAAAATCGGGTGTACCAGTCTCGAACCAGTAAGGCTTGAATTCGCGCTTGTCAAGCAAGAGAAGCAAATCAAACGGGTTATAGACCGACTCGCCTGTCCAGTTGTAGCCGTTGTACCAGTCGCGAATTTCAGCGCGGTCAAGGCCACCCAGTTCGGGCGCGAACACTGTGTCGATATCGACATCGGTATAACCACAGATTGCCGAATACTTGGCGTCCATCGTAATGTCGTTCAACTGATTCAGGCCAGAAAACAAATTCACTTTGCTGAATTTGGATACCCCTGCCAGCATCGCAAAGCGGATGTGCGCGTCTGCACCTTTGATGACGGAATACAAGTTGCGCAATCCATCGCGCATCTCAGCGGCAATGGCAGGGTTGTCGATGTTGTCAAGAATGGGTTTGTCGTACTCGTCCACCAACACCACCACGCGCTCGCCGGTTGCGGCATGGGCTTCGCGAAGTAACTCTGAAAACGCTGTCGAAATCCCTGGTGAAGAGGTCAAGCGCAGCCCCAGGGTTTCGCGATTTTCCTTCAAAATGCCCCAAATTCTCTCGTCCAGCGTCTCACGGCTGTGCAGCGTACCTTCCGCAAAGCTTATGCGCACCACAGGTGCTTTGCGTGACCAATCCCACTTGTCATGCACGTACAAGCCCGTGAACAGCGCTTCGCTGCCCGCAAACAGCTCCCCCAAGGTATCCAAAAAGAGGCTTTTGCCAAAGCGGCGTGGGCGCGAGAGGAAAAAACTTTTCCCCTCGGTAGCCATCTTCAGTGCATAGCCGGTTTTATCGACGTAGTAACAGTTGTCCTCGCGTATCTCGCGGAACGTCTGAATGCCAATGGGAAGCTTTTTACGAATCATGGAGATAGCGATGGGTAACTGCCTCATTGTACGAAGACCCTACCCCGCATACCCCTTCGGGTTCCCGCTCTGCCAGCGCCAAGTGTCCTCACACATCGCCTGCAGCCCACGGGTGGCGCGCCAGCCCAGAAGCGTTTGCGCCAGCGTGGCGTCGCCAAAATAGCGGGCCACATCGCCGGG
>JANXSZ010000071.1 GCA_025356445.1 Betaproteobacteria bacterium | reverse complement strand
ACCAAACAAAGCAAACCCAGAGAAACCTGCAATCAATTTACATGAAATTGATCAAAACTTAACTCTAGCCCCTCCACCTGAACATCTTGCTATTTCTAGCAACATCCCCTAGCAGTGAAGCTCTCAATCATAGCACGGGTTCCTGCAGAGAACAACCAAAAAATCTGAAAAACTCTCAAATACCCAAATCAAAAGCCTGCTGAAGTTCTATAAGTCCTTGAAATCATTCACCTTTGAGGTAACCATACCGTAGCCTCGACTTCAAGCAATACGGCGGTGTTCGGCAACATTCCACTGACCTCGACCACCGTACTCACCACAGGATCATCAAAAAACAGCCCCCGCACACGGTTGTAGGCCGGGTAATGCGCCAAGTTGCGGAAATACTGCACCAGCTTGACCACATCTTTCATCTCACCGCCGCATTCCTCCACCATCGCCTGGATGCGGTTCAATACAAACCAGCTTTGCGCGACGATGGGTGCTTCAAACAGATCCACAGACATTTGCCCTGTGACGTAGCCCAAACGACCTAACGACGCCATTGCAGTTGCTGGCAACTGTGCATAGCGCTCAATCACGGTCTGCGCAGCAGGATCCACCGCAATCACGCCGCTCATATAGAGGGTATCGCCTGCCTTGCGATAAGCGGCATAGTTAGCAAGAGGTTGGCCTATAGCCATGGGACATCTCCAGTAAGGTCTCTATATATAGGGGACATGCGCTACAGATCTACATGGCCCGCAGTGTGCGGGACACTTTGGCGAGAAAGCGCTCGCACTCTTGACGACTGACGTTGTTCATATTGTGAAGTTGCAGCCATGTCACTTTGCAGCGCCCTGCAAACATCGATCGCAAGGCCCGTGTGAACAAGCGTTTACCGGGGTTACCAATGACCTGTAACCACCACCAAGGCGAGCCACCGGTCGTCACCACCGTCAATTGTCGGATGTGTCGCAACCCCGAAGAGGCCAACTGCCCCTTGGCAGTAGCTGGCATGAATGCCACGCCAGGCAACCACACCCGCTCCAGCCACCCCTTAAGCATCGACGGTGGGCCATAGAACCACGTGGGGTACACAAAAACCAGGTGCTCCGCCCAGCGCAAGGCGTCCACATGCGGCTGCACCCGTGCCTCAATCAGTTGCGGGTTGACCAAATAGGCTTCACGCTCCTCACGGCTGAGCGTGGGGTTGAAGCCTTCTGCATACAAATCCGTAGCACGCAATTCATGTCCAGCATGCGTTAATGACTCAACAGCAGTGCGGTACAGCGCCGCACTGAGACTATCGGGATTAGGGTGGCAGTGGACAACCAACGTTTTCACATCACTTGCCGCCTAGCTTCTTTTTGATATCTATACCAACGCCTTTGTTGACGAACTGGGTCGTTGCGACCTTGCTCAAGTCCACGTCCCCGGCTTTGTAGAGCCCAGCCTTGACCATCTTGTCGTAAAAATCTTTGATGCGCGCATCGCTCATCGCGCCAATCCCTTTGGTGGCGGCATCCCCGCTGTCCACAATACCCAGCGACTTCATCAGGCGCAGCGAACCAGCCAAGTTCGCGTCTGTCATGTCCGGGTTAGCCTTCTTCATCAGCGCGTTGCCCGATGAGTTGTCGCCATAAAAATAGGTATACCAGCCAACAATGGACGCATCCACAAACTTGCGCACGATCTCAGGCTTGGTTTTGACCATATCAGCCCGCGTCTCGATGGTGGTGCTGTAGGTCGAGAACCCGTGGTCGGCCAACAAATACACCACAGGATCAAATCCCGCCTGCGCTTTGATCGTCAGCGGTTCTTCAATCGAATAACCCTGCTGAATCGACTTTTTATCGGCTAAAAACGGCCCCACGTTGTAGGTATACGGCTTGATGGCCTCGTCTTTGAAACCGTATTCCGTCTTCATCCACTGCCAAAAACTGAATTGCCCGTCTTTGCCGATGAAGGCAACAGGCGCTTTGGTCAGGTCTTTGAAGCTGTTGTAGCCCTGGTTGGGGTGAGCAAACATCGCTTGCGGGTCTTTTTGGAAGATTGATGCCACCACCACCGTAGGCACACCGTTCTTCACATTGTCAAACGACTGCAACAGATTACCGGTCATCAAAAAATCAATCTTGCCTGCGGGCAGCAATGGGCGGTTATTGACTTGCGGGCCACCCTGCTGGATTTCCACATCGAGACCGTATTTTTTGTACGTGCCATCCGCCAAAGCTTGGTAAAAACCACCATGGCCCGCTTGCGCTTTCCAATTCGTGGCAAAAATCACCTTTTCTTGCGCGTATGCACCGAATGTGCACGCCAATAGGGCAACTGAAGCTATGGATTTAAGAGCAAATGAAGTCATTAAAAGTCTCCTGGTGGGGGATAGAGGTGGAAGAACCAAAGCGGTGCGGGTGATTTGCACAGACCATGCCTGAATTTACCCCCTCTGCACACCACACGCATCAGGGCTGCACCATATCCGGTGTCCAGCCCCGTGTTTTCCCCGGATTCATCAGCCCATGCGGATCGGCAATGCGTTTGAAATCAATCTGCGCTGAGTCAATCGTCTTCATGCCCCCATCTTCAATGGTGATGACATGCGCATCGAACACGCCCACACCCAGCGCCTCGATACGGTCTTTGATCTCGGTCAAGCGCTCGGCATCGAAAAAGCTCACCAGCGGAATTGCAAACACGCTGTAACTGCCATAAGCCAGAGAAAACTCGTGGTGCCACAGGATTTCATGGCCAAACTCGGCCACCAGGGCCATGGCCTGTGCCACCTGAAACGGCTGTGGGAAGGCCAGCTGCATATAAGTCCATGCCCGGTCTTTTTTGAGCGCCATCAGCGTCGTGTGGTTGTAGGCGCACTCGTAGGCCGGCAGCAGATGCGCAGCGGCGATCTCGGCATCGGTCATTGCCAACACCACGCGGCCTCCGTGCTGAGCGACCAAACGCTCGAAATCCCCCAGGGATGCTGCCGCGCACAGCGCAAACACCGCATCTTTATCTTCAGAAAAGTAATCGCCCAGAGCGGTGTAATAAGGTGCAAAACCCCGCTCCACCGACGTTAACAGCCGCAGCGGCAACCCAGGGGTCATGGCCGCTTCGCCAAACCGCAACGTCGCCTCGTAGCTGTCAAACAGCGCAATCACATGCCGCCAGTCCTCAGCAGGCACCAGCTTCACGTCCATCTCAGTGATGATGCCATTGGTGCCAAACGCGTGATGCACCTTTTGGATGTCGGCACCGTGCAGCTCAACCAGGCGCGGCGTGGCCTCCAGCGTCATCACCTGGATACGCGTCACGTTACCGGGGTCTTTCAGCACACCGTGGCGAATCGAGCCTACGCCACCAAAACCGCCCGCAATAAAGCCCCCCATCGTCGCGTCCGTCAGCGTGGACGGGAACATCAGAATCTCCTGCCCCTGCGCGCGCGCTGCCAACTCCAGCTTTTCGATGATGCAACCCGTTTGCACCGTCGCGCAGCCAGAATGGACGGTGACGGCATTGAGCTTCAACGTTTCGATAATCACGCCCCGTGCCATTGGCACGCACTGCCCGTAATTGCCCGTGCCCCCACCCCGCAACGTGACGTTGACGCGAAACCGTGCGCAAGCCGAGGCCACGCGCCTCAGTTCTTCAACATCTTTGGGGATAACCAGCAAATCCGCCGTCTTGTCTTGCAGCAAGGCCGACAGCACCGGGCTGTACCAGTGGAAATCTTTGGACTTGCTGCGCAACAAACCAGGGTCGTCATGGCATTCAATGCCACGCAGCGCTTGGTGCACCTGTTCAACCGGGGTCATGGCTTGCGCTTTCATTCAGCTTATCCGTCAAAGGGATGCCCCGCCGCCACACCCGGCGTTGGCGGCCTGCGGGGCTGAGCAATTCGCAGTCGTGAGATGCCGCCAGTAGCACCAGATCCGCCGGACAACCGGAACACAGCAACCCATCCCACGCCAACCCCATGGCCCGCGCCGGGTGGGTGGTGATGCAGGGCAACCAGTCCATTGCCGGGGCCAAATGCCCAGCCTGCACACCCAGGCCAAAGGTGTCTATCAGGTCATAGCTGCCGTAGGGATAGAACACATCCGCTACGTTATCTGTAGCTAAAGAAGGCCATCCACCTTGCGCTACAGCTTCTTTTAGCCTTGTAATCCCTCGGGGGACAGGTGTGGTGTCCCATGCGCCTTGCAAATAGAGGTTGGTGGTGGGCAATGCGACGAGGTGGATGCCCGCTTGGGCGCACAGCGCCAGTGTGTCCAGCGCACGGGCAGGCCCTTGCACCGACAAGGAGCAGGCGTGCCCACAGGTAACACGGCCTTGCATCTGATGGGCGATGGTCAATTTCGCAATAGCGCGCAGGCCTTCGGCATCCGCATCCAGGCCTTCGTCCACATGGAAATCCAGCGCCAGCCCCTGCGCCACAGCCAACTCAAAAACACGTTGCAACTTGGCATCTATCGCTTCGTTGCGGTACACAAAAGCACCCAAGATGCCGCCCCCGGCCCGCACGGCTTGGGCAATGTGCAGCCCCGCTGCGGGCTCAGCGAACACATCCAGCGGTGTCAGCGACACCCATTGCAGCGTCAACTTGTCCGCCCACGCCTCGCGCAAGGCCTGGAACACCGCCACGGACGGGGGTTGGGCCACGTCCACCCAGTCCAAATGCGTGCGCAAGGCACGGCTGCCATAGGCGTAGGCCTGCACCAGCCCCCGCGTCATGCGCTGGTGCAAATCGTCCGCTGTCCAGCCCACACGGTCTTGCGCGATGCGGGTAATGGCCGCTTGCAAATCGCCTTGAATGGCGCCGGTGTGCTCAACCGTGAAGTTTTTGTCCAGGTGCACATGCAGATCCACAAACGCGCTGAGCAGCGTGCCCGTGGGACGACCGGGCACAGGCTCGATGCGGGCAATGCAGCCATCCGCCAGCGTCACCGCAAAAGCTTGGTGGGCCGATGCGGGGCCCTCAAAACCCCGCAGTTGCGGTGGAATGGCAACGCAAGCCAGCGAAAAAAGGGGCATGGTTACCTGTCCTGCTTGATTTCCGACTCGTGCCACTTCCCGAGCACCAGGTGCGAGACCAGGTTGAACACCAGGTAAATCGCAATCCCCGTCAGCGACACCAGCACCAGCGCGGCGAACATCTTGGGGATTTCTGTGCGAAAGCTCGCCTCCAAAATCCTCGATGCCAGCCCCGTCTCCTTGCCCGCCGCCCCGGCGGTGAACTCGGCCACCACAGCACCAATCAGGCTCAGGCCCCCGGCCACCTTCAGCCCAGCAATGAAATACGGCATGGCCGATGGGATCAGCAAATGCCGCAACGTCTGCCACGGGCTGGCGCGGTAGAGCTTGAACAAATCACGCAAATTCAAATCCGCACTGCGCAAGCCGATGACGGTATTCGACAAGATGGGGAAAAACGCCACAATCCACGCGCACAGCAGCAGCGAGGCGGTGGTGCTGGAGATGAAAATCAAGATCAGCGGCGCAATGGCCACAATCGGCGTGACTTGCAGCACGATGGCAAAGGGGAACAGGCTCAGCTCCACCCACTTGGAAAGCGCAAACAGCATGGCCAGCAGCACCCCGCCGACCACCGCCAGCACCAGCGCCAAAAAAGTGATCTTCATGGTAAACAACCAGCTCGTCATCAGCGAACCCAGGTTGTCCCACAGCGTGGTGGCAATCAGCGTAGGGCGCGGCAAGATGTAGTGCGGAATCTCGTAGATGCGTACCAGCAGCTCCCACCCCACGAGCACCAGCACAAACAACGTCACCGGCAAGGCGATGCGCAGCCACGTTTGCTCATGCAGCGGAACACGGTCTTGCACCGTCATCGTGCGTGCTGTCATGCGGCGCTCAGCTTGCGGCTCCACCCGGCTAACCATGCACAGCCCCCGCCGCCTGGAGCGCGCTCGACACCTGGATGCACAGCGCATTGAAACGGGCCGACACGCGAAATTCGTCGGTACGCGGGTACGGCTCATCCACCGCAATCTCCGCCACCACCCGCCCAGGGCGGGCCGCCATCACCACGATGCGGTTGCTCAGGTACACCGCTTCGTAGACGCTGTGCGTCACAAAAATAGCGGTGAACTGGTGCGTGGCCCACAGCGCGAGGGTGTCGTTGTTGAGCTTGACGCGGGTCATCTCGTCCAAGGCGGCAAAGGGCTCGTCCATCAGCAGCAAACGGGGCCGGGTAATCATGGCGCGGGCAATGGACACGCGCATCTTCATGCCGCCAGACAGCTCACGCGGGTAGACCTGCGCAAACGGCGACAGCCCCACCGTGGCCAGCGCCGCCTCGATGTCACCGCGCACCGCTTCGCGGGAAAGGCCCGCCAAGCGCAAGGGCAACCACACGTTGTTAAACACCGTGGCCCAGGGCATCAGAGTGGGCTCCTGAAACACAAAGGAAATTTTGGAGCCCCCTGCGTCCTCATCCTCCCACGCAATGCTGCCGCCGCTGATGGGCGACAGGCCAGCAATCATCTTAAGCACCGTGCTTTTGCCACAACCCGAAGGCCCAAGAAAGCTGACGAATTCGTGCTGGCCCACAGCGAGGCTCATAGTGTCCAGCGCCACAGTGCCATTCCCGTAGCGTTTGGCCAGGTTGTTCAGCGTCAGCAGAGGCATGGACAGTCTCCTTACGCTGGGAATTCAGGCCCATCCACCAGGGTTGAAAGCGGCAGGTGGGAAATTTCCCCCAGCATCAGCGCCAGTTGCTGCCCAGACGCCTCAATCACCGCGCGGCCTTTCTCGGCAGTGGCAAGCAAGGCATTGCCCGCCGCACCCATAGGGTTGTAGTCCTGCATCTGCCAACCCAGTTTCGCGCTCTTGCCATTGCCCAAAATGGGGTAAATCCGGCTGCGGGCTTGGGAAGACGATTTGAAGTCCCGCGCCTGGGTCATGTCCACATACTGGGGGCGCAGCGCCAGCATCATCGAAGTTTCCATGTCACCGGCGTGGATGCCAAAACGGTACTCCTCCGGGGTGAACAGGTCCTCCACCTCGGGCGGGAAAGGCATGGTGTACCAGTTGCTGGAAAACACAATCAAATCATGTTTGACACGCAAATCCCGCGCCACGATGTCCATCACACTGACCTGGCCGCCGTGCGAATTGAACAGCACCAGTTTCTTGATACCCGCCTTCGCCACACACTCGCCCAGCTCCATCCACACCCGGATCACCGTCTCGGCGCTGAGCGTCAGCGTGCCAGGGAAGCGTGAATGCTCATTGCTTTTACCCACCGCTTGCGTCGGCAAAATCAAAATGGGCAGGTCAGCAGGCAAGCAGGGCAACATCGCCTCGATCACGCCATTGACCAAACTGGTGTCCACACTGACGGGCAAATGTGGGCCATGCTGCTCGGTGGCGGCGACAGGCAAAACGGCGACGACGCGGCCAACGTCGGTTGAGGCTTGCAACTGGGCAAAATCGCGGCCGGTGAGATCAGACCAAAAGCGGGATTTAAGAAGCATGGCAAATAGGCATGGCAGAGGAGAAGAAACAAGGTTGAGAACGTGCAGGTCTATCTTAGACGGTGCAGTCACTGTTGTCTTTGCGGGGCCATCCCGGCACTGAGCGTGCACAATATCGGCACAGCAAGCTGCCAGCCCGTACCGGGTTTTCCCTTGGCAGACAGCACAAGCGCAGCGGAACTTCCTGGCAGCGACCACGCTCTGATGGCTATAACGACACCTCAATTTCATGCTGAAGCCCGTTTTTGTCCGATGGTTAATTGCTACTTTTTTGGTAGCTGCTAGCGCCTGCCATACAAGCGTTTCAGCGCAAAATACACCTAAAACAACCGTCACCACCGACCAGGTTCAGGCGGAACTGATGGCCCATGCTCCGCAAGGTGTGGGGCTGGACAAACAGGTTTGGGTTGGATTGCAACTCGCTCACAAGCCCGAGTGGCACACCTACTGGAAAAACTCGGGCGATTCGGGTCTGCCTACTGTGCTCGAATGGAAACTCCCCCCCGGCGTCACGGCGGGCGAGATCGCTTGGCCCACACCGCACAAAATTCGCATCGGCACCCTGGCCAATTACGGTTATGAGGGCACAGTCTTGCTGCCAGTGCAGCTAACCCTGGGCCCTGATTTCAAACCGCCACTGCTCTCGAACGAGCTGGACATCAAACTCAAGGCGATGTGGCTGGTCTGCCGCAAAGAATGCATCCCCGAAGAAGGTGAGTTCGCACTCAAGCTCCCCCTTAAAAGCACCACGGCCTTCAACACCGCCGCCTTTGAGGCCAGCTTTGCGGCACAACCCAAAGCCCTGACAGCGGCCAGCTCTGTGATGGTCACAGGCAGCGGCTTGCAGATCAGCATCGCTGGCCTGCCTGTAGCGCTGCACGGCAAGACGCTGGACTTCTACCCTGAAACCCCCGAAGTGATCGAAACCGCCGCCGCATGGACGCAAGCCTGGGCGGGCAACACGTGGACGGCCAACGTGCCCTTGGCCGCCCAGCGCAGCCAGAGTCCTGAGCTGATGCCGGTGGTTTTAGGTCTGGGCAATAACCATTGGCGCACCGAGGCGAAAGTCACCGGGGATTGGCCGGTTTCCGCCGCTACAGCGACGGTATCCCCTGCGCTGGCCGCCGCACTGAAAGCCAACACCGGCACAGTATCTGGTGCCATGGCAACGCCCGGCAAGCCGCCCCTCACCTTGGTGATGGCCATGCTGGGGGCCTTGTTAGGCGGTTTGATTTTGAATTTGATGCCCTGCGTTTTTCCCGTGCTGGCCATCAAAGTGGTGAGCTTCACCCGCATCGCTTGCAGCCCCAACGCCAAAGCGGCGCTGCGTACCCAGGGTTTGGCTTACACCGCTGGGGTCATCGCGTCATTTTTGGCGCTGGGTGGGCTGTTAATGGCATTGCGCCTGGGCGGAGAGCAATTGGGCTGGGGCTTTCAGCTTCAATCGCCGGGGATGGTGGCGACATTGGCAGTACTCTTCACCTTGATTGCACTGAACCTGCTGGGCCTGTACGAATTTGGCCTGTTTTTGCCCAGCAAAGCCTGCACCATGCAAGCGCGCAACCCACTTTCCAACGCGTTTTTGTCTGGCGTCCTGGCCGTGGCGATAGCGTCTCCCTGCACTGCACCATTCATGGGTGCCTCGCTGGGTTTTGCGGTCAGCCTGCCCATTGCACAGGCGATGCTGGTGTTTACCGCTATCGGCGTTGGCATGGCCTTGCCGTACCTGGTCGCCAGCATGGTGCCTGCCATCGCCCGCCTGCTTCCCAAGCCCGGTGCATGGATGGGCGTGTTCCGCACCTTCATGGCGTTCCCGATGCTCGCCACCGTGGCGTGGCTGGTGTGGGTGCTGGGCCAACAGACCGGCATTGACGGGGCAGCAGCACTGCTGGGCGTGCTGCTGATGGTGGCCATGGTGGCCTGGGCCTTCAGCCTCCATGGGCGCAGTCGCACCGTCATTGCTACTGTTTCCATAGCTGGCTTGGCCCTGCTGTTAGGCCTTGCAGGCCGAAACATTGTCACTCTGCAAGATGCCCCCGCCCTCGCCACGACAGCAGGCGAACGCTGGCAGCCATGGCAACCAGGCCGCGTAGAACAACTCCAGGCCACCGGCCAACCCGTGTTCGTGGACTTCACCGCCGCATGGTGCGTGACCTGCCAGTACAACAAAAAAACCACCCTCACCAACCCCCAGGTGCTGACAGATTTGGCCGGTAAAAACGTCGCCCTACTCCACGCAGACTGGACGCGCCGCGACCCTGCCATCAGCGCCGCCCTGTCCCAACTGGGCCGCAGCGGCGTCCCCCTGTACGTGTTCTACAAAGTCGGTCAGCCGCCCGTGGTGCTGTCGGAGATATTGAGCGTGGATGAGGTTCGTGCAGCCATTGCGCAGCTGTAACACCAGCGAACACATTCAACATGACCAGCCCTGGCCTGTTCCAACGCGTGCTCAGCACCTGCAAAACCATCGCTGTCGTCGGCCTGTCACCCGACCCCGAGCGCGACAGCCATGAAGTCGCCCGGTATATGCAGACCCATGGCTACCGCATCGTGCCCATCAACCCCAACGCCACAGAAGTACTCGGTGAGCGCTGCTACCCCAGCCTCACCACCGCAGCGGCAGCACTGGCGCTACAGGGTGAGCGCATCGACATGGTGGACTGCTTTCGCCGGTCTACCGACATTCCACCGATTGCGGACGAAGCCATCGCCATAGGCGCATCGTGCCTGTGGTTGCAAATCGGCGTGGTCAACGAGACCGCTGTGGAAACAGCCCGTGCGGCAGGGCTGGACGTGGTGATGAACCGCTGTTTGATGGTGGTACACGCCCGGCTGTGATGAACCGCCGCCCAGCGGCTTGCCACAAGCATCCTGCGACAATCGGGGGATGAGTTCCACCCCCAACTTCCCCTCGTCCCCCTACGCCCCCCTGCAAAACGACACCTTCTTGCGCGCCTGTCTGCGCCAAGCCACCGACCACACGCCCGTCTGGTTGATGCGTCAAGCCGGGCGCTACCTGCCGGAATACTGTGCCACCCGCGCCAAAGCGGGCAGCTTTATGGGCTTGGCGACGAACCGGGATTACGCCACCGAGGTCACGCTGCAACCGCTGGAACGGTATCCGCTGGATGCAGCAATTTTGTTCAGCGACATCCTCACCGTGCCAGATGCGATGGGCCTGGGTCTGTCTTTCGCGCTGGGTGAAGGCCCACGTTTCGCCACCCCTGTGCGCGACGAAGCGGCGGTGGCGGCGCTCGAAGTACCAGACATGAACAAGCTCAAATACGTGTTTGATGCCGTCACCTCCATCCGCAAAGCCCTTAACGGCCGGGTGCCGCTGATTGGGTTCTCGGGCAGCCCCTGGACGCTGGCCTGCTACATGGTGGAGGGCAAAGGCTCTGACGATTACCGTCTCGTCAAAACCATGCTTTACCAGCGCCCTGACCTGATGCACAAGATGCTGGCCATCAACGCCGATGCGATCGCGCTTTACCTGAATGCCCAAATCGACGCCGGTGCGCAAGCTGTGATGGTGTTTGACAGCTGGGGCGGTGTGCTGGCTGATGGTGCGTTCCAAGAATTCAGCATGGCTTACACCAAGCGGGTGCTGGCACAGCTCCAACGAACCGGCGTGGACGGCGCCATCGTCCCGCGCCTCGTGTTCACCAAAGGCGGTGGGCTTTGGTTGGACGAAATGGGTGGGCTGGATTGCGATGAACTGGGCCTGGACTGGACCGTCAATCTCGCCCGCGCACGCGCCCAAGTGGGCGGCGCAGTGGGCGGCCCCGGCAAAGCCCTGCAGGGCAACATCGACCCGAACGTGCTGTTCGCTGGCCCGGCACACATCCAGGCGCAAGTGCGCAAGGTGCTGGACGCCTTCGGCAAGCCCCATGCCGCCAGCCCTGACAACCCCGCGCAAACCGGCCCTGCCCATATCTTCAACCTGGGCCACGGCATCAGCCAATACACCCCGCCAGAAAACGTGGCCGTGCTGGTAGACGAGGTGCACCGGTATTCCAGGCTGCTGCGCGCTTGAAGGCCAGGCAAGAACAAAAGGTAGCGCTGTCCTACACCACTTTTCGCTGCATTTTGAATAAAAATTTTTCTATTTTTGTTGCACTGCAACCTACTTATTAACAAAAATAGGCTAGCGAGCACCAAAGGCGTGCAGTGGGGGTTACGGTCTGCTACCAAACAAATAGCGAACATAAGTTATTGATTTATATAGCATTCGAAAATTGCTTTTTTTCTGTGCAACGCAGCCAAAGCCTTGCTTTTAAAGGCTTTGCAGCGTGTCAAACACAGATATCAACAAAGTTATCCACAGAAAACTGGGATGAACTCCAAAGTAGTTTGAAATCAAGCACTTAAGGGCGATTTCGCCACCTGTCCTGAACAAAGCCACTTAAACCGCTCCTCGCGTTAACCCTGATCCCATACCCACACGGCCCTGAATGCCAACCCTCCATTGCATCGCCGTCCAGACCCCCGCACACAGCCGTTTGGGAAGTTTGCTGACGTATAAAAGTGAGTCGGCGCTCACTCCCGGAAGTCTGGTGCGCGTGCCTTTGGGCAAACGTGAGACCCTGGGGGTGGTGTGGGGAGAGGAGCAACAGGGGGTGGCGCAAGAGGCAGAACAAAAAGCGTTACCCGGCAACCCAGCGGCGATTCGCGAGGTGGCCAGCGTCTTGAGCGCTGTCGCCCCCCTGAGCGACGCATGGCGGCAGCTGATGGCTTTCACCGCCAGCTACTACCAGCGCTCGCTGGGCGAGGTGGCGCTGGCAGCCCTGCCGCCCCAGTTGCGTGAACTGAGCGTGGAACAGCTGGCACGGCGACTCAAGCGACGGGCAGCCCTCTCCAGCGATGTGGCCCCCTCTGGTCCGATAATCGCTACTGAATCCATAGCACTCTCTGCCGAACAGATGGGCGCACTGGCCGATATTGAGGCTCAAGATGGCCCTTTTCTGCTGTTTGGAGCGACCGGCAGCGGCAAGACCGAGGTCTTCCTGCACGCCGTGCAAGCCCTGTTCGAGCGCGATCCCCATGCCCAGGCACTGGTGATGGTGCCAGAGATCAACCTCACACCACAGCTGGAAGCCCGCTTCACCGAACGCTTTGCACCGCTCTACGGCGCCGATGCCGTGGTTGCGCTGCACAGCGGCATGACGAATCCCCAGCGCCTGACCAGTTGGCTGTCAGCCCACCAAGGCCCGGCCCTGGGTGGCGCACGCATCGTGCTGGGCACGCGCATGGCGGTGTTCGCGTCCATGCCCCGGCTGCGGCTGATCGTGGTCGATGAGGAGCATGACCCCAGCTACAAAAGTGGTGACGGTGCACGCTATTCGGCCCGCGATCTGGCCGTGTACCGGGGGCGATTGGAGGGGGCAAAAGTCATTCTGGGTTCCGCGACACCGTCACTGGAAAGCTGGCACCACAGCCGACCCGCTGCGCTGGGAGGGCGGTATGTACGCCTCAACATGCCCAGCCGTATTGGTGCGCAAGCGGGTGGAGGGTTGCCTGCCGTGCGTCTCGTCAACATGGCCTTGCAACCGCCCAGAACCGTGTTCTCGGCACCGCTGCTGGACGCCATCACCCAGCGCATTGCCCGGGGCGAGCAGGCCATGGTGTTCCTGAACCGGCGCGGCTACGCCCCGGTGCTGCACTGCACCGCCTGCGGCTGGAAAAGCGAATGCCCGCATTGCAGCGCCCACCGCGTGTTCCACAAAATTGACCGCACCCTGCGCTGCCACCATTGCGGGCTGACCGAACGCGTCCCCCGTGCCTGCCCCGATTGCGGCAACGTGGACATCACCCCGGTAGGCCGTGGCACCGAGCAAATTGAGGAGCAACTCACCGCCTTGTTCGCCGAGGTGCAGCGCCCGGACGGTGGCCCGGTACGGGTAGCCCGCATCGACGCGGACTCCACCCGGCTCAAAGGCGAACTCGGGCGGCAATTGGCCGAAGTTCACGCCGGAGAAGTCGATCTGCTCGTCGGCACGCAAATGATCGCCAAGGGCCATGACTTTCGCCGCATCACGCTGGTCGCCGCCATCAACCCGGATGGCGCGCTGTTTTCCAGCGATTTCCGTGCGCCTGAGCGGCTCTTCAGCCTGCTGATGCAAGCCGCTGGCCGGGCCGGACGCGCAGCCAGCCACAGCGCCAGCAGCGAAATGTGGATTCAAACGGGCTTTCCTACCCATGCGATGTTCCAGGCCTTGAAAAAGCACGATTACCCCGCGTTTGCCACCCAGGAACTGGAAGAACGCGAACGTGCCGGCATGCCACCCTACAGCTACCAGGCGCTGGTGCGTGCCGAAGCCCGCAGCCAGGAAGTCGCCCAAAGCTTTTTGACCACCGCCAGCGCCGCCGCGCAAGCGCTGGAGGGCGCAGCGCAGGTGGTGCGCTACCCGGCGGTGCCCATGACCATCCAGCGCATCGCTAACATAGAACGCGCACAAATGCTGATTGAAAGCACGTCCCGCGTCGCTTTGCAGCGCTTCATGAACGCATGGCATGGCGTGCTGCACGCCACGCGCAACCAGCCTGAACACAAAGCATTGGTACGCTGGGCGGTGGATGTAGACCCGCTGGCGATATAAATAAAGCCCCACGGGTGCAGTGAAGTTTCAGTGCAGCAAGGCCACCGCGCCTGAAAACGTGAAAAACGACAGCACCGTGGACACCAGAATAATCCGCGCAATCCGCCCGTTGTCCGCACCAAACCGCTCGGCCAGCATCACCACATTGCTGGCACTGGGCAACGCGGCCACCAGCACGATGATGGTCAGGGCAAAGGGCTCAACGTCCATACCAAGACGAATGGCGGTGGCGCCGACCAGCAGCACCAGCAGGGGATGCACCACCAGCTTGGCCAGCGCCACGGGCACGTAGTCGAACCATGGCATGGCCACACCTTGGCTGACCGCACCTCCCGGCACCGTGGCGGCCCCCCGAACCATCATCTGCGAACGCGCCAGCACAGCCCCGATGGTGAACAGCGCCACGGGCGAGGCCGCATCGGCCAGCAGCCCCACGGTTTGCATCACCGGGCCGGGTAACTTGAGCTGCACCGCAGACGCCAGCCCCCCCAACAAAATCGACCATGGCAGGGGGTTGGACAACACGCCTTTGAGCGCTTGCTGAGCCGCCACCCGGGCCGCAGACGCTTGAATCGCCACGTGGCGCGACTCCGACGCCAGCGGAGCGGCCAGCGAACCGTCAGACAGCATGAACGCCAGCGGCACTGCCAGCGTCCGGCTGTCCAGCCTTGACAGCGCAATACACAGCGAGGAGGTGATGACCATGTCCACCACAATCGTCACGATCGCTGGCCCCGCCGCTGCAGTGCCCAGCAGCGCCACCAACAGCGGCACACCCATGAACCCGGTGTTCGGAAACGCCGACACCAGCGCGCCAAAAGCCGCATCGTTCCAGCCAATGCGGGAGTTCAAACTGACCGTGACAACGAACCCTACCATCACCAGCGCACACACCAGGTACGTCAAAAACAAGGGCGCATCCAGCAACTGCGCCAGCGGCGTAGACGCGCCAAAGCGGTACAACATGCAAGGCAGCGCGAAATACAGCACAAAGCCGTTCAGCCCCGGAATAGCCTCCAGCGGCAACATCTTGCGCCACGCTGCGATGTAGCCAGCGAGCACGAGGGCAAAGAAGGGAAAAGTGACAGAGAGAATTTGTAGCACCGAGGGATTGTCTCTGCGGGGCCTCAGCCTTACAGGCAGTAATGCTGATTTTGGGGTGTTGGGTAAGGTGAATATTCACGTGATGGAAAAGTTGCACCCCCTTCTGCGCTCTGTACGCCACAGCGATTTCAGCGCCCCCGGTATGATTCGCGGCCCCGCCATGGCTCCTTACCATCGACACTTTTACAACCCTACAGCTTGATCGGGAGTCTGCCCATGCCACGCTTCAATACACTGGTCACACTTGCCTGTCTCGTCCTGATCACCGGCTGCGCAGGCCCCAAATACACCGTAGACGATGGCAGCAAAGTGAATGAAGAGCTGCTGGGCCACATCCGCAGTTATGGCGCAGGGGAAAACACGTTGCGCCCGGCCATCGCACGCTCGGCGGCACTGAAAGACCCCGATTGCGACACCCAATGGGAGTTGCCTTTTGCCGTCGCGACCAGCTACGGCTGGGACACAGCGGATCGTATTGCCTGGGTACGCGGCTTGGGCGTGGACGAACGCTTGACCGTGGTGGGGATAACGCCGGCCTCGCCACTCAAGCTAAGGGACAAAATTCAGCGCATCGGTAACTATAAAAACGAGGATGCCGAAAAAATGCTGGCGGAACTCGCCAAGCAGCGTGACTGGGGTCAAGCCTTCAGCATTACCCTCGCAACAGGGGCAACCGTTCCCATCACCCCCTTCCAAGTCTGCCGGGGCTATACCCGACTCACACCGCCCAACGCGCCCACTGGGCAGGACTACCACTGGCTAATGACTCTGCACCCGCTTCAAGTCGCCAACGCCAACTTAACGGATGATGAAGCGCTGTGGATGGTGCTATGGAGCCAAGGCGTGTCCGAAGAAGGCGGGCTGCGCATGAAGGCCTTTCACTATGGCACCAAGATTGCAGGTGCGATGTACAACATATTCACCATTGCCACGGGCATCAAAGGCGCAGCACTCGCGGCCGATGCTGCCATTAAAACGGCTCAAACCATTGCAGCTAATGCAGCTAACGACATCATCAAAAAACAACTCATTGACCAAGCTACCGCCTTTGCAGCAGCACGCATGAGGGACGAGTTGGCCAGCACGGCACAGAAACTCACGCAGCAACAAGTCGTTGGGGCCATGCAACAAGCAGCAGCCAACCGCACCTCACTTTCCGGCGTGGCACGGGTGGCCGCCACCGTGTTTGATCGGGCCGACACCTGGGCCTACACCCGACTCCAAAAACTGGGTGTCAACCCCTTGGCAGGCTTTGCCTTGCACCAAAAACTGATTGAGCAAGGCGCCACTGCTAACGCGATGGTGTTCGACCCAGAGCGCATGACGAGTCTGAGCAAGCTGGCCGAATCTCAGGGTCGTGCCGACGACGTGGTGGCCTTGCTCCAAGGTTTACGCCCTGAAGACTTGCAATTCGCGCTGAGCGATATGCCCTTGGCCTCAGCCCCTGATACCTTCAGCTACGACAATCCGAACGACCCCGCTTACACCAGCCAGCCATTTGCCCGTGGTTTGATCGACGGCATGCTGGACATGCCGATGGCATCCGCCGCCACACCCTAAGCATCGCCCTCACCTCGCCCCATGAAATATATTTTGCTTTTGTTGCTCGTCTGCGCCCTGCCTGTGCCTGCCCAGGCCCAAATATCCCAGCAGACCAGCGCACCAGCACCTCTGCTGCCCTCTGATGCCCCACTTGCCTTGCACGTAATAACCAGCAAAGAGGTGCATCACGCACAAACTACGCCTCAAGGCTGTAGCCCAGTCACGGACAAAGCCATGTCCACCGATTTGAAGGCCGCCACGGCACAGTCAAAAAAGAGCGAGTTGATTGAACAAATTGAACTGTACGAAGCTGCGATTACCCTGTGGGCATCGGCCACCACTCAGTGCGAAGGCCGCGCCAAGGACCGCGCTCAGCGCAATTTGACGGACAACCAAAAAACGCTCTCAGGCCTCAAAGAACAACTCAGTGCTGGCCCACAATGCGCAGCCGCACACAAAGATGCGGCGACCTTGCAGGATTTGGCCCGGCTGGCTGTGGGAGAGCGCAAATGGAATGAGGCGTCCGTCCTGTTTCGCAAAGCTGAAAACATGTGGGATTTGGCCTCAGAGCGCTGCACGGGCACCCAGCAAGACATCGCCAACCGCCGCCGTAATCAGTCGGAAACTGACGGCCACAACGCCGAGCATTGCGCGCCGTGGTTCGAGCAAGCCCGCGAACAAACGCAAAAACTGCGTACTCTCACAACAGGCTCACCACGTGAAGAAAAGCAAGAGACCTCATTGGTGGCCGAGACCTTGTGGCGTGAAGCGATGAGCAAATGCAAAGGGGCTGTGCAAGATACCGCCCGCAGCAACGCGCAAGCCATCGCCCGCGAACGCGGCACGCCATGGGTCGCGCGTACCCTGCAAAATAGCAGCAGCAGCACCTCAACCCTCAACACAACAACGGTGCCCCTGCCCCCTGCATCAACAACGGCCGCGCTGGCCGTACCACCGACCACAGCGGTCACTGCGGTAGCCCCCACACTGCTCACAGATGTCACCACGTCGACCGTAGATGCCAACGGCAACCCCAAACTTGCAGAGGTCCAGCCCAACGAATTCACAGCTGGAAACACGACGTTCAAGGGCAGCTTTGTGCGTGATGCGGGGAGCGCCACTTTTTCAGGCAAAGGCAAACTCGTGTGGAGTAACGGTGACAGTTTCGATGGCACCTTGGTCAAAGGTCAACGCCACGGGCGTGGTTTGTTCGTTTGGGCCAATGGCCAGCGCTATAACGGCGACTGGTTCAACGACAAACCCCAGGGTGAAGCCAACATACAGTTCGCCAACGGGAATCGGTATGAAGGCCAGGTTCTCGACGGTTTGCCACAGGGCAAAGGCCAGATACGCTACGCCTCAGGCGATATCTACACAGGCCAGTTCGCCCGAGGTGAACCCCAAGGCCGTGGCGTGTACCTCTGGCAAAACGGCCAGCAGTTCAACGGTGACTGGAAGCTCAGCCAACCCAACGGCGAAGGTCAACTCAAATTCGCAACAGGCAATCTGTTTGAAGGCACTGTCGTCAACGGTGTCCCCAACGGCCAAGGCCAATTAGTCTACGCAACGGGGGAAACCTATGTCGGTCAGTTCACCGCAGGTGAGCCGAACGGCCTGGGCAGCTACAAATGGACATCTGGCGACACCTACACCGGGCTGTGGAAGTTCGGTAAAAAACATGGGCATGGCCGCTTCAGCTGGAAAACGGGGGAGATTTGGGAAGGAATTTATGAGGATGATGTGCAAACGGTGCAGGCGAAGTGAGAAGCAACCCTATGTCCTCCCCCGGCCCCGGCCTGAACCTCGCCCAGCAAGAAGCCGTGAACTACATGCACGGCCCCAGCCTCGTTTTAGCGGGTGCAGGCTCGGGCAAAACCCGTGTTATCACCCACAAAATCGGCCGCTTGATCCAAACCGGGCTGGAACCCAAGCGCATCGCAGCCATCACGTTTACCAACAAAGCCGCCCTCGAAATGCGCGAACGCGCCAAAGGGCTGATTGGGCGGGATGCCAAGCAGGTGCTGATTTGCACTTTCCATGCCCTGGGCGTGCGCATGATGCGCCTCGATGGCGAGGTGCTGGGCCTGAAGCCCAACTTTTCGATTCTGGACAGCGATGACGTGACCAGCATCATGAAAGACTGCGGCGGCAGCACCGACACGGCCACCGCACGCCAGTGGCAGTGGGCCATCAGCCTGTGGAAAAACATGGGGCTGAATTCCGAGCAAGCCTTGGCGCAGGCCAAAGACGACAACGAACGCATCACCGCCACCATCATGGGCCGCTACGAAGAGCGCCTGTCGGCCTACCAAAGCGTGGACTTTGACGATTTGATCAGCCTGCCGCTCAAACTGCTACAAGAACATGAGCACGTCAGGCAGCGCTGGCAAGCTGCGCTGGGCCATGTGCTGGTGGACGAGTACCAGGACACCAATGCCACACAGTACGAAGTGCTCAAGCATTTGGTGGGCGAGCGTGCTCGCTTCACGGCGGTGGGTGACGACGACCAAAGCATCTACGGCTGGCGCGGCGCCACGCTGGACAACTTGAAAAAGCTGCCCATCGAGTTCCCCAACCTCAAAGTCATCAAACTGGAGCAAAACTACCGCTCCACCAGCGCCATCCTGCGCGCCGCCAACAATGTGATCGGCCCCAACCCCAAGCTCTACCCCAAGACCCTGTTCAGCGAACTGGGCGAAGGCGAGCCCGTGCGCGTGGTCGATGCCGACACCGAAGAACACGAGGGCGAGCGCACCGTGGCCCGTATCCAAAGCCTGCGGGCGGGTGAACTGCTGATGGCGAATGGAACGCCCATCAGCAAAGAGTGGAAGGACTTCGCCATCCTCTACCGCGCCAACCACCAGGCCAAGGTGTTCGAAAAAGCCCTGCGTAAAGCCAATATGCCGTACAAAGTCTCGGGCGGACAGAGCTTTTTTGACCGCGCTGAGATCAAAGACCTGTGCGCCTGGTTTCGCCTGTGGGTCAACAACGACGACGACCCAGCCTTTTTGCGCGCCATCACCACACCCAAACGCGGCATTGGCCACACCACGCTGGGGCGCTTGGGTGAGTTCGGCAAAAACTTCAAACTCAGCCTGTTCGCCTCGCTGTTTTCCAGCTCGCTCGGCAGCCTGATGAAAGGCTCGGCGCTGGAAAGCCTGCACGAGTTTGGCCGCTATATCAACGACCTGGAATACCGTGCCCGCCAGACCATAGGCACCCAAGCCGCCTACACCTTCATGATGGACTGGCTGAAGGAAATCGGCTATGAGCAACACCTGTTTGACGCCGAAGACAGCGAAAAAGTCGCCGCCGCCAAATGGACGAACGTGCTCGACTTCTGTGACTGGATGTCCAAGCGCTGTGGCGGCGAGATCGACGATGACTCTGGCGCCACAGCCAGCAGCCATACAACGCAAATCACAGAGGCCAAAAGCCTTTTAGAGGTGGCCCAAACCATCGCGCTGCTCTCCACCATCACCCAGCGCGAGGGCGAGCAAAACGTCATCACGCTCTCCACGCTGCACGCCTCGAAGGGGCTGGAATGGCCGCATGTGATGCTGGTGGGTGTGACGGAAGGCATGTTGCCGTTCAAATTGGGCGAAGATGAGGCCAATTCCGGCAAGGCGGACGGCGGGGCCATGAGCGACGACATCCTCACCCGTTTGCAAGAAGAACGCCGCCTGATGTATGTAGGCATCACCCGCGCGCAACGTACGCTGGCCGTGAGTTGGACCAAGCGCCGTAAAAAAGGCCGTGAAATGGTGGCCGCCATGCCCAGTCGCTTCATCGCTGAAATGGGCCTGGACAAAACCACCGTCAAAGAAGATCCGCGTGAAAAGCTGCGGGCGCTGCGGGCAGAATTCGCCAAAAAGGCATCGGACAATGCGGCGCTGGCGGCGGCCACACCCCCTTAACTTCCTTCAACCATGAACCTCAGAAAAGCTTCATTTTTCATAGCGTTTGTAGCTGGTACAGCAAGCGCTAGCGCTCAATCTGATCTCCAAAAATCGCTGCCTACCAGCGACTGGCAGCCCTGCGCCATACTGGCAGACAGCGCGCGTCTTGCCTGCTTTGACCGCTGGGCCAGCACACAGAAGGCCACTGGACACGGTTTGGGATCACAACCTACCGCTGTGCAAGCTGTATCAGCACAAGCAGCTATTAAAAATACAGCATATGAGCTTCCAACCCTCGCCGATGACGATATCGACACCACCCGAGCAGAAGGCTGCAAAGACCGCCGCTATTCGACCTTGTCGCGCTTTTGGGAACTGGAGCGCGGCACCGACTGCAACACCTTTGGCATACGTGGCTACCGCCCCATCAGCCTGTCCGTCATTGGCGCTGACAGTGTGAACCGTGCGCCCAGCTCACCCAGCGCCGACCACACAGCCAGCCCGGTCAACTACCAGCGTGGGGAAACCCGCATCCAGCTTTCCGTGCGCACCAAAATCGCTCAAGGCCTGCTGACCGCCAATGAACCCGAGCGGCACGATTCGCTCTGGTTTGGCTACTCCCAGCAGTCGTACTGGCAGCTGTTCAATGGCGCGATCTCACGCCCGTTCCGCACGACAGACCACGAACCTGAAGTGATCTATGCCTACCCCAGCACCGCTGATTTACCAGGTGGCTGGCGGCTGCGCTACAGCGGGGCCGGTATCGTCCACCAGTCCAACGGCCAAAGCCTGCCGTTGTCGCGCAGCTGGAACCGGGTCTACCTGATGGCCGGGATGGAAAAAGGCAACGATTGGCGCATCACCGGTCGTGCATGGCAGCGCCTGCCCGAGAAAAACAATGACGATAACCCCGACATCGTGGAACGCGTAGGCCGGGGCGAGCTGCAAGCATTCTGGGACATGAACCGCGTCAACACCCTGGGCGCAACGGTGCGAACGTCGCTCAAAACCAACGCCAACGGCTCAGTCCGCCTGGAGTGGCTGCGCACCCTGGGCAACCCGCAAACCAGCGGCTTGCGGCTGCACACCCAGCTGTTCAGCGGCTACGGCGACAGCCTGGTGGACTACAACCGCCGCCGCGTCGTGCTGAGCGTAGGTTTAAGTTTGGTGGATTTTTAAGATGCTACTCACGGATCACTGGAAACTCAAATTCGCTTTCATTTTGATAGCTTTTACAGCACATCCTCTGTGCTCTCAAGCCCAAAATAACACCCAGAAATCAAGCTGCACCAACACCACCAGCCTGACGCAGCAGCAAGCTTACGGCGATTGGCGCATCACATGGCAAGACGGCGGTGCCACCGAGGCGGTGCACTTCGGCCTCAATCCCGAATTCCCCGACAGCCTGAGCGGTGAAGTAAAACGCGGCAGCACGCGGCTGCAATTGGCAGGGGATTTGGAAGACGGCCAGCTCAACCTGGAAGAATCCCCAGACGGCAAAGCCATCAGCGCGACCTGGATAGGGGCGGTGGTAGCGGGCAGTTGCGGCAAGGCAATTGAAGGGGTATGGACACGCGACGAGAGCGTGGTCACGAAAGACGCTGGCGCGGGAGTGCGGAAGTTTGTGTTACGACGGGTAGCGGGGTGGTGAGAACGTAACCTCAGCTTTTTGCGGTAATTTCCCTGCACAACCCTTCCAGCGACACCGCCTGCACGTCATTGCCTAAGGGATAGGCCTCTGTCCCTGGGTACACCACCAGCTTGCGAGCAGGCTGCAGATCGTCACACGCAGCGTGGAAGCCGCGCTCCACTTTGGGCATCAGACTGCGTTTGATCTCGATGGCCCACAGCACGTTGCCCGGCCAGACCAGCAGCAAGTCGATCTCCGCACCACCGCTGGTGCGGTAAAAATAGGCTTGCACGCTGTCAGACGTACAAGAGAGCAGGTTTTCGATCACAAAGCCTTCCCAACTCGCACCCACCACCGGATGCGACAGCAACGTCTCTTTGGTTTCAATGTCCAGCAGGGCATGAACCAAACCGCTGTCACGAACGTAGACCTTGGGGGACTTGACGAGGCGTTTGCCGATGTTGGTGTGCCAGGGCGGCAGGCGGCGCACCAGCAGCAGATCACACAGCAAATCAATGTAGCTTTGAGCGGTTTTGGCATCCACGCCCAAGTTACGCGCCAATTGGGCCACGTTCAGCAAGCCGCCTTGATGGTGGGCCAGCATGGTCCAAAAACGGCGCAGCATCTCAGCGGCAATCCGGGGCCCAAACTGGGGAATGTCGCGCTCCAGGTAGGTACGAATGAAGTTGAGTCTCCAGCGCAGACTGCGGGCCGTGCTGGCAGCGGTGACGCTGTCGGGGAAACCACCACGCAGCCACAGGGTGTCGAGCAACTCGCCCCCCACTTCGGTGACATCCAGCGGCGCCAGTTCCAAATAGGCGATGCGCCCAGCTAAGGTTTCACCTGACTGCTGGAGCAAATCGAGAGAGGCAGACCCTAGCAAAAGGTACTGCCCTGCACGTCGGCCTTTGCGCCGTGCCTCGTCAATCAGCCCTCGCAATACAGGGAACAAGCCCGGCGCACGGTGAACTTCATCAAAGATGACGAGTTTGTCCAGATGATCGGCAAGGTACAGCTCAGGCTGTGCAAGCTTGAAGCGGTCGCGCTCGGATTCCAAATCCAAGTAGAGACTAGGAACAGCTTTGGCGACCTCTAAAGCCAGCGTAGTTTTACCGACTTGGCGCGGCCCCAGCAGGGCGACAGCGGATGAAAATTGCAGCTCCTCAGCAAGCTGAGGGAGAAGATGGCGAGAAAACATCCTTGCAATTATGGAGTTTCATTCCATGATTTGCAAGGGTAAATACAGCAAAATCCTACACCCCGCGCGCCCTGTCCGTCTTGAACTGCGCCCTGAACGCCCCAAACCGCCCAGCGTCCAGCGCATCGCGGACTTCCTGCATCAGGTTCAGGTAGTAGTGCAGGTTGTGGATGGTTGCCAGCATCGGCCCGAGCATTTCGCCGCAGCGGTCAAGATGGTGGAGGTAGGCGCGGCTGAAGCCGCCCTGGCCACCGGCATCCCACGGTGTGGCGGGGACGCCCATGACGGCGGCAGTGCCTGCACAAGCATGGCAGGTGCAGCTGGGGTCCAGCGGCTGGGGATCGTTTTTGTGACGGGCATTGCGCAGCTTCAGGTCGCCATAGCGGGTGAAGATGGTGCCGTTGCGGGCATTGCGGGTGGGCATCACGCAGTCAAACATGTCCACGCCCTGGGCCACACCTTCGACCAAATCTTCAGGGGTGCCTACGCCCATCAGGTAGCGGGGTTTGTCCGCAGGCAGGCGATGCGGGGTGTGGGCCATGATGCGCAGCATCTCGTCTTTAGGCTCACCCACGCTGACGCCGCCGACCGCATAGCCGGGAAAATTCATATCGACCAGCTTATCGAGCGACTCCTGGCGCAGGTTCTCAAACATGCCGCCTTGGACGATGCCGAACAGGGCATTGGGATTTTCCAATCTGGCGAACTCGGTCTTGCAGCGGGTGGCCCAGCGCAGGCTGAGTTCCATAGACTGACGGGCCTCACGCTCGGTGGTAAGGTGGCCTTTGACCTCGTAGGGCGTGCATTCGTCAAACTGCATGACGATGTCGCTGTTGAGCGTGGTCTGGATTTGCATCGAGATTTCAGGCGTCAAAAAAAGCTTGTCGCCGTTCACAGGGGAGGCGAACTTGACGCCTTCTTCGCTGATTTTGCGCATCTCACCCAGGCTCCAGACCTGAAAGCCGCCGCTGTCGGTGAGGATGGGTTTTTGCCATTTCTCAAACCCGTGCAGACCGCCAAACTGCGCCATCACGTCAAGGCCAGGACGCATCCACAAATGGAAGGTGTTGCCAAGGATGATTTGTGCACCCATTTCTTCGAGCGACCGAGGCATCACGCCCTTGACGGTGCCGTAGGTGCCCACAGGCATGAAGATGGGGGTTTGGACAACGCCGTGGTTCAGCGTGAGCTGGCCACGCCGGGCGTGGGTACCGGAATAGGCTCCGGAGGGAGCGTCATGGGAAAGGTCGGTAGCGAGGAGGTCGAATTTGAGCATCTGCCGATTTTAGAAGGCAGCGCTTAAGACGCGCAGAGGAGGACAAGCGCGTTGACCTCCGCAACCCGCTTTACTCCGCGACGGCTGCTTTTTTAACAGCGGCTTTACGGGCCAGTTTTTTACGGGCGACCACGGTATAGCCATGCACAGGCTGCTGGTTTTCGACAAACAACACGGTATCTTCCACCGTGATGTCATTGCAGCCCGCCGCTTTGCACAGGGCTTCAATGTGGCTGCGTTTGTGGGCATAGCGCAGCGACTTGCGCAGCACCCAATCGGCCTCGTCCGCACCGGCGATTTCACAAGAGAACACCAAGTGGCCACCAGGACGCAAGATGCGGCAGGCGTTGGGGATGGCCTGGGTCAGGTCGCCCACGTAGCCAAAGACATCGCAAGCCGCCACCACGTTATAGAGCGCATCAGGCGTCTCCGCAAGGGCGTCCAGCAGGTTGACGCTGTGAACACGGTCGTACAGGTTGTGCCGCGCCAACTGCTCCACCATCCTCAGCGACACGTCCACCCCGACCATCGCGCCTTCAAGTTTGCCCAGATACAGGCCCAACAGACCGGTGCCGCAGCCCAAGTCCAGCAGGTTGTAGGTTGGCTCGGGATAACGCGCCTGAATCAGCGCTGCCATCGTCTTGGGCAATTGAAACTGCAAATCCCTGACCATGTGCAAGTCGTACTGGGCGGCACCGTCGTCATGCATGGTCTGCACCATCGCCACGGGCATGGTTGCCGGTGTCAGGCCCTGAGCCAGCGTGCGCCAGAACAGGAAAACTTCGTTGTCAGGCTCCAATGTGCACAGGGTTTCGCAGATGGGCAGGGCAGTGGCCAAGTCGTCCGCCATCCAGGCCATTTGCACACGCCCCAGCAGGGCGTCCCCATGCAGCGGGTTAGCGGCGATCAACTCGTCATACACCGCGATGGCACCGGCGTTGTCACCCTGGATGCGCAAATTGCGTGCGATCAGGGTTTTAACTTGCGGGTTGCCCGGGTTGAGCACAGCGATACGCTGGAGCCAGGTTGTTGCCTGGGCAAAGTCCTGCGCCTGGTGGGCAATGTCCACGGCGCGAGACAGCACTTGCGGGTTGTTGGCGTCTAACGTCACCGCTTTTTTAGCCAGGGTCAACGCTTCAGGCAACTGGTTCTGACGGGCCAGCAGCGAGGCCAACTCGGTGGTCGAAACGACCCAGCCCGGGCTGAGCGCCAGCGCACGGCGGGCCAATTCTTCAGCGCCCTTGGCGTTGCCAGAGGCTTCGGCCAAACGTGCGCCCTGCATGAATACGCGCGGGTCTTTCGGCTGCTTCTTCAAGGCCACATTCAGCGCGGTAGCGGCTTGAGGCAGCTCGCCAGACGCAATCCATTGCGCAATTTTTTGCAGACTTTGGGTAAAGGCGTCGGTAGGTATCGCGGTAGTGGTCATGAAGCTTGGTGAAACGAAAGAAGGGCCAAAAAGAGCGTTGAACGGCGTCAAAGAACAGTCGGTAGCGGAGACAACCTCAAATTATCCCGCATTCACAGACAGCCGCCTACAGCCACCCGCGCGAGCAGCATCGCATCGCCATAACTGAAGAAGCCATAGCGCTGTGCAATAGCGTGCCGGTACAGCGCCATGATGGGTTCGTAGCCCGCAAAAGCGCTGACCAGCATCATCAAGGACGACTTGGGCAAGTGGAAATTGGTGATGAGCGTGTCCACCACCTTGAACGTGAACCCTGGCGTGATGAATATCTTCGTGTCCCCTGTCACCTGCCCCGTTTGCGCCCACGATTCAAGCGTGCGCACGGTCGTTGTCCCCACCGCGACGACGCGGCCGCCTCGGGCGCGGCAATCGGCAATGGCTTGCTGCGTGGCAGCGGGCAGGTCATACCACTCGCTGTGCATCTGGTGCTCTGCCAGGTTCTCGGTCTTGACCGGCTGGAAGGTGCCCGCCCCTACATGCAGCGTGACGCTGGCGCGCTGTACGCCCATCACTTCTAGCGCCGCCAACAAAGCCTCGTCAAAATGCAGCGCTGCCGTGGGTGCGGCAGCGGCACCAGGGCTGCGGGCAAACACGGTTTGGTACCGCTGCTCATCCTCCGCTGAATCGGTGTGAGCGATGTAAGGAGGCAGCGGCACATGGCCGTGCGCCAGCATCAGCGCATGGGGTTCGCTGCTGAAGCCAAAGCGGAACAACGCGCCCTGCTCATCTGGCCAGCGCCCCAAAACAGTAGCGGTGTACCCGCCATGCATCACCAGCGTGCTGCCCACAGGGGGTTTTTTGCTGACCTTGATATGGGCCACAACCTCGTTACCCGGCAGCACCCGCTCTACCAGCAGCTCCAGTTTGCCCCCGGTGGACTTCTCGCCAAACAAACGTGCCTTGAGCACCTTGGTGTCGTTGAAAACGAGCAGATCGCCGCGTTGCAACAAATTCGGGAGGTCGTGGAAGATACGGTCAACCGGGACACCCGGGCCTGTGCCGTCCAGCAAGCGCGACGCACTGCGCACGGCGCAAGGATGCTGGGCAATGAGATCAGGGGGGAGGTCGAAGTCGAAATCGCTGAGGGTGAAGGTGCGGGGTACAGAGGTCATACCTGGGATTTTCGCAGGTGAACCACGTTGCACAGGCAAAATCCCCCCATGCCCCCCGCCAAGCCCCTCAGCCCGCCGCAAAAAGCCCTCCACAAGCTTGGCCTCTTCCGCCCCATTGACCTCGCCCTGCACATCCCGCTGCGCTATGAGGACGAAACCCGCATCACCACACTGCTGGCGGCCCGCGAAGGCGACACGGTGCAGATCGAGGCCACCATCACCCACAGTGAGGTGCAAATCCACGGCAAGCGGCAACTGTTGGTGACAGTGGACGATGGCAGTGATACCTGCGTGCTGCGATTTTTCACCTTTTACCCGGCCATGCAAAAAGCGCTGTGCGTGGACAGCCGATGGCGTGTGCGGGGCGAGTTGCGCGGTGGTTTTTTGGGCTGGACGATGATGCACCCCGTGTGCAAGCCCATCACCAACGCGTTGCCCACCGCGCTGACGCCGGTCTACCCCAGCACCGCCGCCTTGCCGCAAAACTACCTGCGCCGGGCCGTACAAATCGGTTTGGGGCGAGCGGACTTGTCGGAAACCTTGCCTGACGATGACGGGCTGCCCAATGCAGACGACAGCCCTGGTCAAATACGCCTCTTGCGCTCATGGAATCTGCGTGAGGCGCTCACTTTTTTGCACTACCCGGCACCCGACACCACGCTCACCACGCTGGAAGACCACAGCCACCCTGCATGGCAACGGCTCAAAGCAGAGGAATTGCTGGCCCAGCAACTCTCGCAGTTGCAAGCCCGGCGCGCGCATGACCGGCTGCGGGCACCTCGGTTGGCGGCCCCATCCAAAAACAAGAAGACGGGCCTGACCGCCCACCCCGCGCTCACAGACCAACTGCTGGCTGCGCTACCGTTTGGGCTGACCGGCGCACAAACACGGGTGGTCGCAGAGATTGCGGCGGATTTGGCACGCAAAGCCGACACCACCCTGGGTCCCGGCAAAGCGTGGAACGGCATCCCCATGCACCGCCTGCTGCAAGGCGACGTGGGTTCCGGCAAAACCGTGGTGGCAGCGATGGCGGCGGCGTTGTGCATCGACACCGGTTGGCAGTGCGCCCTGATGGTGCCTACCGAAATCCTGGCGCAGCAGCACTTTGCCAAGCTGGTGAATTGGCTGGAGCCACTGCTCGCGCCCCGTGGGCAGCGCGTGGCGTGGCTGACCGGCAGCCAAAAGAAAAAGCAACGCACCGAGATGCTGGCGCTGATCGCCAGTGGCGAGGCCGCGCTGGTGGTGGGCACGCACGCCGTTATCCAGGCGCAGGTGCAGTTCCACAACCTGGCACTGGCCATCATTGACGAGCAACACCGCTTTGGCGTGCAGCAGCGCCTGGCTTTGCGAGAAAAGATGCATAAAGTGCCACCAGAGCACACCACACAAGCTACACCAGCTATCAATAGTGAAGCACCCTCCCTCGAATCCACGGGCACCACAGACTTCCAGTGCGAACCCCACCTGCTGATGATGACGGCCACGCCCATCCCGCGCACCTTGGCGATGAGCTACTACGCTGACCTGAACGTCTCCACCCTCGACGAATTGCCCCCTGGCCGCACACCTGTCGTCACCAAGCTGGTGGACGAGCACCGACGCGACGAGGTGGTGGAGCGCATCCGCGCCCAGATCGCGCAAGGGCGGCAGATTTACTGGGTCTGCCCGCTGATTGAGGAGAGCGAGCACATCGACCTCATCAACGCTACCGCCACCCACGAGACGCTGTGCACGGCCCTCCCCGGCTTGCTCATCGGCCTGCTGCATTCACGCATGACCAGCGCCGAAAAGCAGGCGGTGATGGCGATGTTCACCGAAGGCCACATGGCGGTGCTGGTCAGCACCACGGTGATCGAGGTGGGCGTGGACGTGCCCAATGCCAGCCTGATGGTGATCGAACATGCCGAGCGCTTTGGCCTCTCGCAATTGCACCAGCTGCGTGGCCGCGTAGGCCGGGGCGCGGCGGCTTCGGCCTGCGTGCTGCTGTATTCCAAAGGCGAAAATGGCAGACTGAGCGACACGGCCAAAGCCCGCCTCAAAGCGATGGCGGAGACCAGTGACGGCTTCGAGATCGCCCGACGCGATCTTGACATTCGCGGCCCCGGCGAGTTCTTGGGAGCGCGTCAATCCGGTGCGCCCCTGCTGCGCTTTGCTGACTTGGCCACCGACACCGCACTGCTGGAATGGGCGCGGGCACTGGCCCCCAGCATGCTGGACACCCACCCCGAACTGGCCGAGCGCCATGTGGCCCGCTGGTTAGGGGGAAAATCAGACTACTTGAAAGCTTGAACCACCATGACGACCTCCCCTGAAAACACCTCTGCAGCCATCGCCGCCCCCGTTGAGGCCATTGACGTCAATGGCCTCAATGACGAGAACGCCTACACCGTCTGGACAGACGACGATGCCCAAGCCTTCAACGACGTGTTGATGCACCCTGCGCTGGTCAATGGCCCCATGCCCGAATTGCTGGAAGGCTTCATCACCGGCGCGGTGATTTCACCCTTCAACGGTTTGGCCGATGAGCTGCTGAGTGCGCTGTTTGAGGTGCATGACATGGACTGGCCCACGCTGGACGAGGCGGTGCGCACACCCTTGGCTGCCCTCACGCAAAAGCGCATGGATGCGATCCTGGACGGCCTTGACCAGGAAATGACAGCCCAGCAGACCAAGACCCTGCTGCCCGATGAGGCCTACTTTGTACCCTTGCTGACAGATTGGAAGCAGGTAGGCGTTGATCTGGCCGAAGAAGCCAAAGCGGATGCGGCATCCACCGAACCCGCAGAAGCCACAGCACCCGCAGAATCAACCACCACCGACCTCCCCCGCATGGCCGAACTCTGGGCGCGTGGCATGGCACTGGCCTATTCGATGCTGGAAGAAGGCCATTGGCAGCTGCTGGACAAACGCGAGCGCAAAGAGTTGCCGCGCCTCTGCGCGCCCATAGAGAAACTGCATGCCGAGGGCAAAGCCGCCATCACCAACGAGCGCCAACGCCTCAAGCTGTTTGACGACAGCATGGCCAACATCGGTGCGCTGTACATGCTGTCGCAAAAACTGTACGAGCGCATGGCCGTCACGCCCGCGCCCATCAGCAAAGCCGTGGTGCCAGGGCGCAATGACCCCTGCTCCTGCGGCAGTGGGCAAAAATACAAAAAATGCTGTGGAGCTTGAATGACCCTCACCGAACTTAAATACATCGTTGCACTGGCCCGAGAAAAACACTTCGGCCATGCGGCTGAAGCCTGCCATGTTTCGCAGCCCACGCTGTCGGTGGCCATCAAAAAGCTGGAAGAAGAGCTGGAGATCAAGCTCTTCGAGCGCAGCGCCAACGAAGTGACGGTGACGCCTTTGGGCGAAGAAATCGTGCAGCAAGCGCAAAGCGTGCTGGAGCAGTCCGCCAAAATTCGCGATATCGCCAAACGCGGCAAAGACCCGCTGGCTGGGGCCCTGCGGCTGGGCGTCATCTACACCATTGGCCCGTATTTGTTGCCGGACCTGGTGCGACAAGCCATCGCCAGCGTGCCACAAATGCCGCTGATGCTGCAAGAGAACTTCACCGTCAAACTGATTGAGATGCTGCGCACCGGCGAGATCGACTGCGCCATCATGGCCGAGCCGTTCCCTGATGCGGGTCTGGCCACAGCCGCGCTGTATGACGAGCCGTTTTTGGCGGCAGTGCCCAGCCAGCACCCCCTGGCTGCGCTGGACAGTGTGACGGCAGAAACCCTCAAAAAAGAAACCATGCTGCTGCTGGGCAACGGCCACTGCTTTCGCGACCATGTGCTGGAGGTCTGCCCCGAGTTCGCACGGTTTTCGAGTGATGCAGAGGGCATCCGCAAGAGCTTTGAAGGCTCATCGCTGGAAACCATCAAGCACATGGTGGCCGCGGGTATGGGCGTGACGCTGGTGCCACGTTTATCGGTGCCCAAAGAAGCACTGGAAAGAAACCACGCCCGGCGCCGCAAAACAGATGAATTCTTTGTCAACTACCTGCCCATCACCGATGCCCAGGACGCCCCGCCCCCCATGCGCCGCGTGGTGCTGGTGTGGCGCAAAAGCTTTACCCGCTATGAGGCAATTGCCGCTCTGCGCAACGCGGTTTACGCCTGTGAACTTCCTGGAGTGAAACGTTTGTCATGACCTCAAAGACCCCAAAGCCATCAAAACCAAGTCCTGAACCAAGTCTTAAAACGGCAGCCAAAACCTCGGCAGCAAGCCTCCCCGCGAAACCCCAAGCGGGCATATTGGGCGAATTGCCCGACCTGGGACGCTACCTGTTCTTTACGCTGGGTACGCAGGACAACGCCAAGGCGGCGAAGACGAACTTGGTTGCTGCACTGACTGCTTTGCGCGACGTGGCCGACGGCAAAGCCGCCGTGGTGGGCGTTGGCCTCAGCGTCGGATCAGCGCTGAACGTGACGGTGCCTGGTCTGCGTGGGTTCCCCAGCCTGACCACGGTCAAAACCGCAGCTCAGCCTGCGTTGAAACTGCCTGCGGACACCACAGCGCTGTGGTGCTGGCTGCGCAGCGCAAAAGGTGAAGACCAAGGCCACCTGCTGCACCGCAGTCGCCACATCGAAGCCGCACTGGCGCCTGCCTTCAAGCTGACCCATGTCGTCGATGGTTTTTGCCACGCCCGCAGCCCTGATGTGAAAGACGGTGGCCGTGGACGCGACCTCACAGGCTACGAGGACGGCACCGAAAACCCCAAAGGCAAGGCTGCCCACACGGCAACCGTGGTGGCAGGTCAAGGCGAAGGCTTGGACGGCAGCAGCTTTGTCGCCGTGCAACAGTGGTTGCACGACTGGCAAGCGATCAACAGCATGGCGCAACACACCAAAGACGCCAGCATTGGGCGACGCCAATCGGACAACGAAGAACTGGAAGACGCACCCGCATCTGCCCACATCAAACGCACCACCCAGGAGGACTTCAACCCCGAAGCCTTCGTCACCCGCCGCTCCATGCCTTGGGTGCAAGGGCAAAAGGGGGGGCTGCTGTTCGTTGCTTTTGGCCGCACTTTGGATGCTTTTGAGGTACAAATGCGCCGCATGGCAGGGTTGGACGATGGCATTGTGGACGCGGTGTTTTCGATGTCCAAGCCCGTCAACGGTGCGTATTTCTGGTGCCCTCCGTTGCAGGGCAAGCGGCTCGATTTACGCCAACTGGGTATCACACCCTGCTGAAAGCTGACGTAACTGCATGAAGCTCTACCTCGATTTGATCCGCTGGAACCGCCCCGCTGGCTGGCTGCTGTTGCTTTGGCCCACCCTCAGTGCACTGTGGATAGCGGCTGACGGCTTTCCGGGTTGGCACTTGCTGGTGGTATTCACGCTCGGCACCATCCTGATGCGCAGCGCGGGCTGCTGCGTGAACGACGTGGCCGACCAGGACTTTGACCGTCACGTCAAGCGCACCGCACAGCGCCCCGTCACCAGCGGCGCACTCAGCGCCCGCGCCGCACTGGGGTTTGGTGCGGCGCTGGCGTTGGCTGCGTTTGCGCTGGTACTGACGACCAACCGCACCACCGTACTGTGGTCGTTCGCAGCACTGGCCCTGGCGCTGACCTACCCGTTCGCCAAGCGCTTTGTGTCCATGCCGCAAGCCGTTCTGGGCGTGGCATTCAGCTTCGGCATCCCGATGGCCTTCGCCGCCGTGCAAGGGAGCGTGCCGCCGCAGGCATGGCTGCTGCTGCTGGGTAATGTGTTTTGGGTGCTGGCCTACGACACCGAATACGCCATGGTGGACCGCGATGACGACCTCAACATCGGCATGAAAACCTCAGCCATCACGCTGGGACGCTGGGATGTAGGCTTTGTGATGCTCAGCTATGCACTTTTTCTGCTGATTTGGATGCTGGCGTTTGATGGGAGCGCTTGGACAGCTGCGTTTTTTATAGCAATAGCCATCGCAGCAGGACAAGCCCTGTGGCATTTCCAGCTGATCCGAGAACGCACCCGAGACGGTTGCTTCAAAGCCTTCCGGCTGAACCACTGGGTGGGATTCGCGGTGTTTGTGGGGGTGGTGTTGGGGTATGGAGTGTGAAACACGCCTGAAGCGAATAGCGAAACCAGAAACAAAAAAACCAACTCTTTTGGAGTTGGTTTTTGAATCTTGGTGGCCCGGGGCGGAATCGAACCACCGACACAAGGATTTTCAATCCCAGCTACTCACTATTTGACCGTGTTGATTGTCGTTGCTAGAATCTATATAAATCAACAGCTTAAACGGTTTTAGCTGCATAAGTAAACAGCCCGTGTGTTGATTAAAATTCACCTAAATAGCGAATTTCAGTCTGTAAACAGTCTGTAAATCAACCTGAGGGGTTCACCGTGCCACGACCAAGCAAGACCGCAGCGATTGATTACGCCGCCGCCCATGACCTAACGCACGGACTGCTGGAGCGTGCCGCCTGCCCCGCTGACCTGCCGTTCGTTTTGGTGCGTGATACCGAAAAAAGGGGGTTACGCCTGCGTGTGACCAAGGCAGGGGGCAAACACTGGCAGTTTGAAACGCGCATCAAGGGAAAGCTGTTTACCCGTGCATTGGGCGAATGGCCTGCCGTATCGATTGACCGCGCCCAAACCGAAGCCCACCGCCTACGTGGATTGACAGAGCAAGGCCAAGACCCGCGAGAACTTGAACGCCAGCAACAGCTAGTTCAAAACCAAGCCATTGCAGACCAAGCCGCCAAAGTGGCAAAACAAGCCCAACAGGAAGCGGCCCAGGCTTTGACTGTGGGCGAGGTATGGCAAAGCTACATCGAAGCCCGCCGCGCACGCTGGGGTGCCCTGCACTTGGCAGACCATATCCGCCTGAGTGCCGCCGGTGGCGTACCGCGCAAGCGTGGCGAAGGGTTGACCGTGCCGGGGCCGCTGCATTCACTGATGGCCATTCGACTGTGCGACCTGAGCGCCAGCAAAGTGACCGCGTGGGCTGAACATGAGGCAAAGACCCGCCCGACCCCTGCACGGCTTGCATGGCGACTGTTACGGGCATTCCTGACCTGGTGCGCTGAGCAGCCGGAATATGCGCCGCTGGTGGCTGGTGCGAATGCTGCCAAGACCCGCAAGACCCGTGAGGCATTGGGAAAGGCTGGCACCAAAAAGGATGCATTGCAGCGTGAGCAATTGCCCGCGTGGTTTGCCGCCGTGCAACAAATTGGGAACCCCGCAATTGCCGCCTATTTGCAAGCCATGCTACTGACTGGCGCAAGACCCGGCGAATTGCTGGCGCTACGTTGGGAGGATGTGAACATGGCATGG